>CAJJAT010000045.1 GCA_905182175.1 Flavobacteriales bacterium UBA1494 | reverse complement strand
GATGATTGGAACTACTTAACAACCATAATGGATTTAGCAGATAGAAAAATAGTTGGATGGTCGTTGAGTGAAGATATGACAGTCAAAAACACAGTATGGAGTGCCTGGTTATCAGCGATTAGTATTGGAAATATCAAATTCAATTTTATATTTCATTCTGATCAAGGCGTTCAATATGCAGCAAATAAAATGTCTCGTGTTTTAAGGGAGAATATAAAGATAACACAAAGCATGAGTAGAAAGGGCAATTGCTGGGATAATGCAACCGCTGAGAGCCTTTTTAAAACAATTAAATATGAATGTACTAATAGATATAAATTCACCTCAAATCAACAGCTATTTGATTGTTTAAAGGATTATATCTGTTGGTATAACACAAAAAGAATACATACTACTTTAGGTTATAAAACACCTTTAGAGATGCAGTTAGAATTAGAAAAGTTATTTAATAAAGCGGCTTAAAAAAAATAGTCACGTATTTTGTAGGTATTCCAGAATCGATGTTCCAGCATATAGTCGAAATAGTCTAGTTAAAGTTTTAATAAGTTCTAAAATTGATATTCGGGCATATGAAAGATTTATTGTCAAGTTTTTTATTCTACTGATGGAGAAGTGGATAGAATTATAAAATTTATAAAAATAAAATAAAATATACCAACAGTAAAACTGTTTACTTTTATGATCTAAATGTTTTAAATTAATTTTTTGGGTATAATAATTAGACAGGCTTCTATTTCAACTGTATTTAGTTACCTCGGTGCAATCTTGGGTTTCTTAAATGTTAGCCTTCTTATGAATCGATTGTTTACCATCGAGCAGTTTGGTTTGCGCGAAGCCCTATTAAGCATTGCTGTTATTGCTGCTACATTTTCTAGCTTAGGTAGTGTAAGTAGCTTGGTTCGGTTTTTTCCCTTTTTTAATCGAGAAGGTAAAAATGACGGAGGACTCTTATCGATTAGTATTATAATTTCTTTTTTTGGATTTCTTATTACAGCTATAATTTTATTTTTAATTCAGAATACTGTAATTGAAACATATATCGGTAGGACAACTCTTTTTAAAGAATATTTTTGGGTGTTATTTCCGTTGACGTTTTTACTTTTAATGAATTTGGTTCTTGAAGGTTACATTAAAGCTAGGGCACGAACTGCCTTAACTACTTTTGTTAAGGAAGTTTTTCACAGGTTTCTTATTACAATTATTCTTGTTTTGTTTTATTACGAGTTAATAGATTTTCGTCTTTTTATTGTTGTGTTTTTGTGTGCACATTTCTTAACATTAGTTATTTACGTTATTCATCTGCAATTAGAAGGGGAATTGTTTGTTAAAATTGATTTTCGCTATTTTCCAAATAAAATGAGAAAAGTTTATTTTAATTATAGCTTTTTTTCAATATTATCAGGATTTTCTAATTTATTAATTGCTAAGGTTGATATTTTGATGGTTGGATATTTTCTTGGAGGAGTAGGCTTAGCTATATACGCGAACGCTGTTTATCTCAGTATATTAATATTCATTCCAGCAATAGCAATTACAAAAATTGCATCACCAATAATTGCAAGAGCATTTAAATTAAAGCGGATTGATGAGATTGAAGTTATTTATAAAAAATCTTCAACCACTCAATTTCTTGCAGGGGGTATAGCTTTCATTTTATTATGGACTAATTTGGATAACTTTTTTGAATTACAACGAATAGAGTATCGGCAAGGAAAAATGGTTTTATTTTTTTTAGGTCTTTCAAGAGTATTAACTATGATGTTTGGAGTTGCGGGATCGATAATTAATATTTCCCGATATTATAGATTTGATACTATTACATCCGTTACTCTTGCGATTTTTACGGTTATTTCAAATGCTATAATGATTCCTTTATGGGGCTTAGAAGGTGGTGCAATTGCAACTATGTTCTCACTCACATTGTTTTATTTGATAAGAGCACAATTTGTACGATTGAAATTTGATATCCATCCATTTTCTATACAGACAGTGCAAGTAACATTCATTCTCGCTAGTGCATTTGGTATTGCAGAAATCTTACCATATGCATTCAATATTTATTTTGACACTTTGTATCGATCTATTATTTTAGTGTTGTATGTGGGTTTTTTTACACTGTACCTTAACATATCTGAAGATATTAATAGGTTATATAAAAAACTACTTGCAAAAGTAGACTTTCGTTCGAACTAAGATTTCCCTAAAATATTAAGTAACGTTGATTTTAAAACATTAAGAGATTTTTTGTCATTTTTTAAGCCATCCTCGAACACTTGTTTTTGTTCTTCATAGTTATTAGATGAAATCTCAAGTTCTAAATTCACATTGCTTTTCTTTACAATGGTAAATAATTCATGTTGATTTAGTTCATCACCTTCTTGCATTACTATTGTTTCTAATCCAGATTTGTGAAGAATGTTTTTCAGAGAATACTTGTTGAAATAGTAGGTATGAACAACTCTAAACCATTTAGATTCTAAGTTCTTCGTCGGTAGTAAATTGTTGGGTACTGCAATATATAATAAACCGTCTTCGCTCAGACTTCTGTGCATCTTTTTTAAAACTTCTAGTGGGTTAAGGAAATGTTCTAAGACATGACGGAGTATAATTAAGGAGTACTTTCCTTCGCTTCCTTTCTCCCAATCGGAATTAGCATCATTTGATATTACTTTAATTCCATTATCAGTCAGATTCTTCTGACTCTCTTCAGAAGGTTCAATCGCGAACAAATTAGCGTTTGGGAATAATTTCTGAACATTTAATAAGCTTTCTCCTGCACCACTTCCAATATCTAAAACGTTTGTAAAGTCTGTTGGAAGTAGCTTGTTGGTTCTTAAACGATGAATTATTGGACTATTACCAGGGTCTTTTGTGTTAATCTCAGAAACTAACGAAGGACGATAATAGGAATCATATTCATTTGAATAAAAATTAAAATATGATTCAGCATCCCACCTAGGATTCAGATAACCCAAGCCACAGTCTTTGCACAAAACAAGGCTTAATGGAATATTGTGTTGCCCCTTTTTAGATACTTCAAATCGATTTTTGCTATGACATACGGCACATTCTACTTCTTCAAAATTGGGCATTGCTGTTGATTGTTATATGCTTTGTAAGATTCTGTGATATCGATAAAATTTACTTTTGAAGAAATCTCATCTTTTACAGCAGTTGAATAATTGGTATTATGGATTCTTTTTTGATATACACTATGATTATACATATATTCCATAAAACGATCAAGAGCACCGCTTTTAAGGCCATAAGTTAAGAATATAGAAATCCGTTCTTTTTCTTCAGGCACCTTAAGGAAATTAGGAATTCTTTTCTCCAAACTGGTGTGTAAAGATATATTGGGAGCTATTTTTAATCTAACTGCATTACCTGCGTGGCTTGTTCGTAGACAAAAAGCTGCAGCATCGCCTGCTTGGGTTGGGAGAATGACAGCTTTGCCTTGATTTGTCTTTACAGTATTTTGTGAACCAACTCTTACCTTCAATCCTCCGGAATGATTCGCATGATCTTCTAAATAAAATGCAATTCTAATTACAGGATAATCTTCTGTCCAATCAGGATGAGTCTGATCATTTCTGTTAGCAGTATCTTTATGAAATCCTCTGTTCCCAATACCAATTTCCATAATACAGTCACCAAAAAATGTTGGCTTTTCACCTAATAGTTTAGTTGCAATTTTAAGAACACGATCATCTATAATTAATTTACGGAATTCAGAAATGGCTGTCAGACACCCTATGTGATTTTTAGCGAAACGATGAATTATATAATTGCCATTTTTTTCATCTTCTGCAATTAATTTGTAAGAAGCCTTTCTTAGTTTTTCTACTTCATCTTTAGTTAATACATTTTTTATCAATGTAAATCCTTCGATGTCAAATTTAGTCTTATCAATTTCTTGCATAATTCAAAAGTATTAATAATAACAGTTAATTTTCTCGTATTTTTTTTAATGATAATGGTTTCTAACTTTAGTAATTGCCCATAACGCACGCGGAAGAGTTAGTTACGCCAATAGTAAAGGTAATGTTTGTAATTTACTAATTAATAAAAATGCAAAGCAGTTTTGTAATTTATCGAACAATATAAAATCTATGAGTATATTATATGAACTTTCACAAGCGAAAACATATTTTAACATTATGATTAATAATTTATTATGTACAATTCTGTGGGTTTTTATTTTAATCTCTGTTTTTTCTGAGTCTGACAATCTCAAGTTTGGTTGTCAGTCTTGCCATAAGTAATTTGAGACAAATAAACTGTAAATTGAAATACTGCTAACAGCGATTTTTTCTGCTAAAAATTTATCTTACCATAATTAGACTTGTAAACAAGTTTAGCAAGTTGTTAAGCCTGTACAATAAAGTATTAATGTATTAGATTTACGACAATATAATATCAATTATACAATAAATCAAGCTCTTTAATTAACTGAATAAAGTTTTGTTTTCAAATATTTTGTTGGGCTTTATTTTCCAATTGTTGCGGGTCTTTTCAAATGTCATTTAGATGGTTAATCCTTCAAAATTAGAATAAAATTCAAGATTTGCTTGAGAGTCGGAAAGTTCAAATACGTTAAAGTCTAAAAATGCTCTCATATTATTAAATAATAAGTCTTCCTTGGTCATAAATTTAACTGGTAAGCTAAATTTACAAAGTTTTAAATCAGTCTGTAAAACTCCATCATTGTGAATTATTAGTCTTTTATTACTGTCAATTTCGTTTGGTTCAAGATATTGTTGTAATTCAGACAAGTCAATACATTCTTGAATTATTGTTTGTTTTCTATTGTTTGAGAAAAGATAAAAGAATCGAGTGTCTACATTTGATGAAACGAATCTCTATAGTCAGAAACTATAAATTTGAAATATGAAACGACAATTTGACAACGAGTTCCAAGCCATGATTGCTGAACTTTTAATTTCTAGTAAAAGAGCAAAGAGATTAGCGAAGAGTATAATATGCAAGATGGAGTAATAAGACGTTGGCGTAGAGAGTATGAGACCAAGTCAGGAGATTTATCATAGAAAAGAGTAATATCTGCCGAAGAGTTAGAATTTTAAAAGCTATGAAAATAATTTCAGGATACTAAATTAGAGTGTAATATATTAAAAAAGAGAGTGGGTATCTTTTCCAAGAGTGGCAATTAAAATATAATTTTCTGTTAGAAAACAAAGAGTTATTTCCTATCGAAAAGATGTGTTATTATATGAATATAAGTAAAAACGTCTTTTACCATTGGCTAAAAATGAGAGACAAACCGATCAAAGAAACAACTACAGCCTTCTTACTAAGTAGAATAGTTGGCTTGTTTAAAGAGAGCCGAGAAAATTATTGTAGTTATCGTCTTCAGAAGATGTTAGAAAGAGAAAAATTATTTTATTCTCGTTCTTACGTTGCTGTATTAATGCGAAAGTTAGGATTGAGAAGTATTTCAAGAAGGAAGTTTGTAGTTACTAAAGATTCAAATCACAATTATTGAGTTGCTAAAAACATTTTAGACAGAAACTTTGAGTGTATTACCATAAGTCAAAGTGGGTGTCTGACAGCACGTATATTCGGGTTAACGATGATTGAAACTATCTTAATACAATTATTGACTTAGCAAATAGAAAGATAGTTGTAGGATGTTGAGTGAAGATATGACAGTCGAAAATACAGTATTGAATACTCGGTTATCAGCGATTAGTATTAGAAATATCAAATTTAACTTTATATTTCTCTCTGATCAAGGTGTTCCGTATGCTGCGAACAAAATGTCACGTGTTCTCAGGGAAAATGTAAATATAGCACAAAGCATGAGTAGAAAAGGTAATTGTTGAAATAACATAGCCACTGAGAGCCTCTTTAAGACTATAAAGCAAGAATATACCAACAGATACAAGTTCACCTCAAATCAACAGTTATTTGACTGTTTGAATGACTACATAAAATGGTTCAATACAAAGATAATACCATCTACTTTAGGGTATAAAACACCTTAAGAGGTGTAGTTAGAATTAGAAAAAATATTTAATAAAGCGGCTTAATAAAAATAGTCACATATTTTGTAGTTATTCCAGAACTTAGACTGATAGAAATATGAGACAATGAAATTTTGATGATTTTAATATTCTAAAATTTGTCTATAGTTACCCATAATGGTCCTTTATGTTGGTAGTTGTGGGGATTGCAACTTGTCTTTACAGGTACATACCAAGTTGTAAACTACGCAGGAATTTCCGAAGTATGTGACAATAAGCAATGACTCATAGCCATTGTCGTGCAACGTTTTATTCCTTCTCCTTCTTATTCCTTATTAAAATCCACCCTGCGAGTAAAAATACCGTGGTTGATGTAAATAATGGAACAATCCACATTTTTTCAACTTCAATATTCATTATAAACAGTAATGTTTCAATAGAAATTATTACAGCACAAACAGCATATCCAATCTCGTCATAAAACCAGGCGTAAGGAAATAAATTAGCATCTGTTGTAATAGCGTATGCTATAATGAAATAATCAGAATACTTAATTAAGATAAAATTAAGTATGGAAAGTAAATTAGTTGAGAAAGTTCAGAAAAAGTCCAATCGGTTGCAGAGGGTTGTCTTTTACTTTCCAATTTGTTTTGAGAGTTTAGATAATCCAAAAGCAAAAGCAAAAGTAAGCAAGGTTGCTCCAATCATAAAACTGAATGTACTTTTGTTATATAAAGTGTTTTCTAAAGTCCATATGTAAGATATTTCCAATCATTACATACCCGCAAAAATAATAAGATTAATTCCATTTTTTGCTTGAAATTGAATTTCCGCTTTCAACTTTGTCAAACTTTTTTTCCATAAATTATATTTGATATTGGTTAATTTTATTCTTTTATTCAAATGTTGCTCAACTTTGTGTGTACGGTTTGTTGCGTTGTTTAAGAAATTGATATACAAATAAAAACCGAATAGAAAATCCACGAGAGTTTTTGTGAGTAGGCTAGAACTAACAATAAATTAAGTGCGGTGTTGCGCAACGTTTTCTTTACTCTATTTGATATTATTTATCATTTATACAATTGCTATATAAACCGTTGTTCTTTGATAGTGCTTTTAATAATAATAGCAATAACAACAATAAGAGAAGGAGTACCTCAAATTAGAAGGTAATGATAGAAAGCTTTTGAAAAGCACCTCTTAAGGTAAGGTAGTAGAATAAAAAGCCAATATGTAAACCGCAATACAGATTGGAGTAATAACATAATTTATCATGGGTCTGGCTTTGTAATACTTTTTCAGATAAGCGTGGTAAGATTTTTGAGTCATTAAAATAAGTTGTTTTCTTCAGCGATATAATGAATTGAATTCCATTATAATTCTCAATGTAAGACTTGTAATCATAAGAATTAAACCTAAATCAAAAGTATTCCATTGATTGAGTGCATAATAAAAAATATAAATAATTAATATAATTACTGTTCGTGACATTACAGTAAGACTGGTATATTGTCCGCAGGGTTGTTCTTTTTGCTTTTATTATAATATCATTGGAAGTAAATTTTGAGCTATCATTTGCTTGCATCTCCCATAATTTATTTAAGTTATCATTTTCCACTTTTGATACATTTTAAAAGTGATTTTCGAATTCGACTTAACCGTGTTCATAATGTTCCGTGCACTAAACCAACGGTTTCTGCAATAGTATTTTGTGGTATGTTTTTAGTTCTAGTAATATCAACGCTCTGTTTTGCTCGTTGAGTTGGTCAATACAGTGGTTCTACTTGAATTGGCTCCAATTCAAGTAGAACCTGATATTCAACATACTATATAATTTATAGGTTCGTTGACAATAAACATTTTAGTCCCTTAAGTTTAATATCTAAGGTAAGTTATACATATTCAGATAGTTAATATTTTGTCTATGAAACTCAATATTCCAATCGTATAGAATCATTAATACTTATACAAATAAAAATGAGTTAGCAAATACTGGATCATTAGTTCTTTCTAAATCTATTAAAATAGATGAACATACTAGAAAGTTAAATTGTACGCCTTATGAAAATGAGAGGACGGAATTAAGAATTATGAGATTAACGCAAAACAAATTCAATCAATGGAAAACCATTAAAATTGTACCTGCAAACATTAATAAATTAACTATCTATTTATAAGAGAATTAGTAGGAAATCGTTAAAAGCCCCAATAATAATTACTACTAGGCCTTTTTGTTTTGCACGGGTTATAAGAACTAATCTAAGAGATTATACATTATATAATCAAGTTCGGAAGTTGGCACTTCTGTACGCTATATAATAGTCGTAACATTATTATGTAATCAAATTAAGTAAAGGAACAATCACAAATAAAAAGCTATATTGCGCAAAAAATTTTAAAAATAATTGCACTAATTTATTAATCATGAACTTTTTTGATACAAAAGTTCGGACTAATGTTTGGTTGTATATATAAATGCATCATAAGCTATTGTATTTTATGAAGCGTTTGATAAAAATAGTACTAAATAATCTGTTAAAAGAGCAGTAATAAAAATATTCGAAAGCTTAACCTATAAAAATAGATTCCAATAATATCAAATTTATTCATAATCTCTAAGGAAAACAAAATTCAAAAAATTAACCTAGAAATAACAGTACTGTTATACAATCTTAAAAATTGTTATTAATGTGTAGCGTAATTGTAACAGATGATAATTAGAAATCGTGAAAACTGACTGTCAATTAGTTATTATTATCTAATATAAGTTTTACATGAATCAATTCTGAGTTTTGTATTATGCTTATAAAATAATAACCTGAAATATTGTTAGACAAATCAAATTGTAATTGATTTCCGTTAGAGCTATGTATCACTTTTCCATGAGAATTGTGTATAGCAATCGAACTTATGTCGCCTGGAAATCTATCAGAAAGTAATTTAAATTTTCCTGATGTGGGGTTAGGATAAATTTTTATATCCTCAGTTTCTTTACATTTTTTTGTAAAAATTGTACCCACATATTTATAGTCTCCGTTGTGATCTGTTTGCTTTAATCGATAATAAGAGTTTCTATTATCTCTATTTATGTTTGTAAGCGAATAGTTTAATTGTTTGGATGAGTTCCCTGCGCCTTCAGTTGTTCCAACTATATTCCATTGAACACCTTCGTAGCTTTGTTCAATTGTAAAATAATTGTTATTTATTTCTGATGCAGTTTGCCATTCTAAGACTGTATTTTCACTTTTACAATGACTTGAAAAAGAGAGTAATTCGATAGGAAGCGCGGATTTATTTGGCGTATTTCCTTTCATATTATAAGTGGATATTGCTCCCGATACAGAAAACATTCTTCCATCAATGGAACAACCATCTCCCGCAGATACGGCTCCAGGATTTGCGATAAGTGTTCCTTTCATACTTGTGTTAGTGGCCATTGCCATTGCACCGTTAGCTATCCAAAATATATTATCGGCGAGTGCCCCATTGATTAAATTTACGGTGGTGGTTGCCGTCGTTGTAAACGCACCTCCAAACTTAAAAATAAAAATAGCATTCGAATTATTTTCTCCATCTAGTGTAAGAACTCCACCAACAGACCCCGCTCCTGCAGTAGAATACGCCCCTGCATTGAGGGTTTCACCTCCACCAAAAGCAGGAGCATGAGCTACTGAAGGTATGGCAAATATTTCGTTGTATGCGTTTGCAACATCAATTGCAGCTGCTGCTGTTCTAGCATTAGCAATCTCTACTGAACCACCTAAACCGGAATCTGCGAATCCAGTTATTGCACCGCTTGCAGTGCCAATATCTCCATTTATCGCAGTCTGTAATCCTGTGTTACTAACAGCTCCTAGACCGGAAAAGAGTACAAAGTCAAATGAAGAGCCTAAATTCGGAACGGTAACCTGAGCAAAATTAATTGAGGGAAATAACAATGTAAATAACACAATAACACTATACATTAGCATTTTTACATCTGACTTTATTTCTTTCAGTTTTCTGCCGATTGAAATTATACAGGATTCATGACATTCTTCAAGTCGATTTTTCATAGTTGAGTTTTCAAGTGTTTTTTCTTCAACAATTCTTATTGTATCATAATTCATACAACAAAGATACTTATGAATTAGTGACAATATAGTTTATGAATTTATTATGATTATCAAGTACTTAGTTAAATATAGAATTTCCCAACGATGCTTTTTAGCAATTAATCGTAATAAATGGTCCAAATCTTAGAAAAGGGTTATTAATTTGGATATATATAGTAAAAGAAAGGACTTTAGAGCTTTTTGTACTTGACTGTTAGAAACTTATTTCATTATCTAAAATAAGTTTTAAGTGAATTAATTCTAAGTTTTGCATTGTGCTGATAAAATCATAACCTACAATATTGTTGGATAAATTAAATTCTGACTGATTTCCGTTTGAACTATGTTCTATTTTTCCATATAAATTGTGAGCAAGTACCGAACTTATCGTGTCTGATAATCCATTAAAAAGTAATTTGTACCGCAGGCCGCTGATTAATACTAGAAACGTCCTCCGCTGTGGTTTGTAACTGTGCGGCAACTAAAGCCATAATTACTGCTTTGGTTGTACAATTCTTTTTAAGGTTACACAATAATTGATTATTTCAGGTAAATCAAGCAAGGAATAAAACATACCATTAAAGAGAATAAAAGCTATTATTTAACAATGACTATTGTTTAATGAACAGATGTTTTTAGCAGAAAAGAGCAGCGACATATAATAATATAGTTGTTAAAGTATTGTATTGCAGAAATAGGATTAAACGTTTACGCCCATTGTATTACAACAAATTATGTATATGTGACTGTAAACTACAACGGGCCTTTTCAATTAAAAGATACCATAGCAGATTTTAAGAAATATACTTCAAAAGCCATTGTTTCAAAAATTGAAAACGGAGTAGAAAGCAGTTCAGAGGGGATGTAGTAGTTATTTCAAGATGCAGGTTATAAGTAAGCAAACAAAACGTTTAAAGTTTGACAAACAGAATACCACACTATATAGCTATTTAGTTGGAATTTTATCTGGGAAAAAGTGAATTATATACATTAAAATTCTGTTGGTGCAGGTTTTGAAAAATATGCAAACGATTGAAATTATTCGTCAGCTTCAAATTATGCAGAATTAGGAGATACAATTTTAAAAGAGGTAATTACTATATTTCCGAGACTGATAACAGTGAGATAATATACCGCAGGGTTGCAAACCCCGTTGAGATTGTTTCTTTAAATTTTATCATATGTTTGGCAGCTCTTTTGCCAATACCATCAACATTTTTGAATTCTAATTTAGTTCTGCATTTGTCACCAATACCAAATTGTTTGTTCATCGTTGCAATTAGGAACGATTCCACGAATCAATAAATAACTTTACTCTTACAGAGGTTTTCTATGGGAAAGGTGAGAAAAAACTAAAACGACGATAGAACGATTAAAACCAAAACTCTAATGGCAAGGACAAAATCATATTTAAAATTTAACTTAAACTATAGAAACGCTTTCTTAGGTTTTAGTTTAAAAAGTTCAAACTTCTTTGACGGCATACAATTTGGGCTATTCTTCCGTTAATTTCTCATTGAAAGATTCGACGTTTAAATCAAAATATAAGGTTGTATTTATTTTGAATCGATACTTTATAATTATTCGTGAAGTGAGTATTGAAGGTAAAATAGAGGTATCCGCTATAGCAGTCGAATTAAAAAGATTAACATCAATATCGTTAGGCAGATGATTTATAGTTGATGCAAATTCCGCATCGAATTACATCGTTGTATAACCGAAGCAGCAGGAAGGAAGACCAGAAACGGAAGTTTGATTGACTAAGATATCTTGCCCGCAAGAAGATTTTGATGGAAGAATTAATCCGTAAAAATAAGTTGAGTCATACAGAAATGCTAAGTGAAAAAGAGCAAAGTGCTTTCTTAGACCACCTTTTGAAGCATGATTATTTGATCTTGTATTATAATCAATATGAGCAACTAGCTTTTTTTAATAAAGAAAGTAAACAATGGATAGGTACTGACTATAATTACAATGCTCGAAGTAGATCTAAATAGAATTTATAGATTTAATAATTAGTGCATTAAATTTTTTCCTGAAGTCCACCAAGCATCTGTGATTCCATTTTTTCGAAATGAATTTGTATTCTTTTTTGCCTGCTTAATCGTCAGTTTTTCTTTCAATACCAAATGATACCAGGTCCTTCTAGCATTCTCGATAATTATTATATTATACACTTCGTAATTTTTTGTCGTGCTTAATTTTTTGTCAGCTCTTTCAAGAGTTCTTTCAGAATCTACTATAATATAAAAAGCTTCAATATCAATTGAGGTTTTATTTGTAGTGAGCTTACCGTCATTTGCTGTTAAGTGAATTGCATCTTTTGCTGCATTTTGTTTTTTTATTGATTCATTCAATTTATTGACTTCCAATCTCAGTTTTTTAAACTCTTGGAACATGTAATTGATTTTATAAGCAGAGCTATCGAAAGTTTCTTTCTCCTTCTGCTCAGTTAAACCAATTAACCGCTCTTTTAACTCATTTATTTTGGCCTGATTATTATTTATTACTGAACTATCTTTTTGTGCAAAGCACAGTTGTGCAATAATCAGGAAAGCTAATGTTGAAATTGTTTTCATTCTATTTTGCATATTTATTCTCTAATTCAGTTATTTGCGCATCAATTGCAATCAATCGCATTTCAATTTCTTTTGCTTTCTTTTTGTTGTTTGACCTTTCCATAGAGTTTAGTTCTATTTTGATACGTTCAATTTCAGTCATAGCATCTTCCTTGCTATAGGTGTTGTTCTTGTCCGAAATTATCGCATTTAGTTTTTCAACATGCTCGTCTAGTGTTTTAATTGTAGCATCTCCTTTCTTCATTTGGTGAGAATCAAAGCCAATGGTGATGACAATTTCGTTAGAGCCGCTTGCAATGTTGTTTAGCTCTGAATTATTCATTTCGTAAGAATATCCAACTCCAAAAGGCCCTAAATCGAATCCTAAACCAAAATTTAGATTGTTGGTAGATTGATACCCAGCTTGAAACCAAATTTTTTCAGAGTAATCAACTTTCACCAATGCATCGAATTGATTGTCAATAACGGGTAAGTTCTGATAAATTAGCAATGGGGATAATGTGAATTTACTGTTCTTAATGAGGTGCTTATACCCAAATGTTCCAACAAGAAAGTTTGAGATATCTTCACTTCCTTCAACTAAGTTTGGCGCACTAAAACCAACTTGAAAGTTTTTGTAATCGTACAATAACCCAATTCCAATGATTGAGTTTGTTTCATCAAAATACCCTGATGCTAGATTAGGATCTGCTTGATTCAAGAATTCTTGTTTTTTGAGAGAATTAGAGTTTAACATACGACGAACAATTCCTGCTGACATACCAAATCTTAGATCAGAGACATCGTTTATTTTTACCTCATAACTATATACGGCGTCATACTTAGCAACTTCAAAACCACCACGCTTATCCAGTACCATTCTTAACCCTACAGCTTGTTGTTGGTTAATGGGAGCATGAAATCCTAAAAAGGTATTTCTTGGGGCATTGTCAAATCCGGATTGAGCAGTTTTAGTGTTCAACATGGCCGACATTTTACCTGAGTTTCCTGCAAATGCCGGATTCAAATTAAATCGGTTCATTACATAATTGTAATACCCGTTGGCAAGTTCTTGTGAACTGACGGAACCACTTAGTAATAAGAAGCTTCCGATTATAATTAGTTTAAATGTCTTCATTATTTTTTAAGGGTTATTGTTCCTTTAAAATTGATTGAATTGTCTTCGTTATTCACCAAATAGTAATAGTATAAACCATCGTCGAGCGGGTTGCCACTAATGGTTCCATTCCAATCGTTGTTGTAATTGTTTGGTTTATCATAGACTATTAGCCCGTTGACAGAAAAAATGGATAAACGGTAATTTGAGTATAATTCTATGTTTCGAATTTGCCACAGGTCGTTCATTCCGTCACCGTTAGGCGAGATGAATTCCGAAACGGGTAAACTTCCTTCAACTTGATCTTTAATTTCCACTTCAACTTTAGCAGTATCTTTTAAACCACCTATATCTGTTACTTCAATTTTGGCAGTAAAGTAAATTTGAGACTCATAATCAAAAGGCGAAATAGCTGATAGCATTCCGGAGTTCTCATCAATTGAGAAATTAATACTGCCTTCAATTACTTTGTATGTGAATACCTCTCCATTATCTACATCACTAAAAACTACTAAGCCTATTTCACTTTCTGCGCCTTGGTTTTCTGCTATTTCATAATCTTGACTTGTAGAAGTTGGCTTTTCGTTTTGGTCACTTATTGTTATGGTGAATGCTTTTTGAAAAGTGGTGTTTTTATTGTCAGATACCTGTAATCTAATGTTATAACTTGTCTTTACTTCAAAGTTGAATATTTCTGCTGTAATTAGTTCATTTCTATTAACCGAAAAGCTAGTGTTGTTTGCATCTCCTGCGCCTGCAACTAATTCATATTTAAATGTATCTAAAGCGTTACTGTCTAATCCTTGAAGAATTCCAATTACATTTCCAAATGTATTATTTTCCTCCAAACTATTGTTTGAGAGCAATAAATCATAAGGTACCGCATTGTCATTGATTATGTTTATTCTAAAGGTGTCTTGGAATGTTCCTCCAAATCCATCATCTGTAAGTACTCTAACTTTATATAGCGTTTTAGTTCTTGTATCAAAAGAGGTGTTCGTTCGTAGCTCTGTTCCCGAAATTACAAAACTTGCATTGTCGTCATCGTTAACACCGGCAGTTAAGCTATAGGTGTGAATGTCACCTAAATCATCATCTAGTGAGGTGAAATTACCAACCTTAAAAAATACCATCGAGTTATCTCCAATCACATTGTTTGACAATGTAATTTGAGTAGGGGAATTGTTAATGTCTTTAATCAGGATAGTGAATGATTTGCTAAAGACACCTCCTCTTTGATCATCGGTTTGTAATCGAATTGAATGTTGACCTTGTGTTACTTTATTGAAAACAATGGCGCTGAAAATAGAATCGTTTCTTATGATAAAATTCGAATTATCTGCATCGCCCGAACCTGTAACCAAAGAATAATTGTAAAAATCCGAAGAATCTTGATCCACTGATCGAATTGCTCCAACAAAATTACCTGCCGGAATATTTTCATTTACATTATTGTTGGTTAGAATAATATCGGTAGGCATGTCATTTCCGTCCAATATAGCAACAGGAAAAATTGCCTCATAAAAACAACCTTCTGAATCTGTAGTTCGAACTCGTACGGTGTAATTTTTTCTGGTCTCATAGTCTGCAACAAATCCTGATAATAATTGATTATTTGCAATTGAGAAAAGTCCGTTGTCAGTATCGCCGGCTCCACTAGCCAATGTGTAAGAATGTGTCTGTGAAACATCCAAATCGCTCGTACTAAAGTTTCCAACTGATGAACCAATTGGAAAGTTCTCCACTATTGAATCACTGTTAATTTGAATAGCAGTAGGGGAGTTGTTTGTTCTAAATATAAGCGGATTAGAAGGGCTTCCGACTATTCCATTGTCTTGAAATAGAACTGAGTCAATCGAAACATAAATTGAATCTCCAACACCATCATACAATTGAATACTTAATGTTTCGCCACTTACTTGATTGCTGTAAGCTGAAATTATTGCGATGTACCTTCCGGCACCAATGCTTGAAGTGTAAGCAACTCCTCTTACAACACCATTGCTTGAAACAGCAATTTGATTTGCAGTATTACCTAACTCTACGCAATTCACTTCAATTACAGCTGTAATGGTCATGTCGTATTGATAGGTACTTGAATTAACAGACCAACTCGGAGCTTGCGCTTGCGCTGTCGAAATAATAGACAGGAGTAGTATAGAATATATTATTTTCATTTTTTAGCTAATTAATTAGGTCTTACAACTTGATTACTTTCTCTACTACAACTTCTTCGTTATCTATAAATCGAATGTGATAAACACCTACAGCTAAGTTGCCGATGTTATTCCTATTCCATTTTACCACAGTTCTTCCATTGGTGTTTTCTTGGTAAAGAATTCTACCATGCTCGTCAATCAAAGCAATTTGAGTTTGCTCACTCATTATGGAAGGAATAGTAATAGTTAATTGAGAAGTAAATGGATTTGGGAAAACAACAACATTTTGCGGAGTTTCTATGCTCTTAAATTGATCACAGTTTATAGGTTCAATACTCGTCAGTTGAATTGAATTTTCGGGTGTCCCTTGAATCGTTTTGCTATTAAAAAGCATGCGTTCATTTAATTCAATTAATGAACCGTCGTTTTTGTTAACAATTTTGAAACTAAATTCTTCTGCAGAACTACCATAAGCGGTAATGAAATATCTAAAGCCCAAATCGTTTTCTAGTTTTTCGGCTTTACTCGACCAACCTCTTACTTCATTCTTATAAAATGCAGCAAGCGCAAAGTCTTCACTTGAAACAATTTCATCGCAGCCATTTAATTCAGCTATTGCAACTGTACTTTCTTCAAAGTTTTTTGGATTCAGACTGAATTGAACGGGTAGTACATCTTCTAATCGTTCAGGTTTTTTAGTAGACTTCGTTCTCAATAACCCCAGTCTTGGATAAACAAAACTAGATGCAGCGGAAGCATGTAACAGGTAGCCTTCTGTTGGTTCCATTGTTTGTAAACTACCAATCCAACCCAAGTTTTGGTCGTAATAAGCGAACTGCTGTTGGCTTTTTATTATATCACCATTCACTGCGTTGTAATTTGCTAAAGCTGTATTGATTGATAGATTTTTCAATGAGATAAATCCAATTCTATTCCACGTTGCATTTACTGTAATCGGCATGGTGTCTGGGTCCAAGGCAAGGCCTCTGTGGTCAATTGTATCTGTTGAAGAAACATACACCATGTATGACTTTTCTGCTTGAATACCTTTCGCATTTAAATCACCTAGCCAACCTGTTTGAGTACCATATTGTGTTGTACCGCTATCGCCACGAGTTTTAATTAAGTCACCTTCAGTTCTATTCAAACTCATGAAGCTCGGAATGTTACTAAACAAGTCTGAGTTCAATGGAAATGAAACCCAATTCCAACCTGGTTGAAGTATAACAGGCTTAGAGATATTGTTTTTCGCATCAAAAAACTGAGGACTGCTTGGCGAACCAACTAGACCATTACTCTCAAATTTCAACCTTGGCTGAACGTCTATGTGCAACTCGCCCTTAGAAGAATTCCAAACTTGAAAATCAATGCTGTCCGTAGTATTGCTGTACACATCTAAAAACGCCATGTAACTGTCGTAGGCAGAAATGTATTGAAGGTTCGCAACGCCCCTAACTTGACCGTTTATTAGTGCGACAATCTTGTCATCTGCTTGATATGAGATGCTTCCATTTATTCTAATTTGACCAATAATTGACATGCTATTTTGATACAAATTAGGATCAAAAGCAAAGGCAGGTGCAGTTTTAGAAACTTTCAGATTGATCAATAGCTTTTCATCAAATCCGAAATTGGTCGATAAAAGAATGTCTTCTGAGTAATTACCAATGTTTACCGCCTGATTCACTGTAAATTTTATCGTTTCTGACGTTAATGGATTGATGCTTCCACTTGTTTGATTTGCAGTTAACCATGCTGGAAGGCTTGAAATATTGAAGTTTTTAATATCTCCTCCACTGTTAATTATGGTTGCTGTGAAAGTAAGAGTATCGTTAAGTTCTTTGGTCAGATTCTTTTTAGCATCTTGCCAAAGCACTTGATTTTTGTTTATAAAAGCAATCCACGTTTTTGGAGATTGCATTGCATTTCCATGTAAGTCTTCTACATTTTTAACTGCTACATTTAAGGTTACATTTTCAATTCTTGCAGGAGCTTCATTTAGATTGAATACAATTTTATCATTGTTTACTACCCAAGAATAAGACACATTTTCGACTTGCCGTTCTAAGGCAATGGTTGCAGATTCTGTTGTTATTATAGTACCGCTTGCTGTTAAGTCTAAACCGTTGGCTGTTTTATCTTCAAATGTCGATACTGGAACAGCTTGTAGGTTAATGAATTTTTCAAATGGATAATAAGCCAAAAGTCCAAATTCATCCCCTTTCAATCGGTGGTATTGCTCTAACTCAATATTACTTTGCAATCTTGCAGAATTCCAAATTCGTACTTCATCTATGTTTCCTTGAAAAGGCTGGTCATAGGTAAATACCGTTCCATTTTGAAGTATCCGACTTCCAATAGCTAGTTTTTCTGAGCCAAAACCATATAAACTGTCTGAACTTACTGTGTTTTGCTGCACACCATCTATAAAAGCAGTAGTATTGGCTATTCTATTCACTACTAATGCAAAATGATGCCAGTTATTATCTGCAAAATCGGTTGAAACTGCCTCAAAATCCTGTCCATCATTTTTAACATGAATGGTATTGTTTGCTGCTAATTCAATGTTCCATCCATTTCTGTTGATATCGTTTATATCCTCTAAACCTGTCCCGTTTGATAAAAAACTCATAGTAGAGCCACCTGAGGTTTTAAACCAAAACTCTATGGTCATGTCCATTTCTGGAGTTATGGATAAGGTTTGTGCAGCATCTAAAATGGCGTAATCATCAATTCCATCAAAACTTGCAGAAAGGCTTTTTGGATTCAATTCCCAATTGGCAAATACTTGTGCATGTCTAAATCTTGCGACATCTCTTGCAATGGAACCTCTTCCATCATCCATAGGCCAATAACCAATTAAGCCAGGTTCCCTGCCTGTTAATGATTCTCCTTTTCTTGAGTTTACAACCAAAGGTGTTAAAGCCTTGTTCCAAATTCTGAATTCAAATAAAGAACCATCGAAATAATCAGTAATGCTTACTGCACTTTTCCCAAAGTACGTTTTACCTCCACTTTGATAGTTGGCAAAGAAATTATTATTTGTGCTTGTTTCTGTTGTAACACCAAAACGGTTGGTGAACTCAACAGTTGTTGTATTCTTATTAAAAGTGATGGTATAATGATGCCAACTGCTTACATCAGTCACACTGAAAGTTGAAGAATAAGTTTGATCTTTTAATGTTATTTCGAGCTGATTAGTAGCATTGAATCCTAAGCTGAATTTATTATTTGAAGCGGTTCCTTGCGAAAGAATACTTTGTGCAGAACCGATTCCATTTCTCTTCGCCCAAAATTCTATAGTAAAGTCTTCAGAGGCAAAATCGAAGCCATTGGCAATTTCTAAATAATCAGCTATTCCATCAAAAGAAATGGTCTTCGCATAACTCAAAGGACTACCATTCAGCACTCCAGTAATTTGAAAATTATCAGGGTTTAATTTGCCTGAATTGATTGTTTCATTAAACTTTATTGAGATGTCGTCATTCGGATCCAATACCCCATCGCCAGGACTTGGTGTTCCAAATGGTTGAGGATATACTCGATCCACTATACCTCCTATCACTCCCGAAGGTTCATCCTTATCCGGATTTCCCGGTATTTTACAAGTAGATACTGCCCTAAACTGATAATTTTGATCAGGTAACTGGTCTACCAAAAAGTCATAATTGATGTAAGCTTGGTTGGTAGGAATAATGATTGGTGCTGGGTGAGGTGGCACCAATCCTTTAAAACTGCTTGAATCTTTAAACCATTCCTCTACTGTTGGAATCCATTGAGATTGAGAAGAAGGTCGATACTCTAAACGCAATTTCTCTAACCCTCCATAATTAATGTCATAGTTTGAAATTTCTATTGGAATTATATTGTTAAAATTAGTGTTGATCACAAACAAATCATCAGGTGAACTCACCTCAACCTCTGTACAAGAAGGTAAGAAATAAACCGAAAGATAAAGTGTATCAGCGATATTCTCTGAACCAATCGTTCCAATATCATACTGACACTGGGAATGCAACACCAATGCTAAACTGTCGTAACCGATATGAGTGGCTCCTTTTCGGATAGTGACTTGCTTATTTACGGGTGCTAACTTCGGTACTACAAAGGCTCTATTCGGATTGATCCCATCTATTCTAATTTCTGCTCCGTTTGGATTGGAAGATTCCAATACTCGTAAATCGAAAACCACATCTTCTTGCCCAAGGTTAGCCAACTTAATGTTGAAAGTCGCCACGGCATCTGCAGGAACATTGTAGAGGCTCGAACTACCAATGGCCGTTAATTGAGGTTCTTCTAATTGAATGGTTTTCGCATTAATAACTGCTCCAGGTCGGTAATATTTGGTCACATCTGCATCTTCATAAGGGCAAGAAGATTCTCCCCCTCTCGTTTTAAAGATTGGCCCGTAACCATCCTTTGGATTGAAGATATCCACCGTAAAGTTATTGGCGATATCTGGCTCATCAATGGTGTAACTAAAAATATTTTGTGTGGTGTTGGTTGTTGAGTTATCTGTAATGCGGTTATAATCTAAATTAATGCCTTGAGTCAGTTCAAACCCAACACCACCTAATTCAGCTCCAAGTTTTATTGCTACTTCTTCTGATAAATTAAAATGAACTACTGTAGCATCAGTAGTGTCTCTAGTAGTGCTTTCTGTGAAAGTTACCGAAGGGCCACCGATAAATGATTTATTGCTATATAATGGGTACAATAAATCAGCCAATACTTTTTCTCGCTCATTTATTTCAATGGCCTCTTGCCATATTTTTATTTGTCGATTATACCACCAAACACTATCTAATCCTGTCGTTATTCGTAATGACTTAGATGCAATAGGTAATCCTAAAATTGAAGTAGTTATTACAGTGTCTTTCGTTTTGTAACCGCTAAATACATAACTCGGCCCAGTACTATCAACTATAGAACTCCTTAAAGCATCAGGACTTTGTAATGGATTACCAGAAAATGCTTCATCGTCATTACTTTTTCCATAGTTGGGATCAGTTGGAAGAGCTACTAATGTATAATTACTATTGGTAGTCAATTGTTGAAGTTTTAACCCTTCTAACCTTGGGATAATAGTTTCCTCTATGCCTTTTTGAGTGTAGTAAAATTCAGTGCCGTAACCTCCAGGAACCACTGTCATTGTTTTAGTTGATCCCAATTTAAAGCTTCTGTTGTTATACGTATACGTATCCCCTGTGCAAGTAGCGCTGCCACCAGTGCATTGGGCAACATCGATCAAAGTAATCACTTCAGCCAACCCAAAATCCATATTGAACGATTTTCCATAAAATAAATCTGCGCTGGGTCCAACGGACTCTCGAGAATTACCAGTCGATAAATTGATGCTATTGGTTGTGGTTTCAATAAATTCTTCTTTGTCATTTATCTCGGTCCGAGAAGTAGTGATTGAATTTAAATTATTTTCAACTTTCGTCTTGGTGGAATAACCTAACCCAATGGTAAATTCAGTTCCAGCTTTTATCACCTGATCAAATTTACCACCTATTCCACCGGCATTTTCGAAAGTTGATTTAGTGGTGAAAGTGGTATTTTTTTCCCAAGTAGAATAACTATTCGATCCAGGAGGATCTCTTAAGATCATAGTAACTACTTTTGGTCCGGCTGTTGCAAAAGAATTCCCCAAGGACTTCCCTCCAAAAACAATCCCTCTAAAAAGACTTGGAGTACCCATATCGTTTATTTTATAAGAAACTACAGACCCTGTAACAGGGATTAAATCCAATTCAAATGTTTTGGTATAACTTAATCGAGGATTTACATCTGGTGCCGTATTCGCTTGGCCTGCAGAAAAAGTATATTCCTGAATCCCACTAAAGTTATCATTGGGACTGATCACAAATTCTACTGAAACATTACTCGCTAAATTGTTTGTTATTTTTAGTTTACCATCGCTAAAAGGAACACTATCTAAAACAGATCCTCCACCGTCTTTATTCTCATACACTTCAAAAGCTGTGATCTGCCACGTGTATTTATCGTTCTCTTCAAATATGGGAAATGGAAATCCTAAGATTGCTGTAGGAACATCAAATTTGGATACTTTATCAGAATACTCCACTGTAGCAGCACCATAGTTTGACCCTAAATTTTTGTCCCAGACATCTATTATTGGAGACTTTGTAAAGTTGTAATCATTTGGAATATGATACTTTGTAGAGTCATTCTGTTTGATTCTTTTTACCCCTGCTATTGTCTCAAAAATGGTATCATAATGAGTAATTATCGGTCTAATAATCGTAAGATCAAGGGTTTTATTAGCAAACTTAATCCCTGAATTTGAATTTACCATAAACTCAGGAATGGTATAACGCATTGGTGGCAACTTAATCTGATACAGTCCTTCATTCACAGAGGTGGTAATTGTAGTATCTAAACAGCCACTTCCTTGTTGTGACATAAAATTGATATTCGCCACTCCAATATTGTTCTTCCCTCTTAAACCAGGAGGCATGGATTTTTGAATTCCTCCACCTGCAACTCGACCAATAACCGTGATTAACGTACTGTCAATAAAATAAGGCCCTAGATCAACACTATCTTGAAAATCGGTAGAATAGCTTCCTACCTCAAATTCGTGCCCTTGCAGTTCTACACTTACAGTATGTTGTCCAATAGGAACGCTTACTTCAAAGCCTGTATTTCCGGATGCATCAGTCTCTGTTTTTACAAAACTTTTGTCGGCTTTAAGTTGCCGTTGCCCATCCACTAAAACATATACATCTTTTACAAAACAAGATGTATTCTTAAACTTAACTGAACCCTTTACCGTGAAATTTGATTCATCTGAAAAATTAATGTTTGAATAATTGGGTGAACTACCACCAATATACAAAGTGGTTGTTTTGGGTAAAAAATCATGTATTCCTAGAAGTGGACTGATAATGAAGTTATCTCCATTGCCCAAGTAGGGTACAAAAGGAATGAAATAGCTGCCGTTTACATCGGTATACGCCCCCGGAGAAAGTTGACTTGCTGAAGGTTTGTCAACATTGTATGCAATTGAATGTAAAAGTGCATGATTCTTATTTGAACTTAAAAAATTCTTGGAATAATCGTAAGCTGTATTTCCAAAACCTTCATCAAACCTCCAATAGCCCACTAAACCGCTCATAGATGGGTTAATATATACGTCATAACTTCGTTGTACTTCTTTCAAAGTAAGTGGGCGATTGTACAGACGAACTTCATCTATTACACCAGCAAAATAATTGAGCCCATCAGAACCAATTTTTAAACTATCTATTGTGTTTAATGCAGTTTGAGAAGAAGCAGTGCAGAAAATAGTATCTCCATTAACAAATAGCTTAGCAGTATCATTGCTTAAGCTCGCTCCAACAGAAATCCAATTGCCAGCAACCAGTGAGGTATTCGTTGCAGAATAAGTATTACTCCCGACATCAAATTTCAAATTGGCACCATCTAGATATAATCTCCAACCAGTTGTTCCATTTTGCTTGGAAGCAATTGTTTGATTACCCGATAAAGCAATTGGCTTAATTAATGCTAATACTGTCATACTATCAGTTTCAAGGCTAGTGGAATGTTTTACTTTTGCTACGGAACTAGTTCCATTAAACCCTCCAGAAAAACCACTAGCTCCAGAAGCTGCTTGAGCAATTACTTTAACTCCTTCAACGGCAGTTCCCGACGCACCTGAATAGGTTACTTGTCCGTTAATGGTTCCAAACGCCAATCGAAACCCTATGTCTTCCGATTTATTAGAAGAATCAATGTTATTGGCGCAATCTACCACACCTTGAATGATGTATTTGTATAAGGTATTTGCATTGGCTGTTAAATCTGAATACGATTTTGTTTTGCCATCCACTGATGGCAATGGAACCGTATCCAACGTCAGTGGATTGATTCGAATAATGTTCCAATCATCATTTTGTCGGTTTAACGTGCCCCATTTTAAATCGATTCGTTCACCAAACTCCCCATCAGTGGCTTCTATTTTATGAGTGGCATTAAAAGTGGTTTTTATATCTACCGGAATGTAATCTGAAAAACTCGTGGTGGATAAAACACCCGACTGTTTACAGGAGTTATAGGTTTTTACAAAATAGGTGTAATTGGTGCAAGTTTCTGCTGAATTATCGGTGTAGCTTGTTTGATCAGCTGCCACATCAAACTCCACTTGACCAGTACCTGATTGGCGAACCACTTTAAACCCGTCTTCCATATTGGTGTTGTCTATCCAATTGACAGTGATTGATTTTCCTGTAATATCTTTAGTAATAGAAGTCACTACCGGAATTGGTGGAATACCCAATCCGATTACTTCTTCGGTTGCGGTTGGGGTTGATTTAGCTTTTTTAGTAGTATTGTTAGGGCAATTATCTTGTGCCGAAACCCTGTAAAAATAGGTTGACCCAATACTTGTTCCTGCATCTCTTGTACTTCTATCTGATCCTGATACTGGAATAGTAGTTACTCCTGAAGAAAATGAGTTAGTATTCGAACGTTCTACAATAAAGTTATCAGGGTTTGTTGAATTACTCCAATTCCATTCTACCTTTATATTTCCACTGCAATTTACTTGATCTAAGAAAAGGCCACTTGCATTTCCAGGAATACCAAACCTACTTCCGTTTGTAATGCCAACATCTCCATATGCTTTCCTACCATTAGCGTATGTTAAAATAGGTGTTATATAATATTTATACAACACTCCAGGCGCTGCAGTAGGGTCAAAATAATTAATAGTACCGTCGTTCCCATCCAATAAATCTTTACTTGTACCACTTCTTAACGACCTTTCTATTTTGTAAGAAATAGATGTTCCACTTGGTAAAGAGTTATATGCTGCTGGTCTTGTAAAATATACCTTTACTTCGTCGCAGTCCGACCCATCTGTTGCTGTTAAATTATCTACAGGGTCTATTGAATTATTTAGTGTCCTTGTGATATCAACATCTTCAGTTGGCTCACCACCACAAGCAGAAGCAGAAACATTAATTTCGTCCCAATCTCCTTTTAACCGTATTTCAGAGGATTGTGAGTAAAATGAACCTGGAAGATTAGTTATTATTAACCGCATGTATAAATGCCCACCTGCAGGGTAAGATTGAATACTACCATTTATTCCAGAACCTAAAGATGATGATGGAGCTGTATATATACTGATCCATGGACCGTTACCAATTCTATAATCTACAGATTCACTTGTTAATTGATCGTTACAGCAGCCACTACAATCGCCATATAATTTCGTATAATTAATTGTAGTCTCTCCTTTCGCAACATCAGAAGTTGCGGTGAACCGCGCAATATTTGAAGTGAAAGGTGGGTCAGGTTGACCAAAGCTGAATAAAGAGTATAGCGAGAATAAAATAAAAAGCAACTTTTTCATAATGTTTGAATTAAATAAATTAAGCAAAATGCCATTGGGACGCGATTAACAGACAAATGCAAATTTAGTTTTTAAGATTTTTTTTATTTTTTAAATGTTGTAGACTGCATTTAATTGTAGCTTACTGACATTTTTAATAAAACTGATGGAGGATTAAAGCCTATCGAATAAATTCTGCTTGTACGTTCTACTTACAGGAATTTCTTTTTCTCCAATAAAAACAGAATTTGCAGTTGCTTTGCTAATATTATGCAGGTTTATGGCGTATGTTCGATGGACTTTAATGAGAATGGACTCATTGAATTGAAGCAAGAAGTTTTTTATTGAGTCCCGAATCAAGTGCCTCTTTGTGTCGGTTACGATTTCGATGTATACATCGTCCGCCTTAATATAGAGTATAGCACTCTGTTTAATTCGGTAATATTCCCCAGCATCTTTTATTGTAATAACAGGGTCTACTTCGTTGGCTTTCTTACCAATGGTTAGTTCTATCGCGCTGTATATGTTGGCTTCTAAAAATGGTTTAATAACATAAGCTCCTGGTGCTGTTTCCAACGCTTTATCTAATGTTTTAGTGTCAGTATAACTAGATACATAAAAGAAAGGAATTTGAAGTGCAAGACATTTTTTTGCCAAATTTATTCCTTCTTCATTCCCATTAAGGTTAATGTCTAGAATTGCTAAATCAATTTTTTGATTTGTTATAATTTGTTTCGCTTTTTGTTCACTATGTGCTATGTCTGTTTGCAAATAGCCAAGATTGGTTAGAATTTTTTTAATGGTAAGTGCAATGAACGGTTCGTCATCAACTACTAAAACTCGCACTAAGAAAGATTCTTTAATCAAAATTGAATTTTTGTTTGTGTTAAATTATCAACTTTTTCATAACTAATTGAAGCTTCTAATTGATTTACGAAAGTTGAAATTAATTCTAACCCCAAACTTGTTGCATTAGCTTTTGGAATAAAGCCGGGTCCGTTGTCGAGGTAAATTAAAGTATTACCTGTGAATACGATACTCACTTTTGGCTCATCGATATACTTAAAAGCGTATTTTAAGCTATTAGTAATCAATTCATTAATTATAATTCCAACAGGAACAGATTGTTTCAAGTCTGGTTGAAAATCGGTTACATCTATGTTAAAGTGTATTTCTTTTTTTCCTTGCCAATAAATTTCTTTCATGTGCTTCACTAGGGCCACTAAATAATCTTGAAAATTTACTTTTTCCATTTCTTCTCGTTGGTACAAACTTTCGTGAATTAAAGAAATGGAGTGGATGCGCAATTGACTGCTATTTAAAGCTCGTTTCGCCTCTTTATTTTCTATGCTTTCGCTTTCTAAGAACAAGATACTTGACAAAACTGTTAGATTGTTTTTTACTCTGTGATTGACCTCCTTTAATAAATTCTCTCTTTGGTAAACTAGTTTGTTTAAACGCAGATTTGCAATTGTAATTATTTGCTTTTGTATTCTCAGTTGGCGTGCGAAATAGAAAGTTATCAGGAGGATTAATGCACCCGTAAATAGTACTAAATAAAGAAAGTTCCGCTCAATTCTATTCGCATTCATTGCAGATTCATTTATTTCAATTTCTAGCTGTTTTCTTAATAGCTCCTCTTCCTTTTCTTTTACCTTAAATTCAACGGAGAGTGAAGCAAGCTTATAATTGAATTTGGAGTTTTCTATTCCAGTTAAAATTGCATTCGATTGTTGGATGTAATGCATGGCTTTTTTGTACTCGCCATTTTTTTCATAAAGTCTTCCCAGTGCACCATAAAAGCCACCTTTCTCCCAACCCCAATTAGATTGATTTACCATTTCTAGTTTAGGTAACAATAAATTAAGGCCATCGTGAATACTATTTGTCCGTTCTAGAAAACGCACTAAATTTATTCTCGCATTAGTAGCATAAATATCATAACCGAGGCCGTCCCAATTTTGTATTGCTTTTAATAAATATTTTTCAGCTCTCGCATCAGGCGGATTTTTCTCTAAATAAAGGTATCCTAAAGAATTAGAAGCGTTTGCGGCTAAGTCTAAATCTCCATTTTCTTCAGCTAATTCTATTGTTTTTGCACTCAATGTTTCTACTGAATCAGGAAATATTTTAGCTTGAATAAATATTGCAGACCTTCTGCCATATAACCTAGCAGTTTGACGCCAACTCTCCTTGCTTTTAAAAACTCCTAAAAGTGCTTCGGCCTCATTTAAATTCTCAATTCCTTGTTTGTAATTTTGGATGGCCCTAAAAAGTTCGCCTAGAGATATTTTTGCCTTAATTAAAGAAGAAGTGTCTTTAAATTTTCTTGCAAGTTGCACTGCTTTTTTTAAATGTAAAAGGGAAGATTCATAGTCTACTGTTGTAATTTTTCTTTGTTCAGAAAGAACCATTAGATATCGGAGGTAGACTAAAGAATCATTCGTAAAGTCATAGTTTGTAAAAGCATAATTTATTGTCGAATCTACCACGAAGTGATGGCCTTTTTTTAAAGCAATGTATGCTCTAAAATAGCTCGTTTCTAGTTCCGAAAAACTGTCGTTGTTGGCCGCAATTACTTTCTGATTAAGATCAAAAGGTGAGGCTATTAATTCATTTTCAAGTTCTAAGAAAGTAACTGATTGGGCCGAAAGGCCCATAATAGCGAATAAGAATAAATGAAGCAAAATTGCTTTTTGGAAAGTCATTGCTCAAAAATGAACTTTTAATTTTACTAATTCAACAGAAAGTAGGAATTCTTATTTGTCTGACGTCAGGAAAAAGTGAACTATTTAGGATAAGTTGAGGATTAACATTAATAACCTATTAGATGATGCAAGAAAAAAATTTATAACACTTAAAAATTTGACCATTGAGTTAAATGGCTTTGAGCAGTTGTTGAAAGTTGTGACCAAAACAACGGAGAATATGAGATCAATGATAGAAACAAAATTTACATCAGAAATCATTATAAATCGTGGTTAGAAAATGCTTGTAATTGGCTCTTTAGACAAGTGAAAGAAGAGGGGGCATTGTATTAATGAAATGGAGCTTTATTGATGTGGAGGAAAGAATAATTACACTACCAAATTATAAAGTGAACAGAATTCAGGATATAGATAAAGACAGGTTGATACCGATAACCCTAGATTTATTTGAGCTTTTAAACAATATGGGTTATAAAAGACTAAAAGGCTCCGAGGAATATGTTATATGTCCGCAGCATGAAAATAGAACAACGATAAGGGAGTGGATAAGTATATCGTTTTCTCATTACTGATTACTTAATAAATTCAACCCTGAAATTTCTTTTAGACATTTGAGAAAAACCTATGTTACTTTAATTTATTCTCAATTTGGAGACATAACAAAAGCGGTTACGGATCAAAATGTAGATACAATTTTAGAATATTATTTGAATAAAAAGACAATAATTTCTCAAGCTAAAAACGTATCATTATATGATCTTGAAGCTCGAAATAATGTTGCCTAATAAAGTTGTGGTATTGACTTTGTATAATTTACGTAGTGAGGGTAAAATGGGAGCGTTCCAAACCAGGTTTCCAAACCACCCCCTGAATTTGCTGTTTTTAACTGTAAAAGTTAGAGTTGAAGAAAGCACAAAACGCACAAAAGCCCCGACTAGCAGGGCTTTTGTAATGTAGCGAGAGGCGGGCACGATCCGCCGACCTCCGGGTTATGAATCCGACGCTCTAACCAGCTGAGCTACCTCGCCAAAATTTCGGATGGCAAATATACCATTTGCAATAAAATTGGCAACCTGATTTTACGTTTTTTTTAAGAGTTTTATTTCCTTCCTATATCAAGGTAAAAACGAACCTGACTTCTCTCTTAATTGCTCTTTTAACGAGATAATTAATTTGCTATAAATAAGTTGCTTACAACTAAAAAGGATAGCCCAAAGCAAAATTTGAAATGGCATCTTTTATGTAAAGCTGAATAGGACCGTTCTCTGTTTTAAAAGGTTTTGAAGTGGCGCAGCTAAATCAAATCAAATAACAAAACTTTGAATGTCGAAACGAATACCTAGTCCAGTGACAATTCCTAGCTCATTCATAAAATTCGCTGAGAATTTACCACCCGGTAATAATTCATTCTCTTCCCTCAGCCATACACTTCCTACATCTACAAACTAGGCACCTTTTAAAATTGAGATCAACGTTAAACGATACCATAAATTTGCTTCTAATCGAATGTCGCCCGATTGATCGAAAAACGAGCTGTTATCGCAGAAGCTATAAGTACCAAGGCTCTAATTGTTATAGCTCGAACACTACAGGTGCCGCTAGAAAAGTATTGTTTGGAGAAGGGCAGGGTAGAAGTGTTGTCATAAGCTAAACCATAACCCGTAAAAACACTACCTATCCGTGTTTGCTTTTTTCCACTTGGCGATAGTATCTGAAGCCAGCACCTAGTTTTACATGTTGCGCATACTCTATTCCTAAAACAGTACGCTTTCCAACGGTATTGGTTTCAGATCCCAAGAGGCTAACGCTGTTTCCTGCAATGTCTAAATTGGCAATTAAGAAAATGGGATTCTTCTTATTTAAATTGTTGAATTGGGTGTACGTTAAATTACAGGTTAAACCTTCAATTAATTCTTGCTCAAAGCTGCACTGCAGAAAAGGATTGTCATTTAAAATGCATTAGAAGTCCGAATCGCAGACCAAAAAAGGTTTTGTTAGGTTTGGGCCGAATTACTGTTCTAACTTCCTCTTTGAAATTGTATTCGTTTGTGAACTTACTTTTTGAAGATAATTTTATGTCGGTACTTTTATACAGGGTTTCATTTTCAGGAATGAATTTTTTAACACTACAAGAGCTCATACATGCGATGAAAGCAGCAAGTAAAAATGTTGTATGTGTTTGCTTTTTCTGCATTTGCTTGATCCATTTTCTCCTCTGCGTTTTGATGTTGATTTACTTCTTCCAGTAATTCATTAAATTCCTTTAGAAATATTATGGAAATACTGGTTACAATCAACCGGGCTTCAATTACATTTTCAAACTCAGTTTTCCGAAAGACCTTAATTCGCCACTTGCCATCTTCTGTAAAAAAGATACTCCAAACTCACATTTCCCACAACAAGAGTGTTTTGCTGGTTTGGTCCTGAATTTTATTCAAGGCTAACGCCACTTCCAACTTGAACGATTAATTGATCGTTAAAAGTTTTTTACTTGCGCTTACGTCAACTTGTGTTTTATTTTGGGTTGCTTCCTCTTGTTAGGCGGTATAGCTATCCACTCCAAAGTCGAGTTCTAAACCGATTTCCCTAAATATTTATTTGAAAAGTTGTTTAAGCGGTCTTCCAATACTTTAGTTACATTGCCTCTTGCTAAATCTGCAGATCCACCACTTGTTCCGTCGTTTGAAGTAGTCGGAAAGAGTTGATTTAAAATGGGGAGAGGGAACACTTGTTTATTTAATACTCCTTGCTGTGTGTTTAGCTGCTGCATTTTTGAATACACTTGACCGCCCAATTCGCCTTGACTTAAGCCTTGCGACTAAATCATTTTTGGATAACGCCTGTAAGAATTTGTCCTTTCTCCATTCCTGATTAAAATAGAAAGCATCTTTTGCGTTAAACAAGTGGTTTGGCAAGTCAAGTGCTGAGATTTGAAAATCATAACCATATAAAAGTTTGTCGAAGGATGTAAATGCCAAGGACAAATCTCCTTCAACTCTATTGTTCGGCGATCGTAAATCCTAATTTTATAAGGTAAGCAGCTTGGGCCTTAGGTTAAGTTCAAACCCCAAGTTATTCAACTTAAAATTACTTCGTTCCTTAAACGATAAGGATTGAAATAGAGCACGGAGTTCCTCGGGTTTATATTGAACGTTTTTTGCTTCCAAATTAACCGCAGTTAACACAGGGTGCTCTGGATTAAAGGTATTGGGTTTATCTTTTCGAGTAGATGATCTAAACGTAAAACTGTCATTTAACAGGGAGATTTTATTTACGTTAATTTGCCATTGAGGCCAAACGATACCTTCAGTAACATTTGCATTGCTCAGTTTTTCATCACGTTGAACAAATACCTCAATCGCTGAATTTTTTAAATGTATTTTAGCTAGATTAACTACTTGTTTATTAGAATTTAATTGAAGGTTACTTAAACTAAATTTTGCTAGACGTACGTCTGTTTTTATGTGATCTGAATAAGATTGATAGTGAACCGTTGTAACGACTAACATTAAATTATTTAGTTTAAAGTAGGGGAGAATTGAACTAGTTTCACCCCATTCTCTGTACTTACTGAAAATGTTTTTGTTTGTTTATAATTCAGCGTAGTTCCTTTATTTTTAAGCACTTAAATTTCAAACAGTAAATGGTCTAAATCAATTTGATTTTAAGTAAAGGTCTTCTACTATTGCCTTATTTTTAATTCCCAACAATTGATCATTATAAGCAAGTGCGCAATTGCTAAAATGAATTTCACCGATAGAAAGTTTTAGGGCTTCAGAATTACTGGAGTGTGTGCTTTCGCTTGAGTCGTTGGACGCCGAAAATACATCGATTAGAAAATTGAAGTTAAAATTTTCTGAAATGGACACCCTATGTACATTGGCCGTTAATCCGCTACACCCTAAATAGTCAAGGTTAATTTCGCGCGCTAAGATCAGTGGTAGCAATGCTATTGACGGTTCTAAGCTTTCTGTATAGAGCAGTGTATCACCTTTGGTATCGTATAAAACTAATTTTTTAAGAAATACATTTCCCGCGAAGGTGATGTACAATTTTTCAATTTCAGCAGTAGTATTTGTCTTTTCAGACAAAAAAAAGTAAGTTTTATAAAATTCCTAATAACGTTTTTTCATATTATTCAAATTGTTTGTATTTCACAAGCTCAAATTCAGCTGTAGTACTACCACCAAAATTCACTAAAACAACCTATCCAAAAATTAATCTTTTGCAAAAGATGGGAGCATTATTTCAAACTAACTAAATTTAGCAAACAGATAATTGCAAACAATTATTTACTGCAATATTTTTAGTGAATTAGATTCAATTTATATCCTATTGAAAGGGACGTTAAAGTAAACAAGTTATAGATTTGTTAGTTATTTATGGATAAAAGTGAAATATTCTTAACAACTATAAAATTATACATGCTTCAAAGTTGGGTGAAAGCAGTATACCTTACTTTTGTCCCAGTGGAAAGTTTGAGATTTTAATGTGGCAAATTAACCCTCATTTTAAAATTAGAGATAAGGACAATTTTTAATAAATTATTTTAAAGCACATGTTTGAATTTGAACATTTTTTTAGAGGAGCATATTCAGTCAATATAGGAGTAATTACCTTTAAATCAGGCGAGCTGTCTATACTGTTGCAACAAAAAGAGGATTATCCTACTCAAAATGAAATTGGCCTTCCCGGTAAAATCATTTTGCCAAATGAAGAGACGGAAATAGCCTTAGAAAAATTGATGATTAATCTGCTGGGGAGAAATGATTTTTATCGGAAACAGTTAAACGCATTTACCGCAGTGAATAGACATCCACTTGGCAGAGTTGTCTGTTTTGCTTACTACGGACTAATTCCGTTTGAAAATATAGATGAAACATTGCTAAAAAACCTGCATTGGGAGCCGCTAAACAAGATTCCGAAGCTATGTTATGATCACGATGAAATTGTAAAAATGATATTGCATCGTTTTAGAAATGGCTTATTACGTCACCCTAGAGTATTCGAATTCTTGCCAACTAAATTCACGATTATGGATGTAATTAAGATCTATGAGCAAGCATTTAGCACTAAAATTGACGCGTCGAATTTTGGAAAACAGGTCTTAAAAAGTAACCTTGTAACTCCCAATGGAGAGTACCGAAAGGATGCAGGAAGACCGGCAAAACTCTATGAATTTAACAAGTCGGCATACATTAAAGAGCCTAAAAATAAAATGAGTTTCAATTTTTAAGTGATAGGATTATACGAGGTAGCTGTGCGCTTCTTTCAGCTTCGGTCTTGAGCTAAACAAATAAATTCTTTGTTATTACTTTGCTGGATTTAATGCAGAATACAATCACTATTAATCTTTTAAATTTTTCGTAAGAATCTGTATTTAATTGAAGTTAGGCAGGTGTTTTAAAATCGAAACATGCTTATTTAATTTCAACTGTACTTTACTACCGGTCTTCTTTGGCTCATGACTACTGCCGAACGCGACCACAAAGAGCAATGTCATGTAACGTTTTCTAGTGCGT
>CAJJAT010000044.1 GCA_905182175.1 Flavobacteriales bacterium UBA1494 | reverse complement strand
GTGAGTGAAATGAAGAGTACCGTGATTTTTTTCATTTTTAGCAATTCCCTACAACACTTGGATAAACGGAAAGGTCAGTTTATTCCCCTTATATCTTTATTCAAGTTTATTTAATCCAAAGATAATGAATCTAGGGGGTTATTTATGTCAACTTGATAATTTATAGCAAGATGCGTGTAAACTTCTGTTGTCTTTAAACTAGAATGTCCCAATAAATTCTGGATTTTTCGTAAATCAGTTCCGTCTTCCAATAAATGAGTTGCAAAACTATGACGAAGCATATGCGGGGTAACTTTTTGAGCAATATTTGCCCTTTTCGCAGCTTGATCAACCACCTTCAATATACTCGCACCTGTGTACTGAAATCCTTTTTGCCCTTCAAATAAAAAATCGTTAGGGTTATAATCTTTATAATATAAACGTAGCAACTGTAAAATTGTGTTGCTTAATGTGGTAATTCTATCTTTTCTCCCTTTTGAATCAACTACTCTAATAGTCATGCGCTTACTGTCTATGTCTCCAATTGTTAAAGCCAATAATTCCGATCTTCGCAAACCTGCAGAATAAATTAATCCAATTATACATTTATGCTTTAAATTCTGGGTTCCTTTAATCATCGCAACAACATCAGCCTTGCTCAATACCTTTGGTAATCGCTCCCTCTTTTGTGGTCGTTCAATTTCATAAAACCGATTTGGCATACCTAAAACAATCTCGTAGTAAAACTTAATGGCGTTTACCATTTGGCCCAAATAAGAATCAGACTTTCCGGCTAACACCAAATGCTTTAAATACGCTCTAATCTCTAGTTCAGTAAGCTCATCAATCGGCTTGTCTATGTAATATCTAATGTACTGTTTAAACATGCTACAGTAAACCTTTACAGTATTATCGGCGTATTTTTTCAAAATTAATTTATCAAGATATTTCGCAGGTATTTCTGTTGGGATGTTTTGAATAGTTTTCTTTGAAATAGCTAAGTTGTTATTATTTAATGTTTTATTTAGGAAAAAGTATTTTCCATCAACCCAAGCAACACCTCTAAATACATTGAATATCAAATCTAAATTTTCTTTTGTATTGGTAATGTATGCCATGTTAAACTGCTTGTTAAACTTCACATAGGGCAAACTCCTCACCAAAGCATTCATCACCTTATTTGGGTAAAACTGCATGCCAATCTTCTTTTCTCCTTTTAACATCAGATGCTTTAATGTGATTTTATATAGTTTAGACGCCTCCATTTTTCATAATTAACTGAAAAAAAGAATCTAAAAGGAATATTATGCGTATAATATACTTATAAATTTTACTTTGATTTATGAAGAATAGGAAATGCTCTGTTTGTGACAAAGAAATTCGTGGTAGAATAGACAAAGTATTTTGCTCTCCAAATTGCAAATCAGCAAGCCAATATGAGAACGCAAGAGAAAGCGAAGATTTATACTTTAAAGTTGATCGGCAGCTAAAAACAAATCGAAAAATTCTTAAGAAGTACAATAAAATTGGCAAAACAGTTTTACGACGAGACGTATTGCAGAGGGAAGGTTTTAATCCAAATTTTTTCACACACTTCAGAAAAACTTCAGCAGGTGACGTTTACTTTTATTGTTACGATTATGGTTTTTTAAAAACAGAAGAAATCACCTCCAAGGAATTAAAATTAAAATACCTAATAGTAAACTGGAATGGCAAATAACACTCCTAATTAAAATGAGGTATTCCCAATATTTTAAGTCCGCAACCACAGCCAAACTATACAAGTTTAACTACATTTGGATAAAATATTTTTTTATGAAATTACTAGAAGGAAAAGTAGCCTTGGTAACTGGCGCAACGAGAGGAATAGGGAAAGGAATTGCCTTAAAATTAGCAGAAAATGGTGCAGATGTAGCATTCACATTTGTTTCATCTCCTGAGAAGGCAAAAGAGGTTGAAAAAGAAATCGCTGCCTTCGGTGTTAAAGCGATGGGGCTTCAATCGAACGCAGCTGATTATGCTGCTGCAGAAAAGCTAATTGCAGATGTAAACGAAAATTTCGGTCGAATCGACATTGTGGTAAACAATGCAGGAATTACGAGAGATGGTTTGTTAATGCGCATGTCCGAAGAGAATTGGGATGACGTAATGAACACCAACTTAAAATCTGTTTTCAACATTACCAAAAACGTTCAACGAACCATGCTGAAGCAGCGCTCAGGTTCTATTATTAACCTAAGCTCCGTCGTAGGTGTAAGAGGCAATGCAGGTCAATCTAACTATGCAGCTTCAAAAGCAGGTATTATTGGTTTTACAAAATCTATCGCGCAAGAATTAGGAAGTAGAAACATTCGTTGCAACGCCATTGCTCCAGGTTTTATAGCGACCGAAATGACAGCAGAACTAGGAGAAGAAACCATTAAAGAATGGTTAAAATCTGTTCCTCTAAAAAGACCAGGTACAGCTGAAGATGTGGCGAATGCAGTGTTGTTTTTAGCCTCTGATTTGTCAACTTACGTTTCAGGTCAAACCTTGAACGTTTGTGGTGCTATGTTGACCTAATCTATTATAAATAAGTGAATATAGTAAGCTCCTATCCGCTGTGGTATTTTGGATTTTGTGTTTTATTAGGGGGACTTTTGGCGTTCCTTCTATATCGAAATGACAAGAAATTAACAGAATTTTCTAAACTCACTAAAGGAGTGCTTTTTGGATTGCGGTTTTTATGTGTAACAGCATTAGCGGCCATGCTTTTGTCGCCGTTAATAAAGTATTTCAGCAAGACGGTAGAAAAACCAATTATTGTAATTGCGCAGGACAACTCCGCTTCCATGCTTATGGCAAGCGATTCTACGTTTGTGCGCCAGCAATTACAGGAACAAATAGCAGCTGTTCAACAGAAATTAGGGGCAAATTTTAAAATTGATAACTACGTTTTCGACGAAGCAATAGGGAATGAAACAAAACCGAATTTTTCAGGAAGAATCACTGATTTTGATGTGCTTTTTGAAGACTTGGAGCAAAAATACGTAAACCGGAATGTGGGAGCACTTCTGCTCGTTACCGATGGGATTTACAACCAAGGAAATTCTCCTGTTTACAGCATCCAAAACTTAGAGTTTCCGGTTTTTACAGTGGGAGTGGGGGATACCAATAGATATGTAGACATTAAATTAAAGAATCTAAGAAACAACAAGCTTGCCTTTTTAGGGAATGAGTTTCCGGTTCAAGTAGACATTAAAACACAAAAAGTAACGGTAAATTCTTTAAAGCTTACGGTTTTACGCAATGGAAAAACAATTACTACTAAAACATTAATCGGTTTAAAGGCCAACGATGTTTCAACACAATACCTTACGCTTAAAGCTAATGCCGTGGGTAAACAACAATATACAATTATTGTACAATCAATAGAAGGTGAGCGAAATACATCAAATAATTCGCTCAATTTTTACATTGATGTATTGGATGGTCGTCAGAAAGTACTGTTGTTGGGAATGGCTCCGCATCCGGATTTGGGAGCGTTAAAGTCAGCTATTGCAGCAAATGAAAACTATGAGTTAACCACTTCTATTTATTCAGACTTTAAAAAGTCGTTTAAAGAATATGATTTGGTTATGTTACATCAATCAAGTAATTCGAAGCTGGTTCCAATTGACCAAAACCTGAAGAAATTGTTAGGGACTTCAATTCCTGTTCTACTGTTTGGTGGTGGGTGGAAAAATGTAGAATTACTGCAAGGTATTTCTGGTAAAAGCTCGGGCAGAAGAATTGTAAACGAAGTGCAGGCAGAAATAAATGAAGGGTTTAGTTTGTTCACTATTGACGATGACTTGAGAAAATTGACCAAGTTTCCGCCTGTGACAACGGAAGCAAGTCAGACGGTAAAGCCCAATGGAAACAATACATTGCTAACTCAAAAAATTGGGAATGTAAAAACAGCATATCCATTGCTCACTTTCTTCGAAAAGCAGAACCGGAAAATAGGGCGCTTTTCAGGCGAAGGGCTTTGGAAATGGCGAATTTCAAATTACCAAGAATTTGGCAATCACCAAGTGTTCAATCGTTTTGTAAGTAAAATTGTTCAATACATGGCGGTAAAGTCTGACCGAAGCTTTTTTAGAGTTAGTTCGGTAGATGAAATCTATGAAAATGAAGCGCTCAACTTTTCAGCGCAGCTTTTTAACCCGTCTTATGAATTGGTAAACGATCCCGAAGTAAGCCTAGAAGTAAAAAACGAAGAGGGCAAAGTGTTTAATTTTGCAATGAACAGATTAGGGGAAACCTACCAATTAAACATTCCAAGTTTGTTGCCCGGGAATTATAACTACGTGGCAAGCGCAACCTACCAAGGTAAGTTGGTTACAGAAAAAGGAATTTTCAGAATTAAGGAGTTACAATTAGAAGCGTCAAATACCGAAGCAGATCATCAATTACTATTTCAATTGGCAAAACGAACAAATGGTGAAATGGTAGATGCATCAAATGTGTTGAGCATTGTAGAAAAAATTAATGCTCGTAAAGACATTAGCTCTGTTTCGTACATGAATGAAGAAGTAGAGGATATTATTAATCTAAAGTGGATTTTCTTTGTTCTATTGGCCTTACTAAGCATAGAATGGTTTATTAGAAAGCGAGGAGGGGCGTATTAATGGCAAATAAAAAATTACTTTGCATTTTTGTTGTACTAATTTCAATAACCGCCAGCGCCCAAGAGTCTGTTCTTGGTAAATGGATTACAATTGACGACGAAACCGGCATAAAGAAATCAGTTATTGAATTGTTTATGAAAGGCAATAGGCTTCACGGAAGGGTAGACGAGTTATATTTAACACCGGAGGAAGGAGAAAACCCACTGTGTATAGAATGCGAAGGAGAGTTGAACGGAGAGCCAGTTAGAGGTATGGAAATACTAACTAAAATGGCCTACGATGCAGAAGATAAGGAATGGGCTGAGGGCGAAATTCTAGATCCCGAAAATGGTACAACGTATGATTGTAAACTGTGGCTTGAAGACGGAAAACTGTTCGTTAGGGGATATGTTGCATTTTTTTACCGTACCCAAACGTGGGAGCGATTGAAGACCAATTAAATTTTGGCTACCGATTTTATTACAATCCAACCTTGGTTTCCATTTGGAAGTGAAATTTCTAACCATCCCTCTGTTTGATCTTTAATTTTAACCTTCGTTCCTTCGTGTAAAACAAATAGCTGAGAGCTACCCGATGAAGGTGCACTTAAAATGTCTACGGTGGAATCTAAAATAATTGCATGGGTCGTTGTGGTAGCATAGTTTTTCTGACTTGCCGCTAACACCCAACAGATAAGTGCAAGAATCAAACTACCGGATAGCACAGTAAATCCAAATTTTTTGAGTTTTATAGTTTTGGCTAATTTAAATATTGAAAGTCCCACCAATCCAAGAATAAAAAAGCCAATCAGAATTTTTGCCCAATCATCAGCCGGAAAAATATTGTAGATTGTTCTCCACCAACGGTATATAAATAAGTCTGGAATTGCTTCAATTTTATCTACTGTCTTGTTGTTTGCCAGTTTTAAATTGTAGGCAGCATCCTCAGAACTTGGATCAAGTTTCAGTGCCTTCTCGTAATGTAATATGGAAAGAGCTAATTCATTGGATTTGAAAAGACAGTTAGCATAATTAAAGTGCAAATCTTTTGAAACATAGCCATCAGCAAGAAGTTGAGAATAACTTTCTACAGCTACTTCAAACGTTCCATTCTCATAGGCTTTATTCGCCTTATTTATTAGCTCAAGTGATGTGTCTTGTTCATTTGCATGAATGCCAAGTGATAGAAAACTGAATAGATAGAATAAGGCTTTTTTCATGGTCTTTAGCTTTCTACGTTTTGAATTAATTCCACAGCTTTCTCGAAAAGAATAGCAGGGTTTATACTAGAGTCAGGTGCGAAACGAGCCATTTCTGTCTCCTCTAAAATTGATTTTACACTCAGTTGAACTTCAATGGCATGCCCATTTGAATCGAGCAAAGAAATTATTTTTTCCTGAGAAAGCTCAGCAACCTCCAAGTTAAATTTATCTGCAAAATAACCAAATAGTGCAGTGGATATTTCTTCGTAAAATGCAACTTTTCCGCTTTCATCTAAATGTTTTTTGGCCTTTGCTAATCTCTTTTTCGCCAACTTGTTTGCTTTCGATTTTCGTCTTCCAGCTTGATCGGAAAGGATTGCTTTGTTTCGTTTGGCAAGCAGCACCATAAGTACTCCTAACAAGGCCGTAACACTAAGAATTAGATAGAATAATTTAGATCCGTAAAAAGCATCCCCCGCCCGTAACAAGGTCAAATTATTTAAGTGAAGGTATCGAATGTCGGTTCCTAAAACTTCAATGGATTCTTTTCTTCTGCCACTAAATACAACATTTTCTTCCTCTTCTCCCTTTCTAACAATTAAGCGAATTGGTTTTGCTGTTAATGTCTTGTAGTTCTTTGAGCTTACATCGAAATAAGTAAATTCAAAAGGCTTCATGTTAAACTCACCGGAGTGCCTTGGAATGACCAAGTAGTTAAATGATTTTTTTCCTGTTGATCCGTTATAGCTGTTCTTAAAGTTATTCTTTGTCTCAGGGTCATATACTTCAAAATCTGTCGGAAAATTTAAGTCTGGCGCATTAATCAATGGTAAATTTCCATTTCCATTAATTTCAATTTTCACATTAACAGACTCATTAGCTGCAAGACTGTCCTTATTGACAGACATTTTCATGGTAAATGTTCCAACAGCTCCTGAGAAGCTGGCAGGTTTTCCAATGGTTGGTAATACCTTTACTTTAAGTTTAATTGGGTTACTCTTGGCAATTACTTCCTTGTTATCGTAAGCTCCCCAAATTTGCTCTATTCTATTTTTTGGTTGTCTTTGTATTTGAACTTTTGCTAAAATAGACAAAGCATCTATTGTCAAATCTCCACTGCGCTGAGGGTATAATAAAGTTTGTTGCAATTCTACAACATCGTACACCTGCCCTTTGTATTGTTCTCTTACTTTCCGAATATCTCTGCCGTAAAGCGTCTGTATATCTTGTGTCCAAAAGCCTGTGAAACTTGTAGGAGACTCCAAATCTAATCCGTTTAAGTTAAGCCTTGAATATAATTTGTAAGTGACTGTTACTTTCTCCCCAATGTAAGCCTCTGTTTTATCAACTGTAGCCCTTACAAAAACGTAACTCTTAAGTTGTTCCGCTTCCGTTTTACGTTGCTGCGTTTTGTTTCGTTGAGCGTTAGCACTGTTTGCATTTTGTCCAACTACCTTTATTTTTACAGTCTCAGTCTTTCTTGTTTTTCCGTTGCTGTTGATTTGTGCAGCACCAATAGTAAATGTCCCAGCCTCTTCCGCCATCAAAACGTAACTTATTGATGTGTTTTTTGTTACCGCACCGTTAATTACCTGCATGCTTTGCGATTGGTTCGGGCCGCTCAGTATTCTAAAGTTTTCAAATGAAGGTGCTTGAAAATTTCCTCCCTGTGCATTTATAGTAAATGTAATCTGAAAACGTTGTCCAATTTCAACTGTAGAGCTACTAACTTTTACTGTAAAGTCCGCCGCCGCAGCCGAGCATAGCACGCTTACAAGTAATAAAATAGATGTTATAAATGCTTTTCTCATTTTTATTCTGTAATCCTAAATCAATTTTGTTGTCGTACTAACCGAAGTGGAAGAAACAAAATTGAATAATTCTTGACGTAACACGTCCCTTTTTACTTCTACAACCCAATTCTAATCAACTTTTTACTTTAAAATAATCCTTAATTAATAGATTCGTTATTCTAAATTAACTTTTTCGTAATTCTTAATCAAAACTAAAAACTTGCAATTAAAAATTCATTCTACCAGTCCTTCTCAATATCAATTTTCACCCCTTTTATTTTCTTCTTCTTCAACTTTTCTTGAAGGTCTTTTTCCTTCTGTTGCAACGCTTCTAAAATCTGCTCAGCCTCTTCTCGTGAAACCTGCTTTTGCGGTTGCTGTTGTTTTTTCTCCTCTTCTTTTTTCTTCTCTTCTTCGCTTTTCTTTTCGTCGTCTTTTTTCTCTTCGTCTTTCTTTTCTTCGTCGTCTTTCTTCTCTTCGTCGTCTTTTTTCTCGTCGTCTTTCTTCTCTTCGTCGTCTTTCTTCTCGTCTTTTTGTTCTTGCTCTTGCTGCTGCAACATTTGTTGCGAATATGCTAAGTTGTAGCGACTGTCTTCATTTTTAGGATTGTTGCGTAATGCACTTTTATATGCTTTAACACTTTCCTCATACTTTTCTTCTTTTAAAAAGGAGTTTCCAAGGTTATGGTATGCATTTGATCTAATTTCTTTGTCCTCTGTTTTATTTGCAGCCTGGTTAAAATAGCGCGCAGCATCTTCATACTTTTCTTGTCGATACAAGGCATTTCCCAAATTATAAGAGGACTCCAGCGGCTCAATATCTTTCGAAATACTTTCCTGGTATTTTTTAGCAGCTGCTTCAAACGAGTTGTTCTTAAAAAGCTCGTTCCCTTCTCTAATTTCTTGATAGGCAGATTGAGCAAGAGCAGAAATACTCAAGCACAATAAAACCACTATTGGAATTAACTTTCTCATGATTCAAACAGATTAACTTTTTTTGCCAATTTTCCTTTCTTTTCAGTGATAAGTATCGATATTAAAAAGAGTAGGAGGGCGGCTCCAACAAAAAACTGAAAACGGTCTTCATAATCCGTATAAATTTGACTTTCAAATTCTGACTTCTCTAAGCCGCTTAAATCGTCTAGAATTGCACCAAATCCCGCATTTGCATTCGTTGCTCTGATGTACATTCCACCCCCACTAGACGAAATATCTCTTAACATATTTTCATTTAAGCTACTCACTACAGTGTTTCCCTCATTGTCTTGTCTGTAGCCAATTTTTTTACCTCGTCTAAATAATGGAATTGGAGCACCAGTAGAACTTCCCATTCCAATGGTATATACTTTAATTCCTTTCTCTTTTGCTTTCTCCGCAGCTTTTATGGCGTCATCTTCGTGGTTTTCACCATCTGTTACCACAATTAAAGCTTTACTTCCGCCTTTTTCGTAATCGAAGGATTCAATTGCTAAATCAATTGCAGCGCCAATTGCCGTTCCTTGTGTAGGGACAATGTCTGTATCTATTGTGCTTAAAAACAACTTAGCAGCAGAGTAGTCTGTTGTAATTGGCAACTGTGTGTAGGCTTGGCCAGCAAAAACAATAATTCCCAATCGGTCACTTTTTAGCTCATCTACCAACTGTAACATCGCTCGTTTTGCACGCTCCAACCGGTTAGGCGAAAGATCTTCAGCCTTCATACTATTAGAAACGTCAACTGCAATAATTAAGTCAATTCCTTCCCTTTTTACTTCCTCCAGCTTTGTCCCTATTTGTGGATTTGCAATGCCAATAACTAATAATCCAAAACCAATAAGATACAATACAAATTTTGCATTGTATCTGAAGTTTGAATACTCCGGCATCAATTGCACAAAGAGGTCGTTTTCTGCAAACTTTTCTCGGGACGATTTACGCCAAGCCTTTGTGCCTGCAAAAAGTAGTAAAAAGATGGGAACTAAGGACAACCCCCACAAAATATAGCTATGTTCAAATCGAAACATTAGTTTATAGTTTTAAATATGGTGTTGATTAGTAAAAACTGAGTAGCAAACAAGAACCCTGCAATTACTGCAAATGGGAAAAACTCTTCTTTCTTTTTTCGATATTCAGTTACTTCAATTTTAGACTTTTCTAGTTGATCAATTTCTTCATAAATGGCAGCTAAACTCCTGTTGTTTGTTGCTCTAAAATATTTACCACCCGTCATTTGAGAAATTTCTTTCATCGTTTTTTCATCAATCTTAACTTCAACATTCTGGTAGCTTGTTCCACCAAATCCATTTTTATAGGGCATAGGTGCCATGCCGTTTGTTCCCAAACCAATCGTATACGTTCGTACACCAAATTCTCGTGCAATTTCTGCTGCAGTCAAGGGTGGAATAGAGCCGCTTGTGTTAAAGCCGTCCGTTAATAAAATCGCAACCTTGCTTTTTGCATCACTATCTTTCAAGCGGTTTACAGCAGTAGCTAAGCCTAAACCAATCGCTGTTCCGTCTTCAATCATGCCATGTTTTACGTCTTTAAATAAGTTCTTTAAAACAGCATGGTCTGTGGTTAATGGAGACTGCGTAAAACTTTCGCCACTAAAAGTGACCAAGCCAATTCTGTCATTCGGTCTATTTTCTATAAAGTCAACCGCAACATCTTTAGATGCCTCTAATCGATTTGGCTTTAAATCTTCAGCTAACATAGACCCTGAAATATCCATTGTAATTATAATGTCAATTCCTTCTGTTGTAACATCTTGCCAACTTAGACTAGACTGTGGTCTTGCCAATGTTATAACCAACAAACTAATTCCAACCATAGTTAAGGTAAATGGCAGGTGTCTTAAATATTGCTGAATCTTGTTTTCTTCCGCAGGTAAAAAGCTGAAGCTAGATATTTTTACTGCGTCTTTTTGCTTTCTCAACCGAATGATATAAGCTAAAATTAATAACGGCACAATGGCAAACAGAACAAACAGTTCAGGATTGGCAAATTGTATGTCATTCCACCACTTAAGCATCATTCTCTGCAGGGTTTAAGGTGTTACTATCGGTTGTTTCGTGGCTTTCTATCTTTGTTTTTTCAATAAAATTATAGGCCGTTTTCAACGCTTGTTCGTTTTCTACAGCGATTGGTTGCTGTTTTGCAAATTTTGCCATATCAGCTAGTTGTAGCATTTGAATCAATTGTGCTAAATCAGATTTATGCACCTCTGAGTGTCCAATAAGTAGCATTGAAATTTCATCGGTAGTTTGTTCTAACGCATTAATTTCGAAACGGTTTTCAATGTACTCTCTTACAATGTACGAGAGGTTTGAGTGGTACTCTTTTACTTCCCCTTTTTGCCATACTTTCTTCGACTCAAGCTCTTTTAACTTTCGGTTAGCGATTAAATCTGCATCCTCTTTAGGAATTACCACAATTTCTTCTATTTGTGGTTGGTTTTGGAACTTTCGGTAAACTAAATAAGCAATCACCAAGAGCAGTATAATTCCGGCAATAGTTCCTAATAACCAACTTCTCCCCAAAATCCAATCCCACAACGAAAACGGGACATCAATTATTGATTTTATGTCCGTAATGTCTTGTTCTTCTTGAAGTGCTACTGTTGTAACTGAGAGTAAAATCGGTTCAGAATATAACGTGTCGTTTCCAATAACGACCTTAAAGGGAGGAATCACGTGCAAACCGCTATCCCATGAGGTAATGGTTACTGTTTGTGTAAAATACTTAAGCGTAATGTCATCCTGATCAAATGTGGTGTCAATGATTGAAACATCGACGATCTCAATAAATTTGCTAATGGTATCTTTCAATGCAGGCATCATAATCTGCTTTTCTACGGCAGAAAATTGACATTCAAATTCTATGGTAGCTTGCTCTCCAATACGAATCTCGGGTGAGCTTAGTTTTGCAGTAAACTCCTGTGAAATAGCAGGGCATACTGCAACGGTAATAAAAAGAAGTAAGCCAATAATACGTTTCATCATCTTGCTCCTCTGCGTTTAAAAAGTGTCATTAACGGTTGAATGTAAGATTCGTGCGTTGCCAACCTAGTATGGTCAACACCACTTCTTTTTAACTGATCTTTAATTTGCCCGTGCATTCGTAATCCATTTGCTTTGTAGGCAATTCTATTTTTCTTTTTGGCAGTATTAAACCACCTTACTTGTCCACTTTCGGCGTCTTCCAACTGAACTAACCCAACATTTGGCATTTCAACTTCCCGTTGATCGTAAACCTGCAAAGCAATTAAGTCATGCTTTTTGTTGGCTATCTTTAATTCATCTTCAAAGCCTTCACTTAAAAAATCAGAAATCAAAAAAGCGGTACATCTTCGTTTAATTGCCAACGTAAAATAACGCAGCGCCTCTTTTATATTGGTGCCTTTGTGTTCTGGTGTAAAGTTTATTAATTCTCTTATAATCATTAATATATGACTCTTTCCTTTTTTTGGTGGAATAAACTTTTCTACCTGATCGCTGAAAAATATAACGCCAACCTTATCGTTGTTTTGAATGGCAGAAAAAGCTAGAACTGCACACAGTTCCGTGACCAAGTCCTGTTTCAATTGCTTTTTTGAACCAAATCCTTTGGATGCACTCATGTCCACCAAAAGCATTACTGTCATCTCGCGCTCCTCTTCGAATACCTTTACAAATGGCTGGTTAAAACGAGCAGTTACGTTCCAGTCAATACTTCTAATTTCATCGCCCATTTGGTACTCCCGAACTTCGGAAAAAGCCATACCTCGGCCTTTAAAAGCCGAATGATATTCACCAGAAAAGATTTGATTGGACAAACCTTTTGACTTGATTTCTATCTTCCTAACTTTTTTGAGTAGATCTTGGGTATTTTTAGTTGAATTACTCAATGATAACTAAATTAAGGTACAACAACTGCGTTTAAAATATCATTTATAATGTCCTCGGTTGTTACATTTTCAGCTTCCGCTTCGTAGCTTAAACCAATTCTATGTCGAAGTACATCTTTTGCAATCGCTCTAACATCTTCAGGAATAACATAACCTCTACGCTTAATGAACGCATAAGCTTTAGAGGCTAGTGCTAAACTAATACTAGCTCTTGGCGAACCTCCAAAAGTAATCAGGTCCTTTAATTTTTCTAATCCGTAGTCTTCAGGATTTCTAGTAGCAAATACTATGTCTACAATATATTGTTCAATTTTTTCATCCATGTACACTTCACGAACCGTTTCTCTGGCTTTAATAATGTCTTCAGGTTTCAAAATTTGGTTTGCTGTTGGCATTCCTGCTTTTGCAATGTTGCTGCGAATAATCTGTTTTTCTTCTTCTTTGTTAGGGTAGCCCAATACCACTTTTAGCATAAATCTATCGACCTGTGCCTCAGGTAAAGGGTAAGTCCCTTCTTGTTCAACAGGGTTTTGAGTTGCTAAAACTAAAAATGGTTTTGGCAATGGAAAAGTTGTGTCACCAATGGTAACTTGCTTTTCTTGCATCGCCTCCAATAAAGCTGATTGCACTTTGGCAGGCGCTCTGTTAATTTCATCAGCCAAAATAAAGTTGGCGAAAATTGGACCTTTTTTAATGCTGAACTCCTCTCTTTTTTGAGAGTAAATCATAGTACCTATTAAATCGGCTGGAAGTAAATCTGGAGTAAATTGAATTCGACTAAAATCCGCCTTAACAGTTGTTGCTAAAGTGGTTATTGCGAGTGTTTTTGCTAAACCCGGTACACCTTCTAATAAAATATGTCCGTTTGCCAATAAACCAACTAGCAAGCGCTCCACCATGTATTTCTGACCAACAATTACCTTGTCCATCTCCATAGTCAACGAGTCTACAAACGAACTTTCCCGCTGAATCTTCTCGTTTAATGCTCTTATATCTACCGAGCTGCTGCTAGAAACCGACACAGTTTCCACATTCTCGTTGATTGAATTGTTTTCTTCCATTCTTTGTTAAATTTTCGGTTGCTAAAATATCCTTAACCTTTATGCCGTGGTACTTTAAGGTGTTAAATTATGTTAAGTAAATACCTAAAAAACCTTAACAGCTTTTTTGAGTAAATGAGTAATTAAGTAAGGTGTTAAAAAATAATTAGTTGAGTTGGATAAGTGATGGGTGTTTTCTTTTTTATCGTGCTTTTTGGTGTGCTATAATTCTGATTTATATAAAGATAACTAGAATTTAAAATTAGTAATGCAACTTTCTAAAAAACTCAATTCCCTTGTAGTTGATATTTTGTTTGATATACGAGAATTATAAAAGTTTGATTTTGGATACTGTCAGCATAAAAAGTGGCGTAGAGAAAATGTACAATTCTTATTTTGGTTGTGGGGTCACCAAACCACAATGTTACGAGGTCCTGTAAAAAGTAGTGCGAGAGAAGAGTTTTAGAGCTGCTTTTTGGGAAGGTATATCGCTAAAAACGATCTCACTTTTCCTCAAATTTGTTAGAAACAAAGCGTTGTTGAGACAAATCATCTTTTCATTCTTGTTTTAGATTCAATAACAAATTCTTGTGGTATTGGTAATTGTTTTTTTAGAAATGTGAAGGTGTTAGGAACAAATATTTAAGAGAATAGAATGTTATTTTCTCAGATTTTATAGGTATAATTGGTAAAAAGTCTAACACAAATACTGAATGATAAATTTGGAATTTACAAGAATTCAATGTTAATTTTACAGTATTAAGAAAATAGATTATGATTAGAATAACTCCTTTTAAAAATTCAGATACCGCTCTTTTTCAACAGGCCAGAGATATTCGAGATGTTGTTTTTATTCAAGAACAACAAGTTGACGAGGAAGACGAGTTTGATGAATTTGAAGAAATTTGTCAGCACTTTTTAATGGAGTGGAATACTACTGCCATAGGTACGGCTCGTTGGAGAGCAACAGGTGAGAATGTGAAATTAGAGCGTTTTGCAGTGTTAAAAGAATTTAGAGGTAAAAAATACGGAGATCAGTTATTGCAGGCAGTGATAAATTCGGCAGCAGTTGAAAATAAAACCATGTATTTACATGCTCAGTTAAATGCGATTCCTTTTTATGAAAGACAGGGATTTAAGAAGGTAGGGGATTTATTTGTTGAATGTGAAATAGAGCATTACAAGATGGTTCGCAAATGATGTCTTAATAAATTTGATTAGCAACAACTTAATGTGACGAAATTATCCTCAATGTAAAATATTAAATTAGTTAATACATATACGAACTATAAAAATATCTTTTGAGTGAGGAATTGAATCTTCTGCAACTCTGTTAATAGATTATTTATCCTCGTCTACTTTTTCAAGTCGCCAATGCTTAGCAACTTGGTTTCAAAATTGTTTGGCTCCTTAAAAAATGGAATATTGATTGTAAAACCTTTAAAAAACCCAATCAGGTTTTGACAGTTGATTCACTCCTTTTTTAACTCCTGTTGAAAGTACTTTCTGAATTACTATACCCACTTATTTTCTACTCAATCCTTTTGAATTCGATAGAGTTGGTCTTCTATCCTGTGTTTTTTTTGTAATTATAAAATTCCTGCATTAACAATTGTTATGAAATAGAGGGACCACGAAGGTGATGTAAATTGTTTTTTTATATGTATTTAGTTATACTAGGAATGCACTTGGCATCTTCGTTTGTTTTTATTTTTTCAGTTCAATTTCTATATTCTTTGACTGTGTGGTTATAGAATTTCAATTATATTTGATTTAGAAATTCTATATATATCAGAAAATATTTAGCAAAGATTAGCGTAAATGTATTAAAATTAAAACGTTGGGCAAGGAATAGATATGAACCGTCTTTTACGTTTATTCGAATTTTTCCGAGAAACTAACTCTATCGATGTGCTAATCTCGTGAGCACCACCAGAACTTGCTGAGCTAAGATCAGAAATAGTAAGATCGTAGGAATAACCAATGGATATATTATTCATTTTATATCCTAAAACTAGAATTACTGCATCACTACTTACCAATATTGGTTCAACTTTTTTAAATGGAAGACCCCGATACCAAACTCCAATTAAAAATGGGGAATGATTATAATAAGCTCCTATATCTAGCTGCTCTCTTACTGCTTGGCGTTTGTAATTGGCTGCAATCATCACTTTTGAAACAATCCGTTTGTTAGTGGTTCTTTCCAATGGAATCGTCAAACCACCTTGAGCAGAAAATTTTTGCTCAAGTCTTGCTCCATTTCCTACCTGCGATATGTCAGGTCGATTGAGATGATGAATTGAAAAACCAAACCAATAATTTTCAGAATAGCCTATTATTCCTGTATTTATGTCCATACTAAATTTTGATCTACCCGTATAGTTCAAAGCTGCCGATGATGTTGATGCACCTGTTTGAAGTTGGTCATTAAAAACCAATTCTCCAAAATCAATATTACGATTCAGCAATCCTAATTGTAATGCAGGCTTAAAATAAAATCGTCTTGTAACCTTTACCTTGTAAGCATAACTCAACAATGCATTTGTTGTTGTTAGACCAGCTAGCCCCGCCTTGTCCTGATAAACTAAAGCACCAATGGAACTGTTATAATCTTCAAAATTGTGCTCATATGAAAAAGCATAGGTCGCAAAGGTTTTTCCCTTAGAAATAGAAGGCCATTGGTTTCTATAGTTTAAACTAAACCTATCTTGAATGGTGTTACCGGTTAGCGCAGGGTTTATGATTAATGGGGCTGCAAAAAATTGCGAAAATTGAGCATCTTGAGCTACAATTTTATTTCCAAATGAAAGGATTAATATAATAGTTATTTTGTAGCTTACTTTCATTATTTCAACAATGTGATTGACCCTACTTTATCGAAAATTTTCCCATCAGAAAATTTCCCTTTTACTTTCCATATATATACATCTTGAGCACACATTGTTTGTAAACCTTGGTAATAACCATCCCAACCAATTAGCAAATCATTTGACGTAAAAACAACTTCTCCCCAACGATTAAAAATAAGTAATTGATAGTCCATAACATCTTCAACTATAGGAAAGAAAATAGAATTTTCCATAGTATTAGGATCGTATGACCCTCCTAAACTACCTTCCGGATTTGGAATGAAACCAGTAGGTATTTTCCAAGATTGAGATTTTTCAGGAATAATCACATAGCCATGCTGTACACCCTGGCTTAATGAAATATTATTACGACCTGTGATGGACACATAATGCACTTGCCCCAAAGAATAACTAATTGTTGCATTACCTATGGCTTCTCCGCCAGCAGCTGTCAAGTTTTTTTGTGAATACAAAGCATGTACAACAAATAAGAGTAATATAGAGAATAAAGTTTTTTTCATAAAATGGCGAATATAAATTTTGTTCTACAAAATCAAAATAGATTTACTTTTTTTCTAAAACAGATATTCTTTCTTGCAGTTTCAATATCAGTTCTTGTTGTTCTTGCATGGCTTTAACCAATGGCACAACAAATTCAGAATAACGCAAACCATAGTTGTCTTTGTCATTTTGAGGAGCATCAACACCACTAAAATCATATCCTAATTTATTGGCTGCTAATTCTACTTCTTGGGCAATAAAACCAGTTTGTAGAATCTCTTCTGCTTTCCGCTCTGATTCCTCTGAACGAAGTTGACTGGGTGTTTCTCTGAAATTTTCAATAGATTTTATATCAATGTTGTACGTTACAGGACGGAGTGCCATAATGAAATCTAAACCAATTACTTTTTCTTCTATATTTTTCTTAAAACGCGCGTCAGAAAGAGTAGACCATCCTCTGACACCTCCAATACTCGTAACACTTATATTGCCTATTCTTACTTGATTATCTGCAGTTCTTACAGCATTATGACCTATAGTAGTGGTATTATTGAAATCACCAGTCCTGCCTGCATACTTTCCTAAGGCTGTGTTATTATCACCAGTGGTGTTATCTCTTAGGGCCATATATCCTACCGCTGTATTATTTTCTCCGTCCCTATTAATAAATAAGGACTGATTCCCAAAAGCAGTATTATATTTTCCAACTGTATTGCTTCTTAAACTTTCCTTTCCTGTGGCTGTGTTTTCTCTTCCTGTTGTGTTCATCATCATTGCTGACCTTCCTATGGCTGTATTTTGCTGTCCTGCTGATTGACATTGGCTAAGGGCACTAAATCCAATAGCCGTATTAGCAAATACATTATTGTTTCCTGTTCCAACTGTTATTCCATTTATTTGGGCATCAGATGTAGTAGAGAGTGTAGTTCCATCATTAAGCACATTGATATCAGATATCCAAGTTGCTCCGTTATGTCTTAATGTTGAAGCAGCCATACCTGCAATAGCTGCTATTCCAGTTTTCCAAGAAAGAGTTCCAGCTCCATCTGTTGTCAACACTTGATTCGGAGTTCCGTCAGTGTTTGGATAAGTTACACTTCCTGCTTTAACTGTGCCAATAGCTTCAATAGCACCACCAGCTTCAATACCACCGCTAGTAATAACTTTTGTAACGAAGGGGTTTCCTAATTTAATAGTATTACTTGTATTAACTTCTGCTTGGTATCCAATTGCAGTTGAGTTGGTTAAGTTAGAATTTAGCACATCAGCATCATATCCGATAGCTGTGTTATTATTTCCAATGGTGTTATTACTCAAAGAATTGTATCCAACAGCTGTATTTTTCTCTCCATCGGTGTTTAGTTGCAAAGCATAAGCTCCTGAAGCTGTGTTATTTCCTCCTTTTTGGTTATCTCTTAGAGCAAAAGCTCCTGACGCTGTGTTATCATTTCCAAGAATGTTATATTTTAAGGATTCATATCCTAGGGCCGTATTGCGCTCCCCTCCGACATTGCTAATCATAGAATTAATTCCCAAAACGGTGTTTTCAGTTTTTTGTCCGGCTCCTTTTCCAACTAACAATCCATTTATTTCAGCATCCTTTGTAGTCTTGAGTGTAATTCCAGTAATTATGAAATTATTCAATTCATCATTCGTTACACTATTAGAGACCACCCAATTACCTGCATCGTTTCTTAAGGTTTGATTAGTAGAACCTACAGGCACTAGACTTGGTCCTGCAGGTCCAGTTGCTCCAATAGGGCCAGCTACTCCAGTAGCGCCAATAGCTCCTGTTGGACCTGTTGTTCCATTAGGGCCAATAGCTCCAGTAGGACCTGTTGCTCCAATAAGGCCAGCTATTCCGGTAGCGCCTTTTGTTCCTGTAAGTCCTGTTGTTCCAATAGGGCCAGCTATTCCGGTAGCGCCTGTTGTTCCTGTAGGTCCTGTTGCTCCAATAGGACCAGCTATTCCGGTAGCGCCCGTTGTTCCTGTAGGACCTGTTGCTCCAATAGGGCCTGCTATTCCGGTAGCGCCTGTTGTTCCTGCAGGACCTGTTGCTCCAATAGGGCCAGCTATTCCGGTAGCGCCTGTTGTTCCT
>CAJJAT010000043.1 GCA_905182175.1 Flavobacteriales bacterium UBA1494 | reverse complement strand
TTGAGTTAAACTTGAATCAGCCTTCTGGGATCTACTTTATTCACGTAACCAACGACAAGGGAGAGCGGGCTAATTTGAAGGTGGTGAAGCAATAAAAAAAGTGTATTCTAATTTGGAATACACTTTTAAATAGAAACTAGTTGAGACTAAAAAGGATCGGACCATTTTTGATTGGTATAGACATCGGTTCCCGATAAAGTTTGAAGAAAAGCAACTAAATTGTCCTTTTCGGTCTGAGTTAAGTTAAGGCTTTGTCCTTGACCGCCACCTGGGCCTCCACCGCCTCTTAAGCGATTATCTAAGTTGTTGTTTGCTTGGTTGGGTGTTATTAGGTTATAGTGGTCTATTACTGCAGCTAATGAAGTTAAACTTCCATCGTGCATCAATTGTCCATTTGAAACTCCATTGTGCCCTACAACATCTCTTAAGCTAGGAGCTCTTGTATTGATTAAGTCCAAAGTAGTGCTTCCAATAGTTGCAATTACTCCGTTGTTTCTAGTATTTGGGTCAATATCGAACTCCGGTGCGCTGTGGCATGACTGACAGCCTGCTCCACCTTGGTTCGGAGGACTTAGAAAAAGTAACTTTCCTTGATTTTCTTCTGCAGTATAATTCGAGAAATTGGCATTTAAGTTATTCGCTTGGGTTAAACCAACATCAAATTTGGAATCGAAAGACTGAATACTTCTAATAAATTGAGCTAGCGAGTTTTGGATTCTAGTCTCTGAAACTATGGAGTCCCCGTAAACAAATGCAAACAATTCTTTGTAGTACTCAATCTCTTGTAATCTAGTTAGCAAGTCGTTTAAATTAGGATTTCCGTTCTGTCCACTAAATCCCATTTCAGCATGATCTTGAATCGGCATAGTCGTTTGCTCCTCCAATGAATTGGCACGTTCATCCCAAAAGAACTTTCTTTCAGTTGAGAACCTAGAATTAATTAGCCGCATGGAGTGTCTGGCTGTTAATCCACCATTTACTCCGTCAGATTGTAGTTTGGTATCTCCAAACCCTGAAACCTGCTTGTGGCAGCTTCCGCAAGAAAGACTTTTATCAATAGACAGCTCTTTATCGTAAAATAAGACTCTGCCCAACGTAGCTCCTTCATTTGAAATGGAATTACCTAACGTATTGTCTTTTGTTATGTATGTCGGCAGATCTTGATTTGAATAATTTGCGAGCTTATTTAAATCTATTATTCCTGCAAACATGGAGTCTACTGTTGCATAATTTACTATTGTTTCTCCAGTTTCAGTGCTAATTGTACTTGAAAAGTTATCTCCATCATCTCTACAGCTAAAGATACATGCAATAATGGCTAGGGGTAAAATCGTCTTCTTCATAATTCGTTCATTAAAGATTCGATTTTTTGACGGAACTAGCTTCTTAATTCCCTCGCTCTATTTCAATTAAATTACTTTTCTTTAAAACAGATAAGGAAAGAAAGGACTCTACCTTGGCAATATTACTCATGTCAAACAGCTGATTCATCATAAATTCACGGTACCCTTCCATGTCGTTTAGCAGAATTTTGAGAATGAAATCTGAATCTCCAGTCACGTAATGGCACTCTTGTACTTGCGGTATTTTTGTTATTTGCGCTGTAAATTGCTCCACTAACTTTTTTGAATGATCTTTTAAACTGATGTGTGCAAAAGCGTACAATGTTTTTCCAATCTTTTCTGCGTTTAATACCGCAGAATAGTGGTCAATAATTCCTGCTTTTTCTAGTTTTTTTACCCTCTCAAAAGTAGGTGTGGTAGATAAGTTAAGCTCTAATGCTAAGTCTTTTATTGTCTTTCTTCCGTCCTCTTGTAGCAGTTGTAATATTCGTCTGTCGGTTTCGTCTATTTTTTTCATGCTGAACAGAGGTTTAGTCTAAAATTGAAAACATTTAGAGACTAAATTACTCTAATAATCTAATTTTATATCAATTTTTAGAATATTATTCTGTTTTTGAATAATATCGTAGATAAAAGTAGAAATATAGATTAAATTTGAAGGAAATAGTAAGGTTGTAGGTAATTAATCTATTAAATTGCCTTATAGTTTGAATAACAAGTTATGGCGACAACAGAAGTGAAGCTTCCTAAGATGGGAGAAAGTATCAAAGAGGCAACGGTTTTAAAGTGGTTGAAGCAAGTTGGAGATAGCGTCGAGAAAGACGAACCTATTTTAGAGGTAGCGACAGATAAAGTAGATTCTGAAGTTGCTGCTCCGGAAAGTGGAATACTTACTGAATTGTTGTTTGGCGAAAATGATGTGGTTGCAGTAGGTACTGTAATCGCTAAAATGGATTCTGCTGCTGAGGTAAGTTCAGAAGTTAAGGATGACCAGACAGCATCTTCTGCAGATCATTCAGCCAATACAAAAACAGGTAATTTCAACGATTCAAGCTCAAATCCAGACTCAAAACGTTTCGACCAAGAAGGGCGATTTTACTCTCCCTTGGTTAGAAGTATGGCCGAAAAAGAAGGAGTTGGTTTTGACGAATTAAAGTCTATAGCTGGTAGTGGCCAAAATGGCAGGGTGTTAAAAAATGATTTGATAAAGTATATTGAATCAGGAAGAAAAGGCAATTCACCTAAAGAAGTAAGTCAATCAGTATTTGTCCCAAAATCGAATTACGAAGGTGGTCAGCAAATTGTAGAAATGGACCGTATGCGAAGCATGATTGCAGACCACATGGTTCACTCAGTTCAGACCTCTCCGCATGTTACCGCATATGTTGAAGCAGATGTTACCAAGATGGTAAAATGGAGAGAAAAGAACAAAATTCCTTTTCAAGAAAAGTACGGCGAAAAGATTACCTACACTCCAATATTTGTGGAAGCGGTAGTAAAAGCAATTCAAGAATTTCCACTGATTAATGTTTCTGTAGACGGTAAGAAAATTATTGTAAAAAATGATATCAATATCGGCCTAGCCGCAGCTTTACCTTCAGGGAACTTAATTGTTCCAGTCATCAAAAATGCGGATCAAAAGAACTTGTTGGGCTTGGCCAAAGAAACGAATTCATTGGTCCGAAAAGCCAGAACAAATAAGCTAAAAGCAGACGATATACAAGGCGGTACTTTCACGATTAGTAACGTGGGAACGTTTAGAAACTTAATGGGAACACCAATTATTAATCAGCCAGAAGTAGCAATACTAGCAACTGGCAGCATAAATAAACGAGCGGTAGTAATTGAAAGAGATGGAGAAGATGTGATTGCAATTCGAAGTATGATTTACTTATCGATATCGTTTGACCACAGAGTAGTTGATGGAAATTTAGGAGGTTCATTTTTAGCTAGAATCGGTGACTTCTTGGAAGAGTTTGACGCAGAGAGAAAGATTTAAGTACAAATTACGAATGTCAATTTTCTGTCTTACTTAGCGATAGTCGAAGTAGGCAAAAATCAAAAGAATATAAATATTGCAAAAATCAATAAAAGCACACTAGAAAACGCATTTTTGCTAATGGCAACTGCTAAAAGCATGA
>CAJJAT010000042.1 GCA_905182175.1 Flavobacteriales bacterium UBA1494 | reverse complement strand
GCAAGGGCATTTTTTTGATAAACGATATACTAAAACAACGCCAATGATCCTTATTCTAATCCTACTTTGATAAACATAACGCTTAAAGAGCGTTCTGCTGATGGAAAAGATGGCCTTAAACTGAGAGAAGGAACTAAAGCAAAGATTTCTAATATTCTTATTTCGGGTTTTGATGATGCTGTGATATTCAACACATTCAAACTCTAACCAATTTAGGTGACGGGAGCATTAAAGTAACTGGAATTATTGCTACAGGAGCAAAAAATGAGATTAAGTATAGCGCAATGATTGAAGCAGATTACAGTGGTTCTGATTGGACAGCTGATTCAACTGCTGAAGCAAATTTAGTAGCTGTAGCTCAAGCAACTGATAAATATAACCATTTCACCTAATAGCACAGTTGCTGGTAATAGCTAGATGACTGGTACTTGGATTAAAAAATAAGATTAAGAATAACTTATAGGAAAGGCCTTCTCATTAATTTGAGAGGGCCATTTTTGTTTATACTAATAAGTTCTACTTGTCGTTGATGAGTATGTTTCGCAACTTGTTAATCTTCCTTTACGCTGGAATTGTACTTGTTTCCTGTAAAAAACGAGAAATTGAATTACCTACATTAATACATCCTGATGCCATTGGTTTCGAGAAATTTTATGGCGGTGATAAAGAAGATCGAGCCAATGAAGTTGCTATTTTAAATGACTACTTGTTTGTTGTTGGAACTACTGAGAGCTTCGGTGAGGGAAATGGAGATATTCTGTTATTGAAACTGGACGATCTTGGAAAAGAATTACTTCGAAAGACATACGGAGGAACTGGTAAAGAAGAAGGGGAAGGGATAATAAAATTGAATGACAATAATTTATTAATCATAGGGTCAACGGAAAGTTTTGGTGGAGGTAAACAAATATACTTAGTCAAAATAGACGTAAGTGGAAATGAAATATGGACACAAACCTTTGGTGGACCTACTTATGATGCGCCGTTTGATGTAATAGAACATAGTAATGGGGCTTTGTCTGTTTTAGGAAGTTCGACAAGCTTTGGCAATGGTGATCTGGATATATTATATGTGCGTTTCGGTGCAAGTGGTGATGTCTTGTTTCGTAAAGTGTTTGGAGGTGCTAAAATCGACGGAGGAGCAGATATTATTGAAACTTCTTCTGGCGAATTAATGATGTTCTGTTATACGGCAAGTGAAGGAGCCGGTGATAGAGACTTAATGTTACTTAAAACCAATCAAAAAGGAGATTCTCTATGGTCTAAGACATATGGTGGGGATCATTATGAAGAAAGCCAAACCATTCGATTGTTGGACGATGGAGGGTACTTGCTTTGTGGTCATTCGGCCAGTATTGATCCTATTCACAATATGTATGCGCTGCGTCTTAAAGAAGATGGATCTATTTTGTGGGAGAAGAATTATGGAGGTAATATGCATGATGGAGGCCAGGTTGCAATTGTAAGTTCAAAAGGCAATTATGTTCTAGTTGCGCGGAGCATGAGCTTTGGAAATGGTGATCGAAATGCATATTTGGTTGAGGTAAGTGCAAGTGATGGTTCTGTTATTCAAGAACAATTAATTGGAGGAGAAAAGAATGATCGAATTGATGATATTATTGAGTTTAAAAACCATTACTACTTAGTTGGACATTCTGATTCCGACGGAGCTGGAATGAATGACGCATATGTTGTAAAAATCGAAATGTAGTGTTTTTTTTCCTAACTCATTGATATGGATTTGCGGTTATGCTGAACAGTGATAAATACAACGAATATCAACAAGGAAACTCGGATTCTAAAAATGGAATGGAGGTAAATTGGAAAGATGAAGGATCATATGTGAATTTCGAAATGTCCGCTCCTACAAATGGCTGGGTGACAATTGGATTTAATACTAGTAATGGTATGACAGGTTGTTATTTGCTTATGGGCAGAATTAAAAAGGGGAAAGTAGAGGTGGTTGAACATTATACTCAAAGCCTAGGTAACTGCGCGCCAATTTCTAGCTATGACATCAAACCACAAGTAATCGATCAAAAAGGAAAACAGGAATATGAACTCACTTCAAGATCATTTAGTATTCCTCAAAAAGCAATTAGCAACTATTAGAAGGCTATATTTCCAAATTCAGAATACACAATGGTTCTTGCTTATAGTAGATATGATGATTTTCAACATCATTCCTTAAAGCGCACATCGATAAATGTAAAACTCTAAAACAATAGAACTATCAAAATAGTATTATGTGCAGGTGCACGATTAATTTCAACTTTAATAATGACCTAAGCTAAAGGTCATATCGAAGTAGAAAAAAAGATTAATGTATTTGCTCTTGCCGGAGACTAAAACAATGCTAACGAACTGAACATGCAGTTAGACCCTAATTATAGAATTGCGATGAATCAATTGTTTGGTTCAACAGAAGTTTCAATCATGAGTGATGTTCCGACCTTAGATGTATAATGAGTTTAAAAAGTTCATACATTCGTTGTATTATTAATCAAAAGCGTTAAGTATGAAATCAATTTATTCTTTTTTTATTATTGTATTACCCGCCTTTTTAGGAGCTCAGATAACACTCGATTCTGCATCTGTTATTCCTGGAATCGGAACAAAAGTCAACTATAACATTATGGACAATGCCTCATCATTTGCGGGTCCTGGAGCTGCGGGTGCCAAAGTGATTTGGGATTTTTCAAAAATGACAATAGGCGATTCCACAGACCTAGAGTTTGAAGCTGTTCGAGGTGGGTTTCAAGCAGACCCAGGTAACACTAATTTATGCGAGCAATACACTGGATTTAACGGAGCACGTATTCAATATAAGTCTACACCATCAGATTTGTACATAATGGGAAGTAGAAGCGGAGCAACTCAGACGAGCTATGGAAAGGATAGTTTATTAAAGTTCAAGTTTCCCGTAGCTTATAACAATACCAATACTACAGGATATTATTTCGACGCTGGCACTAGGTGGCGTCCAAATCAAAGGAGGGGTGAATACAAAACCACTGTTGATGGTTGGGGTGCTATTCTTTTACCATTTGGAGGTTTAAATGAAATCCTTAGAGTGAAAATTGAAGAGTCATATAATGATACTTCTACGCTTTTCGGAACCGAGACCATAATAGCATATTCTAGCACCACCTATGAGTTTTGGCAAAAAGGAACGGGGAGTTATGTAATGAGTATTAAATATGCAGATGAAGATGGAGATTTAGATACAGTTGTTGCCTACAGAAAACAAGATCAGGTTATCATTTCACCAGTTGATACTTCAACTGAAGATACCACGTCAATAATTGAAATTCAAACAAAAAAGACACTTCAATTATTTCCAAACCCAGCTTCAACCCAGATACAAGTGTTAGCAAAAGATTTAGCATCAGACGCTAAAGTTCATATCACTAGTGTGAATGGAAGTATTCATGAAGTTTTGGATTACAACACTGGGGAATTTGATGTTTCAGAATTTCCACACGGTATTTACTTCTTAATGATCGAAGGAGAGGAGTACCAACCGATTCGATTTGTGAAACAGAATTAATTAAGATTTTAATTAAAAATCAAAACCTCATGTACCTTAGGTCACGAGGTTTTTTTATGACTATTATTTTTCTGTATGATGTTTCTTGACCCAGCTCTTTGGGCTTTATTTCTGAATTCGTTTCTGGCAGCCACCATTCTTCCGATTGGATCAGAACCCTATTTGACGGGCCTTATTCTTACCGATTATCCTCCAATTCAATGTTTAGTTTATGCTTCGATTGGAAATACGCTTGGAGGAATTACCTCCTTTTATTTTGGACGATTAGGTAAGTGGGATTGGATAGAAAAATACTTAAAAATCAAACGAGAAAAAGTGGAAAGTTTTAGCGCCAGAGTCAATCGCTTT
>CAJJAT010000041.1 GCA_905182175.1 Flavobacteriales bacterium UBA1494 | reverse complement strand
CGTATTTAAACGAAATTTTACTTTGAGTGGTTAATCTGGCGGAGCTCCAATATTTATCATTTTCATTCTTATGGGCTTCAATAATTAAAGCTCCATTCTCTTGCCTTGCATTTAAGGTATCGTTTGCAGTGTAGTATTGAAGTTCATTATTTCCCCAACCCCAATTTCCAACGTTGTACGCCCACTTTGTACTATCAACTAGGCCTTTTCCTTCAAATTCATCAGACCAGACCAGATTCCAACTTTCACCGTTCATGTTTTGTGTCAACGTATCTAACGTATTGATATGAGTTACCATTAGCTTAAATCTAATGCTATCTATTGTTGTCCCTTCATTAAAATGAACTCTCATTTGATGTTTTCCAGTAGCTAAAGGGGAACCAAAGATTTTGCCTCTTCCATTTTGGTCCAACTCTAGATTACCGGTTACATTGTAAGTTCGTTCATCTTTATTATGAATGTAATCTTCAATCCACAACGGAGATACGCTGTCTTGCAGGCCAAAGGCAGTTACTTCATAGCGCCCAGTTTCTGTTATTTCTACTGAAAACTCTGTTGAGGCTGAATCTAAATGCACAACAGCAGTAGTCCGTTTTTCTAATTGATTTTCTATTGTCTTGTCTTCCTCATGTTTCGTTTGTTCGGCACAAGCAATAGAAAATAAGACAAATTGAACTAGAAGGATTTGTGAGATGGTTTTCATATGGTTTTATTTTACGTATTCTGCTTCAATTTCTTCAAGAGATTTCCCTTTTGTTTCTGGTAGGATTTTCAGAAGAACTCCAAAACCTACGAGTGCAATCAGCCCAAAGATTAAAAAACTCACAGCGTTTCCGAGATTAGACAATTCCCACGGGAATATTTGTTGCACGACCCAACTAGTAAAGGAGTTTACAAATCCAATAACTCCAATTGCTAAGCCTCTGTATTTTATTGGATATAACTCCGAAAGTAGCACCCACATAACAGGTCCAAGAGAAAAAGCAAAACAAGCAATGAAACCTAGTATGCCAGCTAATATTAACGTCGCATTTATTGAAGTTGCTGCCTCAAGAATAGCTCCCTCATTTTTAGCATAAATTTGCGTTCCTAAGGACTGCTTCATATCATTTTTGAAGTCTAAATCATTAGAGTATTGTTTGTCAATAGCGAAGGCTAGTTGATCGGGTGTCATACCTGTTAACTCAATAGTTGATATTTCGTTTGCCGTCAATTTGTAAGTGGCTTGGTTGAATCCATATGCGCAAAGAAGTAGACTAATTGAAATTCCTGCTACGCCTATTAAAAGTAAAGGACGCCTTCCCATTCTATCAATTAAAAAGATAGCAACAAAGGTGAATAAAACCGTAATGAAGCTAAGGAGCACTCCGGAAGAAAATGCAGCATCTGTTCCTATTCCTGTTTGTTTGAAGATGGAAGTCGCGTAAAAATATACTGCATTAATTCCAGTGATTTGTTGTAAAACTCCAATAACAAGACCTACAAGAAGAATGAATCGCAACGATGGCTTTAGTAGAGATTTGAGAGAGACTTTTGAATTATCGGTTGACTTCGCAACACTCTCAATGGTTCTGATTTCTTCAGTGGCTATTTCACCGCCGTAAATTCTATGCAAAATTCTCTTCGCTTCGTCAATCATGTTTTTTGTGTACAACCATCTGGGACTTCTAGGAACAAAAAACATGAATATAAAGTATAGGATTGCAGGAATAAATTCTATTCCTAACATGTACCTCCAAACATTTTTATCTGTGAAGAAATCACTTCCTGCAGAATTTACTTTGTTGAGGTAATAGTTACTTAAAAATGCTGCAAAGAACCCTAGAACGATGTTTAGTTGTTGCAACGAAACGAGCTTGCCTCGATTTTTTGCTGAAGAAATTTCAGCAATGTACGTAGGGGCTAGAATAAGAGCCGCTCCAAACCCGAAACCTCCAATCATTCTCGCAATATAAAGCATTTCATATGAGCTCGCATAAGCGGAAAACACAGCAGAAACGGCATATAAAAATGCAACAAAAATCAATATCTTTTTTCTTCCTATAATGTCACTTAATCTACCCGCAATAAGCATTGCAATCATCGCAGCAAAAGAAGGAGAACTAACGACCCAACCAATTTGAATATCGTTTAAATCAAACTCAGGACCTGCGTAAGACATTACACCTGAAATAATACCGGCATCGAAACCGAAGAGGAAGCCACCTAATGAGACTACAAACGCTATTAATATTACTTTTCTACTCATGGCTTATTTTTTAGTTTGGGTTTTTTAGAAGGAGCTAAAATTGAACGAAGCATTTCTTCTTCGTTTCCTCCATAGGTTTTGGTTATTGTATTTCCGTTCCGAAGAAGGCCTTTAAATTTTCCGGAGTCTACTGCATTCCACAAGACATATTTAGCCTCACTTTTAATATTAATTAAACCGAAGTGATTTTCTGATGCTTTTGCATCAAAGCTGTCTTTCCAAGGTTCATCAAAAGCCTCAAAGAAGAAGCAAGATAATTCATTTTCAGACGACCAATCTCTCATGTAATCGTAATACAACTTCTGTTTAAACTCATCAGCAGCACGAGAGCCTTCGACTCCATAGTTGGTATAAGCGGAAGTAGCCCAACCTGTTTCTCCTATGTGAATGGGTTTGTTAGGTGCAATGGAGTGGATGTGTTTTTTAGTTGATTTATACTGGGAAATAGCATACTCTTTAGCTCTCAACATGCCTTCTTCTGCCAGTTGAATTCTTCCTTTTGTAAGATCTGTAGAATCAATTTGCCAAAATTTCGGTGTGTAATGTGTATCGTGAAATGGGTAGGTATGCATGGAAACATAATCCACAGCTTGGATTAATTTAGTTAAATCATCCGTATGATAGTCAGTAGATGCTCCACCCCAGGAGGCGAAATTATCTGAACTAGTAACCCATAAATTTGAATCTAATTTTCCTGCTTTTTTTAATTCTTGAAGTTGCTCAACATAGTTTAACACAACCTTCGCTGAAACAGAATATGTTTCGGCCCAATGAACCATGGATTCATTTCCTACCGCTATAATTTTAACAATGTCTGGGTACTCTTTTGCAAGCTCAATCGCTCTTTTTATTTCAGCATTATTTCCTTTAACGTTTCCTTTAGCATGATTTCTAGTCGAAGTAAATGCCCCTTCACACTCTATCCAAGCGCCTAGCATGACATACATTTCGAATGTAGAATCTTGTTCTTTTAATTCATGAATGGCTTTCAGAACTCTTTCTGCATGGGGAAATAACTGAGTGCTATAGGTGCGAATGATTTTAATGTCAATCGCACCTAATATTTTCATATCCTCCTTTAAATCCTCAACAGAAGGGCAAATCGCTCTTGTTTCTTCTCTAAACCCTCCAAATGAAATTGCAGTAAAATTGCGATTTCCTAAAATATGTTCTGCTGTTATAATTTCTTCTACTTGCTTGCCTTCCTTATTAGGCGAACAAGCGATCGTAATCGAAATCATAAATAGAATGGATATTTTAAGTAAGGATCTCATCTTAGGCTTCAGTTCCTTGTGGATTCACTACTTTTTTATCTTCGGCATCTGATAATATATTGATGTAATTTCGATGATAATTCACCAGCTCATTTATCGGACTCTTAATAATTTTTCCGGCTTTAAACCCTTGTTTTGTCAACTCTTCAATTAAAATGTCTTTAAATATAAAGGCAATACTACCTACAAAACCTACTTGTTTTGTTGTCTTGTCTGAAAAGCAGCCTACATGAACTTCAATAAACTTTGCAAAGCCTCTTCTCATAAGATCTATAACATACTTTTCTTGCCTGTGCTTGGCAATAAAAGGCATAAATGATGCTAAATAAACATTAGCATGGACATTTCCATAAATTTTTTCTCGAGCTTCTCCCCAAGTTAAACCATAAGTATGTTTGAAGTCTTTTTGAATTTTATCAGGTAATTTATTGTAGAAATAGTCAGCGATTAACTGCTTTCCATAATAGCCTCCTCCGGCTTCATCGCCAATTATAAAACCTAATGCAGGAACCTCTTCTGATAAATTTTCGCCATCAAAGTAACATGAATTAGAACCTGTACCAATAATACATGTAATTAATGGAACGCCTTCGTACAGGGAATATGCAGCAGCTAATAAATCATGATCAACCATAATTGTAGCATTTCTAAAGGTTTGCTGCAGCCCATCCTTTATTCGTTTGTTAAGCTTTGTACTAGAGCAACTTGCTCCGTAGAAATAAACGCAGTTTATCTTGTCTTTAGAGGCATATAAATCGACACATTGGCTCAGGGTTTGGGCGACAAAATCTGTGCTATGAAAATCCGGGTTAAACCCTTGCGTTTTAAAGTTGCTCTCAACTAAACCTTCATCGTTTAAGATGACCCATTCACATTTTGTGGAGCCACTTTCTGCTATTGCTATCATTTATCTTTTTTTAGTGTAATCTTTTTCAAACCAAGAACCTCCAACCGCAACTACGTTTTTCAATTCAAGGTACTCTTTACTTGTTTCTTCGGTTATTCCACCTGTAGGACAAAATTTAATGGTTGGAAAAAGGCCTCCAAACATTTTTAATGCACCAACTCCACCATATAAGTTAGCAGGAAAAAATTTGAGGTATTTTAAGCCTAACTCTTGAGCCCGTATTATTTCGCTGGGGGTAGCAACCCCGGGAAGAAAAGGAATTTCTGATTCTATCATGCAGTCAAATAAGTCAACAGTTAAACCTGGACTCACTATAAAATCTGCACCTATTGATTTTAGCTTATCTACTTGCGAGGAGTTAATAACTGTTCCTGCTCCTACTTGAATCGTGTCGCTGAATCTTTTTTTCAGCAATTCAATCGCTTTTAATCCATATTCAGTGCGCAAAGTAATCTCTATGCAAAAAACATTGCGTTGAATTAAATAATTCATAAATGCTTCTGGACTGTCCTCTTTCTGAAAAGTAACAACCGGAACTAGTGGGTTATTCTTTAGAATTTTATGTATTGATTGATTTCCCATTTTTTAAATTATAAAAGAAGCTCCTTCTTCGCTTTCACTTACTAAGGTTTTTAATCGGTTAAATAACTCGCGACCTACCCCGAACGATGGATTTTCGGATGAATTTTTTGTTTCACGCTTTTCAACTTCTTCTATGTTTAAGCAGTTTAATGTTCCATTATTGGAATCCAACTCAATCAAATCTCCTGTCTCTAGTTTGGCAATCATTCCGCCTTTTGCTGCCTCAGGGCTTAAGTGTATTGCTGCAGGAACTTTTCCCGAAGCGCCTGACATTCTTCCGTCCGTAACCAAGGCAACTTTGTGCCCGGCAAATTGAAGCAAACTTAACGTTGGTGTGAGCTTATGAAGTTCTGGCATGCCAATGCTATGGGCACCTTGGTTTTTAACAACCACAACCACGTCCTTATTTAATTCCTTTCTTTTAAAGGCTTCAATAACGTCATCTTGATCATCAAATACTACAGCCAAAGCCTTCACGTATCTATTCTCAGGCTTTACAGCAGAAATTTTGATAACTGATCGACCAAGATTACCTTTTAGGACTTTTAACCCGCCTGTTGGTTCAAAAGGATTAGAAACTGGACGTAAAATATTTTCATCTAATGAATTTTCGGGAACTGGCCTCCATTGAATTTCACCATCTTCTATAAACGGTTCTTTGAAATAAGCATCCAATCCCGGACCCATGTTGGTTTTTACATTTTCATTTAAAAATCCTCCATCTTTTAAGGTTTTCATTAAGAAACCCATGCCACCACTAGCTTGAAAGTGATTAATGTCTGCTGTTCCGTTAGGATATACTTTAGTAATTGATGGGACTACTTCAGAAACATCGTTGAAATCATCCCAATTCACGATTATTCCTGCGCTCTTTGCAATTGCAATAATATGGATGGTAAGGTTTGTGCTTCCGCCAGTTGCCACTAAACCAACCAATGCGTTTACAATAGTCTCAGGACTAATTATTTCATAAAGTGGAGTGTACTCTCCTTTTTGCGGAGTGATTTCAAGTAATCTTTTTACAGCATATTCGTTGAGCTTCTCTCGCAATTCTGTTCCCGGAGTAACAAAAGATGCGCCGGGTAAGTGGACACCCATAATCTCCATTAGCATCTGGTTACTATTTGCTGTGCCGTAAAAAGTACAGGTTCCGGCAGAGTGATAAGAGGCAGACTCAGCTTTTAATAACTCAGCTCTTCCAATTTTTCCATCTGCATAATCTATTCTAAATTGAGCTTTTTCATCGTTTGGAATTCCGGATTCCATTGGGCCACCTGGAACGAAGATAAATGGTAGATTCCCAAACCTAAGCGCTCCAATCATCATACCAGGGACAATTTTATCGCAAATCCCTAAACACAAGCCACCGTCAAACATTTGATGGGACATTCCAATGGCTGTTGAAAGCGCAATTACATCTCTGCTAAATAAAGAAAGTTCCATGCCTGCTTGTCCTTGAGTTACTCCATCGCACATGGCAGGAACTCCTGAAGCAACTTGAGCGACACCGCCATATTTTTTAGCGGCAGCTTTTAGTTTTGGCGGATAATCTTCATATGTTTTGTGGGCGCTTAACATATCGTTGTAAGCTGTTATTATGGCCAAATTTGATTTTACTTCTTCACTTAAATCAACTTTGTCATCATCTGCACAAGCAGCGAACGCATGCGCTAAATTGCCACAAGCTAAGTCTGCTCTATTCACATTATTTTTGTGAACTAAATGCATTAAATCCAAGTAATTTTTTCTGGAAGTTTTAGATCTTTTTATGATTCGTTGAGTTATTTCTATTATCGTTTTATTCATTGGCTTCATTTTATTCATTGTTCTCGTTTTACTTACTCCAGAATATTTCTGGTTTAATAGATCTTTGAGCTACAAACGACTTAATAGGATACGTTTTCTCGGAGTTGAACTCTAATGTATCTAATATTCGTTTTTTTTCTTCTCCATAACAGTGGAGGTATAAGTTCTCAGTATTTAATAATGCTTTTCTTGTGAAGGAAATGCGCTGGTAAGGTGCCGATTTGGGGTTGGTTATGATTAAGTCGTCATTATTACTCAAGTTTAGTCCATGCTCTAATTCAGCAGAACATGGAAAAAGAGAGGCAGTATGCCCATCTGTACCCATTCCTAAAATTACAACTGTAAAAGGTTGAAGTATCTTTTCAAGTGAGCTTTTTACTAGGCTTAAATTTAACTCGGCATCTTCTGAATTGAGCACTAATGGTTGAAAATTTGCAACTTCTGCCTTATTTTGTAATAAATATTGCTTAATTAAATTTCCATTCTGATCAGGATTCGAATCTGGCAGAAATCGTTCATCCACAGGAATTACATTTACTCTTGACCAATTAATATTTTTGGTTGAAAGTTCCTGAAATAATTGCACAGGAGTTGAGCCACCTGAAACAAGCAGACTTGCATAGCCTTTTGTATCAATTGCATCTTTTAACTTTGAACAAATTAAGGTAGAAAGCTCTATTTCAATTTCTTTTCTAGTCTTCATTTGTCTTTTTTTTCTTGAACTTTAATTACATGCCTAGATTTAACCCAACTTGTTTCGTCATTCATTACCAGCTCACCCGGACCTTTGGTTCCAGCTTCATATAAAATGTTTGGAACCTTCTCCGATTTCCAATTTTTTAATATAGATTCAATCCATTCCCATGATGCCTTTACTTCATCTCTTCTCATAAACAGAGTTTGATTTCCCCTTACTACATCCATTAAAAGACGTTCGTATGCATCAGGAAAGCGATCGTTAAAGTGGTCAGCATAGTCTAATTCTAAAGAAAATGGCTTGTATCGGTATCCACCTGGTCCAGGAATTTTTACCATTTGTTGAAGCTCAATTCTTTCTTCAGGTTGCAAGCGGATAGTTAATTTATTATTGTCAATGTCCTTTTTTTCAGGAAATATATTGTGAGGAACATGCTTAAAATTGATTACAATTTCTGAAAATCGATGAGGCATTCTTTTGCCTGTTCTTAAGTATATAGGAACTCCGCCCCATCTCCAATTGTCGATGTATGTTTTCAAAGCTACAAAAGTCTCTGTTCCAGAGTCATATTTGTTAATGTCCTCCAAATAAGATGCTAAATGTCCTTCTTTTGTTTTTCCTCTTGTATATTGCCCTCTAACGGTATTTGTGGTGATTGTCTCTTTTGTAAACGGTCTCAAGGCTTTTAGAACCTTTAACTTTTCATCTCTAACCTGATCAGCGTCTAGTGTAACAGGAGGTTCCATAGCGATTAAGCAAAGGAGTTGTAAAAGGTGATTTTGTACCATGTCCTTTAGCGCTCCGTACTTGTCGTAAAAGTCGCCTCGAGTGCCAACACCTAAAGATTCTGCCACTGTAATTTGTATGTTATCAATTTCTTGAGCATTCCAAGAACGTTCAAAAATATTGTTTGCAAAACGCAAAACCATTAAATTCTGAACTGTCTCTTTACCTAAGTAATGATCGATTCTATAGATTTGCTTTTCTTGGAAGTATTCAGCGACCTTAATATTTATTTCTTCAGAACTTTTCAAGTCTGTACCCAATGGCTTTTCTAAAACTACGCGAGAGTTGTCGTTAATTAAACCAAGTTCATTTAAAAAGGAGGAAATCTGGCCAAATATACTCGCTGGAGTAGCCAAATAAAATGCACGAACTCTATCTTCCGTATTTTCAAAATATTTAGGAATGCGATTTTCTTCTTTCGACTTTTCAATATCGACGACGTAATAAGTGACAATTGATAATAAATCGTCTGCAATTTTGTCATCGAGGTCTTCTATGTGTTTGCCTAACTCGGTTTTTAACATCGTTCGAAACTCCTCAGAAGTTCGTTCATTTCTGGCGAGTGCTAGGATTCGATCTTCAGTGCTAATCTGATTCTCAAGTAACCTGTAGTATAAGGCAGGATAAATTTTTCTAAAAGACAAATCTCCATCCCCGCCAAAAATGACAAGATCGAAATGGGTTTTTAATTCTGAGGCGTGGTTTTTCATCGAAAACAAATATAAGATACTTAGAGTAATATTTACAATAAGTAGTTTCGGATTGAAAAAATGCTCAGTTTTTACGAAGTAAATCAATTAATAAAAGTACTTAATTCGCTTAAATGTATCTAATTACATCTCAAAGCTAAAGCCCTTTTTAAGAAGGCTTTCGTATGCTTTTTTGTCGAATGAAAAGAGTTTTGCCGGGCGATGAGAAACTTCTGTTTGAAGTTCTTTTGTATCTTTCAACAAATTCATGCTCAATATTTTTTTTCTGAAGTTCGCTTTGTCGAATTTGGTATTTAAGATTGCTTCATACAGTTCTTGCAGTTGGCCCAAGGTGAATTTTTTCGGAAGTAGCTCGAAACCAATAGGCTGCAATCTTACTGTTTCTCTTAGATTGTCGAGAACTTCATGAACAATGTTCTTGTGGTCGAAAGCAAGCTCAGGTAATTCGTTAACATCAACCCAAACAACATTGGCGGCCCAAGAACTTGCTAGTGGCTGATAACGATCTACACTTATTAAAGAATAGTACCCAACCGTAATAACTCTGCCTATAGGGTGGCGGTCAACTTGACCATAAGATTTTGATTGTGTCAAGTAAACCTCGTCTAATCCAGTTAAGTCTTTCAGTACTCTATTTGCGGCCAACTCCATGTCTTCAGTTGGGTAAACTAAGTCTCCGGGCAATGCTTTTTTGCCCTTGTGCGGTTCAGTGCCCCGTTCTATTACTAGGAGCTTAATTCCATTTTCGTGATACCCAAGAATGACGCAATCAACGGAAAGGGCAAATTGAAAAAATTTATCTATTGGGATTTTGTAAAATGCACCAAATTGGTGACCTAAAATATCTTCAGTGGAGGAAGATCTGCTACTGTTCATAAGATATTGGATTCTTGGTTAACTTTCTGTTGTAAACTTAAGATTCTAAAATTATTTTATCTCAATTCAATAATTAAAATTAATTAATTCATAATCATGGATATATGTTAATTCGTCTGCCACGATTATTTCGAGATCTGTATTTTTTTTCGTGGTTAGTTGAATTGTTTTTTCGAAATTGATAACGAATATTAAAATAAAGTGACTACTATTGTTATGGTAAAAAAAACTAAAAGCTAACTTTCGGTTTGATCGACCTCTTAAATTCAAATAATTATGATAAGATTTTTATTGTTTACTGCTGCAATTATAATTTTGGGGTGTAATGTCATTGCCCAGGAAGGTAGAATTACTGGACAAATTAAAGGAGAAGATGGGCTAACCATTCCGGGAGCTAGTGTAATCGAAAAAGGAACATCAAACGGTGTAGCTACGGATATTGATGGGATTTACAGCATAAAGCTTACGGATGTAAATACAGCTGTTTTACAATTTTCGTATCTAGGTTATAAAACACAACGCATTGCAGTAGCTGGCCGTAAAAAGATTGACATCGTTTTATTGGAAGCTACGAATGACATTGACGAAGTGGTTGTTGTTGGGTATGGAACTTCCACAAAGAAAACATTAACTGGTGCAACAAGTCAGGTGGGCGGTGATGATGTAGAAAAACTAAAAGTGCCACGAGTTGATCAGGCACTTCAAGGTCAGGTATCCGGAGTTGCTATTAACACTAATTCGGGCTCCCCGGGTGG
>CAJJAT010000040.1 GCA_905182175.1 Flavobacteriales bacterium UBA1494 | reverse complement strand
GCCCCATAGATGTTTCTGCAAATTTTTTCTATTTTGGTTAATGGAGAATCTTCTAACGAATAGGTAGGAGTGAATTTTTGCTTGTAACTTGCTACTACAGTGGCTACTTTTTCAGCTAAATCAACGCAACCTTTTCCTCCGTCAGCCCAGCCATAACTTAGCGCCACAGGAATTCCTAATTTTTCACAGTGTGCGTAAATAAACTTCTTTTCTGCTTCAGTATCACTTTTAAAAGCATTTACGGAAACCACTACAGGCAGGCCAAAACTTTGAATGCTTTCGATGTGTTTCTCTAGGTTTGGCATGCCTTTTTCTAATGCATCAACATCTTCCTCAGTTAATTGGCTGTGTGCTTTTCCTCCGTGGTATTTAAGTGCACGAATGGTAGCAACTATCACGACCGCTTTAGGCGATAGATTGGCTTTTCTACATTTTATATTTAAGAATTTTTCAGCGCCTAAATCGGCAGCAAATCCAGCTTCTGTAACCACATAGTCACCTAAGCTTAGGCCCATTTTAGTAGCAATAATAGAATTTGTGCCTTGTGCGATATTCGCAAAAGGACCACCGTGAATAATTGCCGGATTTCCTTCAAGTGTTTGCACCAAGTTAGGCTTTATCGCATCTTTTAATAACACTGTTATTGCACCAGAAGCATTGAGGTCTTTTGCATAAACTGCTTTTCCATCAAAAGTATCTCCTATGTATATATTGCCGCACATTTCTTGTAAGCTTTCCATATTTGTGCACAGGCATAAAATGGCCATTATTTCAGAAGCTGCTGTAATGTTAAATCCTGTTTCTCTTGGAATTCCTCCGGCTTTACCACCCAAACTAGTAACAATGTTTCGAAGTGAGCGGTCGTTCATATCCATACAACGTTTCCAAATTACAGTGCGTGGGTCAATGCCTAAATTGGCGATTTTACTTTGTATATTGTTATCAATCAGTGCTGAAAGTAAATTGTTGGCCATGGTAATGGCATGAAAATCCCCAGTAAAATGTAAATTAATATCTTCCATGGGAATTACTTGACTCCATCCACCACCGGCAGCGCCACCTTTCATTCCAAAAACAGGTCCTAAGCTAGGTTCTCTGAGTACTACAACTGATTTCTTTCCAATGTGGTTTAGCCCATCACTTAGTCCAATCGATGTTGTTGTTTTTCCCTCTCCAGCAGGAGTTGGAGTAATTGCTGTTACCAAAATTAGATTGCTTTTGTTGGCAGTTTCTTCATCAATTAAATCCAAAGGAAGTTTCGCCTTTACATTGCCGTAATATTCCAACTTTTCTTCTGAAATAGTTAACTTTTTTGCAACCTCTCTGATGTGTTTTGCTGTAACTTTTTGAGCAATTTCGATATCGGTCATTTGGTATTATTTAAATTTTAGTTAATTCTGAACAAAACTGAGGTTACAATTAAGTGACAATTCTTTTATTGATTTTACTACTCGTACAATACAAATATAATGCTTGCTTGTTTGCTGACGATGTAAGGTGTAGAATTTTGTTAAAGCAAGTTTCGTGTTTGTAGCGGATTGCTATTAGTTTCAATAAATAGCCTAAATCTGTCTGTTTTTAAGTAGCTTAGATAGCTCTAAGTAGGTAAAAAATATGCGTTTAGTCCTGTTGATGAAAAACCATTTTGCCTCTATATTTTGTTGAAAATAATTGGTCATGTTGAAACAAAATAAACCTTATCCGAAGATGCTTTGTATTTTAAAAGTTCTACATATTAGGTAGTTAAATTTAAAGTGGGAAGCTCATTTTTTCTAACATGAAATACGTAACTAGTTTTCTCAGCATACTTATATAAATTAGGCACCAAACCCGTCTACAGGGATTGTGAAAAGCTAAAAGCTGTAGTCTTATCTATTCAAGATATTCTTCAAATAGCTGAAATCAAAAACCAAGTAGTGTGATAAATCCGTTAGCTGTATGTCGTCAAAGGAATTTGAACTTTTTAGGCCAAAACCTAAGAGAGTGTTTTTCTAATTAAATTTTTGGTACTGTTTTTTCCTTGCTTTTCGAGTTTTGGTTTTATTCATTTTTCGTGTTTCAGTTTTTTCTCACCTTACCATAGCTAAATACATAATTTGGAATAGTTTGCAATAAAAAACATACAATACTTGAAAATTTTTTTTCATTGATTTTGGTATTGTTGGTAACGTTTAGTACATGAAATGTAGTAGATTAAAAATGCAATTACTGTCCGTTTAGAAACAAAGACAGTTGAAAAGTACAAACTTTTCATTTTGCAATTTCCTGCTATTTTTTATATACCGTGTTAGCAAATGTTGCTATTATAGTTTTTCCATTTCAAAATTCAAATTAATTTCTGGCATGCCTTCAACAGTAGCTGTGCATATAGCTTTTTGTCCTTCTATTTTGAGTATTTCAACGCTAACTTTTTGCCCTTCCATATCTGGAAAGCCATTTAAATTAATCAATTCATAATTGCATTCTGACTTCCATTCGATTGTTGCTTCCAATGTTTCAAGACCATCAGCTGATTCTTTTTGAGTTTTTTCAGATCGACTTACAATCGTAGTAGGGAGTTTATAGTTAATTCCTTCTGCTTTAAATATTCCAATTTTAAAATCAACACAAGTTAAATCTTGCGATTCTGTACAACTCGAAATCAATAAAAGCGCAAAAAGGTGTCGTATTTTCATATTTTACGTTTAGTTTACAGTAATGTTTGCTCACGCCTCGGCTATGATTAATGCTTAATCAAAAGGAACTGTCCTTTCGATTAAGCACTTAGCCAAATATTTTTATTTTTGTTTTATTTTTTCATTTATAAAGCCAAATCAAAAGATTTAGTGGACTCGGTTAAAAGCACTAAACTTTGGGTTAAGCACAAAACCCTTATTAATTATAGCCATTGTTACTGGCTGGCTTATAATTTAGTTTCATATTCTTCTAATTTTTTCCATATGTCTATAAATTCCTTTATTCCTTCTTTTTTAAGGTCGGTATTGACAATCAAAAGTTTTCCGATTTTAGTTTCAGTGTTGAAA
>CAJJAT010000039.1 GCA_905182175.1 Flavobacteriales bacterium UBA1494 | reverse complement strand
CATGAAGACATGCCTTTCTTAGATGACGGAACTCCGGTAGATATTGTATTGAATCCACTTGGTGTACCTTCTCGTATGAACCTTGGACAAATTTATGAAACTGTATTAGGTTGGGCAGGTCAGAAGCTAGGTGTAAAGTTTGCAACGCCAATTTTTGATGGAGCAACGTCAGATGAGATTAACACCTATACAGACAAAGCAGGTGTGCCAAGGTCAGGGAGAACTTTCTTGAAGGATGGTGGAACTGGTGAACCGTTTGATCAGCCGGCTACAGTGGGTATCATTTACATGTTGAAGTTAGGTCACATGGTTGAAGACAAAATGCATGCTAGATCTATTGGACCGTATTCATTAATTACGCAGCAGCCACTTGGTGGTAAGGCGCAGTTTGGTGGTCAGCGTTTTGGAGAGATGGAAGTTTGGGCATTGGAAGCATTTGGTGCAGCCAATATTCTACAAGAAATTTTGACTATTAAGTCTGATGACGTTATGGGTAGAGCAAAAGCTTATGAAGCAATTGTGAAAGGTGAAAGTATGCCAGTTCCCGGTATTCCAGAATCGTTCAATGTATTGCTGCATGAATTAAGAGGCTTATGTCTTAATATTACCTTATCTGACAAGGATAAAGTAATCGTATAGTTCAACAATTTAAAGAGATTATTAACATAATAATATAAATTATGGCTTTTAGAAGAGACAATAAGGAAACAAGTAGATTTTCTAAGATTACGATAAGCCTTGCTTCACCAGAAATGATTCTAGAAAAATCAAATGGAGAAGTATTGAAGCCGGAGACAATTAATTACAGAACATATAAGCCTGAGAGAGATGGTTTATTCTGTGAAAGAATTTTCGGACCGGTTAAAGATTATGAATGTCACTGTGGGAAATACAAAAGAATCCGTTACAAAGGTATTGTTTGTGACCGTTGTGGTGTCGAAGTAACCGAGAAAAAAGTACGTAGAGAAAGAATGGGGCACATTTCATTGGTGGTTCCTGTTGCTCATATCTGGTACTTCAAATCATTGCCAAATAAAATTGGTTATTTATTAGGATTGCCGACTAAGAAATTAGATACTATTATTTATTACGAGCGTTATGTTGTAATTAATGCCGGTAAAGCTGTTAATGCTGAAGGTGAACCATTGGAATACCTAGAATTTTTAACGGAAGAAGAGTACTTGGATATTTTGGACACCATGCCAAAAGAAAACATGTATTTAGATGAGAACGATCCAAACAAATTTATAGCAAAGATGGGTGCTGAGGCACTTTTCGAATTGTTGAAGCGTTTAGATTTAGATTCTCTTTCTTACGATTTAAGACACAAAGCTAATACTGAAACTTCTCAGCAAAGAAAGAATGAGGCTCTTAAAAGACTTCAGGTTGTGGAGGCTTTTAGAGCTGCAAATGGTCACATAGAGAACAGACCGGAGTGGATGATAGTAAAGGTTGTTCCTGTTATTCCGCCAGAATTGAGACCATTAGTGCCACTAGATGGTGGTAGATTTGCAACTTCTGATTTGAATGATTTGTACAGAAGAGTGATTATTAGAAACAATCGTTTGAAGAGATTGATGGAGATTAAAGCTCCGGAAGTAATCTTGAGAAATGAGAAGAGAATGTTGCAGGAAGCTGTAGATTCTTTGTTTGATAACTCAAGAAAATCTTCGGCTGTAAAAACTGATTCTAACAGAGCCTTAAAATCATTATCTGATAGTTTGAAAGGTAAATCAGGTCGTTTCAGACAAAACCTATTGGGTAAGAGGGTTGATTACTCCGCTCGTTCGGTAATTGTTGTTGGACCAGATCTAAAGCTGCATGAATGTGGTATGCCAAAAGATATGGCTGCTGAGCTTTACAAGCCATTTGTGATCCGTAAATTAATTGAAAGAGGCATTGTCAAAACGGTTAAATCTGCAAAGAAAATCGTTGATAAGAAAGAGCCTGTTGTTTGGGATATTTTAGAAAACGTATTGAAGGGTCACCCGATTCTATTGAACAGGGCTCCTACGCTTCACAGACTTGGTATTCAGGCTTTCCAGCCAAAGCTTATTGAAGGAAAAGCGATTCGTTTGCACCCATTAGTTTGTACTGCTTTTAATGCTGATTTTGATGGTGATCAGATGGCGGTTCACTTGCCTTTGGGTAACGCTGCAATCTTAGAAGCTCAATTGTTAATGTTAGCTTCTCACAATATTCTAAACCCTGCAAATGGTTCTCCGATTACTGTGCCTTCTCAGGATATGGTATTGGGTCTTTATTACTTGACCAAAGAGAGAGTTTCTGATGAAATCAAAACAATCAAAGGTGAAGGCAAGTGTTTTTATTCTCCTGAAGAGGTTATTATAGCTAATAACGAAGGAAGACTAGACATTCATGCTAAAATCAAAGTAAATATTACCAAGAACGGAGAGACGAAATTAATTTCTACCTCTTGTGGTAGAGTTATTTTCAACGAGCATGTACCTGCTGAAGTGCCTTACATTAACGAATTGTTGACCAAGAAATCGTTGAGAGACATTATTGGAGACATTCTGAAAGTAGCCGGTACTGCAAAAACAGCTAATTTCTTAGATAGTATCAAGACATTAGGTTACAACATGTCCTTTAAAGGTGGTCTATCATTTAATCTGGAAGACGTTATTGTTCCACCAGAGAAAGAAGCGATGATGGAAAAAGCTAATGAGCAAGTAAAAGAGGTGTGGAACAATTATAACATGGGATTCATTACGAATAACGAGCGTTATAATCAGATTATTGATATTTGGACACATACTAACACGAGATTGACCAATACAGTAATGGATCGTTTGAAAAACGATAACCAAGGTTTCAACTCAGTTTACATGATGTTTGACTCTGGAGCAAGGGGTTCGAAAGAACAAATTCGTCAGCTTTCAGGAATGAGAGGATTGATGGCTAAGCCGCAAAAATCAGGATCTTCAGGACAAGAAATTATTGAAAATCCAATTCTTTCTAACTTTAAGGAAGGTCTTTCAATCTTAGAGTACTTTATTTCAACTCACGGTGCACGTAAAGGTTTGGCTGATACAGCCCTGAAAACTGCAGATGCTGGTTATTTAACAAGAAGGTTAGTAGATGTTTCTCAAGATGTCGTTATTTCTGAAGTAGATTGTGGAACACTTAGAGGTGTTACCATTGCTGCCTTAATGAAGAATGATGATGAAGTAGAATCGTTATATGACAGAATATTAGGTAGAGTTACTGTGCACGATGTTTTTCACCCAAACACAGGTGAATTAATTATCGAATCAGGAGAAGAAGTAACTGAGGAGATTGCTTCGGTTATTCAAGCTTCACCGATTGACGAGGTAGAGATGAGATCTGTGCTATCATGTGAATTGAAGAGAGGAGTTTGTACTAAGTGTTACGGTAGAAGTTTGGCTACAGGTCGAATGACACAGAAAGGAGAATCTGTTGGAGTTATTGCTGCGCAGTCGATTGGAGAGCCAGGTACCCAGTTAACACTTCGTACTTTCCACGTTGGTGGTACTGCTTCTAAAATTGCTGATGATTCAAGAGTTGAAGCTAAATACGATGGCGTACTAGAAATTGATGAATTGAGAACAGTTGATGGCGAAGATAGAGATGGAAAGAAAGTCGCTATTGTTGTTGGACGTTCTGCTGAAGCAAGAATCCTAGATCTTAAAACAAATATCGCATTAATGACAGCTGTAATTCCTTACGGTTCTATATTAGTTGCAAAGGATGGAGCTAAGTTGAAGAAAGGTGAAATGATTTGCTATTGGGATCCATATAACGCATTAATTATTGCGGAGTCTTCTGGTACAATTTCTTTTGAAAACTTAGTGGATACAATTACTTACAAAGAGGAATCTGATGAGCAAACTGGATTTACCGAGAAAGTAATTATTGAATCTAGAGATAAGAAGTTAATTCCTGAAATTAAGCTGTTGAACTCTAAAAAGGAAGTTATCAAAACGTATAACTTGCCTGTTGGAGCGCACATTGTCGTGAAGGAAGGAGATAAAATTGAAAGTGGGAAAACATTGGTAAAAATCCCTAGAACTTCTGGGAAGTCCGGTGATATTACAGGTGGTCTTCCAAGAGTAACTGAATTATTCGAAGCAAGAAACCCTTCTAATCCTGCTGTGGTTTCTGAAATTGATGGTATTGTTTCTTTTGGTAAGATTAAGAGAGGTAATAGAGAAGTTATCGTTGAGTCTAGAACAGGCGAAGTGAAAAAATACTTGATTAACCTTTCTAAGCACATTTTAGTCCAAGAAAATGATTTTGTTAGAGCAGGGGTTCCATTATCTGATGGTGCAACTACACCAGCTGATATTTTAGCCATTAAAGGTCCAACACAAGTTCAAGAATACTTAGTAAACGAAGTGCAAGAAGTTTACAGATTACAAGGGGTGAAGATTAACGATAAGCACTTTGAAGTAATTGTAAGACAAATGATGCGTAAGGTCTTAATTGAAGATCCGGGTGATACAAGATTCTTAGAGAAGCAGATTGTAAATAAGTCTGATTTTGCTAGCGAAAACGACTGGATATACGGTAAGAAAATTGTTGTTGAACCAGGTGAATCAGAAACGTTAAAAGCAGGACAAATCATTTCCCCTCGTAAGTTGAGAGAAGAGAACTCTATGTTAAAGCGTCAAGATAAGAAGACTGTTGAGGCTAGAGAAGCCATTTCAGCGACTTCTAACTCAGTTTTACAAGGTATTACAAGAGCTTCTTTACAAACAGATAGTTTCATATCTGCAGCATCTTTCCAGGAAACTACGAAAGTATTGAATGAGGCAGCTGTGAATGGTAAGCAGGATACATTAATGGGCTTGAAAGAGAATGTTATTGTAGGTCACTTGATTCCTGCGGGAACAGGGTTAGACTCTTACCAGGAGTATGTTGTCGGTTCAAAAGAAGAGTATGAAATGCTTAAAGCTTCCAAGAATCAAGTAGAAGACGAAGGTGAAGTAGTTGTTGATGAAGTAGAAAACGCAGAATAAAATGGCAGACGATAATAACAATCCTCAAATGAAGGATGGCAAATTAAACATTGAATTGACCGAAGAAGTTGCGGAAGGAATTTATTCTAACCTAGCTATAATAAGTCATTCAAGCTCAGAATTTGTATTGGATTTTATTAAAGTAATGCCTGGTTTACCTAAGGCGAAGGTGAAATCTAGAATTATGATGACACCGCAGCATGCTAAAAGGTTAATGAGAGCGCTACAAGATAACTTGCAAAAATTTGAATCACAAAATGGAGCAATTAAGGAAAGCGAGCAACCTCACTTTCCAATGAACTTTGGGGGACCTCAGGGAGAGGCTTAATTCTGATTTAAATCGAAATTCAAAGCCGCACACCGAAAGATGTGCGGCTTTTTTTGTAAAATTTTATTGTATTGTTATATTAAGACGTTAGAAGAACGGCCTTCTAACAAACATTAAAAAAGTAACTGAACTTAAGAAGTCGTATGAACTAGTCGAGGGGTCTTCGGAAGAACAGAAATACTTTCAGTTTACCACTATTAAAAAGTTTAAAGAATATTCTCAACATATAGTTGTAGCTCCATTAAATAGAAAGGTTGCGGTACTTTTTTGAGGTCGCCTACTTTAACTCCAACCCGATCTTCAATTTTTTCACTAAAAAAAGACCTGCTCTTTAAATCGATACTATAAATTGTCTCATAGATTGTTAATTACAGGATTATTATTATTATATAATTAGCTTTTAATAGGCGTGCCTCTGGGATTAGAGTGTTTAATGTCATTCCTATTGTAGGTTGTAAAATTTTATTCAACTGTATTTTACTTTTCCCACAGTGGTAAGCCAAGTCGGTTGAATTAGAGTCTGAGTTGGTAAGGTTTTCTCGGATTGTAGTATTTGTTTTTTCAATTAATTTCGTAAATGAGCCATCGAGCTCAATTTTCTCTTCTTCATTAGCTACTATATTCTTTTTATGAATAGTTGTTTCTAAAAGCAATCGAACTCTAGATATGATTTCATCCTTCTAAAAATATTTTACAATATAATCATTGAGCCCTAACGTCATTTTTAGATCTGTTACCTGACCAAATGCAACCGCAGCAATCATAACAAATGGAATGTTTTGATAATGCTCTAGTTTGTTGAGCTTAGATTTAAATGTCAATGTATATATATATGCTAAACACATATTTTCACTTGGCTACGTAAGATCGAATTCAGTGAATTCATCGCTAAATCTGTACTTACAATTCACAAGTTCCAAATCATAATTGCCGCACATGCGATGAAGATTCATCTTGTCTTAATAATAGAAAGACATTTGACACTTATCGTATTTGGTAATGCAATTTTGTCAAGATTATGCATGGTATATAACCCTTCCTCGTAAGATCCATTTTTAGCTAACCAAACTGATTTTAACCCGTAGAAAATATTTTTTAATTTAAATAAAGACCAAAATAGGCTTCACTTTTATACTTACTCAGATAGTGTTGATGCTTCAATTCTAGATTAAAGATGGTATTTACTATAGATGCTTTTACACCGTAATCTATATAAACACCCAATAAGGCGGTCAGAATTTTCATCTCTTCGACTCTGGCACTTTGAATGTCTATTTCTTCTATTTAAGCAAGCGCATCAAACGTGCTTTGGGGTTTGTCCTATAGGTCATTCAGATAACCTTTTCTCTGCGCTATCAATTTGTATGATTCTACAAGCCAAATAGCATTAACGTTTTTTGTTTTTAACAGTTCATGATAATAGGTTAAAGAGTCTATCTAGATTCAGGTGAAAATACATATTTAAATAGTGTTACTACCGAACTGGCGTAGACAAAGTGTTAATATCTTCCTGTTGTTTTTTTATTTCAGCAGCTTTGCCTACTCCCGAATTTTAACGCGATCCTATACGCTCCAAAATTTATGAATTCTTTGTGATATGGTGTTGGGTGAAAGATTCCTAGCGTCCTCTTGTAGTTGGTTGTGTTTCTTTATAAGTAATGAAATAGAAATTGGTTCTTTAGTGAAAGCTCCTTGTGAGAAGCAACATGACCAAAAACTGAGGAAAAGAGAAAATAAACAGTCTTCGTAGTTAGTATAATAGTCATGTAATTAAATTTAGGTTAAAAGAAAAAGGGTAAAAGAATAAAAACAGTAAAACCCAAAATTTAAAAACAATAATGACCATGTTTTCGAGTAGATAAATCATCTGATTTACCTTATCTAATATGTTTTGGAACAGGTATAAGCGATGAAACAGTACTGAAATTGTTAAATGACTATTTGAACTAGGGGGCAGTTAAACACAGTTCATATGCACCTGCTATGCCCCAAATTAGATGGAGGGCTATTGGATTCATTAAAAAAATATAAGAGTTCCGGATATGCTAGTTATTTAGTTGAACCGGTGGATGAAGCAGACCTTGAAGAGTTGTGGGATGAACCCGAGTAAAAACGGTACAAAAATTATTTTAAGATATAAACGATAGAGTGTGAAAGAAAAGATAAGCTAAAATTTATAGGAATCTTGTTTATGAATAGTTATTTGGATCTCATTAGTTTAAAAGGTTTTACTAACTAAAAGCCCCAAGAAATTCTTGTGTCTTTTTAATTTTTAACTCTCTTTTAATTATGATGTATTTGTTTAGGATAATATAGCGGACAATTGACTCCTTAAAATTAGGAAGTATAGAAACTGAATAACCTCATTTTTTAAGGAATTTAATAGGTTCTAAAATGAGAATTTAATTTTAATCGGCTTTTTTTTGAGTGAATAAATGATAATATTGTAGAATCTAAAACATTGAAAATGCGATTCCTAAATTTATTCTTTTTATTAATAATAAGGATATGTCTTTTTTCACAAGAAGAATATGCTGTATCCTTAATTCCTGATTCGTTAAGGAAGAACGCTACTGTTGTGATACGAAGTCATGCCGTAACGTCTGAAATAAAATCACGTTCTTCGATGAAGTACAGCGTTAGGCAAGTGAAAACAGTATTTAAGGGAAGAGGTGGAACGTATAGCTCAAGTTGTTTTTACAGTAAGTCAAGAAAGGTAACCTTTATACAGGCAATCCTTTTTGATGCAAACGGGAATGAATTGGAGAAAGTAAGAGGGAACGATTTTGAGGACTGTAGTGCAACTTCTAGAGGGACATTTTACGATGAGAACAGGCTAAAGCAATTTCGCTTTAACATTGTCAATTATCCGGTAACAGTTGTGTTTGAATATGAAATAACTACTTCAAATACAGCATTTATATACCCATGGAAACCTATATATAATTATGGTCTTGCAATTCAAAACAGTTCATACACCATAAAGTATCCTAAGGAATTAGGCTTGATAGTGGACGAGCAAAATTTTGAGGGATTTGAAGTCAATAAATTGGAGGGAATGGAAGGCTTAACGTACCGTATTAACAACGTGAAAGCAATATCGAAGGAGGACTATTGTCCGGAATTGAGTTCTTTTACACCACAAGTGGACTTTTCGCTCAATAAATTTCATTTAGAAGGATTAGATGGTGCAGCTTCTAATTGGGTTGAATTAGGAAAGTGGTATTACGATTACTTGTTGTCTGGAAATGATGAATTATCTGTAGAATTGATAAATGAAATCAGAAATGTTACCAAAGAAGATAGTAGTTTAATTGATAAAGCAAAAACCATTTACAACTATGTTCAGAATAGCTGTCGTTATGTTGGAGTGCAAGTTGGAATAGGAGGCTTAAAGCCTTTTCCTGCTGCTAGGGTTCATGAATTAGGCTATGGAGATTGCAAGGGACTTACATTTTATACAAAAAGCTTATTAAAATCAATTGGAATTGAATCTTATTTTACTTTGATTTATGGTGGTAATCAAATAAGAGATATTAATGTCAATTCTCCATCATTAATCCAAGGTAACCACATTGTATTATGTATACCTGATACCTCCTCTACGGATTCAATCTGGCTGGAATGTACCTCTCAATCTAATCCATTTAACCACATGGGAAGCTTCACAGATGATAGAATTGGTGTTTTAATTGCGCATGAAGGGGGTAAGGTTGCAACGACAAAGAAATATACCGCTGAAGAGAATAAAAAGGTAAGCATTTGTAAAATTGAAGTTAATCCAGAGGGAAGAACGAACGTAGAGTTAAAAATAAGTTCTTGTGGTACATTTTATAAACGAAGCCATGTATTGGAGAAAGATAATGAAGATAGACAGAAATATTATCTAAGAGAGTTGGATCAACTGGTAGACATGAAAATTGACGATAAAAAATTTTTAAAATTTGATGGACCCGCTATATTTCAAGAAGATATCAAATTTTCAGGAAGGGAATTAATGGTTCAGACTGGGGAGGAGTTTGTTTTGCCACTCCTAGCTTTTTCATCAGATATTTCGGTGCCTGCAAAGTATAGGGAAAGGGAAACTCCTTTTACAATTAGTAGAAATAAGTCAATTGTTGATACGATTACTTTTAACTTACCACAAAATTTAGTTGTACTATCATTGCCTCAGGACGTTAAATTGGAAACTAAATTTGGGACATATAGAAGCTCTGCCACCTTGAAAGATGGGAAGTTGATTTATAATCGAACCTACACGTTGAACAAAGGTAGATACCCCAAAGAAGAGTACGATGAATTCAGAAGTTTTGTTAAACAAGCTCATGCCGTAGAAAAAAGGAAAATAATACTAACACAATTATAAAAGATGAATACTTTTAAAGTGGCATTTATTTTCTCCCTATTAATTCTAATAATGATTCGCTCAAATGGGCAAAAATCGAAATTTGGTGAAGTTACACTTGAAGAGTTAAAGGATACTGTTCACCAATATGAGATGGACGCTAAAGCAGCTCTTATTTACCAACAGGGGAAGGCATCAAATCAAGGAGGGAGATTAAAAATAGACATTTATAGAAAAATAAAGATTTATGATTCGAAGTTGAGCGGATGGGATGATTTTGGAGTTTTACTTTATAGAAGTAATCGTGGAAATACTGAGAGAATACACAATTTGGTAGCTTACACATACAACATTGAGAATAATAAAATTGTAAAGTCAAAACTTAATAAAGACGAAGTCTTTACTGATTATATTAGTGACAATTTGAGAGAAGAAAAATTTGCTATGCCGAACGTTAAAGATGGTAGTATAATTGAATATAGATATCAAATATTTTCTCCATTTTCATATCGAGTTCCGAAGTGGAACTTTCAATATGAGATACCATGCAATGAGTCAGATTATTACTTAGAATTTCCTAGTTATTATAAATATTTTAAACGCGAATATGGAATTACACCATTAGTTAGTAAGAGTAGTTCAAGGTCAGCTGGTCAGGCAAGTATGAATGGACAAAATGTACTGAATACAGTTGAATATAATACCAATTATGTACCCTCATTAGTAGATGTTCCTTTTCTCTTAGATATAAATGAATATAGACTTAGTGTTGAATATCAAGGGAAAACGACTTGGGATAATGTAGCTTTGGGTTTAAAAAGTAGTAAATATTTTGGAAGACAACTAAAGAAACCTTTATCACCTTATAAGACATTTATTGAGGAGGTTAAATTACTTCCAGTTAAAGAGAGAGCAGAGAAGATATACAGCAAGGTGCAAGCTGATTTTACTTGGAACAAAAAGTATGGTAAGTATACTGATAACGGGGTGGATAAGTTGAGTAAGGAGAGGATTGGAAATATAGCTGATATTAACTTACTATTAATTAATTTATTAAATAAAGCTGATATTAAGACTTATCCTATTGTTTCACGAAGAAGGGCTGAAGGACCCTTGAACGAGCTATTTCCCGGCTTTAGTGAATTAAATTATGTTTTTGGAATGATTGCAGTTGGAGATTTAAAAGCGTTTGTAGATGCAACAGATAAATTTATAACATTTGGAGAGCTGCCATTGAGAGCCATAAATACAAATGGAATACTCTTAAAGAAAGTTAGAACTACATCAATAGATCAAAAAGCGAATAAGGGATTATTTATGAAAATAGAAAACCCTAATTCGAAAGAAATAAGTTCGTATAATCTTGTACATTTTAGCGAAGATTTCGATTTAAAATGTAACGAAAGTGTTAAATATATTGGAACGGCGGCTAGCAGTAAAAGAAGAAGCCTGTCCTCGTATAGTTCAAAATATGAGTTTATTGGCAAGCTTGAAGAGCGAAACTCGAACTATTCCATAGATAGTATTAAGATTCTTAATAAAGAAATTTTGTCAAAGCCGCTTCAAATAAATTACTCCTATACCTTAAATGGGAATGTGTATGAGATTTCAGGTAAATTATATATAAATGCCTTGTTAGGGAATGGGGTTCAAAAGAATCCTTTTGTGAGCGAGGAAAGACGGTTTCCTATTTATTTCGATTCTAAAATGAAGGAAAATTATATTATTTCCTTTAAAATTCCTGAGGGCTATGAAGTAGATTATTTACCTGAAACTGTCAATATTGGTATACCCAATAAAATGGGATCTTATTATTTTAACCTACAAGTTACAGGGAGTATTATACAAGTGCACAGTAGATTCTTAATAAATGAAGCAGTTTTATCTCCTCAATATTTTTTATCCCTAAAAAAATTATACGATAAAGCAATTGAAATAGGCCACCAGAAAATAGTATTGAAAAAGGTAGATTAGCTTTTCTTTTAGAACGCGTAAAGTAACAACGAAACGAAGACTCTTTAAAATGGGAATGACAGCTAAACGGAATAACGCGCAGAAGATTTGTTAACTATAATTATACTACAGAAAAAATAAAATTAACTCAATTATAAAACATGAATACTTTCAAAATAGTACTTATTTTCTCCATATCAATGCTAGCCACAATGAGTTCAAATGGGCAGAAAGCAAAATTTGGGAAAGTGTTGATGCAAGAACTAAGAGATACCGTTCATGCAATTGAAGAAGAAGCAGGCGCTGCTATTTTGTACCAATACGGGAAAAGAGAAATAAAATACAATGCTGCAACAGACAGGATGGAAAGTAATACCGAAGTATACAGGAAGATTAAAATTTACAAAACAGAATATGTTCATCTAGGGGAATTGGAAGTTCTTTTATACAATAGCGATGAAGGAGTTGTTGAAAGAATCACCTCTATTGATGCATTTGCTTACAATTTGAATGGTAATAAAATTGAGAAATCTAGATTGCCCAAAGGAGAAATAATGACTACTAAAAGAAGTGATTATTGGACGAGTAACAAGTTTGCAATCCCTAACGTAAAAAAAGGCAGTGTAATAGAATTCAAATATAAAATTTCATCTCCTTTTTTAATTGATATTCCTTTGTGGAACTTCCAATATGATATTCCGTGTAATGAATCAGATTATATAGTATCGATACCGGAGTATTACACGTATAAGGAAAGAACAAATGGGTTGTTACCCTTGAATAGGAAAGAAAGTAGCAAGTGGTCAAGTTACACACGCCAAGCAAGTGATCAAAATCTTTCACGAAAGACCTTAAATCAAGGCGGTTTTTCTGTAAATGAATCTCGTAAAACAAAAAATCCCAGCGTAGATTATATCTGTACTGTTTTAAATTATCATGAGGAAAATACCCCTTCTTTGAAAGATGTTGATTTTGTCTTGAACTCGAATGATTTTAGATTAGGGGTTAAATTTGAATTAGAGTCTTCAAGGGTAACATACGAAGGTGCGATGAAATATTACTCGAAAAGTTGGGATGACATTGCAAGTGCACTAGAAATGAGTAAGGATTTTGGAGGGCAATTAGATAGGAAAATAAAGGAGTATGAAGTTCAACTAGATGAATTGAAAGATTTGTCGGATCAAGAGAAAATCACAAAAGTATACACTCTTGTTCAGCAAAACTATACCTGGAACAATGAATATGCTTTGTTGTCAAAGGACGGAATTCGGAATTTACTTAAAGAAAAGGTAGGAAATGTAGCAGATCTTAATTTTTTATTAATCAATCTTTTAAACCAAGCAGGAATTAACGCATGGCCTATTGTAACGAAAAGGAGATATAACGGGGTTTTGGAAAAAGATAAGCCCAGCTTAGTGGAGTTAGATTATGTATTTGTCGTTGCTCTTCTTGACGGAGAAAAAGTGTTCTTGGATGCTACAGACAAATTTATTAGTGCCGGAGAATTACCGTTGAGAGCCTTAAATCCGAATGGAGTGTTAATTGATAAGTCCAAATCAATAAGCATAGACGCTAGAAGGAGTAAAGGGACTCTTCTAGCTATAGAAAACCCTAATGTGGAAGAAATAAACGTTTACAATACCGTTTACTTTGGCGAAAATTTGGATTTAAAATGTAACGAAAGTGTTAAATACTTTGGAACAGAGGCTAGCAGAAAAAGAAAAAATCTAATGCTGTATACTTCAGAAGATGAATTTATTGGTAAACTCGAAGAGCAAAACTCAAACTATTCCATAGATAGTATTAAGATTCTTAATAAAGAAATTTCGTCAAAGCCGCTTCAAATAAACTATGCCTATACATTAGATGGGAATGTAGATGAGGTTTCAGGTAAATTATATATAAATGCCTTGTTAGGGAATGGGGTTCAAAAGAACCCCTTTGTAAGTGAAGAAAGACAGTTTCCTATTTATTTTGATTCTAAAATGAAGGAAAATTATATTATTTCATTTAAAATTCCTGAGGGCTATGAAGTAGATTATTTGCCTGAGACTGTCAACACTGGTATACCAAACGGTATGGGATCTTATTATTTTAATCTGCAGGCTATTGGGAACATGATACAAGTGCACAGCACATTCTCTATAAATGAAGGAGTTTTACCTCCCCAATATTTTTCGCCTCTGAAAAAATTATACGACAAAGCAATTGAAATTGGCCAACAGAAAATAGTATTGAAAAAGATAGATTAGTTGGTGCTTAAATATCGGAATATTAACAACTTACTTAAGTAATAGGGAACGCCGGATTTCTAAGGTAGGATAGAATTGCTCCCTGAAGACGACCGGGATTTAAGGAAAAGTTTAATTCTGATTTGAATTTAAGTATAAAAGCCGCACATCCACAGATGTGCGGCTTTTATGCTCTGCTTACCCACGTTTTAGGCAACATATTCCTTAAATTAAATCAGTTTCTTCAATTTGCACTAAAATGGATTGAATTTTACCCGAACGTTTAAATACATCTTTGGATTCAAGGAAGCTCAGTGTATTCACTTCAAGAATGTTTTTTGTTCCATCTGAATAATTGATTATTACTTTTCTTTCCGTTGAAATTTCATAAACTATTGGAATCTGACAATAGGTAAATGCAATAGCGTTGACAGGAACCTCAACTTTACAAGCATCTCCGATGTGATTGTAATAGGATAGAGCGTCAGGTTCAACTATAAATTCAGATTTTCTTAAAATAAATGGTTCGAAGGTTAAACAGCCATCTTTCACATGAATTCCTAATTCAGCCCACCGATTAATGATATCTTCTTTTACCTGGCCGGTCATACCTGGCTGCTTCGCTCCCGCATATTTAGGAGTATGGGAATAAGCATCTGTAGGAAACGCCCCGTAAAGCTCAGGAGATTTATTCACACCAATACCCGCTCTTATTTCATAATAATGCTCAATCAGTCTTCCAATTATTCCTTCGGACGACTTTGCTTTTTTCGCCGCATATATATTCTCTTGAATCGCCAATAAAAGCTTTGAAACCATGTGCCAATAAATACTTCCTAGACCTTCATATCCGTAGAATGCCCCTGAACGCCCCGTAAATTCTTTGTGATCGAAAACCGCTTCGAAGGCCGATAAAAACTGTTTTGTTTCTCGTTTAGCAATTCGTTTTAATTCAAAATCCTTAATCGAAAGTAGCGCTTTTTTCAAATCGGTCACGTTGTGAAAATTGCCATTGAAATGGAGTTTCCCATCCACATCTTTTTCCACTATTTCGGTGTTGCTTGTGGATAACATTTTATCTAACAGCAGTGAGTCTTTTAAAAGTTCAGGATCAATTATATTTTTTTCTAGAAAAGGGGATAATTCTCTGTCAGGGTATAGCATATAGCTGTACTGATCTGGTCGGAACATTTTACTAGTTCTAAGAGAATCTAATACTTTTAAAGCTTCTTCTGGATTTAAATAGTTAGCGCTCAATGCAGAAACTTGCCCTTCTAGCATTTCATATAAATGGGTGTAACATGCTTTTCCTTCAGATAGTTCTACCAAGTTATAAGAATGATACAAGCCATCTTCTCTTGAACTTTTATCGATTGTGTCTTCCAAGAATTTAAGGGAAAGTGCAAAGAAATCCAACATCTTTCGATGGGATAATTTTCGCTTTTCACCTGTAAAGCCTGCATATGCTGTTGTTCTATAGTGTTCTCCTGCGACACCAAATCCATCCATAAATTGGCGGCGTTGTTCGTTGGTAAAAGGTTTGCCAAGGTTGTCGCTGTGCAATGAGAACCCTCTTTTCAAGGCTTCCATTAGATCCACTACAGGTTTATTTACCTCTGTAGTCAACCCTTCCTGTTCTTTGTAGATATCACTTGCAAGGTTCAATAGCCTCCTCAAATAGTGCAGAGTTACCATGGAAACACCGTTGCCAACCAATGCATTGTTAGCATCGTTCCATTCAGGTCGCTGTGTGTTTAGCCAAATTCCTGCATCGGGAATAAAGTTGTACAATTTAGTAAGCACCATTACCAAAAGCTTCTCAGTAAGATTGACTCGTTTTAATTGGTTGTGCTTGTTCCATACAAGCTTGCCATCTGAACCAACCTTACTAACTCTTTCCTTTATAGAAGCTTCAAGTTCGTGGTCAAAATCTATGGTATCTTTTGGATTAATGGCTATGGCATCATACCCTTTTATTTTATAAGGAACATTGGCATAAGTGAAGATCTTATTGCTCAACATGGTTTTCAAACGTTCTGGCTGATAGTTTAATGAAATTTCTAATAATTTGCACAAGTAAATAACTTGGTGGTCTCCCCAATAGCCGATGTGCGACCACGGATCACCAGGTTCTACGATCTCCCAATCAATTCCATCTCTTGAAATTCTGTATGGGTTGTACCCGTCAATAGTCGATGCATTCACAAATTTGGCGACCATTCCGAGGGCAAACTCTGGATAACTGAATGCCAGTGCTTCCCAATTTTGAAAAATGTCGCGCCAATTGCCTTCAAAGTTTCTGAGCTTCTTCCCATATTCGTCTTTCGTTTCGATAGAAAAATGGTTCCAAGGTCTACTTGGATCTCCATGTCTTCTGCTGAAAGAAAGCGGGAGGTATTCCAAGTAATACCTCATGGTATGTTGGTGCTTTGATGCCACTAAGAAATGTCTTAACTGATGGTAAGATATTTGATCCGGTAGAGCCTTTAAAACAGGCTTTAGACGCTGATAATCCTGCATATTCATTTGCTTGATATGCAATAAAAAATCAGCAGTCTCAATTTCATACTGGTCGTCAAAAGTTCCGCCACGCATGATGTTGAATAGAACGTTGGAAAAATGGCGGCCCGTTGATAGTCGATCTTTAGAAAGCTGAATACCATCAGTTAAGCCAATCTTTTTGCGCAAGTCTTGTTTGTTTTTATCAATGTCATTTTGCACAGTATTTAGCATGCCCTCTTGGCCTGAAAGCTCTGTCTGAAGTTGTGCTATCTTAGTCACGGATTGGTTCACTTCTGCAACTATTATCCAAGTCGCGGGTGTTTTTGCAGCTATTCGTTGTTTCGAAGTAACAAAAAATGCACCTTTCTCCGCCTTAATGTCTTTTTCAGTCACGGTACCAATCCCGTTTCTAAAACTTTTTAGTTGCAGGGATGAAAGTAGAATAGAATCACTTTTAATTCCTACTGACCAAATAGTTGTAGCTTTTAGAGCTTCGCTTGGTTCAGCTTTATCTACAATCATAGAGCTCAATGAATAAATTCCAAGATTATTGCGTTCATCTAACTCACATCTTTTATAAGCATCAACAAGTGTACTTCTTATATCTTGCAGGGCACTACTCACTCCATATGGGAGAATATTTCGAATTCCGTCTAATATTTCAACGTCAATGGCTTTAGAGGTTAAATTCGTTAGTTGTGATTTTTTTACGATACCGAATTTTTCAGAAAACATCCATCCGTAGCGGAAGGAAAGTCCTAAATCATGATTCGTTTCTTCAAAGATGATTTTACTTCCTTCTCTGTTTTTGTAGAGGTTGGAAGTCGTATTGTATATGCCCTCAAATGCTTCAGTAAATGGTTCCCAAAGTTTTATTCCTTCCTCTGTTTTTACGCGCAGGACTGTTTTAGATCCGGTGTCACTTGTAGAATTAATTATCTTATCATCAGAGTAGTAGGGGAATAATGATTGCTCAGGATTTTTCCTTCCTGCAGAAAGGCCTCCATTACTAGCAATAAATAACCAATGATCGTTAGCACTAACAATAGTCATGAAAAATGGGCGCATTTTAGAATAATTCTCAATGAGAAAAAAGTCTTCTCCGTCAATGATTGCGTATTTCCCACTTACTTCTTTCTCGCCATAGTTGAGCTTGGCATCTCCAAAAAATATTGAATCCTTTCCCATATTACTTCTAAATGTTTTCTGCTTTTATTAAAATTGTTTGTAGTCCTTGACTTGGTATGCGTATCGCCTTTTCTCGATTGTTAAGTTTAAGAACAAAGCTTTTTAAATCATCGGTCATGTTCAAGACAACTATAACTATGCTTCCATCTTCGTTTCGAACAGCTGTTGCAAGTAGATCTTGGTCTGATAGTTTATAGTCTATTCTTTTTGCTCCAGGTCGAATGAACTTACTGAAATGCATCATGGTGTAATAAAGAGGAGTGTAGTAGACTTCATCGCTTTCAACATCTACAATAACGGGTGCAATACACCAATTTTTTGCCAAATTTGGTCCCCCTTCTTTGTTTAATACCATGTTCCAGTCTACCCAACCTTCAACCCAGTTATTTAAACAGCCAATCATATCTCTTGCATACCGATATACAGGCACGTATTTAGGATGATCTTTTTTGTCTTCTTCAGGAGCCCAATCATAACCCCAATCAGTAGCCTCTTTACTCCAATACCATTTATCGTCATTCCAATGCGGAATTTCAGAATCAATACAACCTTCTGTTTGTATAATTGACTTTGAAGGGGCTAATTCGTGAGTGTAATTCAATGATTCAGCCATAACATTATTTGTACTAGTGTACCAATGTACCGCTGTACCGTAAATGTATTTTTCTAAACGTTTGTCTTTTAGCAGAACTTCAGCCCATTCCTTTAGCTCTTTTCCTCGATTCTGATCGTAGACTATTATTTTCTGAGGTAAGCTATCTTTTTCAAATTGAGGTCCTAAGTGGTCTTTAACAAACTCTGCTGTTTCTTCGGGGGTGTAATGCATACTCTCCCAATTAGAATCGTTTCCTAAGGGTTCATTCTCAACTGTAACAGCCCAAATATCAATGCCCTCTTTTTTGTAAGCGCTAATGTATTTTGAAAAGTAATTGGCCCAAGTTGGGTAAAATTCTTTCTTTAATTTTCCTCCGTTCCACGCATTATTTGTTTTCATCCATGGGGGAGCGGTCCAGGGTGAGGCAATAACTTTAAAGCCTTTCGGAGAAATATTCTGCGCCTCTTTAATCATAGGAATTAAATCGCCCTTATCTAGTGTTATGTTGAAATGCAATAATGAAGTATCGTTCTCAACTTCAGCATAAGAGTAATTATTCAATGAGAAATCGCAAGAGTTTATGTGAGTTCTAGTTAGAGAATAATTTGCTCCTTCTTCTGAGAAGTAGGCAGATAATATTTCTTTTCTTTTTTCATCGCTCATCTGGTTCAATAGGGAGGCCGATGCCTCTGTAAATGCCCCACCAAAACCTGTGACATTTTGAAAAGTAAGCTCAGGAAACAAGATTAATGTATCCATCATTGAACGTTTATGTACATCCAACTCTACCGCAGCAAAATGATCTCCTTGTGCTGAGGTTTGAAAAATTTGTACTTCTAATTTTTCCTTATCTTTTTTATTCCACAAAACGCTTGCTAAAAGAATGATTATAATGCCGACTTTACTACTCATTTTTTCTCGTAAACTCGCACGTAATCTAAAATGTATTGATGAGAAGTGTAGCTGCTGTCCACGCCTTTAGCACCACCCCATCCGCCACCTATGGCAAGGTTTAAAATAATATTTTGAGGGGTATTAAAAGGCCATTCTAGCTCGTTTGCATTTTTATCGTAAACATAATACTGCACTCCATCCAGAAAACCTTCAATTTTGGTTGGGCCCCACTCAACTGCATAGGTATGAAACATTGTATTCATACTATCAATTTCAATTTCGCTTCCAATTTGATTTCCTTGTTTAAAGTAATATGCTCTAGTGTGGCAAGTAGCATGATTCATTCCACTGCCAGTTGTATCATTGATTTCATATCCAACGCATTCTAAAACATCAATTTCGCCGCAGTATGGCCAAGATATTTCATCTCGGTAAGCATCACCCAATAACCAACCTGCAGCCCAAGTGCCCCTGCCCACAGGCACTTTAGCTCTAAACTCAATCTTTCCGTATTTAAACGAAATTTTACTTTGAGTGGTTAATCTAGCAGAGCTCCAATATTTATCGTTATCATTCTTATGGGCTTCGATAATTAAAGCTCCATTCTCTTGCCTTGCATTCAACGTATCGTTTGCAGTATAGTATTGAAGTTCATTAT
>CAJJAT010000038.1 GCA_905182175.1 Flavobacteriales bacterium UBA1494 | reverse complement strand
CGATGATCCTAACTTGGGTACAGTGTTCTCTGGAGAAATTGATGGTAAGTTGTTATTGCCAGTAAAAGTACCAATGAAGGCTAACTTGATTGTTGGAGATAATAATGGAACCATCTATTGGTATTTTGATTCCTATTTTCAAGATGAAAAAGGAGTAGGTATTCCTATAATTTCTCCATTTAATTGCGTTGGTTTTGAAGGCAGAATGTATCACCATATGTCCCTCAAAAATGGTGACATCGTATTTGATGCTAAAACCGATTTGGCTCAAACTTCTTTTATGCAAGTCATTGATGGCAAAACAAGTGGAGCTATGTTCCAAGGTGACTGGGTGGCTGATTTGAGTATGAGTAGTACAAAGACAACGATGTCTGTTACCGGAGATATTTCTTGTTTAAATAGCAATAAACGTGAGAGTGTCGGTGGTGCAATTGCAGGAAAAGTGGGTGCTTCATTGCTAGAAGCTGCTGCAGCGTTTATTTCTATCGACATAAAAATTCCATTGCTCGATAATGACGAGCTTGGAATTAAAGTAGATAAAACAGGGAACAAATTCTCATACGAAAATAAGGGGACGAGTATTTATGCGGGATTAGAACAGAAAACAAAAAATGGAATTCCAGGTGCTAGAATAAATTTAACGAAAGGCAATTATTCCTTAGTAGGTGATGGCTATTCTAATGGTGTATATGCCATGAAGTTAAGTGATAAGAGCAATTATTTGGAATTTGGTTCGAAGGTTAAGAATAGTGCTTTTGTAAATGGAAAAATCAAAGGCATTGACTTGACTTCCACTTACGTTTATGATAAAAAATTATTGGAAGGTGAATTTACCTCAAATTCTAAAACCTTAGCATTTAGTGCCAATGCGAAAAGTAAAATCTTGAGAGGAGACTTTACTTACGAAACAGGTAAAACCATATACGGTATGTATAAAAACAAGAAGGTTTATGCTGGGTTCACCTTCGATAAACTTAAGTACGATTTAGAGGCGGACCCAGGCTCAAAAATTGTTGACATGACAATGGATGTCAGCGGAAGTTTAGTTGGAGCAACATACTGGGCTAACGATAATAAAGGACAGGTGACTTTTAAAAATTCCTCTTACGATTTTATCGGAAATTCTACCACAAAACTTGTAGGAGATGCTGTATTAAAAAATGGAGATAAAGAGTTGAAAGCTACTTTTAATAAGCCATTAAAGAGCGGTACGGTCGATTACAAACACACTGCAACTCAAAAATTTCATGGAGAACTAAAGAATGCAAACTATGCTTATCTCGAAATGGACGTTAATGGAAACAAATTTGGAATTGGTGGGAATTCGGCTGCGGACTCTGGAAGAGTATTGTTTGAAAACAGCGACGTCAAATTGCACATTCAAGCTAAACCTAAAGAGAAAACGGGCAATTTAAACTTTGATTATCAAGGTGATTATATTGTAAAGTCAATGGTTCACCCCGATTCTTCATTTGCTTCTTTTAAAGGAAAGGGTTATGCCGTAGCTGTTTCTGGATACGGTAAAGGTTTTGGTAGGCTGCAGCTTGCAAAAGGAGATTACAAAGCTGATGTAATTGGAAATCAACTTCAGAAATACGGTTCAATTTACTTAACAGATGGTTCAACAACCCTCTCCGCTGCTGGTTGCAAAAGCGGAATGTCTAAAGCTGCTGCTGCGGAATACGACGGAATTCAAGGAGAATTTGGTAGCTTTAGTTATACAGATGCAAATTATGATTTTGGTGGATATTTAGTCCCGAAAGATACCGTTAGGGGAGCTTTATTCGTTAATGGAAGTGGCGTTTCAGCGGCAGGAAATAAGGATTCGAAATACGACATTCGCTTAAAAGATCCTGGTTCTCAATTGGATATTTCAGGCAAATTAAAAGATCGAAAACTCAGTTTAGATTTTGATGGAACTAGCCAAGAATTTGACGCTACTGCTGATTTTAGTGCTGAAACTGGATTTTTCGAACTGCGTGAAGGATCAAAAAAATATCGATTTGATGCTACTTCAAGCAATTCCAATCTGTTAGTCAAGGAAACTGGGTTCACCGCTGCGGCTGTACGATCGAGTAGTTCATATGAGCTTAAACACGTAAACGGCAGCAATACCTTGAAAATGATAAGTGGATTAACGGACCTTAAAACTTCAATGGAACTTAAAACGAGTGCAATTACCGTTGAAATGGATGAAGATGGAGATTTGAAAATTACTGAAGGTTCTGATGTGATGGAAATTGAAGAAACGACTCTTTCTGGATTACAAATTTCTAAAAACGGTAAAACGCAAACTTCTTCAAGCACTAGCCTTAAAACTTCTAAAGGGAAAATTAAGGCAAGTATTGTTGGAAACTCTAAGAAACTGACCTATAAAGGAACTGAAGAGATAAGTATAACCTCTAACGGCGGACTTGTGGAGTTTACTGCCACTATTGATGGAAAAACTTGGAAGTCTTCGAATTCAGCAACAAAAGTTGAAATGTTATGTGGGGTTGCTAGTTACACTATTGAAAATAAAGTGGTTACGATTAGCACTGCTAGTAATAAATCGATAGAAATAAATGCAGATGGTGGTCAAATTAATTATGCCGCTATAGCATCGGAATTGAACCTTGATGACCGTCTTGATTTTGAAGAAACCAATGTCAAGTATGTTGCATGGATGGATGAGACCAAAGGTGTCGCCATTCAGAAGCAAGATAAAAAAGTGATTATCGATCTAAGTGATAAAATATTGTTGCAATACGATCCGAACAAATACCTGAAAATCGAAAATGCAACACTTGATCTTAAGGTAGAAAAAGTGACGCTGTTTATTGATCCAACGAAAAAGTTAGTGTATGATGATACTAAAAATCACTTCGAGATTGGCCCGCAGAAATTTGAACTATTACAAGGTCTAACAGGAGTTTCGATTGATGGGCCAGATTTTAAACTCAGCATGGATGCAGACAATTATTTAAAACTTGGAATTGCCAGTTTAGATTTTAAAGTTAAAGGATATGCCGCAGGATTTAATGCGCAAAACCCTTTGAGTTTCGTAAAGGGAGACTTTAAGTTTAATTTGGGAGTGAGTGGTCTAAAGATGGACCTCGAAGGAATTTCTTTAGGATTGAAAGATATTAATGGTGTTCCTACGCTTAACCTAACGAATCCTATTGGAGGAGTTGACCTTAGTGCTGAAGGCTTTGGAATGAATATGTCAAATGACATGAAATTCTCTGTCAATACCAAAAACTACATAGAATTTAGAGCCCTTGACAAGTTGGCTAGTTTTTCAGTTGGAAAAATGCAGTTTTTAGATAGTATTCAAGGAATTAGCTTTGAGTTAGGCGGTGATTATCTAGCTGCAGTTAAGCTGAAAAGTTACGCTATAAATATTCCAAAGGCGGGCGGATTATCCTTCGACTTACCCTCTACAAAAATAGATTTAGACATAAACTCTTCTTTGGAAATGGCTATTGATCTTGACGGTTTTAAGCTAGATGTCTTTAAGGGCGGATTTCCATTCAAAGCAGATTTAGGGCCAATTGATTTTGAGTTACCAAATATTCCCAATGGGTTTAAGGCTGATATAAATCTGGATGGATTTAATGCTGGTTTAACTTCTATTGAGGGGGTTTCAACTTCTTTTGATATTGGCACAGCTTCTATTGGCACTATTAAATTCGGTAGAGATCGAGATGCCAATGTGGTAGTTGGGTATAAAACCAGTGGATGCGAGTTTGAATTAAAAGCTGGCGACGATGGAATAAGTGCTTCCAAAAAAGGAAATTCATGTGCTCGCCATAAGTTACCCAATTTGTTTTTACCTGCTTTAGGTGCTCCTCCTAAAACGAGTGGAGCAGGAAAAATTCCAGCATCTTCCAAACCACAATACTTAAAAGGAAAAATTGCTGATGAAGCAGGTGGACTATCCAGAGGGGAAATAAACCTTTCAATTGATACTAAAGCTAAAAAAATAACAGGCACAGCAGGTTGGAATAGCACAAGTATCATTTGTGCTAAGGGCAAAATGGGTTTCGAAAGTGATGGAAATAAAGGCACTTGGAAACTAAGTGTAGGAACAGCGGCAAGCCCAATAACTATTAAACCCGGTTGTGTAAACGATTTTAGTGGAAAAGGTTACTTTTTAATTAAAAATAACGGTGCCTCTTTTTTTGTAAAGAAGTCCGTTAGTTATACACTAAAAACACAAATTGGAGACGATGCTATAGGAGCAAAGCTTACTACCAAATTTAAGAGTGATTTAGGTTTTGGAGGTGGCGTAGCTCTTGATCCTTTGGCATTAAAGGAATTAACATTGAAATTAAACACTAGTGGTTCAGTTACAGCCAGCTATTGGATTGTTGCAGGTGGGGATAAGACAAAAATTTCTTTAGCAAGTATTTCTCTGTCTGGAAACGTAAAAATGAAACCGCCTTCTAGTGGTGAAGTTAAACTGAAAGGAGAACTTAAAGGTAGCATTACAATTGCCGACATTATTACTGAAAGTTTCAAATTTAAAATTGATAAGACCTATGATTAGAATAGCTTTAATCATATCGCTGGTTGTATTGGCTTTTTCAGTAAAAGCACAAAAAAAAGAGGCGGAATTATTTGTAACGAATCATGTTAATGGTGCGGTGGGAACAAGCATCAAATGGGTTACCAAAAATGTAATCTCAGAAAATGGATTTTCACTTTATCGAAATGAAGAAGGAAACTCAGAATGGGTAAAGATCAGTAAAGAGCCATTTACAGTAAACCGTGGTTTGGATGAGTCTTTTTTTAATCTGAAAAAGGATAAGGATTTATACAAATCTTTTAAAAATAGAAGCTACGAGCAAATCAAAAGCAACGCACTATTAAAGGTATTTGTGATTCTTCAAGGTATTGAATCCAATCAATTTGCTGAAGCTGCTGGAATTTTAGCGCATGATGTTGATGTAAATAATGGAAGTAGAGTACGGTACAAACTCACTGAACTTAACGCAACTGGTGAATTGGAATTGGGTGTATCCGAATATTTCACAGTTGGAAATGCACCAGAGTTGCTTCCACCAGATAGTGTGGTTATAAACCGAAATGAAAAAACAACTCAGTTTACCTGGAAGCCAGAAGAGTTGCGCTATTTTGGAGTTGAGATATTTAGAAGTGAAAATGGAGGAAAAGCAGAGCGAATTAACCCGCTACTGATAAGGACGCAAAAGAACGATGAAGGAATCTACCCCGATTATTTTTATACGGACAATGATGTAGTTGGAGAGAGCAAGTATGAATATACCTTATTTGCTGTTAATTATTTTGGCCAACGATCAAGGGCTTCAAAACCAAAAAACGTTAGTACGGTTGCAGGAGATGACAAGCTACCAACCACCATAACTTCACTTAGTACTGTAGGACCAAAATTGCAAATAGAAGTTTATTGGAAGCCAATTATTGACAAGGACCTGCTTGGATACAATGTATGGGCGAGAACAGGAGATGATACTTTAAGAAAGGTAAACGAGAACCTAATTCCAAAAAGCGACACCTCTTACACGTTTACTGAAAATGAAATTGGATCAAAATACCTGCAAATAGAAACCGTTTACAAACAAGGCGGCAAAAAATCCTATTTGGCTTATACCCAATTATTTGATCAATTAGGACCTAAGCAACCTACTGGTCTTGAAATTTCAGCAGACAGTGGAAAGTTTATCTTGAAATGGAATGCCGTTCAAGCTAATGACTTAGCGGGATATAAAATTTACAAGTCTTTAGAAGAGGGGCAGGGTAACAATTGGTTAGTAGAGAATAGCGAGTTAATAGATACAAATTATTACGAACTCACTTTTTCAAAAAGGTCTGCCAGTAAATTCTCTTATTACATTATTGCGCAAGACAGCACTTTTAATCAAAGTGAGCCTTCCAATATAGTTTCAATTAAACCAAAAGACATAATAGCACCAGAGCAGCCTCTATTAATTGATGTATCACCCAAAGAAAGAGAAGGAACGATTGAAGGGCTAGAAGTGCGTTGGATGAGCAATAGCGATTTGGACTTAAAAGGCTATAACCTCTATAGAAGAGTAAAAGGCGATTCCGCCGAAATGTTACAAGTAAATTACAATTTGCTTCCAACGCTAATGGAGCGTTATGCTGACAGAAAAGCTGAAGAGGGCGTTCGATACGAGTATAGACTGCAAGCTATTGATAGCAGCGGTCTAAAAAGCGAATTGAGCGATGCATTCTATGGAGAATTAGCCCTAAACCCTAAAAACTTGCTTCCTGTATCTATTGATATTAAATCTAATTCTAAGAAGAAGACGATTGAAATTTCTTGGGATGCATACGAGAATACCAGTCTTGCAGGATACATTCTATTATTGGGTTCTGCCAAAGATGATTTGCAACCTAAATCAGGAATGTTTACTAAAAATAATTACAAAATAAACATGGGGCCAGGTACTTATTATTTGCAATTGAGGGCAATTGCAAACAATGGAATGGTTTCCAAATCAGAAATATTACAAACAACAATAAAATCGAAGTAACATGAAACAAACTATTTTACTCATTACTTTTTTAGCAGGATTAGGGGCAAGCGCTTTAGCTCAAGTAGGGATAGGAAATGTAATTCCAGATACGAACTCCATTTTGGATTTAAGAAACACAAATAATCGTGGTTTTCTTTTGCCAGATGCACCGGGTATAATGCCAGCTTCTCCAAAAGGCTTGATGTATTATAACCAAACAGAGAATTTTATTTACTACTCCGATACGGGTGGTTACAATGCTTTATCTGCTTGGCGGTTTAAGTATAACGGTGCCTCCTCCAATAATGCATATTACAACTTTGGAGGTAATGTAGGTATTGGGTTACCCGATCCGCAATTGAAACTTCATTTAAAAGGTAACGATTATTTACTGGGTATCGAAGGAAGCTCAAAGGCTGGTATTGCCTTTTACCGAACAGGATATTCAAATGGGCGTTCTTCTCGAATTTATCAGAGTAATAGTAAATTGTATATTACTAATTATGAATCGGGTGACGATATTAGCCTTCAGGTAACAAGTGGAAGTAAAGTTGAAGTCTATGGAGGAGATCTAAATGTAGCCAGTGGAAAAGTGCAAGAAAAAGGACGTGATCTAATTCCCAAAGGTGTAATTGTGATGTGGAACGGAAGTACTCAATCAATTCCTTCAGGATGGGCGCTGTGCAATGGTAATAACGGTACACCCGATTTAAGAGGACGCTTTATTGTTGCCGCAGGCTCTCGATCTGATAAACGATTGAGAGATGATGGCACTACCTATTCAAATTCAACCGAAAATTTTACAGTTAACAAAAAAGGAGGCTACGATAGAGTAATGTTAACAACTAAAGAAATGCCAGAACATTGGCATGGAAGTGATTTCCTGTATACTTCTTCTGGCGGTTCACACCGTCACGAGGTTAAGTTAACTTATGGGAAAGGGGCAGGAAGTAACTCTAAACGACTAGCGATGGTTGGTAGTGGAGGTACTACTTCTAAAGATACAGATGATGCTGGCGATCATAGACATACAGTTAACGGTTATACTGGCTTTACTGGCTCAAGTTATTCGCATGAAAATACGCCTGTATATTACTCTTTGGCCTACATGATGAAACTATAACAATGGAAATGCTTAGGCTATATATCATTATTAGTTTGCAATTGCTTTCAATTGTGGGTTTTGCCCAACTACCTCAAAACCTGAGGCATTCGAGTGAGTTGTTTCTTATCGAAAAGGGAACCGATGTCAAAATTCGTGGAGGGTTAGAAAGCGTCAAAGGAAATACGTCTAATAACATCCTTAATCTCGGAAACATTTACGTTTCGGATAGCATTTCCAATTACGGCAGTGTATACATTTTTGGTGAATTGCCGGATACTTTGGGGCATGTTTATTTAGATGGAGGTAAAAGTCAGAAATTTTCTGGAAAAGCAGTTTACTTTTCTAACCTTACCATAAACAACTCTGAGGATACCGTTTTTTTGCACGACGATACGGTTTACGTTACCAAAAAAATCCACTTTCAAAAAGGTAAAATAGATGTAGGTGGAGGAGTGCTTCATTTAAAGCGAACTTCTTATGCATGGGGTACTTTAGAGGGAGAATTAGATGAAGAAGATTCTAGCTCCTACGTTTTTGGAGCCCCGGGATACATAAAAATGTACCGTCCTTTAACGCTAGGAACTACCTATGAGAATTTACACCATTCTGGAATTGGTCTTACGGTAAATGGAAACCTAGGCGCAAGAACAGAGATTAGAAGGTATCATGTAGCAGATTCAATACCATCAAACGGCAGTATTGCTCGTCAATTTCAATTTTATCCTCAAAGCCCAGATGTCGTATCGGATGTTAAAATGCATTACATTGATACCAATGGATTGCAAGGAAATACAGCAAGTCAATTGGCTGTGTTTACTTCTGGGGATAATGGATCAACATGGAGAAAATTACCAGGAATAGCGGATACGGTTCAAAACAAAGTGGAAAGTAGTGGATTGGTTGCATTAAATTCTAATACCAGAGTTACGCTTTCAGAAGGGGAGTGTGATATTCTTCCACCTGTTTCTTTTAGCCGAGATACGTTTGCCATGTGCAACGGTAGGAGTATTATTTTAACCGCCGATAGCATTGGTACATCAGAAGCAAGTTGGAGTACTAATGTTACTCAAGTTAACGCGATTCAAGTTTCCACAGCTGGCAAATACTGGATTCAGGTACGAAATGAATCGGGTTGTATAAACACAGATACTTGTGTTGTAGTAATTGCTCCAGATCCAGAACCCGGATTTTTTGTAGCACCTCATTGCGTTGGAGATTCTGCGTTTTTTAACGATACCTCAAAAGTTTCGGTAGGCACAATTTCTTATTTCTGGGACTTTGGAGATCCTTTTAGCAAGGAAGATACATCAAGTCTAAAAACACCAAAATTTGTGTACACAAAATTTGGAACCTACCCAGCAAGAGTAACCGTTACCTCAAATAGAGGATGTGCTAAATCAATTAGCAGATCTGTTGTAATATTACCTACTCCTAATGCTCGATTTGCAGCCACCGATACTTGTGCAGATTCTTCAATTGTATTTGTAAACAACTCAACGGTAACAGGTGGCGCAGGGATTACCTATTGGTGGGGTTTTGGCGATGGAGATACTTCTATTCTTACACAGCCCAATCATAGTTTTTCAAAGGATTCTACCTATAATGTTCAGTTGGTTGCAACATCAAAAGGGTGCACCGATACCACTTATCGCACTGTAGAAATTTATCCAAATCCAGTGGCAAAATTTGTATTTAGTAATTCTTGTCCAGGAAGTTTGGTTGAGTTTATCGATTCTTCTCGTATTGATACCGGAAGCTTAAGTTATGCCTACAATTTTGGAAATGGAGTAACCAGCGTTCAGCAGCATCCGAATACTGTATTTGCAACAGCAGGTGATTATTATCTAAATCTAACTGTAACAAGTAATAAAGCTTGTGTCGCGTATTTCAAAGATACGATTGTTGTAAATCCTAGTCCTTCAGCAGCTTTTTCTACTAATAAGTTTTGCCAAGGAGACTCTATTGAATTTGTGAATAATACTGCCATTTCTTCAGGAACATTCAATAGTTTTTGGACTTTTGGTGATGGAGATACAAGCAGAATTGCTCAATCGAAACATCGCTACACTAATGCTGGTCAGTACACTTCCTATCTTGTTGTAGTTTCTGACAGTGGATGTGTGGATTCTGTAACTAAAGCGATTGATATATTTCCAAAGCCCAAGGCAGGTTTTACTTTTTCTAAAGCCTGTGAAAGAGACTCAATAACTTTTTCAAATTCTTCGGTAATTAACAAGGGAAGCTTATCTTATAAATGGCATTTTGGGAATAGTGATTCTTCATCGCTTGCAGCACCCAAAACCCTTTACAGTTCCTCTGGAAACAAAAGTGTGTTGATTATTGCTTCCTCTTCAAAAGGCTGCAGTGATAGTTTAATAAACATTATTTCGGTAAAAGCTAAACCAATAGTTGCTCTAGGATCAACAATTGCAACCTGCGGAAAATCGTTAGGGATTGATGCCAATAATTCTGGCGCTACTTTTATATGGAATAATGGAAAAAACACGCAAACGATTACTGCATTTAATTCAGGGTTTTATTGGGTGAAGGTGACGAATTCTTTCAACTGCGAAACGGTGGACTCCGTGCAGGTTTTGCTAAATACAAAAGTTCAGCCACAATTAGGTTTAGATCGCTCAATCTGCGATTCAGTAATATTAACCTCTGGATATGGTAGTACCACTAGTTCTGCATTATGGAATGGGGGGAGTACAAATCATAATTTCTCAGTAAAAACATCAGGAATGTACTCTGTGCGTATTACTGATCCAAATAATTGTATTGGATTTGATACCGTAAATATTACTGTTAATCAAAGTCCTTCTTTAAATTTAGGTAATGATATTGTGGCATGTTCTGATTCGATATTCTCGATTTCAAGTAACGTTTCTGTACCAAATTACAAATGGTCTACCGGAGCCACTTCTCAGCAAATTATTCCCACAAAAACAGGGCTATATCAATTAACGGTAACTGATGTCAATGCTTGTACTTCAGACGATGAAATCAATGTGACGCTAAATACCGCTCCTAGATTCAATTTAGGTGTGGATCAAAAGGCTTGTGATTCATTGCTATTGCAAATCTCTGCAAACAATGCTACATACATATGGAAATCCGGATCAACTGGCCAAGAATATCTATTAACTGTTACTGAACAGATATGGGCTACAGCTACTTCTGGTAATGGATGCGAATTTAGCGATACAATTGACGTAGAAATAAAGTCATCACCACCTGTAGACCTTGGTAATGATACTACTTTGTGTTATGGCGACAGTCTGCTGCTTAAAAGTAAATTATCGATTGGTACTTTTAATTGGAGTGTTGGAGGAAACGCTTCTTCATATGTAGTTAACAGAACCAGCGGTATAAGGTTAAATGTTACCGATACCAATCAATGTACCGGTAGCGATTCAGTTTTTGTAAAAATAAATAATCCTTTTACCATAGATTTAGGCAAGGATGAACCACTTTGTTTAAACTCGGTCAAAGAACTTGCCCCGAAGATTAAAAATGCTACCTACAATTGGGGAAGCAATAATGGTTTTAGCAGTATCGATTCATTAGTTTCACTAAATGACACTGGATTTTATTGGTTGAAAATTACCAATGAATTTGGATGTGAGGCATTGGATACAATGGAGCTCCTATACACTTCCAAACAAGCAAACTCTGACTTTCTTTCGATTGATGAAATTTTAATTGGAGATACAGTGGCCTTTATCAATTTGAGTAACCCTACTCCTGAAAAGCAGCTTTGGATTATGCATGATGGCTACACTTCAAATAGCGAACACTTGACCTTTTCTTATTTTCAAACTGGAAAATTTGATGTCAAGTTGGTAACCTACAATTCTATTTGTACAGATACTTTAACCAAGCAAATTATCGTAAAACAGCGCACACGAAGTGATGTTTACGAAGAGGTGACGTTGGCTTCCTATAATGCTGTAGAGTCTCTAAAAGTTTATCCAAACCCTACAAGGTCTTACATAGATGTTGAATTTGAATTAACAAAAGAAGGTGATGTTGTTATAGAACTGTTCAATATGCAAGGTCGGTTAATTTATGTTGAGCGCAAAACAGGACAAAAATTTCTTGAGCGCTACGAGCTCTCTTCTAACACAACAGGCATGTACTTTATTCGAGTGATTACAGGAAGTAGTTCAAAAGTTGCCAAATTCATAAAAGTGAACTAGTATGCGAAATTTAATTTTCAAATTATTAATTAGCGGTAGCTTATCGTTTGTAGCCTTTGCTTCATGGGCTCAACCATGTATTCAAAATTGGAAATACAGACAGCCAATTTTTATCGATAATACTTCGGGGCCATCATTGCAAGCTTTTCAAGTAAAACTGGTTCTTAATAGCCAAGATTTAGTTGTAGCTGGAAAAATGCAGTCTAGTGGCGCGGATGTGCGTATCCAAGATAAGAACGGAAACGATTTAGCCTTTTGGATAGAAAATGGGACAATCAATAAAACACTTACCAATATATGGGTTAAAATTGGTTCTATTGCTGCCAATTCTAAGGATACGCTTTACCTGTTTTATGGCAACAACAGCGCAGTAAGCTTTTCTGCTGGGCAAAATACATTTGAACTGTTTGACGATTTTAATTCAATAATCTTAGATAATAACAAGTGGTCAAAATGTGGGGGAGGAACAGCAACACAAAATGCTGGAGAAATCACATTACAGTCAATCGGCCTTAATTCAAATTCAATTATCACATCGAAAGCTGCGTTTGCTTATCCAGTTGTTGTTGAATCTCAAATCAAAGCCGTACCTACTAGTACTTCCGCATTAGGGCTGGTTAATTCTTCTATGGATGGTTGGGTAATGGCTTATGAAAAAACAGGTCAAAATGCTGCAACTATGAGCATGATGCAGGTAAGAGATACGAGTTCTAATATTGTTTGTAATGTAATTTCTAGTCAGAATTTTAATTCGAATACTGAAATTGCTAATGCTACTCAAGGGATTTGGGGTTTTACTTGGACAAGTTCCGATTCCGCTAAATTTAAATGGCCAGGTGGCATTGCAAGCAGAGTGGATACTGCTAAAAGAGCCGCTTTTTCATCGTCTAAAAAGATCCTCTTTGGAAGTGCGAATAGCTTGGGTTCTGTAAAAGCCGATTGGATTCGATTAAGAAAATTTACTCCAGTTGAGCCAATTCTTAGCCTCGGGTTAGAATCACAAACGGTAACATCTGTATCTGCTCAAAACAATGGTCCATTATGCAGCGGAGATTCTTTAAAGTTAACTGCACCCAGTTTGGTAGGAGCGAGTTACAACTGGTATGGGCCTGACGGTTTTACTAGCGCTATTCAGAATCCGATTATACCTAATATAAAAGTCCAAAATGCCGGACAGTATGCACTTGTTGTTTCTACACCTGTTGGCTGTGCAAATGTTGTGGGTTATACAGATGTTGTTGTCTCAGATAGCTCTATTTTAGGAACAATAACTGGAGCTCGTTCTGTTTGTGTAGATGCGAATAATGGGGTCGTATCAATTACAGGTCAAAGGGGTCAAGTTTCTTCTTGGCAATCAGGAGGGAGTGGAAATGGTCCTTGGAATCAATTGTCGAATACCGATACTTTTTTGACCTATCAAAATTTGCCACAAACTACTTACTACCGAATCAATATCAAGAATGGGAAATGTCCTTTAGTTAGTTCTCAACCCGTTAAGATACAGGTAGATGATACAAGTAGGGGTGGGAACCTTTTGGGCAACGCAGAAGTGTGCCGTCCTTTAAATAACGGTACGGTTCAATTAATAAATCAATTCGGAGCCATTGCTAATTGGCTGGCTAGTTCTGATACAGGAAAAACGTGGTCTAATTTGACCAATACCAATAACAGTTATCAATTCAATAATCTGGCTGGTGATAGATGGTACAGTGTGGTAGTGAAAAATGGTGTTTGTAATGAGGATACATCAAATAGTGTCTTTATCAATACATTTTCTCAGCCTACCGTGAATTTTGTAGCCGATTCAATTTGTCTTGGAGCAATTACGAGCTTTAGTGATTCAACAATATTATTAGAAGGACGAAAAGTTTTATGGAACTGGGAATTTCAAGCTGGAATGGGTAGTTCCATACAAAACTCAAAATATAAGTTCGCTTCGGCAGGAACTTTTCCTGTAAAACTTAAAGTAGAATCAGATAAAGGCTGTCGAGACTCAACTACTAAAAATGTAGTGGTATGGTCAAGTCCGATTGCCGCATATACTCATATTGATGTTTGTGACACTATGTCTGTAGTCTTTACAAATAGTTCGAATGTTGCTACTGGCTCAATACTTCAAAATATTTGGAAATTTGGAGATGGAGACACCGCATTAAGAAAAGATACAAATCATTACTATCCCGCCGAAGGAATGTATACTTCGAAACTTATTGTAATTACAGAAAACAACTGTTCTGATTCTATTTCTAAAACCGTCAATATTTGGCCGCGAGTTAATGCAGATATGACTTTAGATAGTGTTTGTTTTGGAAATACAAATTCGTTTGTAAATACTTCAATAACAACTGCAACTTCGGTTAGCTATAATTGGGATTTTGGTGATGGAAACAACTCTATTGCCGGAGCTCCCAATCATATCTATGCTCGACCAGATACCTTCGAGGTAGTACTTTCAACAACAACAAATAGAGGTTGTACAGATTTTGCTTTAGATACATTAGTTGTATATCCCTTGCCTTTTGTTGATTTTTCATTTACAAATTCTTGTGTTATTGATACAGTTTCGTTTATCAATTATTCAACTTCAGCTGGTGGTTTGTACAGCTCGTTTTGGGATTTTGGAAATACCTTGACTGCAACAGATTCGAATCCCAAAATAAAATATAACAAGGACAATAATTACGTTGTTAATCTCGAGATTACCTCTGCACAAGGATGCAAAAATGACTCGTCTAAATTGTTGGAAATCTATCCTCAACCCATTGCGGTAATTGAGGTGAATAATAATTGTTTTGAGGATACTACTAATTTGCTCAGTAGATCCACTGGAGTTGGGATGTTGAATTACAATTGGAATTTTGGAGACGGCGATACGTCGAATTTAAATGGCCCTAAACATGTTTACCCTGCTCATGGAAATTATAGGATAGAGTTAAAGGTAACTTCTTCTAAAGGGTGTATCGATACTATTAGCTCAACGGTGGAAATTTATCCGAATCCTTTTTCGTCTTTTCAAGCTGATACTGTTTGTTTGGGATTTGAGAGTAGCTTCAAAAACAACTCAACAATTAGTAAAGGAAGTATTGACTCCTATACATGGAGTTTTGACGATGGAGGCATTGCTTCAGAAAAGGACCCCACTTATTTATTTGTCAACCCAGGAATTCGTTCTGTGAATTTACGCTCTACTTCAAATAAAAAGTGTGTTTCTGATACGACAATAAATCTGCTGGTTAATCATTTACCAGTTGCTGCATTTAGCGTGATTAATGTTTGTCATAATACTTCATTCGAACCTAAAAACAATACTGATGAAAACGGAGAGAAGTATAGTTATATGTGGGATTATGGAGATAGTAATATAGATTCTAATAAGGTAACTATCCACGATTATGAAGATGCCGGGTTTTATACTGTAAAACTTAGTACAAGAACGAAAGGAGGATGCGTGGATACAGCCATTAAATATGTAGATGTGTATCCATTACCAACAGTAAACGCAGGACCAAATCAAATTGTGAGCAAAGGTTGGGGGGCAGAGCTTACTGCACAAGCAGATAGTGGATATTACAGTTGGACCCCTATAGAAGGTCTAAATGATCCTAATTTACTACAACCGCTTGCAAATCCTACAAAAAGCACTGCATATGAGCTAACAGTAAAAGATAAAAACGGGTGTTCTTCAAGTAGTTCAACTAAAATTGAAGTAGAAAATGATTTCAAATTGAAGATTTACAACGTTATAACTCCCGATGGAAATGGTGAGAATGATTTTTGGTTTATAGATAATGCGGAGTCCTATCCATCATTAAAAGTGGCCGTATTCAATCAGAATGGAAGGGAGGTTTTTACTTCAGATGGTTATGATAATACATGGTCAGGCTTTTATGGAAATGACCCTTTGCCAGGCGGCACCTATTACTACATGGTAACTATTGAAGATCAAGACCTTATATACAAAGGAACATTGACAATTTTAAGAAACCTTTAAGCTATGAAAAGAATAACAACTCTCTTTTTTACGGCTGTTGTGCTTTCTTGTACACCAGCATTTGCACAGTTTAAATTAAATTCTGCCAATTATTTTATAAATCCATTTGTGCTTAATCCGGCTTATGCAGGATCAAATGAAGGTCAATCTTTGTTTTTTGATGTTCGTAAAGATATGGCAGGAATTGATAATGGTCCAAGTTCGCAATACGTTACTTACGATTTTGCACCAATTCCGGATAAGATTGGACTTGGATTGAGTTTGCAAAACGAATCGGCAGGATTTATTTCAAATCATAAAGGTTATGTTTCATTTTCATACAAAGCAACTTTAGGAGATGAACACTTTCTTGGGTTTGGTGCAAAAGGTGGAATGATTTATCGCGGAATTAATTTCGATAATCTTATTGCTAAACACGAAAGCGAATCCTTTTTATATGCTAATAATAAGTATTCCACAGTTTTTGATGCTGGAATAGGACTTCAGTACTACATGAAAGGTTTTGACGCTTCAATAATGGTCAATAATTTAACAGCGCCACAGTTTACTTATACGAATAGTATTGTCCAAAATCAAATTACCAATACTCAACAACGAAACTACATGGTCATGTTAGGGTATGAATGGGACATAAACGAGGATTTTGATTTGAAGCCATTAGTAGTTTTAAATAGTAATCATGGTTTACCTTTATCATATGAAGGAGGAGCTGCGGCGATTTGGAAAAAGAATATTTGGCTAAGCGCTTTGTATAAACATGATGTAGGAATCAATTTAACTGCAGGTTTTAAAGCCTATGAAAAATTGAGTTTAGCATATTCTTATCATTATTACTCGAGCGCATTGAATAGGATTAGTCATGGATCACATGAGGTGATAGTTGGACTTTCATTTATTAAGAGCAAATCAAACAAAAACAAAGTGAATAATGACCTTGATGGAACTTTGCGTAAAAATGAAATTTTAAATGAAAAAAACCAGATTCTAGAAGAACAAAATAGATTGCGAAATGAGGAAATTGAACTACTCAAAAAGGAATTAAGAGCGCGTGAAAAAGATTCATTAGTCCAAAAGGTTCAGGGGATGGAAAAAATTGAAAAATTTGTTGAAGAACATGCTGATACTTTAGCTGAAGAGCAAAAGAAAATAGAAACTCCTTTATTGGAAGTTCCTTCCGAAAGTGAAAATGTTGTGAAGGAATTGGATGATATTGATATGGGTGAATACAAAGTAATTCTTGGGGCGTTTAAAGACATTGAACATGCTATTGCAATGCAGAAAATCTTAAAACGCGAATATGAGATTAGTACATTGATCGCAAAAAACAGATTATCAAAAAAGTATCCTTTATTGATTTACTCCAAAGGATGCGATACACGAGAAGATTGTTCTGAAGAATTAAAGAAAATGCAGACCATTGATACTAAAAACATAATTATCGGTGTACCGTGGCTTTATAAAACGCACAAGTAAGGTATTTCTAGAAATTAAAAAAGCCTCTTTAAGAGGCTTTTTTTAATATCAGAAAAAGATTTTACTTAACCTGTAACAGCTTTCGCTATCTCGTCTTCAATAATATCAAGTCCTTCATCCAGTAAATCATTGCTTATCGTAAGGGGACTAAGTATTCTTATGTTATTTTTATAGGTTCCAGCACTGATAATAATAAGGTTGCGATCAGCACATCCTTTCACTACTTTACCACACAAATCACCATCAGGTTGCCTTGGATCG
>CAJJAT010000037.1 GCA_905182175.1 Flavobacteriales bacterium UBA1494 | reverse complement strand
ATTGCAGGTTTTGATGCTGGTGCTGACGATTATATTACAAAACCAGTAAAACCAAGAGTTCTTGTGAGTAAGATAAAAGCCATTCTTAGAAGAAAAGGAGGCGGAGAAACAGTGTTGGCAGATATCGAAGCTGGAGGAATCTCAATTGACCGAGAACGGTATGTTATTAAACAACATGACAAAGAATTAAATTTACCAAAAAAAGAATTCGAATTACTTTCTCTTTTAATGAGTAAACCGGGAAAAGTATTTACTAGAGATATGATTATGAATCAAATATGGGGAGGAGAAGTTGTTGTTGGGGATAGAACTATTGATGTTCACATTCGAAAACTACGAGAAAAACTCGGCGAAACTTTAATAAAAACAATTAAAGGAGTGGGGTACAAATTTGAAGCTTAAAAAGTCACGCTTTTCAAGAAATTCGTTAGCTTTAAGCATGCGCAATTTAAGCCCCAAGGCACTTGCATTCAGACTTTCGCTATTTATTACTCTTTTTGTTACCGCAGCAGGCGCTCTCTTTCTTTATACTGCTTACGGCTTCCATTTAGGTTATACTTTACTCATGTTCATTTTCAGCATTGTAATTTCTTACGGAATTATATTGTGGGGTATTATGCAGTTCATTGATAAAAAATTCCGCCTTATATATAAGACCATTCACAACCTAAAGGTTGGTTTAAAAAGAGAACCCACTTCTTTAGACATGAGTGAGGATATTTTTGGTAAGATTAGAGAGGAAGTAATTGAGTGGGACAAAACAAACAGAAGAGAAATTGAAAGACTAACAGATCAAGAAGAATTCAGAAGAGATTTTTTAGGCAATATTTCTCACGAATTAAAAACTCCTATTTTCAGCATACAAGGTTATATTCTCACCTTACTGGAAGGCGGGTTGGAAGATCAAACAATCAATCGTAATTTTTTACAAAAAGCTGAAAAAAGTGTGAACCGCATGATTGAAATGGTCGACGATCTAGATGAAATTGCGAAGCTTGAGTCTAATCGTATGGAGCTGAATGTTCAACAGTTTAATTTAGTTGATTTAACTAAAGAAGTAATAGAAGCAGTAGAATACAAGGCAAAAAGAAAAGACATAAGACTTTCAATTCTTAACAACTCCAACATTGTATTGGTAAAAGCTGATGCAGCAAAAATTACTCAGGTACTTACCAACCTTCTTATGAATTCCATAAACTATGGCAAAGAAGGAGGTAAAACAACTGTTAAATTTTACGATTTAGCAGAGAATATTTTAATAGAAGTAAAAGATGACGGAAAAGGCATCGGGGAGGAGCACTTACCGCGTCTTTTTGAACGATTTTACCGAGTCGACAAAGGAAGGTCGAGGGCAGATGGAGGATCTGGTCTAGGTTTAGCAATTGTAAAGCATATTTTAGAAGCACACCTCCAAACTATAAATGTGCGGAGTAGTTTAGGTAAAGGATCTACATTCTCATTTACCTTAAAAAAAGCCTAAAAAGGGTTTTACTTCACTAATTTTAGTTTATGATTTTTATTGTATGCAACTAAATGCATGCTTTTACCATCTATAATACAGCCGAAACTTTGGATCAGGAGAAACATATGAGCGAAGATGAAATGCTTAGAGGCTGCAAAGCCAACGAAGAGCACGCTCAAAAGTTTTTGTTTGAGAAGTACTCCGGAATTATGACGGGTGTTTGCATGCGTTATGCAGACAGTTATGAAGAAGCCCAAGATATTGTACAGGATGGATTTATCAAATTTTTTAAAAAAATCGGGATGTTTTCCGGGAAAGGCTCTTTAGAAGGATGGTTGCGAAGAATAATGGTAAACACTGCTCTAGACCACTTACGAAGCGCCAAAAATGAACGCTTTAAAGTTGATATAGACAATGTAAGCTATAAGCTAAAGGAAGATGAAAGTATTAATAGTGAATTAAACACAGAAGATTTATTAAAATTAGTGCAGGCTTTACCAACGGGATACAGAACTGTTTTTAACATGTATGTGATAGAAGGTTACACGCACCGTGAGATTGGAGAAGAGTTGAATATTTCTGAAAACACATCGAAATCACAATTTTCCCGAGCACGAGGAATCTTAAGAAAGAAACTAGAACAATTGAATTAAAAATTAAATGCTTTGAAACAGCAAAATAACGACATAGAAAAACTCTTTAAAGATAAACTTCAAAATTTTGAGGTAACTCCAAGAGTAAACGCTTGGGCAAATGTTCAAGCAGGAATTTCCGGAGGAGCTGCCGGCAGCGCTTCCGCATCTTGGTCTTCCTCAGTTATTGTTGGAGTTATCATTGCCTCTGTCGCAGTTAGTGGTTATTTCTTTTTTAACAATGAAGGTCAGAAAAAAATAAACCCACCAAAGCAAACACCGGTTGAAAATGTTGTCATTAAAAAGGCAAAACCTGAAGTATCTTCTGACCTCTCGGGGATCAAGAGCAAAACTGCTAACAGTTCAGTGGGTTCGGAATCAGTCAAAAAAGCATCAACTGAAATAGCCAACCAACTTTCACCCAACGAAAAGAGGGGCTTCAATTCCAATGGAGTTAAAGCTACCACCGACAACTCCGAATTAACAGAAGAGGAGCAACAAATACATGAGCAAACGATTGATGAAATCATTGCAGAGCATCAGCGATTTGCTGTTGAACAGCAAGAAATTGAGGAATTGGCAGAAAAACTGTCGGAAAATAATACACCAGCTTCTAGCGCAAGCGCAGAAGAACGAGATAAGAGTGCAAACGACCCAGAAAATAAAGCAAATAGCAATGTAAATTCAACTGTTGATGTGAATGAACAAAACAGGTTAGAAAACAAACGAATTGCAGTTCAAGTAATTTTTCCAAATATTGTAACTCCCGATTTTGATGGCACTAATGATGTATTTAAATTAATTAAAGAAAAATCGATAGCTATTGATAACATTAGAATAGATGTTTTAACACTAAATGGAAAAGTAATTGGCACAAGCAACGGAACTTCTGATGGCTGGGACGGACGACTACCCAATGGTTCTCTAGCCCCCGAGGGTCCTTATTCTTACCAGGCAGTAATTTACATAGGAGAAAAACAATTCTCTAAAGTTGGAGGGTTTGTACTCAAAAGGTAATTGAACTGAAAATCAAAAAGCCACCTACTCTGAAATAGCTTCAAAATAGGTGGCTTTTTTGTTAACTCTAATTTTTGATTAGTAATTCAAATTTGGACGAAGCCATTTTTCACAAGCCTCAATAGCTTTCCCTTTTCGCTGTGCATAGTCTTCCATTTGGTCTTTCTGCACTTTTCCTAATCCAAAATACTTTGAATTTTCATTGGCAAAATACAAACCACTAACAGCTGCTGTTGGTAACATTGCGTAGCTTTCTGTTAGTGTAATGCCCAATCTTTCTGCATCTAAAAGTCTAAAGATTGCCTCTTTTTCAGAATGATCAGGACAAGCAGGATATCCAGCAGCCGGACGAATTCCTCTGTACTTTTCTTTGATCAAAGATTCATTGTCTAACCCTTCGTTTTCGGCATAACCCCAATGCTCTATTCGCACTTCTTTATGCAGTCGTTCAGCGAAAGCCTCAGCCAAACGATCTGCTAAAGCCTTTAACATAATACTATTGTAATCATCATGATCTGCCTCAAACCTTTCAATGTGTTCATCAATTCCAATTCCAGATGTTACTGCAAATGCTCCAATATAATCTTCTCTTCCACTATCTTTAGGAGCAATAAAATCTGCCAAAGCGAAATTTGCCACTTTTGCAGCCTTTTTTCCTTGCTGTCTTAAGGTGTATAATGTTTCAAAGGTTTCTCCATTATCAGCTAATAGCTGAATATCGTCACCTACTGAATTGGCTTTCCAAAAACCAAATACTCCTTTTGCTTGCAGCCAATTTTCATCTACAATGTTTACGAGCATTGCTTTTGCATCTATAAATAATTTTTTTGCTTCAACCCCAACCACTTCATCCTCTAAAATATTGGGATATTTACCTGCCAATTCCCAGGTTTGAAAAAATGGTGTCCAATCAATAAATGGAATTAAATCACTTATTGCGTAGTTGTCAAACACCTTAGTTCCTGTAAAGCTTGGGACCTTTATGTCGGTAGACTTCCAATCAATTTCAAATGCATTTTTACGTGCATTCTCAATCGAAATCATCTTTTTCTGATTTCTCTTCGCTTCAAATTGATCTCTAATTTTAGAGTATTCCTCCTTCAAATCAAAAAAGAATTTATCTTTTACAGCTTTGTCTTTGGTTAATAAACTCCCGGCAACCGGCACAGAACGAGATGCGTCTAGAACATGAACGACGGGTAAATCGTATTCTGGGGAAATTTTTACAGCAGTATGCGCTTTAGAAGTGGTTGCTCCGCCAATTAAAAGTGGAACAATGAAACCCTGTCGTTTCATTTCGCTGGCAACGAAAACCATTTCATCTAAAGATGGCGTAATTAAACCACTTAAGCCAATCATATCAACATCCATTTCAATGGCTTTTTGCAGAATCTTATCTGCTGAAATCATTACACCCATATCAATTACCTCATAATTATTACAAGCCAATACGACACCAACAATGTTCTTACCAATGTCATGAACATCGCCTTTTACGGTAGCCAACAAAATCTTGCCGGCATTTTTCGCAACGTCGCCAGAACGTAATTTTTCTTCTTCAATGTATGGTAATAAATGTGCTACCGCCTTTTTCATAACCCTAGCACTTTTAACTACTTGAGGTAAAAACATTTTCCCCGCACCAAACAGGTCTCCAACAACGTTCATTCCATCCATTAATGGGCCTTCAATTACATGAAGAGGTTTATCGTATTGTAATCGCGCTTCCTCTGTATCTGAAACTATATTTTCTACTATTCCTTTAACTAAAGAGTAGCTCAAACGTTCTTGAACTGTTCCTTTTCGCCATTCTTCATTCTTTACAATAACTTTCCCTCCTTTGGCCACGCTTTCGGCGAATTCTGTTAACCTTTCAGTTGCATCGTCACGTCTATTTAATAAAACATCTTCAACATGTTCTAACAACTCCTTGGGAATATCATCGTACACCTCAATCATTCCAGCATTAACAATTCCCATATCCAGGCCATTCTTAATAGCGTGGTATAGAAATGCTGAATTAATGGCTTCCCGAACAACATTATTTCCTCTAAAAGAGAAAGAAACATTGGAGACTCCTCCACTCACTAAAGCTCCTGGTAAATTTTCTTTTATCCATTTTGTTGATTTAATGAAATCAACTGCATAGTTATTATGCTCTTCTAACCCTGTTCCGACTGTCAGAATATTTGGATCGAAAATGATATCTTCTGCAGGGAATTTAACCGTTTCAGTTAATATTTTATACGCTCGCCCACAAATCTCTTTTCTTCGCTCAAAGTTATCTGCTTGTCCTTTCTCATCAAAGGCCATAATAA
>CAJJAT010000036.1 GCA_905182175.1 Flavobacteriales bacterium UBA1494 | reverse complement strand
CGAAGTGTAGATAAAATCAATTGAAGAGAAAAATGGCAAAAATCAATACAAGCACACTAGAAAAGGCATTTTCGCTAATGGCAACTGCTAAAAGCATGACGGAGCATTACGAGGCAAACTTTAAAGTTGTTTCAAAATACGTGCATGCAACTTCTAGAGGGCATGAAGCGATTCAATTGGCTGTTTCTATGCAATTGAAAAACTTCGATTTCGCCTATCCTTATTACCGTGATGATTCTATGTTGTTGGGAATAGGAATGCGACCGTATGATTTGATGCTGCAGTTGATGGCGAAGAAGGACGATCCGTTTTCTGGGGGAAGAACGTACTATTGTCACCCAAGTTTAAAGGACGATGACAAGCCTAAAATTCCGCATCAATCTTCTGCAACAGGAATGCAAGCTATTCCTGCAACAGGCGCAGCATTAGGCATGCAGTATAAAGAACAAGTTGGCATAGATGACAAGAATAATCCTTTGGTAATGTGCTCTTTGGGAGACGCCTCAGTAACGGAAGGAGAGGTTGCAGAAGCCTTTCAAATGGCGGCGCTTCGACAGTTGCCGATTATGTATGTTATTCAAGACAATGAATGGGATATTTCGGCTAGTGCAGAGGAAGTAAGAGCTCAGGATGCTTTTGAGTACATCAAAGGGTTTCATGGAATTGAGGCATTTACAATAAATGGAAGCGATTTTGTTGAATGTTATGATACGGTTCAAAAAGCCATAAAAATAATTAGAGAAGAACGCCGTCCCGTATTGATTCATGCGAAGGTTCCATTGCTGAATCACCATACTTCTGGTGTGCGAATGGAGTGGTATAGAGATGATTTAGAGGAACAAAGAACTCGAGATCCTTATCCAGTCTTAAGAAACCACTTGCTAGAGAACGGCTTTTCTGAGAAGCAACTGGTTAAAATTGAAAAGGACGCATTAAAAACGGTAGAGTCGGACTATGAGTTAGCTTTAAAGGCAGAAGATCCAACTCCTGAAGATCTTTATACTCACGATTATGCACCAACAGCAGTTTTAGAAGAGAAAGGCGTTAGAAGTCCTGAAAATGGAGAAGAAGTGGTGATGGTCGATTCTGCATTGCACGCTGTAGAAGAATTAATGAAGGAACACAAAGAGTGTTTAATGTACGGTCAAGATGTTGGAGGCAGATTGGGAGGAGTATTTAGAGAAGCGGCGACGTTGGCTCAAAAATTTGGAGATGAAAGAGTTTTTAACACTCCAATACAAGAAGCGTTCATTGTAGGTTCTACGGTAGGCATGTCTGCAGTGGGTTTAAAACCAATTGTTGAAGTTCAGTTTGCAGATTACATTTTCCCTGGCATCAACCAGTTGTTTACAGAATTAAGTCGTTCCTATTATTTGTCGAACGGAAAGTTCAACGTAAGTATGATTTTAAGAGTTCCGATAGGTGCATATGGCAGTGGTGGGCCTTATCACTCTTCTAGTGTTGAAACAATTATAGCAAATATAAAGGGAATTAAAATTGCTTATCCGTCTAACGGAGCAGATTTAAAAGGGCTAATGAAGTCAGCTTACCACGATCCAAACCCAGTGGTAATTTTTGAGCACAAAGGGCTGTATTGGAGTAAAGTTCCGGGAACCTTAGCTGCAAAAACAGTAGAGCCAGACTCAGATTATATTGTTCCTTTTGGGAAAGCAAGAATAGTTCAAGAGGCTTCTGAGGAATGTATAAATACTGGAAATTCAATGACCGTTATTACCTACGGAATGGGAGTTCATTGGGCATTAAACGCTTCAAAAGAAATTGAAGGAAAGGTTGAGATAATCGACATAAGAACTTTAAATCCATTAGATAAGGAAGCTATTTTTAATTCTGTACAAAAACACAACCGTTGTCTAGTTTTAACGGAAGATGCAATTGAAAATTCGTTCGCAAGAAATATTGCAGGTCTGATTCAAGAAGAGTGTTTTACAAGTTTAGAAGCTCCTGTTATGGCGATGGGTTCTGAAAGCATGCCGGCTATACCTTTGAATTCTATTTTAGAACAAACGATGATTCCAAATGCCCAGAAAGTGTTAGCGAAGATGAAGGATCTTCTAAATTACTAATTCCTTAATCTTTAATTACCAACAATATAATAGGGTTTTTGACCATAATTTTCGAACTTTAGACTTTAGACTTTAGCATTAGTGAACAGAAATCGACTCGATCTCTAATTCAAAAGCTTCATTCTTCTTATTTCCAATCAAAAAGCGCATTTCTTCAATCGCTGAGCCATCGTAGTTTGGCATATCTAGTGTTCTTCCTCTCCATGAGGCAAACATTTTGTTAAAAGGAATTTTAATTTCTTGCCATTTCCCGTTGGTTTGGAAGGAGTAGATGTAAGAATGTCTTTCGTTCAAGCTAGTTTTTACTCTAAATTGGTAGCTTTTACCATCACCCTTAACTTTCAGTACAAATACCTTTTTTTCTGACAAATCTTTCGTTTTAATAGAGCTTCTCAATGAAGAAAAACCTCCGTTGTTCGCTGTGGAAACAGATCCGAA
>CAJJAT010000035.1 GCA_905182175.1 Flavobacteriales bacterium UBA1494 | reverse complement strand
GCTCTGCTTAGAAATAAAAAAAGTCCAACACTTTGTGTTGAACTTTTTATTGTGGAGCCGGAGAGATTCGAACTCTCGTCCAAACAAGTAATCAAAGAGCTTTCTACAAGTTTATTTTACTATTGTTTTTCGAATATAAGCCAAAAGTAAACATCCCACTTATACCTTATCCTATTAAGTTTCGCCAAACCGTCTAGGTTCCAATTTGACTAGCTCAAAATGTCGATTCCTCTTAGCCGGGGTATTAGTGAGCGGAACCCCCGAGAGAAATGCTTGTTCGAAACTATTGTCCCGAATTAATTGTAACCTCTATCGAGTGTTACGCTGCAAGCGCATAATTATTGTCGTCGTTTATAGACTTTTAGTGTTATGATTAACGAGCTACTCACTAAATGCTCGACTTGCTTACTCATTCATTCACCTTGCTGTCGATACCGGTCGGCCCCAAGAATCGTAAAGTTAGGAATAAGGGACTACACATGGTGTATTCTTTTATATTTCTTAAAATAAAGAGTTATTTATTGTTAGAAACATGATAATCAATTTCTTAATATTTTCAACAAAGAAAGCAATTAAACCTCAAAAGTGCAACCCTAAAGCCTTACCATGTATAACGATCTACTGCGTTATATTGATAAAATATATCTATATATTTATTTCAAGATAAGACGTATACATCTAAATTTTAAAACATGAAGCTCTAAATATTAATCGAACTCAGGTTAGTAGAAGAGTATTGGATCTCATTAATTAAAGCTGAAAAAGTTATTGAACAGCTTGTAAAACTCTGTGGGTTCCTCTAAGTAGGGGTTATGACCACTATTTTCGAACATTACAAATTTAGCTTTAGGCATATATGTTTTATTTTGAATGTTGTATTCAGGTGTTGAAACACCATCATATCTGCCTGCGACAACTAACGTTGGAAATTTAAGTGTGCTTAATTCTTTTCTAAAATCAGTGTCCATCATTGTTCCGCTTACAAAAAAGTCTGCGTCTCGTCCAACTATGCCGTAGTAGACATCGTTGTTCCAGTTTCTGTAAGCTTCTTTTGGGTTGTTACCTTTAATCTTTGTATTGTGGTAGTAAATTTATTTGGTAGGGAAACTTCCGTAGTGCTTGCTAAATATCTTATCACTAGAAATAGAAACCAATGCTCTTAATGAGTCTACTATTTTCCACTTTTCAGGGAAGTGCGTTTTTGCATAATGATTGTAACTATCGCAGTTCGCTTGCCACATTTCGCCGCTATGAAAACCGCTAATTAAAACCATTTTATTTACTTGAGTTGGATACTTCACAGCGTAGGCTTGTGCTATTACCGTTCCATAGGAGTGGCCAACTAAAGATATTTTCGTTAGCTTGAGTTGTTTTCGAACTTCCTCAGCAATGTAAACATCATTTACTATAGAGTATTCAGATTTATCTTTTGCATCGTCAGATTTTCCTCGTCCGAGCATATCAATAAATACAACCTGACAGTTTTTATAATATTGTCCGAAAGCACCTTGCATATAATCATGTGAATTTCCTGGACCACCTGTAAAAAAGAAAATTGGATTACCGCTTCCTAAGGTTTCCACATTTATTTTATACCCGTCAATTTTTATAAATTGGGAGTTAAATTTTCCAAAAATAGAGGAGTCCGTTTGGCTGAAGCTAAGGCCTGAGATCGTTATGATAAGTAGTAAAGTAAGGCAGTATTTCATAAGTTTATTTTATGGGAGCTAATTTTTTTTTATAAATAAAAAAAGCCGCCAAGCAGAGCAGGCGACTTTAAGAAATAAGTTTGATTATTTATTTAAATACAATCTTCCCAAATCGTTCGGTTTTTCTTTTTTGACCATAAATCACCAATTCATTGTTTGATATCTGCTCGCATACTTTTGGTCGAATCAATAACTCCGCTTCTTTAGCGTTAAATAGCGCTTCTTTTACCTGTCTTCCGTCGCTATCTACTTGAACTAATACAGCAGCAGATGATTTAAACTTTTTTGTAAAGTCATAAACTGCTCCCTTAGCTTTTCCTTTAGTCATCTTTGCAGTTCCAAGATTCTTTATGTTGTCGTTGAAAATAAAATTGATTTTATCTTCGTTTACTGCCATCGCATAGGATGAAAAGTAGCCGTTATCGTTTATTGTATGTTGCCTCTTTGCAATTTTTTCAGTCCAATCAATTTCTCCTTTAGGATTTATACTGATTACAATTATATCGTTGTAATAGTAATGCGTAGTAGTTCTTACGTTTCCTTGGGCATCTGTCGTGGTAACTACTCTTATAAAAAATTGCTCTCCAACTAAAATTGCTCCTCCATCGTCTTTCAGCACAATGTTGTCTAAGTCGTATTGATACAGCTCCACATCTTTACCTTTTGCCTCTCTTTTCTTTGTTTTCTTCTTTAGCTTTTCCGTCATGTTTTGGGTAATGAAGTCAATCTCAAATTCATTGAAACTTTTGGTCACAATTTTGTTAGAACTTTCATTTAGTTTTAGAAAATAACTACCTTTTATTGTAGAAGTACCATTGTCAGAGTAGAAGCCACCACAAATAATATCATTGTCTTGGTTGATGGTAATTTTCATATCAGTCAGAAATTTACCTTCCAAAACTATAGGGTACTCCTTGACATTATTACCTTGCTCAGTGTATGCAATAATTTGATAGTGAAAATTAGGTTTACCTTTTCTTCGCTCCTTTGCCTTTTCTTTAAATATCTTTGAAAGTAAATACAGGTCTCCATTCTCCTGAATCTCATAGTCTACTACTTGAAATAATTGATTTTCGTAAGGGAGTGTTACATTTTTTCCCCAAAGAAGGGTAAGGTCTTTATTAAATATATGGTAGGAAATTTTTTCGTTTCCGTCTTTTTCATAAGGTAAGTTATAGTATATCAGTATTTTTTTTTCATCATTAGAAATTTGATAAGTAAACCAACCTGAGTTTCTTTTAGAGTTTCCGGCAAAGGAGATAGAACCTACTTCCACTAATTTGGAACTTGGTTTAAGTGTTTTTTTATTAACGGTTTGAGCAAAAAGTAAATTAACTTTTGCTTTTTTATCTAACACGGAAGAAAAAAGAATGAGTTCCCCATCAATTTGTGTGGCATATTGATACACTCTTTCCTTCTTCTTTTCCCCTAAAATTATTGGAACAGACTTTTTCAAAGACATATCATTGCTGTATTTTTCTATAATAATTGGTGCTTTTCCTTTTCTTGTTCGTTTAATAATGTAAACACCATCGTCATCTGTACCTATAATGTCATCAAATGCGGTTTTCTTATTAAGAACTTGCTCGTCTCCCCAAATTAAATTTACTTTTTCAGATTTTGTTTGAGCCTGACTATTTAGCGATATGAAGAGACAAATAATTGATAGGAGCATTAATTTTTTCATGTAACAGTTGGGAGTTAAAGTTTTGGGTGTAGAAATACAATTTGTAATTGTGGCTAAAATAATTAAAGGAAAGGTTAGAAACAAGTCAAAATGATGGAAGATGAAATTCTAAAAGCGAGCTAGTTGCTCGCTTTCTATTCCCTTAATAGAACTGATACATTCGTTATTCTAAACTCTTAAGTAGATCGTTCCAAAGAGATTTTATTGTTTCTAAATTTCTGTTTAAAAGATAGTTGATCGTTTAAAATAAATTATTTATCTCCTTGTCATGATTTACGTCGAATGACAAGTGAATTTGATTTTAGATCTTGCAACCCGAAAAGCTTAAATGAAAGTCATGATAATAAATTATTTAAATTAATTGAAGGATTATCGAGAACTAAAAAATAGTCTAACTTTTACATGGTAACAGCGCCATGCCTGTGGCTGGAAGGTGGCGATCTACTGTCTTTTATTGTACAGCATTATAGCTAAAAGATGGATTCAGATTAACAGATTTAGTGTTTAGCGAAACGTAACCTTTGCAAATTGTTCGACTTTTCTTTTTTGACCATAGATAATCAATACTTTGTCAGATATTTGCTCACATACTTTTGGTCGAATCAATAATTCAGCTTCCTTAGCGTTAAATAAAGCCTCTTTAACTTGTCTCCCATCACTGTCTAATTGCACCAGAACAGCAACAGATTCTTTAAATTTTTTGGTGAAATATTCTATTTTACCTTTATATTTTCCAGCAGTTATTTTTGAGGTGGTTAAGTTTCTAATATTGTCGTTGAAAATAAAATTAAGATTGTCATTCGCCACAGTTAGAACATAAGAAGAAAAGTATCCATTATCATTTGTAGTATGTTGTCGTTTTGCAATTTTTTCCGTCCAATCAACCTCTCCTCTTGGATTAATACTAATTACAATAATGTCGTTGTAGTAATAGTGGTTGACCGAATTAATGTTCCCTTGACTTGTCGTATAATTTGTAACTCTAATGTAGAATTGTTCACCAATCAAAATTGCTCCTCCATCATCTCGTAAAATAATGTCGTCCAAATCATATTGATACAATTCAATATCTTTTCCTTTAGCATCTTTTTTTTCTGTCTGTTTCTTTTCCTTATCTGTCATGTTTTGAGTAATGAAATCCAACCCAAACTCTTTGAAGTTTTTGATGGTAATCTTTTTCGAAGCCGCATCAATGATTAAGAAAAAACTACCGTTCAAGTTAGAATTGCCAATGTTAGAGTAAAAGCCTGCGCAAATAATAGTACCGTTTGCATTAAGGGCAATCTGCATCTCACTTAAAAATTTGTCTTGTAAAATAACTGGGTATTCTTTTGTGTCCATGCCCTTATTAGTAAATTCAACTATTTGATAACGATAGTACGGCTTTCCCTTTTTTCGATTTTTCACTTTGTCTTCGTATACCTTTGATAAAAGAAATAAATCTCCATTCTTTCTAATCTGGAAGTCGATTAACTCGATTAGTTCACTTTCGAAAGGTAAAGTAGCTTCTTTCTTCCATAATTCATTCAAATTTTTATCATAAACATGATAAGCAAATTTTTTATTTTCTTCTTTTTTGCTGGGAAGATCATAGTAAATAAGTAACTTATCTTCGTTTCTCGAAATTTGGTGAAAGAAAAACTGACTCGCATTTTCTAATGAGTTATTGTATGTTTTTCTGGAGGCAATTCTGGTGAGTTTGGAGCTTAGTTTGAGGGTTGTTGGATTTAGAGTTTGCGCAAACAAAGTTCTTGTTCTCTCTTTGTTATTTAAAAAGGTTGAAAAAAGAATAATCTGTTGGTCAATTTGAGCTGCGAATAAAAAATAACGTTCCTCTTTTTTTTTGCCAAAGGAAAGAGACTCAGATTTTATCAATTTCATTTGGTTGCTGTACTTCTCTATTAAAACAGGCAATTTTCCTCTAGTTACTTTTTTAAGGATGTAGATTCCGCTTTCGTTTGTACCGATAATATCATCAAATACAGATCGTGACTCTAAAGTTGCTTCATCGCCCCAAGTGAGATCAACTTTGTCAGACTTAGTTTGAGCTTGGGTATTTAGAGAAACAAATAGACAAAGAATTGAGAATAGCGCTAATTTCTTCATATCGGTAAGCTATTTAGATTTTAATTAATTATACCTAATTAACACTAAACTAAGTAAAGAGAATTCTAATTGCAAGTCAATACAAAAGAAGATGAAATAAAAAAAGCGAGCTAGTTGCTCGCTTTTTTGTTCCCCGAACGGGACTCGAACCTGCACGTCACTTAAGACACATGGCCCTCAACCATGCCTGTCTACCAATTTCAGCACCGGGGAATCTAATAATAAACAAAATTAGGATTATTGAGTTACACCCATCATTTCTTACTGCCTTTTTTACCACTTTTAGTCTTTGGCTTTTTATATTTCTTTGTTATCTCGCGGCGGTATGAGCCGCCTTGATTCGTTTTCTGGTTTTTCAATTTCTTTTCGTGAAAACTAGCTCCTGCTTCAACGTCTTTTTTAGCATTTCTGTCAGCATTTTTAAAAACGTAATTCTCAGGACGTTCGTCAGGAGTTTTTTGTGTGCTAATCTCAACTTCTACAGGAAATTTAATTACAGGAATTTTCATATCCATTAATTCCTCAATTGCTTCTTTGTACTCTACTTCAGCTTCTTTATAAAGTAGAATGGACTTTCCTCTGTGTTCAGCTCTTCCAGTTCTCCCTATTCGGTGCATGTAGTTTTCAGCAAACGCAGGCACGTTAAAGTTGATAACATGAGATATTTGGTCCAAATCCAAGCCCCTTGCCATTACATCTGTCGCAATTAGAATTCTCGTTTTACCTTCCTCGTATTTTTCAATTGCCTTAAACCTGTAATTCTGCGTTTTATTTGAATGAATAACGCCAAGTTCCTCGCTATAATCTTCAGTTAATTTTTCAAATATTCGATCAGCATTTCGTTTACCCGATACAAAAATTAACACTTTATTAAACTCTTCCTTATCCTTTAACAAGTGAATTAGAAGGTTAACTTTTGTATAAAAATTACGGACTTCGTAAACGCTTTGCTCAATATTATCTAAAGGTGTCCCACTTAACGCAATTGCAATTTGAACTGGAGCGATGAAGAATTCACCAATCAGTTCTTCAATTTCCTCCGTCATGGTTGCCGAAAACATAATGTTTTGGCGATTTTCCTGCATGAGTTCGAAAAGATTATTCAATTGGAAGCGAAAGCCTAAGTCAAGCATCACATCTACTTCGTCAATCACTACTTTTTTAACGGTCTTTAGCTTAAGTGAACCATCAATTACAATATCATATAATCTACCAGGTGTTGCAACAACCACATCTACTCCTTGTGCTACTGCTTGTTTCTGAGTATTAATGTTGGTGCCTCCATAAATTCCTAGAATTCGGACGTTCATATATTTGGTAAACAACTCAATTTGCTCCACAATTTGAACAACTAGTTCTCGTGTCGGTACAAGCACCAAAATCCTTGGAGATAGTTGAGTAGAGTAGGCCAAATCATTTAGCAACGGCAGCATAAATGCCAAGGTTTTTCCTGAACCAGTTTGTGAAATTCCAACTACATTTTTACCGGATCGAATAACTGGGTAAGCTTCTGATTGTATTGGTGTTGGTGTTGTAAATCCTAACTCATCAATAGCATCTTGAAGTTTGTTATTGAGTTTAAAATCATTAAAAGTATCCATGTTTTTAGATTTAGCGCCGCAAGATAAGGATTGTGACAAGAAGTAAAGTTTACAATTACCCTAAGTTGGATGTGAATTCACTAAGTTTTAAATTGAATTCTTCGTTTAATTTAGAATCCGTAATCTGATTATCAAAATTTTCATCAAAATTTGGTAATGAAAAATGAACAATTTCATTTTCGTTCATTCTACTAATTTTGCCGACAGCAATTTCCAAAACGGTTTTTCCTCCCATACCTCCGGGCGAAGTACTCAATAAAAACATCGGCTTATTTCCCCAAATGTTTGGACCACCTCTAGAAATCCAATCGAATATGTTCTTAAAAGCAGTGCTGTACGCTCCGTTGTGTTCTGCGAAGGAAATTATAATTCCGTCTGCAGTGTTTAATTGGTCTCTAAACTTTTGAGCCAAAGTAGGGAACCCTATTTCATTTTCCCTTTCAATGCTGAAAATTGGCATTTCAAAATCATTTAAATCTAGTAGATTTATTTCAGATTCCTTAATTTGACTTGCTGCATAGGCTGCAAATTTTTTATTAATTGACTCTTTGCTATTGCTTGCCCCGAAGGCTACTATTTTTTTCATTTCCATCTTTCGTTTATCCAAACGTTTCGTTGTTTAGAGTTTAAAAAGGTCCAGCAAAGTAATCTACTTACTTTTTGACCTTGTTTCATTTCAATAATTTTTGTTTTCGTTACTTTTTTCTCTTCTAACCACTTTTCAAAATGGTGTAAATTTGAACCTTTGGAAACTAGTACAGTAAACCATAAAAAGTTATTCTGGTACAGTTCACTTTCCTTTACCATTTGTTGAATAAATCCATATTCGCCTTCAGCGCACCAAAGTTCAGCGGACTGTCCCCCAAAATTTAACGCAGGTTTGCTGATTTTTTTGTTTTTTAAGTTGCTGTTTTTTCGCATTGAACTTTTCGCAGCTTCTTCTGCAGAAGAGTGGAAGGGAGGGTTACAAAGACACAAGTCAAAATGATCTGTTTTTTTCAATAATCCTTCGAAAATAGACTCCTTATCCTTTTGCAGTGTTAGCACTATTTGTGCTTGTTTGTTATTGATTGTAACATTATTCTGTGCTGCTTTTAACGCAGTAGTATTTATATCAGTTCCAACAAAGTTCCAGCCATATTCTGCATTCCCTATTAAGGGATAAATACAACTTGCTCCAGTTCCAATGTCCATGCAATTAATATTGTTGCCTTTTGGAATTTTTAAATCATTTTCCTCGCTTAATAAATCTGCTGCGTAATGAATGTAATCTGCTCTGCCTGGTATTGGAGGGCATAAAAAGTTTTCAGGAATACTCCATTCTTTCAAATTGTAATGTAATTGTAGCAACGAAGTATTTAAAGACAATACTGCTTTCGCATTAAAAAAATCGACTGTTAGGTCATCAAATTTATTTTTAGCTACAAAATCTTTCAATTTTGGGTTTATTTCTGCGAGTTTTTTAAAGTCGTAACGATCTCTGTGTTTGCTTCTTGGATGCAATAATTTTTTTGTTTCCTGTTGCTTTTTCATTGAAAGTCAAACTTAATCATTCAACCTTGAATTCAGTAAGGTTTATGAGATTGACAATTAATAATTAAAATAGTCTCTAATACGATGTTGGACGATAAACTACCACAAACGACGATTGAATATTTAGAATGGGGAAACCCAAATGAGAAAAAGGCATTTGAATACATGCTTAGTTATAGTCCTTATGATAATGTAAAATCACAAGATTACCCGCACATGTTGTTTACAGCCGGAGTAAATGATACCCGAGTAGAGGGTATTGGGAGTGTGCGAAAATGGTGGCCAAGTTGCGACAAACCAAAACAGATAACAATATGTTACTATTAAAAACAAATATGAATGCAGGACACAGCGGCGGATCTGGGAGGTTTGACTATATAAAAGATTTAGCTTATAAGTATGCAGTAATCTTTGATATTTTTGCAAACGACATTTCGGAAGAAGCTGCAGAAAAGATGAAAGCAGACAAGAAATAGAGCAGGAAAATAAATATAATCTTTAACAGACTTTTAGAAACCAATTTCGCTTTTGTTATGTTATCTTTATATAACTTAAAAATAAAAAAAAAACCCATGGCAGAATTCGAACAACCATCATTTGATCCTCAAAAGTTAAAACCTTATATCTTTATTGGAATTGCAGTAATATTTGTATTTACAATAATTTCAAAATCATTTATCATTCTGCAGCCAACTGAGCGTGGAGTGGTGTTTAAACAGTATACTTCAGGTCTAGATGTAGATAATGTTTTAGGAGAAGGATTAAACATTGTTGCCCCTTGGAACAAAGTATTTACTTTCCAAATTGCAGAAAAATCTATTGAAGAAACAATGGATGTGCTTTCTAAAGACGGACTTTCTATTAAAATTGACGTTTCATTGAGATACAGACCAAATCCAAATAAGATTGGTTATTTATACCGTTCTTTTAAAGATGATTATGTTAATGACTTAATTCGTCCAGAGTTACGATCAGCAGTAAGAGAAATAATTGGTCAGTATACTCCGGAAGAGCTTTATGCATCCAAAAGACAGGAAATCGAAACTAAAATTGAGTTAAATACAGAAGCAATTTTAAAGGGAAATTACATTGAGCAAAAAACGCTGTTATTTAGAGCGATTACCTTACCTCAAAAAATTAAAGAATCAATTGAGTTTAAATTACAGGCAGATCAAGAAGCGCAGACCTACACTTACTTAATTGCAAAAGAAAAGAAAGAGGCAGAAAGAAGAAAAATTGATGCATTAGGTAAAGCCGAAGCAAACAAAATATTGAGTGCTAGTATTACGGAGAATATTCTAAAAGAAAAGGGTATCTCAGCTACAGAAGAATTAGCAAAATCGCCAAACTCAAAAATTATTATTATTGGGGGAGGAGATGATGGATTGCCGATTATCCTAGGCGGTCAGTAAGTCTTGAAGTATTTTATTATTATTTGTATGTTGTTGGGCAGTCATGTTAAAGTGACTGCCCAATTGCGTTTAGATACTTCGCTTTCGCCGGAGCAGATGATACGGAAGCACCTGTTGGGCGATGGGAGCGACTTAATTATTAAAAATGTAACGTTTACTGGTCAAAAAAAGTCATTAGCTGTATTTAGGAACGAAACGCCCCTTGATATAGTAAACGAAGGTATTCTATTGTCTACAGGAGATGTGTTTGATGCCATTGGTCCAAATAAGTCGGCAAGCACAGGAACAAGAGGGTCTGGTTGGACTGATAGAGATTTACAAGCTATTGCAACAGGAGTAGTGCTGGATGCGACTATTTTAGAATTTGACTTAATTGCACTCCGGGATAGTATTGTCTTTGAGTATGTTTTTGCTTCGGAAGAGTATCCTGAATTTGTGGACAAAGGGGTGAATGATATTTTTGGATTCTTCTTGAAGCAAAACAATTCTAGGGCCATTTTTCCGCAAAATTTAGCAAGAGTTCCGAATTCTAGAAAACCGGTAAGTATAAATAACATCAATCATAGAGTGAACGAGGAGTATTTTTTGCGCTCTGACTTTTTAGTTGCAAATGATGATGCTTTTTGGCGACTAAATCCAGATTTGTTTTTAAGGGCTCGATTTCTCGAATACGATGGTTTTACGACAATTTTGCGAGCAGTTGCTAAATTAGAAGAAGGCAAGTCGTATCATTTAAAATTTGCGATTGGCGATGTGGGAGATAGAATCTATGATTCGGCAGTGATGTTAAAAGCTAAAAGTTTTAGTTCTTTGGGTAATAGAATTGAAAAAGCAGATTCTATTGTTAAAAATGAGATCGATCAAAAAATGTTGGCTTTTTCGACGTCTTACAAATCCTGTAAAGATTTGTCTTTTAGTTTAAAAATAAATTTTAATACCAATGAGTATGAAATTTTAAAAAGTTCTTTTGAAGAGCTCAATCAGTTGGCTGCGGTGATGCAAGAGTTACAAGATATGAAGATTGAGATTATTGGTCATACTGATAACTTGGGTCCGGCGGCTGCGAATTTAACCTTATCAGAAAAACGTGCAATTGCTGTAAAAAAATATTTGTATGGGCTAGGTATTTCCTTGAGTAGAATGACAAATGATGGAATGGGGGAGCTTCAACCAATTTCCTCGAACGATACAGAAGAAGGAAAGGCACTAAATAGAAGAGTGGAGTTTAGATTTAAATATTAAGTTTGCTTTGCTTATTTTTCAGGATTCCGAACTGTGTTAAACGGTTGTATTTTATTGCATTAAGGAATGTTTAGCAATTCGCTTCAATTGACCAATACGACATCAATTTTATGGGGAGAGTCACTAAATGTGTCCTCAGAAAAAAAAGCTATTCAATGAATAAATAAAATATAGACTACCATTTATCAAAAACAATATAAGTCGGGAAACTTTCTAAAATTAAAAATAAAATTCACATTCAGGTGACTAACTAAAATTAGCTAGTTAATCAATACTTGAAAACTCTATTGGAACCATAACTTTTGTTTTATCCCAAGCGAAGCTCATGTTGACGTTGTATTCAAATTCAATGGTAAACTGTTCTACCACTGCAGGTAAATCGATTGTTCCTGCATTAATTTTAAGGACGTCAAACTCCGGATTTCTCGAAGCCTCACTACCAAAGCCGACTCCCCAATCAGGAATTTCACTGTTCAAAATAATAGTCCACTGCGTTTGTTGTGGTATAGTCCAGACAGAATAAGTTCCAGCTTTCACGAAAATATCACCAAACTTAATGCGCTTATTCGTAGAAAAAGTAGTTGGTTCATTTGCTCCTGTTCTCCATACTTCGCCAAAAGGCTCTAAATCGCCAAAAATTTCCCTACCTTTTTTAAATGGTCTGCAATACGTTGTTTCTAATGTCAAGTTGCCTGATTTGTATTGAATGGTGTCTTGCGGTGAGTGCTGTTTAGTTTGAGTCATCATGTAGTCCATTCCAAAGTAACCTACAAGCGCAAGAATTAACACAATTATTCCTATCCATTTCAAAACTTTCATACTTTCCTAATTTGATTTAAAAGTACAGATGAAATTATAAAGCAAGAAGTTTATGTGGTAGAATAATGATCGGTTTATTGTTTTGTACAAATACTTCATTTTTAATTGATAAGATATTATTATAAATGAGGTAAAGTCTTTTTATGTGCGATTTAAAAATGTATTCAATACAGGGTTTTTAGCAAGGAATAACATCGCGCATTGCTAGTCGCTTTCGCGAGAAGTTATGTTGTAATCGTCATTTACTTGTCGAAACATCTTTTTTAGATTTTTTTAAGAACTTTTTGTTCTTCGAATAGGTTAAGTTTGCCCTAACAAAAACAACAATTATGTTTAAAAAATTATCGATGAGCTTTTTAGCTCTTTTTATGGTGGCGTTTACAATGAATGCTCAAGAGTTACCACAACCAAGTCCGTACGCAGAAACAATGCAGAGAGTTGGATTAACAGATGTAACAGTGCAATACTCACGACCTGGAGTAAAAGACAGGTTGATATTTGGAGATTTGGAGCCTTTTGGTTCTGTATGGAGAACAGGTGCAAATTCTGCGACTAAAATTGTTTTGTCAACAGATGCCATGATTGGAGAAAAAGAAATTATGGCTGGAACATACTCAGTACTGTCGACTCCAATGGAAGAGGGTAACTGGAAAGTGTACCTAAATTCTGATTTAGATGTTCAAGAAAATAGCTACAAGGCAGAAAATAATGTTGTTGAAATCGAGGTAAAAACGATGAAAATTTCTGAAAAAGTTGAATCCATGACATTTTGGTATGCCAATGTAAAAGACGAATCAGTTGATTTAATGTTTGCTTGGGAAAATACTTCTTGGATATTGCCAATTAAAGTTGCTGCTAAAGAATTAGCTGTAAAAAACATAGAAGCAAAAATTAGCGAGGTAGAGAGCGCTTACAGTTTATACAATAATAGCGCAAAGTATTATTTAACAAACAAGATAGATTTGAACAAGGCATTAGCTTGGTCGACAAAGTCTGTTGAAATATCTGAGAAATTTTGGAATGTTTATACACTGTCAACAATTCAATATGAGTTAGGTATGACGAAGGAAGCATTGAAAACTGCAACCAAGTCTTTAGAGTTATCTACAGTGGCTAAGTATCAGCCCTACATCAAAATGAACACTGAGAACATTGCAAAGTGGTCAAAAAAATAAAAATCATTTACTTGCTTTAATGAAGGGGAGAAGCATAGCTTTTCCCCTTTTTTTATATCTCAACTTTAAGTTAATCTCATTTCCATTTAAACAAATGGAAACATAACTTTGGAGTAATTGTTATAGAAAAAAACCAACTCATGATTCATCTTCTATCTCCTGCAAAATCTCTTGATTTTGAATCAGAAACAGCACATAAGACATTTACACAGCCTAATTTTATGGCAGAGGCAGAAACGCTAGTAAACAAGCTAAAGTCTACCTCAAAAAGTCAAGTGAAGGAGCTAATGTCGATTAGCGATGCATTAATCGAATTAAATACCAACCGTTACCAAAGTTGGTCAGGTAGTATTGAACCGTCAGAAAATAGTAGACAGGCCGTTATGGCTTTTACAGGCGATGTTTATCAAGGACTAAACGCAAAGACTTTGACTGAAAAGAACCTGGAATATGCTCAAAACCATTTGATCATTTTATCGGGAATGTACGGTACGCTGCGACCTCTAGATGTAATGGAGCCTTATCGTTTAGAAATGGGAACATCTTTGAAAGTCGGAAAAGCTGATAATTTGTATAAGTTCTGGGGTGATAAACCGACTAACTTTATAAATGAGAGATTAGAAGAAACTGGGTCAAAGCTTGTTGTGAATTTAGCTTCTAACGAATATTTTAAAGTAATTAATAAAAAGATCTTAAATGGAGAACTAGTTAGACCGGAATTTAAGGATGAGAAGAATGGTAAGTATAAAATAATATCTTTTTATGCAAAGAAGGCAAGAGGGTATATGAGTCGCTACATAATTGAAAATCAAATTGAAAATCAAAAAGATTTAGAAGGGTTTGATGTAGCAGGATACCGATTTAACAAGGATTTGAGCAAAAATGGAATTCCAGTGTTTACAAGGGAAGAAAATAAAGTATAATGACTGAGACGAAGGATAAAATACAACCGGATTACGAAAGAAGAATGCACATTGATGAGGATAAAATTACTGAGAATCCTCACAATTTGCCTTATGCACATACAGTAGGTAGCGCAATCATTATTCCGGATGACAAGGATAGGATAAAAACAACTGCAATGGCTGCTATGGTAGAGCAAACTAACGTGCAGATGAAGCAGATCTATGATCAGATGGAGTTACTCATTAGCCAAGCTAATAAATTAAAAGAGAGAGTAGAGCTTTCTGAGGAAATTTACGTTGCAGAAATGGGCTTTAAGCCAATAACGGGACACACCTACCATTTGTATGAAAAGGAAGATGGAGAGAAAGTACTTTCTATGATTGGTCCGGATGAGTGGGCGAGAGGGTGCAAATATGCTCACTACTCAGCAACAGCTCGTTTAATGGGAGATCATACTTGGGATATTGAGAAAAGGAATGAGAAGGAGAAAGAAACAGAAGTAGAAGTAGAAGCAGAAGAGGTAGAATGAGAAAGGTAATCAACGTTTTGTTAATTATCATTTTGTTTGGGTGTGGAGAAGCACCTGAAAAGGAAGGTTCAGCAAATCATTACGCTACAGAAATTATAATTAAAGGAAAAGCGCAAGGTACCACGTATACTATAAAGTACTTGGCAGAGACCTATGAAGAAGGCTTGAAAGAGAAATTTGATTCTGTGTTACACGCAATAGACATGAGTGTGTCAACATATGTTCCAACTTCAAAAATTTCTAGGCTAAATGAAGGAGATACTGTAAAAGTTGATCAACTATTTTTGGCTGTATACAATCTCTCAAAAGATATCCACAATCAAACTGATGGTGCATTTGACCCGACTATGGGGCCCTTAATTAAAGCATGGGGTTTTGATTACTCTGAACCGCAAAAAATGGATTCTATTTTGGTGAAGAGTTTGCTAAGTAATATTGGTTTCGATCAATTTGTTTTGCAATCGGATACAATTTACGCAAAGCAAGAATTGGCAAGAATTAATTTCAATGCAGTCGCACAGGGGTATTCAGTTGATGTTATGAAAAAACTTCTCGACGAAAGAGGTTTTGATAATTACTACATTGAGTTAGGAGGGGAGTTAATTGTAAAAGGCCACAATAAATTCACTGAAGATTGGATTATTGGAATTGATCGGCCTGATGGAGAAAATTTCGAACGTAATTTAGCTCAACGAGTGAAGCTTAAAAATTCTGCAATGGCAACTTCAGGCAATTACCGAAAATTTTATGAATTAGATGGCAATCGATATTCACATACATTGGATCCTAAAACGGGTTATCCTGCAGAGAATAATCTGTTGAGTGCAACGGTAATAGCAAATGACGGTGGAACAGCTGATGCTTTAGCTACAGCCTTTATGGTAATGGGAGTAGAGAAGACTAAGGTGTTTTTGACAGAGAACCCATCGATTAAAGCATACCTTATAATGGACAAAAAAGGGGAAGGATTTAAAACATATTGTTCTCCGTCACTAGAAAACCAGCTTTTAAAAGATTAATCTTCGCTTTTACACATTTCTTCAGGTTTTGCTCCGCAAAGGCCGCATGCCTCGCCTTCTGTATTAACTAGTGGATTATTACTCGCACAAGTACCTGCAAATTTACCATCTTTTTTAAGTAGAATTTTAATTGCAATTCCTGCAAAACCAATGGCTAACATGCCTATACTTAACAAAATTAGTTTCATAATTTTTAGCTTTACACAAAGGTAGGATTAATCTGTTTTTTGAGGTGGGTTTTTAATAGAATTAACAAACTTTGTGGGCATCAAAATAAACGAGGCACTACTTTTTATTAAGTACTTTTTTAACCAATATCACCACAGACAATACCGCAAAACCAATTGTTAACCCTGTAATAAACTCCTTCGCCATATCGGGGATTTGAATGGTATCGGTAAAGTGATGTATAAAGTCGATGTAGTGAACAAAAATACCCCCTGCAACCAGCAATAAAGCGACGGTTCCGATATAGCTCAAGCTTTTAATTACAATGGGCAATCCCTGCACCAAGACGTTTCCGATTGCTTGAACAACAGGGTTTTTGCTCATTTTTTTCAATTTAAACCCTGCATCATCCATTCGCACAATAAGTGCAACAATTCCATAAACACCAACTGTAGCTACTATAGCTACAAATGAAACTACTAGCACTTGCTCTAAAATTGGTTTACCCATAACTGTTCCTAAAGCAATTATGATAATTTCTAAAGAGAGGATGAAGTCGGTGACAATAGCTGATTTTACTTTTGTTTTTTCGATGGCCAATACTTCCTCTACGGACATTTTCGCGGAAACTGTTTCGTTATTCTCATGCTTGTTAGGAACGACCATTTCGTGAATTTTCTCAGCCCCCTCGTATGCTAAATAAAGGGCTCCACCAATTAAAATTAATGGAATAGCAATTGGCACAAAAGCACTCAATAAAAAAGCTATTGGAAGTATAATTAGTTTGTTATTAAAGGAGCCTTTTGTTATTGCCCACAAAACAGGAATCTCTCTAGATGCCATAAAACCGGAAGCTTTCTCAGCGTTTACTGCTAAGTCATCACCTAAAATACCGGCTGTTTTTTTAGTGGCAATCTTCCCCATTACCGCAACATCGTCCATTAAAACAGCAATATCATCTAAAAGTGCAAAAAATCCTGAAGCCATAGAAAATAAATTAGAATTGTGAAATTAGAAATAGTAAATGATTTCTAGGTTAGTTGTTTACGAAATTCATTTGAAAATACTCGGAATTACATGAAGCCTTACTTCCACGGTCGGTTTTATATTTTGCAATTGTCAGTTAGCCATTTCGACTTTAGCTTGTGCTGAACTTGTTAAATTACTCAGTGCAGCAAATTATCAATTATCAATTATCTCTTGCACGTTGTCTTTAATGATTTTTGCAATCCCTTCTGTATCTAAATCGTTGGCATCAGTACCAAAAGGATCTTCAATTTCTTCAGCTAATAATTCCAAACTCCCCAAAATATATAGAATAAAAGTACAAATTGGTATTGTCCAATAATGTAAGTCATACGCTAAACCAAATGGTAAGGTTAACGTGTATGCAAAAATGAATTTATTTAGAAATAGATTGTATGAGAAGGGGATAGGTGTTTTTTTTATGCGTTCACATGCTCCAATAATATCTGTAAAGGCGTTTAATTCTCGGTCAATTGTTATCAATTGATTGCCGCTAATTTTACCTTCGGTATAGACTTTTTGCAATCTTTTATACATAGCCTGGGCAATTTGATTTGGAATATGATAAAACTTCTTCAAATCCTTTGTTTGTTTGTTGAAACTCGTTGTCTTCTAATTCATCGAGTTTAACACCATTTCGCAAATGCTCCTTCATTGCATATACGTAGTTGGGAATTAGAGTGTGGTATAAAATCCTACTTTCTTTATCTCCTAGTGGTAACATTGCATTTATCTTCATGGCAAAATTTCCGCTGTTATTCACCAAAGCTCCCCAATGTTTTCTACCTTCCCACCAATGTTCATAAGCGGTGTTGGTTCTAAAGACGAGTAATAAACCAATTACAAAACCTAGGAGCGAACGAATTTGGAAGGTGTTTCCGAAAACATACATATTTTCATATTTCAATTCTAAAAAGACTACAACACGGCAAAATATAGCATAAGAGAGCAATACCCAAAACATTTGTCTGAAGGTGTCACTTTTGTGAAATTTAAAGATTAACCCGAACCATTGTCTGGGATTATATTGTACCATAAATGGTATTTTGCAGCCAAAGTAATGAAACTTTAGTAGTGAGGGCGTTACAATTATAGAACAACTGGAGTAGTTTTAAATGAGGTTGATTTAAATTCAGTGACGGCTTACCTTTACAAGATGAGTAGAAGTATATTCTTTTCTATGTTTGTTGGGATTTTACTCCAATTTTCTTGTCATAATTTAAAAACAATTAACAAGATCATTCACACTAAAGTGAATAGTACAATAACTTTAAATCAGATATTTATTCAAGAGGAGATTGCGGGAACCGAAGGAGAAAAAAGCAAGACGTACCTATCATTAGAAATACAACCACTTTCTGATGCTGACATTGTGATAGATAGCTTAGTATTTGAATCGGCTTATTTTAAAAGAGTTAGCGTCGTAGGGGCCAATGTAATTCGAATAAATTTAGAAAAGGGAACAACACCATTTTTTAATGCAGAGGGAGATCAATTGACTATTTACTTTAAAAAAGAAACTGAATTTTACCGTCAAGTGGTGAGTCCAATCGAAGTTAAAGAACCTATTTATTTGCCATAGTATATTGTTTGATGGTTTTATTTTAAAGGCAATGCAATAGACAGTTGGATCATTTGTCTAATTGCAGTGTTTCGCAATTAAGACTTTGATGGTTATTTTTATGAAAAATTCAAGTACATGAGATACATTATAGTACTGCTAGGTGGTTTGTTGGCTTTTGGGTCTAAAGCTCAATATGTTGAGCTCACGAGCAAGTCGGAATTAAAAGATTTAATGAGCAATAACAGCATCAATTTCTACGATGTAGTTAATGCAGGAGAAGCTTTTTTTAACAGTATAGATAAAGGCGCGAAAGGGTCCGGATACAAACCTTTTATGCGTTGGATGAATGCAAATGAATACAAGTATTATCCTGATGGAGATCGGTCTGCAGTAGATCCTTATTTTGTGCAGAAAGAATATGCTGCATTTGTAAAGGGCAATCCAATTAACAAAGCATTGAACAATGGAAGTTGGACAGACTTAGGGCCATACAGTTTAGACAGTATAACAGGTCACTATTCCGCAGGTTTAGGGAGGGTAGAAGACATGTACGTTTCGCCCCTAGATTCTAACATCCTCTATTTAGGAAGCAGAAGTGGCGGCTTTTGGAGGTCAATAGACCACGGTCAACACTGGCAAGTAACAACAGACTTTTTATTTGCAAGTGGCGTGAATTCATTTACCGTTTCACCGACTAATTCCGATTCTGTTTTAATTAATGTTAGAAATGCCAACAATGGTTACTCAAACGGGGTATACAAGAGTAATGACGGTGGATTAACCTGGACAATTACACCTTTTAATCCGGCCAATTTGACGTTTGCAGGTTTAGGAACAGACTTTACTGTTTATGAAATAGCCTATCATCCAAGAATTCCAAATTTGGTTTTTATTGGAACAAACAAGGGCATTTTTAGGTCGTACGATAACATGAATACTTGGACGTCTACTCAATGGTCCTTTGATTTTATTGAAATTGCTTTTCACCCAACAAATGATAGTATTGTCTATCTGTACAACACTGCAGGTTCTAATAATTCAAATCGTGTATTTATATCTTTAGATCAGGGAGGTATTTACAATTTGTCAAATAATATTATTGGTAATAATGGCAATGAAAGAGTTGAAATAGCGACAAGTCCCCAATGCGATAATTGTCTATGGTTTGCTTCGAACAATGGCGTTTGGCTTTCCACTGACAATGGAATGAATTTTAGCTTTCGATCTAATTCTCCTGAAGATTGTGGTGGTTTTGCAATAAATGATTTAGACAGTTCTAATTTAATTTACGGTTATGTTGACCTGGATAATTCTACAAACGGCGGAAACACTTTTGTAAACCGAACCCGATGGAGTTTAGGAAATACCAACGGTAATACAACTTCAAATGCGTCAAGTTACCTATCAAGTTCTAATTATATTCATGCTGACGTTCGAAATTTAAAATCGGTTAATGGAGTGTTTTATGCTGCAACAGATGGTTTCTTATGCAAATCAAACGATGGAGGGGTGACCTGGTTAATTTTAAGTGAGGGAACAGGAATCCGAGAAAACTATAAACTGGGAGTTTCACAATCGAATCACTACAGAAGTATATCTGGTTCTCAAGACAACGGAACAAGTATACTTACAGAAGATGGTTGGGTAGAGTTTTATGGTGCTGACGGCATGGAAGCAATAATTCACCCCTTGAATGAAAATTGGATGATGGGCAGCGTACAATTTGGCAATAGAAGGTTGTCAAAAAATGGAGGTTTTACTTCCACAGGAGCAAATCCTTCAGGCAGCACGCAGGCATATTGGGAAGCTCCATTGGCTTATGATCCCAACAACCCAATGAATGTGTATGACTTTAGAAATGAAGTTTGGAAATCTGATGATTTTGCTGAGTCTTACATTCAATTAGCTAATCCTTCAAGTATTAACGGAGATATTGAGCATGCTGAGATTGCTTACAATAATTCAAATATTATAATTATTGCAAAGGGCAGTGCAATTGAAAAGTCTATCGATGGAGGAGTTAGTTTTTCAAGCATTAAAAGTAATTTGCCAAATGCTTCTATTCGTGATTTAGCAATAGATCCGAATAACGATGATGTAATGATTGCTACTTACGCCCGTTATCAAACAGATAACTCAAAAGTATTTTTAACCACAAATGGTGGCTCTATCTGGACCAACATAACGTACAACATTGGCAACATGCCTATTCGTTCTGTGGTAATTGACCATACCGATGCATCTAACATTTATGTTGGAGGAGAGATTGGGGTGTATACGAAGCCGATGAACGGAATTGCTTGGACTTTATACAACCAAGGTTTGCCAAATATGTCTGTTAAGGAATTGGAGGTAATGACTGGCAGTAATACACTTAGAGCGGCAACTTGGGGCAGAGGTTTGTGGGAATATAACTTAGTAGGTAGAAGAAATTATCCTGCTATTGTGTTTACTAAAATTAGCAATACGCCAACAGACAACAACCCGAAGGTTGGAGTGGACCAATACGTCACATCAAGAATACATTACTCAGCAGCGTTAAGTTCGGTGTATGTTGAATGGTCTAGGGATACTGCTGTTTATGGAAATACTATTGTTATGATAAATACGGTTGATTCTACCTGGCAAACGGTTAGTCCAATTTTGCCTTTTCCTGAAGGAACTAAGATTTATTTTAAAGTAGTTGCAGTAGGGGCTAGTAATGATACAACAGAAACTTACAAGTTTATTTATGAGGTGCAGCCTTTTGAAAATTGTGCTGCCACAGGCAATAATGGTTCAGGAAATTTGTACTTAGATAATGTAACCATTGAAAATATTAACAATACTTCGAATAATTTGGCCTACACAAAATATGCTTCTCAAGTATTAGATTTATATACCGACTCAACGTATAATTTAGATTTAAGTGCTAACACAGGCTGGAGTAATAACGATTTCGCAGCTTGGATAGATTTTAATGGAGATGCTGATTTTGATGCTTCGGAGCGGATCTTATATGACCCTAATTCCGGTGGAGGTTCTACCAACAATTTTACAGTTCCATCAAATGCTAAAGCAGGAGATACAGTAGCCATGAGAGTTAGACTAAGCTATTGGAGCGATCCTGTGCCTTGTGGAGATCAATTTGGAGAAGTTGAGGATTACGTTGTATTCTTAAGAAATACAACCACAACTGTTAATGATGTTATAGGGGAAAATGAATTTTTTAGTTTATACCCAAGTCCCAATAGTGGACAGTTTAAGGTGAAATTTACAGAGGGAATAACAGATTCTAGGCTGCTTCTAATTAATAGCTTGGGAGCAGTAGTCAACGAACGAAGAACGGATGGGAAAGAAACCATAACGTTCGACTTGCAATTGCCCAATGGAATTTATTTCATTCAATTGTTTGAATCGAATAAAACGATGAAATTTGTAATTGAGAACTAAATTATTTCCAATTTTCGAGCTTAGGCTATGATCATATTAGCCCCAGGGAGTGCCTTGTATTCTTCTAAAGCATACTGGTACAACCTTATTTTATGTCCGGATAAATGAATTAGTTCGGTGATTATTTTACTTTTATCATTTAGGTATACTTCAACAACACTGTTTTGATTGTGTATGGTTGTTAATAAGACTTCTTGTGTATTTGATGTAATCGAACTGTATTTCATAGGTGTAAGTTTTCATTTTCTAGACTTTCAAATTTATAAATTCACCTACATTTATTGATAATAAATTTTACTTTTTTACCTTTTATTGAGAATAGTGCAGTATTTTTGTATTTTTATTGTTTTATTGTGAATTACACCTTTTAAGTATGGATTTAATTAGAAATATTGATAAAACTGATAAATTAATTTTAGCTTGCTTGATTGAGAATGCTAGGATGCCGTATACAGAAATAGCTAAAAAAGTGAATGTATCGGCAGGAACCATTCACGGTAGGGTTAAGAAACTGGAAAAGAGGAAAATTATTACCGGAGCGACATTGCGAGTAAACTATGAAGTTGTTGGTTACACCTTTACCGCATATGTTGGTGTTATTTTAGGCAGAACATTAGAATCAGAAAAGATTATAGATAGGATGACAAAAATCCCAGAAATTACTGTTGCGTCTGTAATTTCTGGGCAATATGGGATTTTATGCAAAATAAGGTGCAGGGACACCAAACAGGCAAAAAATATTATCTACAAAATCAGTAGTATTCCAGGTGTTATTCGGACTGAGTCCATGATTAGTTTAGAAGAATCGATTAACGATAAAGAGCGCTTGTTTAAATCAATTTTTGAGACCTAAATTCTATAGCAAACCGCATTTATATTCATTCCTGCTCCAACAGATGCTAAAAGAATAATATCTCCTTTCTCTAAGCTGTGGTCACTTAATTTACCTTTTAATACTCGGTCTAACAACGTTGGAACTGTGGCAACGGAGCTATTTCCTAATTCATGGACACTCATGGGCATAATTTTATCAGGAATTTCCTTGATGTTGTATAATCTGAAAAATCGCTTTATAACGCCCTCGTCTAACTTTTCATTGGCTTGATGTATGAATACTTTCTTCACCTCTTCTATGCTTACATTTGCTAAGTCTAAACATTCTTTCATTGCTTGTGGTACGTAGGTTAAAGCATATTCGTATACTTTTCGACCGTTCATTTTAATGTATCTTATCCTTGGATCAGATTCAGGAAAGTTAGATTTACCTAAGTATAAATAATACGCTTCATCTAATGTATGAGAACAGGCATTAGTAGCTAAAATACCACTTTTCCCTTTTTCGTATCTTAAAATTGCGGCACCTGCACCATCTGAGAAAATCATGCTGTCTCTGTCAAAAGGATCAACCACTCTTGAAAGTGTTTCTCCACTAATTACTAGTGCGGTCTTAGCTGTCTTTGCCTTAAAGTAGGAATCTACTTGTATTAAACCTTGAACCCATCCAGGACAACCAAATAGTAAGTCGTATGCAATGCATTTTGGATTTTTTATTTCTAAACGATGTTTTACTCTAGAGGCAAGTGCTGGTAGAACATCAGTTTGCATGGTGTGCTTTTTAACGTCCCCAAAATTATGCGCAAATACAATCTGGTCAATTGATTCTGGGTCAATTCCCGACTGTTCAATAGCTTGTTGGGCAGCAAAAAAGCCCATATCTGAAGTGTTTAATTCTTCCGGGGCATACCTTCTCTCACGAATGCCTGTAATTTCTTGGAATTTGGTTGTTATTTCAGATGTTGGCTTGTCAATTAATTCTTGTTCTTCCGAATAAAAGCGCTGGTAGCTAAAATTCTCATTTGGTTGAACTATGCTTGGGATGTAACTGCCTGTTCCAATTATTTTACTTCTTTTCATAAGGTAAGTTTATAAAGCGAAGCTAGAACTTTCGAGCATGATGTGACTTGCAAAGGCGCAGTTATGTTTCGTTTCTTGAATTATCCTAAACAATTCAATTGTTTTTGAGGGTAGATTTGAATTATTAGTAGATAAATTATATTATATTAAATTATTCGTAGATAATCGCTAATTAAAATAATTTTTACTCAATTTTATATCTATAAAAATTAGTATTGTGTACTTATAAAATTTATAATGAAAGAGAAAGTAAGAGTAGCCATAAATGGATTTGGGCGAATTGGTAGGTTAGCTTTTAGGGAGCTAACTGAAAAAAGTAATGTTGAGGTAGTGGCCATTAATGACCTTACTGATTTAACTACACTCGCGCACCTTTTAAAGTTTGACTCAGTTCATGGAAAATTTGGACATGAAGTTAAAATTGAAAATAATTCATTGTTTGTTAATGATAAAGAGGTAAAAGTATTTAGCGAACCAAGTCCTTCGAAGTTGCCTTGGGGTGAATTAGCTGTGGACATTGTCATTGAGTGCACCGGTCGTTTTTTAACGCAAAAATCAGCTGAACAGCACTTATCTGCAGGTGCTGGTAAAGTAGTATTGTCTGCGCCCGCAAAAGATGATATAAAAACCATTGTTTTAGGTGTAAATGAAGAATCATTGACCAAGGATGATTTAATTGTATCAAATGCCTCGTGTACTACAAATTGCTTAGCGCCCATGGTGAAAGTGCTTGATGAAGCTTTTGGAATAGAGAAAGGCTATATTTCTACCATACATGCATATACCGCAGACCAGAATTTGCAGGATGCACCACACAAAGATTTACGCAGGTCAAGAGCAGCTGCAATGTCAATTATTCCTACCACAACTGGGGCGGCATCCGCCGTCGGTAAGGTGTTACCTTCTATGTTAGGCAAGTTAGATGGAATTGCGCTAAGGGTTCCAATCCCTGATGGCTCATTAACCGACTTTACTGCAGTATTGAATAAAGATGTGACCAAGGAACAGGTAAATAAAGCCTTTAAGAATGCAGCTAAAAATCAATTGAAAGGCATACTGGAATATTCTACTGATCCATTGGTTTCAATTGATATTGTTGGGAATTCGAATTCCTGTATTTTAGACTCACAATTAACCTCTGCTAATGGAAATTTGGTAAAAATTGTTGGGTGGTACGACAATGAATTTGGGTATTCTACTAGAATTACTGAACTATCTATGTTAATGACTTCTTTGTAGGGAATAATGACAAATCAATACGTAACGAAAAGGAGTAAGTCTGCTCTTTCAACTTTTTATGTAAAAAATAAACTACGCCAAGGTCAGCTTCCTGTTGGCAATAAAATTCGACCAATATCGTCCTATTATACCATCTTAGATAATTTGCTGTGTATCCGAAAGAACAGATATGCTTCAGATTTACTAAAGATAGAGTTAATGCGCCATTGTAAAAGATTAGATAAGTTGTTAAGCAGGCTAAATATTCGAGTTGGGACTTATTGATTGATCGTTGTGGCAGGCAAACTTTGATTGTTTTGTGTGTAAATCTAAAAGTATATTTTGAAAGGCAGCTCTATTGAGCTGCCTTTTTTGTTTTTACTGAATTACTTTTGCTGAAAGAATCATTAAATGGGATCAAGACTAAAATTTGTGTTTGTGCATAGATATTGGTTAATCTGAAAAGAAAAATTCGACATTTATCACACCTCTAAATCTTGATCCGAACGCTTTCATTTTCGCATTGAATGATTCAGCCGAAACATTAGTACTTCTGCTATCAAAATAGTTTAGTATTGTGTCGTAGTTAATTGATATTGTATTCATAATAGTTTTGAAACTTTTAAAATCAGAACTTTCAACTTTGTTTTACTACAATGCTAATTTGGGTATTGCAATATTTTTCTTGATAAAAGAGTTGTATATTGTTCTTAGCCGTTTACTTAAATCGTAGGCTTGTTTTATTTTAGGATATTTTTTAAAGAGTATTTCAGATCTAATCTTTTGTCCAGTAGTCTATTTTTTAGGTTTTTTAAATAGTAAATATCTACTTCTTGCCAATAGTTGTTCTAGCGTATCTCCATTCGATGGTAACTTTTCATTGTATCCTTTTCTATTGCTCTGTGCATCAGTAATAGCTTCATTATTTGCATCAATTATCTACGGAGAAAGTAAATAAAGGACACTTTAGAATGATAAGTATTGGGAAGGCATTTGGAAAATATATTATTGTGGTGCCATCAAACCAATCACTTCTTGCCCCTCTTCCTTTTATAAAAATCCTTGTCAGCAACATAAATTACCTTGGTTATTTCACAAAATATTTTGTCGCCCGTTTTATTCGTAAGTGCTGTTACTTTTGAAATTTCTATTTCGTTCTCCGTTTTGATTCTTTTTTTAATTTGTTCCACCTCTTCTTCTGAGAAGGAGAATTGCGCATACAAATCTTCTCGTGCAGGAATTTTAAAACGGACTTCAGCGGACTTGTCCCAAACCACGTAATTTTTATCAAGCAGGTTTATAAGCTGAACCATGGGAATAGGATCTACAGCAGAAAACATACTACCGCCAAAAATGGAGTTTACGTAGTTTTTGTTTTTGTAAGAAAGCGGTAACCTAATTTTAATGAGCAGAAGGTCTTTGGATACCTTTGTAATCCTTGCAGTAGTTCTGCGATACATGGGAGAAAGGTTGTACCCCCATTTAAATAAAGTGCTTTTTGCAAAGATTTTTACACCTATTTCGAAAATTTTTTGATAGAGAGACATAGTTGTTATTAGCTAGAGATTTATAATGAATTAATAATGTCAGACCGATTTTAACAACGATATATTGCGGTGTGTAATCTAAACTGGATTTGCTAATTTTTTGACAATTCGGAGTAATTATTTTCTTTTATCGCATCATTTCGTTCTTCTAAAAAGCGTGTCATATACTGTGTTAAAACCAAGCTATTAAATAATTTCCCAAATATTCCTAACGGTGATTCGAAGTAGAATCTATCCTCCATAATTGTAATGCAGCTGCAATTAGAATTGTTTGAAGGTTTGGTGCATTGAACGAAGCATTTGGTACATTGAGCGGAGTCGAAATGAAACAAATGTTCGTGCCGAATGCTTTTAAAAGCTCCTTTGATCATTTCATCCGTAAATGAATGAGGTGCATTCATCTCAGTAATCTTTGTTGTCAATTGCTGCTCTACGCCAAAGTGAACTGCTTCCCAAGTTACCGTTTCTCCTAAATTGATTAAACCACTTGTTCTGCCGCCAACCGCTTTCTCTCTGGTTTTTGAGGCGCATTTCTGATGAAAGTCAATGTCTCGAGACAAGTCGAATACGGCTTGAACGGGAGCATTTATTTTAGTTGTGAGGCAAATTAACGGCATGTGTTAAAATTACGAATGCTTGAATGGGGAATGGTACATTGATACAATGGATTATATAACAATTTGAAGGTATTTAAGATTATTAGAATAGGGAACATTTTCCGAATGGCCAGTTTGGTTGTGATGGAATCTTCGAAAAGTGCATAAGGCGGGCGGTATTCCAATAATCTTAAATACCTTCAAGAAACTCCTTATTTCTGCGCCACAAAATAAGCGATGTATTCGGGTAGTTTCATTCTTAAGTAATACAGTAAACTTATTATGGCAGAGGGTTTCCTTTCATATAAAGCATAGAAACACTAAATAGTTTAATACTGTAAGGGTAGTTTTCTAGCTATCGTGTAACGATGTACGGCATAGTTTTGGTCATTCTTGTAACAATTTAAAGGGTGTTTGTTATTTGAACAGATTAATTTGAGGATGAATCACTTTAAGTAATAAATGTAATTTTAAAAGCGCCCTTCGATTCAAACAACACCTTTAATCCGAGTGTAAATTTTGTATTTCGATGTGCTTTTCGGACAAGAAGTATTTATTTAAGTGCCCTTCAATATATAATTTATACACCTAATACTTCGAAGAATTAGATGTGTTTTGAAATGAAAAACTATTACTTAGGCTAGTTGAAAAAAGTATATGTATTTTAAAATAAATATACTATACGTGCAATTAATGAAGAAAACGATGCTAAGAAATTAAACGTTGACAGATATTAGGTACCGAGAAAATCCAAAAAAAATCTTAAATATGGCGCATAAAAAAGCCACTTGAATTCCGAGATTAAACTTTAATTTTTACTCAGCTTTACAAATGGCTTTTTTCAATTTTATATTTTTCTTACGCCTTCACCTTTTTTAATTGAATAATATTCAATCTATTCAGAATTCTCATGATGAAAAAAGTGGGATCAAATTCATGCCATCTTACTCCACCAAAATTTGGATTTCCACTGCGCTTGTGGTGATTGTTGTGATACGATTCGCCCATCATTAGAAAGTCAAATGGTAGGAAGTTTTTCGAAGTGTCTTTTACCTTAAAGTTAACGTAACCGTATACGTGTGCAAACCAATTAATAATTGCACCATGAATAGGAGCCATTAAAAAGGTAAGGGGTAGAAATAACCATTGCCACCACGCAGTTGTAAAAAAATAAAAGAAGGCAACATATCCTGCTCCCCAAAGAACTCTAGAAATCATAGAACTTGCGAATCTATCGAAACTTGCCCATTGTGGAACATTTGTTAAAAATCGTTCTTCTACGTCTACCTTCATTTTATTGATTTTTTGGTAGGTTTCTTTCGTCTTAAACATCATTTTGAATAAGTTATCGTCGTATTTTGGAGAATGAACATCTTGAGGGGTATCAGCATAAGCATGGTGCATGCGGTGCATTACGCCGTAGCCATATGCACTCAGATAACTGCTTCCTTGAAAAATCCAGGTTAATACATAAGTTACTTTTTCCATACCTTTTGTCATGGTAAAGGTTTGGTGTGCAGCGTAACGGTGCAAGAAAAAGGTTTGAAAAAATAATCCTCCGTACCAGAGAGTGAGTAATAAAATGAGAATTGCCATAAGTTAGAAATGTAAGTTGTTTGTAAAGTTCCTAAATACTGAAACAAATAGCTGTGGAATAGTTCGACTATTTATAAAAATTATTTTAACAAATATTGTTTTATTAAATTAGTTGCACCTGCAACTAATTGGTAGTTTTGCAACGTGAATTCAGAAACTCCCACATTTGTAAGTGATTATTTGGTGCCGAAAGTTGGCAAAACAG
>CAJJAT010000034.1 GCA_905182175.1 Flavobacteriales bacterium UBA1494 | reverse complement strand
CTTCTACTGCAACAGCGGTTGTAACAGTTGCAGATATAATTTCTCCAGCTGCAATTACTCAGAACATAACAGTTAATTTAGATGCTCTAGGTAATGTAACCATTGTTGCTGCTGATGTTAACAACGGTTCAAGCGATAACTGTGGGCCAGTTACACTTGCAATTGATGTTTCAACATTCACTTGTACTGACATTGGAGCCAATACAGTTAAACTTTATGTTACAGATGCTAACTCTAATGTTGACTCTACAATTGCTACGGTTACTGTAATTGATACATTAAACCCAACAGCGGTTGCACAAAACATCACGGTTTACTTGGATGGTTCAGGGAATGCAACGATTGTTGCTGCTGATGTAGATAACGGGTCTGCTGACAATTGTTCTACGGTTACGCTTGCTATTAACTCTTCTAACTTCGATTGTTCTGAAGTTGGTACTAATACGGTTAAACTTTATGTTACAGATGCTAACTCTAATGTTGACTCTACAACTGTTATGGTTACTGTAATTGATACATTAAACCCAACGGTAGTAGCACAAAATGTTACTGTATACCTAGACGCTACAGGTAACGCTTCAATCACTGCAGCGGATGTGGATAACGGGTCTGCTGATTACTGTTCTACGGTTACACTTGCTATTGACTCTTCTAACTTCGATTGCTCTGAGGTTGGTGCCAATACAGTTAAACTTTATGTTACAGATGCTAACTCTAATGTTGACTCTACAACTGCTACGGTTACTGTACTTGATACTTTAAACCCAACGGTAGTAGCACAAAATATTACTGTATATCTGGACGCTACAGGTAACGCTTCAATAACTGCAGCGGATGTGGATAATGGGTCTGCTGATAACTGTTCTACTGTTACACTTGCTATTGACTCTTCTAACTTCGATTGTTCTGAAGTTGGTGCCAATACAGTTAAACTTTATGTTACAGATGCTAACTCTAATGTTGACTCTACGACTGCTACGGTTACTGTACTTGATACAATTAAGCCTACCGTTATTACTCAACCAGTAACAGTTTATTTAGATGCTTCTGGTAATGCCTCTATAGTTATTGCAGATGTTGAGAATGGAACAACAGACAACTGTGGAACTCCTATTCTTACTTTAAGCAATAGCTTATTCACTTGTGCTGATATTGGAGCGAATACAGTGCAACTCATCGCAACAGATGTAAACGGCAACGTTGATTCTGCAAGTGTTGTAGTGACGGTATCTGATACAATTAAACCAACCGTTATTACTCAGCCAATAACAGTGTATGTGGATGCTTTAGGAAATGCCTCTATTGTTACTGCAGATGTTGACAATGGAACAACAGACAACTGTGGAACTCCTGTTCTTACTTTAAGCAAAAGCTCATTCACCTGTGCTGATGTAGGAGCGAATACAGCTCAACTGATTGTAAATGATGCAAATGGAAATATTGATTCTGTAAGTGTTGTAGTTACAGTATCTGATACGATTAAGCCAGAAATAACATGTATTGCTGATACGGTGATATGTGATCCAATATTTACATTTAACGCTCCAACTGGAAGTGATAACTGTTCAATCTTATCAGTGATTCAATCATCTGGAATACCTTCAGGAGGGAGTTATTCGGTAGGAACAACAACCAACACTTTTGTAATAACAGATGTAAACGGAAATGTAGATTCTTGCAGCTTCACAGTAACTAGGGAAGATTTCCCTACATTGGCTACAGCAGGTGCTGACGTTAATATTTGTGTTGACACATTCGATCTTAATGCAAACACACCAATCGTAGGAATTGGCTCTTGGTCTACATTTACAACAGGTGTTACTTTTGATGATAGCTCTTCTCCTTCTACGACCATTAGGGGGTTAGTCAGAGGAGAAAATATTTTAATCTGGACAATTAGCAACGGAGTATGTGATCCAAGTAGAGACACTATTAAAGTGACTTACGATGATCAACCAACATTCGCTTCTGCAGGAGCTGATATAACTCTATGTGAAGTTTACGAAGTATCTCTTGGAGGAAATAACGCTACAGTCGGAATAGGAACATGGTCTACAATTTCTGGGAGTGCCAGTATTATGAGCCCTAACGTTTCAAACAGTTTTGTTAGTAATTTAAGTGACGGTTTAAACCAATTCGTTTGGACGATAAGCAACGGTACATGTAACGATAGCTTTGATACGGTTAACATTGTGGTAGGAAAAAATCCTATTGTTGATGTTGGACCTGACAAAACGGTGTTCAAAGATGACGGCGCAACCTTATCGGCTGTAATAACTCCAGACTCTTTAAATAGTCAAAACTTAACGTACCAATGGCAACCCTCTTTCTTGTTAGATGATGCTTCAAGTTCAAGCACTTCTACCGGTTTTGGTTTTGAGGAAGATACCGAATTCACAGTTCTAGTTACATCAGAGCAAGGGTGTATTGGAAGAGATACCATCACAGTGTTAGTTAAAACATTACTTGAAATCCCTACAAGTTTTACCCCTAACGGTGATGGAATCAATGATGTGTGGGAAATTAAAAACTTCGAACAATTTGCTAAAATGGAAGTGGTTGTTTATGATCCTTTAGGGTCTGAAGTATACTCTACATCACGATATGACTATTGGAATGGAAGAAGAAATGGGAATGATCTTCCTGTTACAACTTACTATTACGTTATCACAGTTACAGACTTCAGCGGTAAAACTGAAGCATTAAATGGAATCATTACAATACTTAGATAAATAAATAGAAACTATGAAAAATTCTATCTTAACAATAAGCTTTGTGTTATTAACCGGGACGTCAGTCTTTGGTCAAATACTTCAGCAATACACATTGTGGAACCAAAATCACTACTTAATTAACCCAGCAGCGGCAGGAAATCAAGACCACACAGATGTTGCCATTGGATTTAGGCAACAGTGGGCAGGAGTTTCAAATGCTCCCAGATCGTATTATGCAACCGGTCATACAGTATTAAATAGACCTAAGTCTTTTCAAAGATCTGCACTTTACACAAGTAAAACGGCTAGACCACCAAGACAGTTAAGAGGAAGAAGATCCTACGTAAAACATGCCTTAGGTGGCGCTTTAAATTCGGGAGAAAACGGGGCATTTAAAAAGACACAAGCGATGTTAACTTATGCTCTTCACCTCCCAATTAAGAATGGCTTATATCTTTCCTTTGGATTGTCTGGAGGCCTAAGTAATTTCGGCTTTAATGAGTCAGAGGCAACCGTTTTAAGCAACAATGACCCCACGTATAATTCATACGCTGAAAGCTCAAATACAAATCTTTTTAATGCAGACGCAGGAACTTACCTGTATAGCGACAAGTTTTTTGTGGGGTATAGCGGTCGACAAATATTAAGGAACCAACTTAAGCTTGCCAATGTTACTACCGGAAACGACCCAACAAGCCTAGAAATGGAACACCTAATAAGTGGTGGGTATCACTTCGATTTATCAAATGACTTTAGGTTGACACCAAATATGTTGATTAAAAAAACTGGAAACCTTCCAACTAGTTTTGAAGTGAACGGTACATTAATGTACAAGGAAGTGATGAATATCGGATTGACATACAGAAATGAAAGCGCACTTGCGGCCATATTTGGATTTCAATTTAACCATCTGTTCAAAGCTGGTTATTCATTCGACTATACCTTGACAGAAATTAGAGAACGATCTAGCGGAAGTCATGAAATTTTTATTGGGCTTACCCTTTTTTAACCAACACCTTCACAAAACACACGTCATGAAAAAGCAATATTTAGCAATTGTCCTCCTATTGAATTTGGGGTTATTCTTTTCTGCAAAAGCACAACCCCCCCTCCCCGAGTTTGCCGATCTAAAAAAAATAGACCAGCTAAGCTCTAAAAACGAAGAGAGTATGCCGTTCCCGTATCTAAACGGAAAGAAGATGTACTTTGTCCGAACAATAATAGCTGGATCGATGAGACAAAGAGTTACGGGCCAGGATATTTGGTCTTCTGAATTCAATGAAACGTCTTGGAGTGCACCGTCAAATTTGTTTGAAGAAGCAAATGACAATGGTAACAATGCTGTAATAGGTGTTTCCAACGATGGCAATACTCTTTACCTCTTCAATTCTATCCAGACAAGAAGAAAACTGGCGAAAGGAATTGCAGTAACCAAAAGAGATGCAGAAGGAATATGGAGCGACTTAGAAAAGGTAGACGTTCCAGGCTTTACAATAGGTCAGGGGCTCTACTCGTTATATATGACTCCCAATGAGAAAATACTGCTAATAGGAATGTCTCCATCAGACACTTCAACCCAAAGCGACTTATTTGTGAGCTTAAAAGACGCTAAAGGAAACTGGGGAGAACTAAGAGATTTAGGTTCAATAATAAATACAGATGGTACAGAAATTACTCCCTTTATAGATCAAAGTGGCAAAACGCTTTACTTCTCAAGTGATGGCCACAAGGGTTTAGGTGGCATGGATGTATTTACAGCCAACCGTTTAGACGATTCATGGTCCAATTGGTCAGAACCATTAAATTTAGGGGCTCCAATTAACTCTGATGCATTTGATGCTTACTTTATGTTTAGCAACGAAAAAGAGGCGCTTTTTACAAGTAACAGGGACGGCCCATTTAGCGATATTTATTCGACTAAAATAAAAGAGGAGCCAATCATAGTTAAAGCGGAGGAAAAAGTTTTTGCACAAGTGTTCTTCGAAGCAATGCCTCTAGAAAATCTTGATTTATTAGTACTAGATATAGAAGGAAATTTAGTTGAAAAAGAAAGAACAGATAACGTAGGTCAATTTTTGTATGCTAAATCACATAATCAAGCGTATAGCATTCAACTTGAAAAGGAAAATACAGAATTACAAAAAAATGCAAAGATTTATATAATCGATAAGAATGGAAAAAAACTAGAAAGACTAACCCTAAAAACTACAGAGTCAAACACAAGTATCGCCGGAAATGTTGACTCTGAAATAGTTGATGGCCTTCTTGAGTACAACAATCTAGCTCAACAAAATATCATGTTAATAGTCTATGATGAAAATAAATTCCCTGTGGATACCCTAGTTACTGATGAAAATGGAAAGTTCTCCTATAGAAGGTTAAAAGGAGACGAAAACTTCACCATCCGCCCTATTATGACCCTGGATGATGATTTAATTGATAAAATGGAAATCTTCGCAATAAATAAAAGTGGAGATAAACTGTCTAATTTGATTGTAAATACGAGTCCAGTTAAAAAAGAAGAACTAATTGCAGAAAATAATACCCAGATTACAACCACCACTAATTCTAATAATAAACAACAAGTTGAAGTGAAACACTCGAAAGTTAGCGAAATTGAAAACAAGACTGTTCCTGTAAACAAACTACCTCAACCTTCTGCTACTGACACTGTAAAAGAACTCAATGGAAAAACAATATATTTCGATTTTAATGAACGAGTATTAACTGTCGATGACAAAGTAACTTTAGATAAAATTATTAATTCATTAAAAAGTAAAACGAAATCTAGAGTTACAATGATTGGATTTACTGACAACATTGGATCAAAAGAGACAAATGTTAAAGTTGCCAGCGCGCGAGCAAGAGCATCTAGAGCCTATTTAACTGACAATAATATTAGTAAGAACAGAATTGATATCTATGGTTATGGAGAGGTAATGTTTAAAGGCGATAACTCAACCGATGAAGGAAGAGCGCTAAACAGAAGAGTTGAAATCAAGATAAATTGACGTTGTCGTTGAACGACTTGGCTATTGGTTGGATTAATATTTAAGCACTAAAGTCTTCGTACCTCTGTGCTTTCATCAACAAGGCCGAACCCTTTAATGGTAACTGATTTTCTTTTAATGATTTTAATGCTCTGTTTTTAAATTAATTAACATGGATATAATCAACCCATTGGTTCTATGGCTACCTGTAATTTGAAAACTAACCTCGGTAAAAAAAATATCTACCGTCCAATGTGAGATTTATAGCACTCTGCCAATCTCGGTGTTAAAATTTCCACCTACGATAAGTTTTAAAATTTGCACCCTCGGTTTTTAAGCATACTTTCTGGTGTCTTCATTTCCAAAATTTTTATTTTACCTATTATAACAACCAATCGATGGTAAAGTAAATAGAGTCCTTTTCATAAATGATATCCACTAATTACTCTGGTTTGATAGTCCGTTTTTAATTCCAGACTTGGTAAATCTTGCAATTTTAAGAACCTCCAATTTTTTGATTAAATTATTTCATTGAGTATTCACAATGCAATGAGAAGTATGAAGTTTCTCACAGATTTCTTTGTTATAAAAGCCTTCTCCCGTCTGCTTTAAAATATCAATTTTTCGTTCTTTTAGTTTAAAAAGTTGAACAGTATCATTGTCAATAACGAGGCTAGAAGTCTTGAATTTCTTAGGATGTAATCCAATTTTCGTAACCTCAACGCTAAAATTTCTATTGCTCTTTCTTACAGAGTAAAATGCATTGTAAGACTCTTCCCAATCTGCCTTTTTAAGTAAATAACCGTCTACACCATTACCCTTTGCTTTTTTAATAAACGAATCCTCATTGTTCATGGTGAGAATTACACCTTTTAAAACTTTAAGCTCACTTATAACCTCTAAATCTAGAAAATGGAGTTTCAATGTACATTAAAACAGGGTCTAACTTAATCTTTTCCACCAATTAAATCCCCTCTTTTCCATTTTTGACAGATGCCTTATTTCTGGGTATTTCAATTTCTTACTAATTTAAACCAAGCCGTGTAGCCTCAATTGGTCATCGCCTGAGACTATGAAGAAATGTGAGGTAACTCAGACAATTGACCTAGCGTAGTATGTCCTATTGGCCTTGTTAGCTACAAGGCCAAAATAATTTTACCATAATTCATGCAGATTATGTTAATAGTTGAATCTCTCTATCTATTTTTTTATCTTCGCAATTTTAAATAAGAATCTTGACCCAGAAAAAAATTTTATTTCTTACGACGCAATTACCTTTCCCACCTAAAAGTGGGGGTACCGTAAAGTCATATCACTACCTTAAGTTTTTAGCCTTAAATTATGACGTAACTATTGCTAGTTTGCTCAAAGAGGATGATGAGTTGCATGTAGACAGTTTTAAAAAAGAGTTCTCATTAAGAGAGGTCGTTACTCAAAAAATTAGTGTCGGTAGGAATCCACTAAATTTATTAAAAAGCTACATAACTGCTCCGTGCTTAAATGCCTTTCGAAATTACTCAACAGAGTTTGAGAACAAAATACACACCCTTTTTACTAAAAATGATGTGGTTATTGTAGACCATTATGAGGTATTCCAATACATTCCAAAAAACCACAGCGGCAAAGTGGTAATGCACACCCACAATGCAGAGTTTATGTTGTGGCAGCGAATGAGTGAATTGACAAACAACCCTATCAAAAAGGCCATTCTAAAATTAGAAGCTACTCGGGTAAAAAAATATGAAAGTGAAATTTTTAATCAATCCGATCTCATTTACTCCACCCCTTCCGACATCGATCTTTATAAAAATCACGGATTCAATATTTCAAAGCATAAAATTACCTATCACCTGGGGAACGATGAAATGCTTGGTTTACCCAATCTAGAGTTTGAAGAAACTGAAAAAGCAGTAACCTTTATCGGCACACTCAGTTGGGAGCCAAACATTGATGGAATTTGTTGGTTCATTGATAATTGCTGGAAGCAATTAAAAAACAAACATCCTGACTTAACACTCTATATTTTAGGTAAAAACCCAAATAGTCGTATTTTAAAGTCAGCAAAAAAGGATCCGAATATTGTATTTACCGGCTTTGTAAAAGAACTAGATACTTACCTTCAAAAAACCAGAGTATACATCGCACCGTTGCGTTTTGGCAGCGGAATGAAAGTAAAAGTACTAGAAGGTTTATACAGAGGAAATCCATGCGTAACCACGTCTGTTGGTGCAGAAGGTTTGGATTTAGAGGATGGAGAGAACAGTTACATTTCAGATACTCCAGAGGCTTTTATAGCTAGCTGTTTGCATTTGTTACAGAACAAAGAAAAGTGGGAACCAATACGTGACAAAGTGAGAAAATTAGCTGCCGAAAAGTACACTTGGCAAGCGCTTTTTGTGCGCATGGAGAAGAGTTTACAAGAGATTCTGTAAGCGTTTTGTTTGTCCCCTTCCACTCCACTCAGGGTGACAAATAAAAGTTCAACATTCTTTAAAGGGCTTAGATAGGCAGAGTCTAATGGCTGTCGTTTTTTGTATCCTTTTCTGTCACAGAAATTATCCTGTCTCTCAAACACTCTGCAATCTCATTTTGGATAGAATACAATAATACTTTTACTTTTAATTACTTCAAACCGAATACTGCTATTAGAACTTGGAATATTTGTTTCTAAATCGGTAATTAGGCTAGTTCTCAAATAAGGGTTGGTACGTCTTAATTTTCTTAACTATTTATCTCCATCTTGACTAGAGCTATTACCAACAAAACCTAAAAATAAAAGACCAATAAAAAGAATTCTTTTCATTGGTCTAAAATAATGTGACTTTTAAAAATAACCTCTATGGCAATGATAGTAGATCCTAGTCATTAAATTTAAAAAAACAATTATCGAAGTTTACGAAGTAATATCTGACATTGACAGCATGAATTCTTCTAAATTCTTGAACCTGCTCGATAAATCTCTTGTTCTGGCGTCCAAATGCCGCAGTCCAAATAACTACCACAGAGTATTCCTCTTTTGAACCCTCTATCGCAATGTCTCTAGTAATATTTAAAAAACGGTTCATTTCTCCAAATGTTAACAACGAGTCATAAAGACCTGCTTCCGATGTTGGAGGAAATTGATCAAACACCCAATCCCACTTTAAATTCGGAAAGCCACCTGCATTACAATTAACTAAATGGGAAACTAGTTTCCCATTTCCATCAAAAATTTTGTATTGTAAGGGCTGACAATTCTTCTTTTAAAACAACCAGAGGGTTTTGTCTATGTCATCTATATACTGAACAAAACTAGAATCCATTTGAAAGGATTCACGCTCTAAAATGTTTAATTTATTTTCATCCTCATTTATTTCTTCTGTAGTTAACAATTCAACATTATGATCCATCCCGTAAAGCTCAATAAAAATAAAACTACACGAGCTTAAAAAGACCGACAAAAACGCAATAGCTATGATACTTCTCATACTGTGCTTTTAGTATTAAAATTTTAACTCTGCCTACATCGGAATGTTTCCATGCTTTTTCTTAGGTAATGTCTCTACCTTGTTTTCCAACATTTTAAATGCTTTAATTAGCTTTTCTCTTGTTTGATCTGGTCGAATTACCTCATCAACATAACCTCTAGCCGCAGCATTGTATGGATTGGCAAACATTTCAGCATACTCAGCTTCTTTCTCTTTCAGTTTTACTTCTGAATCAGCTGCTTCTTTAATTTCTTTTTTGAAAATAATTTCTGCTGCTCCCTTAGCTCCCATAACAGCAATTTCTGAACTTGGCCATGCAAAATTCATATCAGCTCCAATGTGTTTGGAGTTCATAACATCATATGCCCCGCCATATGCTTTTCTGGTAATTACTGTAATCCTTGGCACGGTAGCTTCGCTAAAAGCATACAATAACTTTGCTCCGTTAGTAATAATAGCATTCCATTCTTGATCCGTTCCAGGTAAAAATCCTGGTACATCTTCAAACACTAAAAGTGGAATGTTGAAAGCATCACAAAAACGCACAAATCGAGCTGCTTTTTTCGAAGAATTGTTATCCAAAACGCCTGCTAAAAAAGCTGGCTGATTCGCTACAATCCCTATAGACCTTCCTGCTAATCGAGCAAAGCCAACTACTATGTTTTCTGCATAATCTTTGTGCACCTCGTGAAAGGAATCTCCATCTACCGTTCCTGAAATAACTTCACGAATATCATACGGTTGGTTTGGATTGTCCGGAATAATATTGTTTAATTTATCTCTTATTTCATCACCTGCGGTATATGGAATACTTGGAGCACCATCTTCGCAGTTTTGTGGAATATAAGAAAGCAATTTTTTTAAGCCATTGATACACGCAATTTCGTTGGCATATGTAAAGTGGGTTACACCAGACTTAGTTGAATGCGTTGAAGCACCTCCTAACTCTTCTGACGTTACCTCCTCGTGCGTCACCGTTTTAACAACGTTTGGACCTGTTACAAACATGTACGAAGTATTTTCTACCATACTTATGAAATCAGTTAAAGCGGGCGAATAAACCGCCCCACCGGCACAAGGCCCCATAATTGCTGAAAGCTGAGGAATTACTCCACTTGCTTGTGTATTTCTATAAAAAATATCAGCATACCCGCCCAATGAAACTACACCCTCTTGAATTCGAGCGCCGCCAGAATCATTTAATCCAATTAGCGGAGCACCATTTTTCATGGCCATGTCCATTATTTTTACAATTTTTTCAGCATGTGCTTCGGCTAAAGAACCGCCCATAACTGTAAAGTCTTGTGCAAATACATAGGTTAGTCTTCCGTTAATGTTACCATAACCAGTTACTACTCCGTCTCCTAAAGGTTTGTTATTTTCTAATCCAAAGTTGGTACTCCGGTGGGTTACGAACATTCCAATCTCTTCAAAACTACCTTCATCCATTAAAAAGTGAACTCTTTCTCTAGCAGTTAACTTTTTCTTAGCATGTTGCGCCTCAATTCTTTTCTCTCCTCCGCCTAGTTTGGCAGATTCTATCTTATCTTCTAACGCTTTTATCTTGTCTTGCATAATTATCTAATAATAGGAATGTAAAAATAAAGATTAGGAACTGATTTTAAAATTGAGAATTATGTGTATAAAAAGTATCTTTAACCTTTAAGAAAATCCACACTAAAGTTAGCACTATAATCACCAAACTATGACGACAAATCAAATTTTTGAAAACAACAGGGGTTGGGTAAATGACAAACTAACACTTGACGAAAATTACTTTGATAACTTATCAAAAGGGCAAAGTCCAGAAATTTTATACATTGGTTGTTCAGACAGTAGGGTAACTGCAGAAGAATTAATGGGAGCCAAACCAGGGGAAGCTTTTGTGCACCGAAACATTGCAAACATGGTTTCTAATTTGGATTTAAGTTCTATGTCTGTAATTAATTATGCAGTAGTTTACTTGAATGTAAAACACATTGTAGTTTGCGGACATTATTATTGTGGTGGTGTAAAAGCTGCTATGGATTCTGCTGACTTAGGTATCCTAAACCCTTGGTTGAGAAACATTAGAGATGTATACAGAATTCATAAAATTGAGCTTTCTGCCATCGAAGATGAAGAGAAGAAATACAAGAGGTTGGTCGAATTAAACGTTCAGGAGCAATGCATCAATGTTCTAAAAACGGCAGAAGTGCAACATGCTTATCGAACTAGAGGCATATCTGTTCACGGCTGGGTGTTTGATATCAAATCTGGAAAGCTAATTGATCTGAATATTGATTTTGAAAAAATTATTGAGAATATCGCAGAGATTTATAGAATAGATTAATGGGTTTACATCAATTCCTCCAGTTCTTCAGTAATTTCTAAGTTGTGAAATACACTGTTCACATCGTCGTTTTCTTCGAACTTTTCTAGAATTAACACTACTTTTTGGGCTGTTTCTAAATCTAGTATTTGATTCGTTTTTGGAATGCGCTGTAATTCTTGACTTTCTGGTTCAATGCTAATTTCCTCAAACTTCTTTTGCATGTTTCCGAAATCTTCAAAAGAAGAGTAAACCGTCCAGGTATCTTCCTCCTTTTCTATCTCTTCAGCCCCACCATCAATCAGTTCCATTTCTAATTCGTCATGTTCTTTGGCTGCCAATGTTTCTTCGTTCAATACAAATACCCCTTTTCTATCAAATAAAAACTCTAAAGAACCATTGGTTCCTAAACTCCCTTCATATTTAGAAAAAATAGCTCGTACATTGGCGACCGTCCGTTTCAAGTTATCTGTTGAAGCTTCTACAAAAAGAGCTATTCCTCCGGGTCCGTAACCTTCGTAACTTGTTTCTTGATAGCTTTCTCCTCCCTTATCCTCTGCCTTTTTAATCGCCCTAGTTATATTGTCCTTCGGCATGTTTGCCCCTTTTGCATTCGCAATCGCTAAACGGAGCCTTGGGTTTGAATCAACATCAGAACCTCCTCCCTCTTTAATGGCAATGTTTATGTCTTTAATAATTCTCGTAAATATCTTGCCTCGCTTGGTATCTAAAGCTCCTTTTTTGCGTTTTATAGTGGACCATTTACTGTGACCTGACATATTCCTGTTTTTAATGAATCAAAGTACCAATTTACCAAGTATTTATTGCAATGAGAAAGACCTCCCTATAATTTGTCACACTGAGCAGAGTTCAAGTATCAACAAATTATAGCGAGGGCTCTATCTGAAATATGCCTTTAACCGCTCTTTAAAAGGTTATTAGTGAAAGACCTATTGTAAATGGAATTATCTCAGGACCTTTATTGTTTTCAAACAACGGAGTCAAATTGTAAGAAGCGTACAAAGTGAAGTCTCCGTATCCTACTCTTGCTGTGGCGGCAAACTGAAAATCATTGACATTGAAATCACTTTTGTCCTTCTTCTTAAAGTTTTCTCCACCTTCCTTATACTTTTGCTTTGTTCGGGTATTCAAGATATAAGTAACCATTCCTCCTGCAGCTAAGTGAAACGAATGCTTTGCATCTTTACCCAAATTGGTTTCCAACATTAAAGGTACATGGATTGAAGTCGTTTTAAGTCTATTTTTATTAATTGATCGATTAGGGTCTACTTCTCCAAAAGTAGAATCCATTCGATTTACAACGATAACATCTTGAACCAAATCATAATTGTTAAACTTAAACCCTGCGCCAGTTACAAGACCTAATTTCTCTTCCCATATCGGCAAGTACTTCTCCCATAAGTTGAACGATATTTCGAAAGATTTGCGGTAGTTCAATTCCAAAAAGTTCGCCTCATCCTGTAGATCTATACTTTGGTTTGGGCTCACAAAACCATTAATTCCAACATCTATTCCTGCAAAGTGATTGTATCTCTGCTTTTCCTTCTTTTCTTCCTTCTCCCGACCCTCGCCAGAAAGTTCTAATGTATCTGTATCTCCATTTTTTTGAATGATAATGTTTGTTTTTCCGATTGAAATCTTCCAATCATTTTTTCCCTTTTCTGTTGAATCAACACTTGTTGAATCTGCTTTCGTTTCTTGGGCATTCATAGCGAAACTGAAACTCATGAGGAGAGCAAAGAGTACGCTTGATTTTAATAGTGCATTTTTCATTTTTTCTAGTTTTAGTACAAACACCGCTTGCATGCTTTGATATCGATTTCTGTGTTCGTTGTTGTTATTTGCTGTGTGACGACTGACTCTTCCGATAAGTTACAGCCCTTTTTATCTATTTCTAGAAATACTTAGCTTCCCGATATTTAAAGCAAAACTTTCAAACAAGCTACCCTTGTCTTTATTTGTTTCAAAAGTGATTTTTTCATTCGAAATATCAGCTATTTCTTCTATGACCGTTTCAGAAAACGTCTTTCCTTTTAGTAAACCTTTCTTGATTTTATCTTTTGCAAACTTTTGAATCGGAACAAAGTCTTGTTCTAATTTTACTTTCTTTATCTTCGCCAGAACCTTAGGAAACTTTGTTGGAACCTTCATCGAAATTTCAGGTGCTTCTATCGCTTTATTTTCTTTCAAAAGAGCATCATTCGGCAGTTCAGCTAAATTTGCTTGCTCCAACGATTTTACCACCCTTGGTATTTCTCGTTTTTCCAATTTTTTACTCAAAGTTGGAGCTTTTTGCCTTTTTACCTTAGCAAATTGATTCTTTGGTACAGAAAAAAGGACTTTTTCAATTATTTCTTGTACTTCTCCTTTTTCCGCAGCTACAATTCTAGGCAATCTTTTATCGTCCCACTGCGCTTTGTTTTCTTGCCAAGCGAAACCGCGCGAATTATACACTTCCTCGGCAGGATTTGAGTTCCAAATAACGAAAGCAACGACTGATGCCGCAGCTACAGCGGAGGCATACGTCCACCACCCAATTATTTTTCTTTCTTTCTGAATTAAAGCTGCTTTTTCTACAAAAACTATTGTTTGCTCTATTGGTAATTTGGTTTTTTGATACATCGCTAAATCCTTAGATAACGAACTATCTGCGGCAACCATAACAGCTAACTCAGCTTTTTCTTGCTTTGAAATTTCTCCTTCTACTTGGGCAATCATTAAATATTCAGCTCTTATTAGTCCCGTTGTTTCTTCTCGAAGTAAACTTGCTTTCAAACTTTCATTGCGAATTGAGTCTTGCTCTAAAATAATTTCCTCAAAGTCTTCTAATTCAACTCGAAATTCTGGATTGGAATCTAAAAATTGATTCAACTCAACGATTTGAATTTGACTCAGATTTCCTTCAGAATAATCTAAAAACCAAGCCTCATAGTTATGTAAATCTATTTTTTCCATTATAACACCGCCTCCACGCTTACTAAGTACTCTTTTAATATCTTCCTTGCTCTAAAAATATAGACTTTTACTTGCGACAAACTCAGTGTTGTAATCTCTGCAATTTCGTTGTAATCATAGCCTTCATAATCTCTTAACATTACAACTGATCGCTGAATTTTAGACAATTTAGAAAGCGCATTTTCAAGCACTTCGCTTAAGCCTGTATATTGTTTTTGATGCGAATAGCTTTGCTCTTGCACCTCATCCCAATTCCCTTGCTTTTTGTCTCTTCTAATCACATCTATCATCATCCGATATGCAGTTGTAAACAAATAAGATTTTGATTTCTCCACTTTCACCTTATCCACTTTCTGCCAGAGTTTAACAAAAGAATCTTGTACAATATCCTTCGCTTTTTCCTCATCACGAATATTTTTTAGTATAAATCTAAATACATTATCTGAGTAAAGGCCAACAGTTATGTTATATTCTTTTACAGTCATTTTGTTATTTCAGCAGTAAGCAATTCTGCCTTACTTTTAAAAGTGGAACGCACAGCTTATTTAATTAGTTACAGTTAAAAGTAAAAAAGTTTTTTCGAGTGACGCCCTTTACCTGTGATAAGCGGCAAATCAAGTGTTTAAATTTAGAAATAAACAAGACAGGTTATGAACTTTTAACGACTGGTAACTACGTCTTAATGATGCACCACAATTTTCAGTTTGTTTAACTTTGTATGTTAAATTGTACAACATGAGAAGCGAAAGACCAAAATCGAAAAGAGGAGCAGTTAGAAATACTCCGAAAAGACGAGACTCTGCCGACACCCCGAACAGCTACGCTAAAAAAGGCGACTACAAAGGAAAAGACGATAAAAAAGAAGGAGATTTTGGCACTAAAAGCAACTACAAAGGAAAGGATGATTCTAAAGGAGGAGATTTTGCAAACAAAAAATTCGCTTACAAGAAGAAACCCAGTAAACTAGAAAACAAAGAAGTAGATGATAAAATCCGCTTGAATCGTTTTTTAGCAAATGCAGGAATTTGCTCTAGAAGGGAAGCTGATAAGTTAATAGAAACTGGTGTGGTAACGATCAACAATAAAGTGGTTACTGAGTTGGGAACAAAAGTATCTCCAGGAGACACGGTTCACTATGGCGGCATGCTACTTCAAAGCCAAAAGAAACAATACGTTTTATTAAATAAGCCTAAAAATTACATTACTACAATGGACGATCCAGAGGAGCGCCAAACAGTAATGGAGTTGGTTAAATCTGCTTGTAAAGAAAGAGTCTACCCAGTTGGTAGATTAGATAGAGCAACTTCAGGATTATTGCTTTTTACGAACGATGGTGAAATGACCAAAAGGTTGACTCACCCGAGTGGGAAGGTAACAAAGACCTATTACGTAACAGTAGATAAGAACATAACTCAAAATCACCTAATTGCATTGGTTGAAGGAATTCAACTAGAAGATGGCCCTGCAAGTGCAGACAAAGCTTTCTACTTGCCAGACACCACAAAATCAACTATATCAATCGAAGTACATTCGGGTAGAAACCGAATTATTAGACGAATGATGGAGCACATGGGCTACAAGGTTGTGAAGCTTGATAGAATGCAATTTGCCGGATTGACCAAGAAAAACATTCCAAGAGGACGTTTTAGACATTTGAGCGAAAAAGAAGTTGGTCTTTTGCATAGAGTTTGCGGACTTAGACCACAAGATAGCGAGTAATTTGGCGTTGAAGTAGGCATGAAAATTTTTAAAAAAGTTCTACTGCTCCTGTTTATCCTGTTGCTTTTAATAGCGGGGGGAATTGCTATTGCCGCTTTTTTTTATGGAGATGAGATTAAAACTTTAGTGGTTGAAAACCTCAACAAGAATCTTAAGACTGAGGTAAAGGTTTCAAATGTTGAGTTCAGTGTTTTTCAAGACTTCCCAAAAGCATCTGTGGTTTTTTCGGATGTTTTAATTTTTGCAGTAAATGCAAAAAACGACACGTTATTAGCAGCAGAAAAGCTAAGTGCACAATTCAATATCATCGATTTATATAAGGAACAATACAACCTAATTGGCCTCTCTGCAACCAACGGTAAGTGCGAAATGTTGGTTGACAATTCAGGGCGGGCAAACTATGTTTTTTGGAACTCCAGTGATTCAAGCAGCAATCCGATTTCTATTGAGCTAAACAATGTGGCCTTCTCCAACATGGAGTATACTTACGTTGATTATTCAAAAAACATTGCTGTTCAATTTTCGATAGAAGACGCCAAATTAGAAGGCAACTTTAAAGAAAACATATTCGATTTAGAACTAAGTACGACTCTTAAAAAGGTAAATGTCCAAGTTGGAGAAATGAATCTTTTTGATGACAGAACGTTGTTTTTAACACTTGCAGGAAATGTAGACCAAAGCTCAGAACAACTCAACTTTACATCCTCCAACATTGGAATTGATGGAATGAGTGTTAAAGTTAATGGGTCGTTAAACTATGGAAACGAAAGCAGAATGAATTTGCAAATGATTAGCGAAAATACTGACCTAGAAAAAGCGATTGCAATCCTCCCATTAAATATTCGGAGCAAACTAAGCCGCTTTAAAATTGATGGAAAAGCAAGTTTAGCCGGAAGTTTGAGTGGGGTAATTTCCGCTATTTCTGCTCCACTTTACGACTTCAACTTCTCTGTTAATGACGGAATGTTCAAAGACAAAGAGAGCAACGTAAAATTTAAAGAAACAAACCTCAACGGTAAAATAACCAACGGGGCTGAACGAAACCTAATAACAACTAAACTTACCTTAGAAAATTTTGAAACAGCCACTTCTGAAGGAACTATTAGTGGAAAACTAGCAATTGAAAATTTCAAAAAACCCACCTACGAGTATTCAGGTAAACTTAACCTAGATTTAAAAGAAACACTTGAACTGTTAAAATCGGATGAACTTACTCAGGCTGAAGGAAATATAGCGGTAACATTATTTGTAAAAGGAGAGCTAACTGAGATTGAAAAATATACTTTGACTGATTGGAAACGCTCAGAAGTCGAAGGCCAATTAGAACTCAGAGACCTAAAGTTTGATTTTAAAGGTAGACCACAAAAAGTTAATTCTATAAATGGGAAACTCAGCTTCAATAACAACAGTTTAGCTATTTCAGAGCTAGAAGGTTCAATTGATAACACAAAACTATCTGTCAAAGGGAAATTCAACAACCTCATCGCTTTTCTGCTAGATGAAAAAGAACCGCTTTTTGTTGATGCAAGTGTTAACTCAAGCTACATTCACCTTAACGAATTACTTGCAACAAATACATCAGAAAATGCAGCAGATAAAGATCAAAGCTACGGCCTAGATATATCTCCACGCATCACGGTTTACCTGTCACTTTTGGCAAACAACCTAGAGTTCAATAAATTTAAGCTAAATGACCTAAAAGGAGATCTAATCATTAAAGAAGAGCGAATTGATGCTAGGGGAATCTCTTTTAACTCACAAGAAGGGAAAGTACTTGGTGATTTGTTTATTAGAGAAAAGAATGACAAACTAGTTTTAATTACAAAAGCCAAATTTGAAGAAGTAAACATAAAAAAAGTGTTTGGTAGCTTTAATAATTTTGGGCAAGAAAGCATTAAAGCTGAGAACTTAGAGGGCTTAGCAAACATTGACGTAAATTATACTTCGTGGATGAGCAAGCAATTTAAAATTGACCCTAATTCTATTCGAAGCGAAATAAACTTTACGATTGATAATGGAAAGTTAAACAACTATAAACCACTCGAAGCCTTGTCTAAATTTGTAGAATTAGATGAGTTGAAAGAAATAAAATTCAAACGTTTGCAGAACTCTATCTTAATCAAAGACGCTAAAATTATTATTCCAAAATTCGAAATTCTATCCTCTGCCATAAATTTAAATATTGCTGGAACTCACACTTTTACAAATAACGTAGACTACCGAATTACACTACTCTTGAGTGAAATCTTGGGTAGAAAACTGAAAAAACCAAAAGTAACCGAGTTTGGATTTGTGGAAAATGATTGGTTACAAAAGCAATCTAAGTTGTATTTAAAAATGACCGGCAACATTGATAATATAAAAGTTGCCTACGATTCGGAGGAGTTGAAGAATAACATAAAGTCAAAATTTACAAAAGAGAAGTCTACGGTAAAGTCACTGCTTAAGGAAGAGTTTGGAGTATTCAAGAAAGATGCCTCCGTAAAACCATTTACGAAAGAAGAAAGTAAACAAAGTCCTTTTCAAATAGAGGTGGATTCTTCATTTATAAATAAAAAACAAAAGAGTGAAGGTGCTTATAATAAGACAACTAAGGAAGCTGACAAAAATGAAGCAGAAAAGAAATCAAAATTTGGGATATTTTTGGATAAAATTGCAAAGCCCAACGATGAACAATTCGTAGCACCCATTGAAAATTAACGGTATTTTAGCAACTATAACGTCACCATATTCGTCTTACAAGGAAATTAGGGAAGATTTTGAACATTTATTCAAAAAAACAGCGTTGGAAACTTATTTTGGCAGCATTTGCAGCTGTCATAGTTTTTGTGTCCTTATGGTACACCAATGTTTTGGTTAGTGAAATTGCTAACGAAGAGCAAAACAAGGCCAAATCTTGGGCTGACGCCATTCAACGTAAAGCAGAGCTAGTAAACTATACCCAAGAACTTTTTCAGAAAATAGAATCAGAAGAAACAAAAAAAGTTAAGATTTGGGCAATGGCAATCGAAGAGGCCGGAAAACCAGATTTAAACTCTAATGATGCGTTAGCATTAGAAATAATTACGAGTAACAAGACTATTCCGATAATTCTAACCAATGGTGAAGGTAAGATTACGTCGAGCTCAAACATTCTTGAATCAACCGCAAAGGATTCTTCGCTAATGAGTCGATTGCTTCGAGAAATGAAGCACAAGGGTAATTTCATTAAAATTAAGTACACAGCAGACGCATTTAACTATATGTTTTATGGTGAGTCTACCGTTTTCGCTGAACTCAGAGAAGTCTTGCATGATCAAATTCAATCCTTTAACAAAGACATTACCTCTAATTCTGCATCAGCACCTGTTATTTATGCTACTGAAAAGGACAGTGTTTTAGATTACGGAAACTTAGATTCTATCAGCATGAGTTTCTCCACTTTTGTAATCGGTAAGATTTCGGAAATGAAAGCGATAAACAAGCCTTTAGAAATTCATTTAACCGAAAACGAAACAAACTACATTTATTACGCTGACAGTCCCCTTTTAATAAAATTGAAGTATTACCCGTTCATTCAACTGAGCGTAATCGGTCTGTTTTTAATATTTGCTTACTACTTATTTAGCACGGCAAGAAAGTCTGAACAAAACCAAGTTTGGGTTGGGATGGCTAAGGAAACTGCTCATCAATTGGGTACCCCTCTTTCTTCGCTATTGGCTTGGGTTGAAGTATTGAAAGCAAAAGGAGTTGACGAAGAAACGATAAGAGAATTAAGTCAAGACATTGGCAGATTGGAAACGGTTACAGAACGTTTTTCTAAAATTGGAGCAAAACCGAACTTAGAACGACACGATGTAAATGTGGTAATTAGTAACACCGTCTTATATTTAAAAACGAGGCTTTCTAAAAATGTAAGCTTTTCTCACATCGGGGACAGTGGTGAAGTGATGGCAAGTATGAATATTCCTTTGTTGGAGTGGGTGCTAGAAAATATTATTAAAAATGGCGTTGATGCAATTGGCGGAGACGGCAACATAGATATAGAGATTACCGATCAGTCTCAATTTGTGTATATCGATATTTCCGATAACGGAAAAGGCATTCCAAAAGGACAGCGAAAAACTGTTTTTGAACCAGGCTTTACTACAAAGAAACGGGGTTGGGGATTAGGTCTTTCCTTAACAAAAAGAATCATTGAGAACTACCATTCAGGTAAGGTTTTCGTAAAAAACTCAGAAGTTGGTGAAGGAACAACTTTTAGAATTGTACTTAACAAAAACATGCTAAATGGCAGGAATATACATTCATATTCCTTTTTGTAAGCAAGCTTGCAGTTATTGCGACTTCCATTTTTCTACCAAGCTAAACAACAAGCAGAAAGTATTAAATGGCATTGAAAAAGAGCTCGAATTAAGAGTGGCTTATATTGGTGAGGAAATTGTAGAAACCATTTACCTTGGAGGTGGAACTCCGAGTTTACTGAGCGAAACAGAAATTCAATCTCTTCTTACAAAAACCAACAGCCTTTTCGACGTCTCTAGTGATGCAGAAATAACGTTAGAGGCAAATCCCGACGATTTAACATTAGACAAGCTAAAAGAGCTAAAAAACACCTCGATCAATAGACTGAGTATTGGTGTTCAATCTTTTTTTGAAAAAGATTTACGGTTTATGAACAGAGCGCACAATTCAAGTGAAGCGTTAGACTGCATTAAGAATGCTCAAAAAGTTGAATTTTTAAATATTTCTGTCGACTTAATTTTTGGAAGTCAAACTACCACCAAAGAAATGTGGCAGAAAAACTTAGACACCTTTTTTGACTTAGGAATTAATCACCTTTCTGCCTATTCGCTAACCATAGAAGAAAAAACCGCTTTAGCCCACCAAGTAGCAAAAGGGAAAGTTGAAAACGTAAATGATGAACAAAATTACGAGCAATATTTAATGCTTCAAAAGGCTATTAAACAAAATGGCTTTGAACAATATGAGCTTTCTAATTATTGCAAAAACGGCGCCTATTCGAAGCACAATACTTCTTATTGGCAAAGTAAAAAGTACTTAGGTGTTGGCCCTTCTGCACATTCCTTCAATGACACTTCGCGACAGTGGAACGTCCGTAATAACTTGCTGTATTCAAAAGCAATTGGGAACGGTACAGCTTATTTTGAAAAAGAAGAACTTTCAGAGATTGATCGCTATCATGAACACTTAATTACTTCGCTCAGAACAATGTGGGGAATAAACCTTAACTCGTTAAATGTTTCTTTTTCCGATTTAATCTTAAGTCAATTCTATTTAAAAGTTGAGACTCTAAATAAAACAATTGTTAATTTATCAGCTGAATACCTTACTGTAAAACCTGAGTACCTGTTTCAATCTGACGAAATAGTGCGCGAATTAATGATTGATTTTGAAGCCTAAAGTGTAGAATGAAAAGTAAGAAATCTAGATGGCGAGTGTTCTTAAGCGGCTACTGATATCTGTAGCAGTCATTTTTAAGAAGAGCAAAAGACCAATGACAAAGATTAACCTTCCAGAAAGGGCAACGTTTTCAGTGAGCTTTAGACGCAAAAAGTTATTAGAGAATTGCCAAAGTAAAAGCCAAATTTATGTGGCAAAACCATGCAAATAAGAACGAACTCCTCCTGGTAATAAAAGGCGAACTAAAATTAAAGCTCAACACTGAAAAGGAAATTTTACAAGAGTGGGAAGTTTATATTGTCCCAAAGAATGTTGATAACAAAACCGTTGCCGAAAAAGAAAGTTGAATATTACTCTGTTTGAGTCAGATGAGATTAAACACACAGGGAAGTGATAAGCGCCTTGACAAAATGGAAGATGGACGGGTTTCAATATGAAATCGCTGTTCTTCTTTTACCTACTCGGATTAACTATTTTTGGCATTGCTCAAGACTCTTACCTTAGCATTAAAGTGGGTTATAATCTATCTAATCTAACGGGTTATAACCGTTTTGATTATACCCCTCTTTCTAGTTTCCAAGAAGGAATAGTCTACTCCAAGCCACTTTCAGACTGAATTTGTTTCCAGCCTGAGCTCTTATATTCCAAGAAAGGTAGTCACAACGGTGCAGATAAAATTTACCTGAACTGTAAAGAAGTAATCTCCTATTTGCTTTTAATATTAAACGGTTTTCTTTTGCAGCAGGACCGCAGTATTCCCATTTAATTCGAGTTCACGGAAAAGGCAATGAGACGATTCTTAATCGGAATGTTTCTTTACCAAATATTGGGGTAACGATAGGATCAGAAGTTGAATTAAACACCCATTTTTTCTTGAGGATTCGGTTTCGTCAGGATGTTTTTTATTCATCTACCGACATAGGAAATTTATCTGTTTCAACCTCAAATTCAAATTTCAACGGAATAGGAGACCCTACCGTTCCAGGCAGCTTTTCATCACATAGAATGGGAACTTTTCAGGAATACTTATCTTACTTTTTTAAATCACCCATTCCCGGTAATTCTCCTTTAAAATAACTTTAAACTTTGCTTTTGAGTAGGCTTTCTTCCACTGTGGTGGAATTTTAACTTTTTGCTCTTTGTATTTAAACTCGTAGCCAAATAAGTTTCCATCTCGTTCCTCTCTACCCAGTCAATTTCCTGCTGATCATAGGTTCTCCAAAAATAGTTTGCCCCAAATATTTGATGGTATTCTTTGTGTTTTAGTCGCTCTGCAATAGCATAGTTTTCCCGCAATTGCCCTTTGTCATTTCGCATAGCGATAGGGTTGAAGTTCGAAATTACTGCATTCCGAATTCCATTATCGACAAAATACCATTTCGAACTTTTTGTAATCTCTTTTCGCAGGTTTCTGCTAAAACTATCTACCCGGTGTAGAATAAACATTTTACCCAATAAGTCGAGGTATTTGTCTACGGTGTTTTACTGATTGATAGCCCACGACCTAACTCTTGTAGCGAAACCTCTCCTCCTATTTGAAATGCAATAAGCCTTAATAAATTGTAAGTTTTACTGGTATTTTTTACGTTTTCGTTTACCAAGATATCTTTCAATAAATAAGAATTCAGCAAATTATTCAAGTATGCTTTTTTTTCGTCTAAACTTTTTAAATGTCTTAATTGCGGATACCCTCCATGTACTAGGCTTTCTTCCAAATTTTATTGTCGCTTTGTTGGATTCTCGCAAGGCAATAGCTCCTCTTCAGAAAGAGGATATATCTGAATTGTTTTTTTGCGGCCAGTTAATGGCTCGCCGACTTGTTGTAAAAGATCAAAAGAAGAAGATCCAGAAACAATTATTTTCAGGCTTTCAATTTCACCTATCATCAATTTCAGCTTCGAGCCAATATTTATTATCTTCTGTGCTTCATCAATATATAGTATTCTCTTTTCAGCAACCAGTCATTTATAGTTTGCTGCTGTCTGTTGGGCTAATAATTCATGATTATGAATATCCTCTCCGTTAAAATAGATATACGGCTCCTTTAATTCCTTTAGATATTGCCTTATAAAATAGGTTTTCCCCTCCCTTCGGGCTCCAAAAATGAGAACTACTTCTTGTGCTTTTAATTTTTGAATTCGCTTTGCAACAACATTTCAGAATATTTTATTCATAAATAGGTCATTAGCGTGAAACTAATATACCCAATTAAGTCAAGAAGCAATCTTAATTATACCTAAAAATATAATTCTGCTTACCTATACCTTGCAATATCCAACCCCAACCAACCGAAAGCATTTTCTCCGAGTAATTTTGCTTTTCGTTCATCTGTAAAATCCATGCTTTTAATTAATTCTCCCGGTTGTAATTCACCTAAAGGAAAAGGATAATCTGTTCCCAACGAAACTTTGTCTTCACCGATTAAACTCACCAAATAGTCTAACATTGGCTTGTCATGAACCAACGAATCTAAATAGAACTTGCCTAGGTAATCTCGTGGATTGATTGGGTTGTCTATCGCACATAAATCCGGTCGAACATTAAACCCATGTTCTATTCTGCCAATAGTGGCCGGGAAGGATCCGCCACCATGCGCAAAGGCTACTTTTAAGTTTGGAAGTCTTTCAAAAACACCTCCAAAAATCATAGAACAAATCGCTAATGAACTTTCTGCAGGCATCCCTACTAACCATGGTAGCCAATATTTCTCCATTTTATTTTTAGACATCATGTCCCAAGGGTGAACGAAAACGCTCATTCCTAAATCCTGACAAGCTTCAAAAACAGCGAAAACTTCCGGCTCATTTAAGTTCCAATCATTAATGTGTGACCCTATCTGAATTCCATTTAATCCAATTTCTTTACACCGCTTTAATTCCTTAATGGCCATTTCAGGCGCTTGCATCGGAACAGTTCCTAGTCCAATGAATCGTTTTGGATAATCATTTACAATACCTGCAATGTGATCGTTTAAAAACTGCGCAACCTCCAAGCAATCTTTCGGTTTTGCCCAGTAAGAAAACATTACAGGAACAGTTGAAAGAACCTGCACATCTACAAATTGCTCATTGCACTCTTTCATTCGTGCTTCGGCATCCCAGCAGTTGTCTTCTACCTCACGGAAGAATTTGTCGTCCATCATCATTCTTGCACAGCAAGATTTGTGATGATCTAGGTGAATAAATCCTCCGTACCCAAAACGTTCCTTGAAATTTGGAATGTCTTTTGGTAAAATATGAGTGTGAATGTCTACTGTTAGTGAGTGGCTCATGGTCTAAACAAATCTTTCGTCAACTTCCATTACTGTTCCGCACTTGTCGCAAGTTCTCATTTCTTCTGAACCGTAAAACTTCTTGAATACAGGAATAAAATCTTTTTCAATGCTTCCCAAAACAAAATACTCATCGTATAATTTATGATTGCAATTATCACAAAACCAAAGCAATCCGTCTTTCTCTCCCTCTTTCCGTTTCGTTTCAATTACCAATCCAATAGACCCTTCTTTTCTAATAGGAGAATGTGGAACTCTAGCAGGATGCAAGTAAATATCTCCAGCCTTTAGATCCATAGATTTCGCTTGTCCATCTTCTTGAATTTTAACCGTTATTTCCCCTTCCAACTGATAAAAGAACTCTTCTCCTTCATTGAAGTGATAGTCTTTCCGTGCATTTGGACCACCGACTACCATCACAATAAAATCAGCATCTTCGTAAACTACCTTATTACCAACTGGTGGCTTTAATAAGTGTCTGTGTTCGTCAATCCATTTTTGGAAATTAAAGGGAGGTCGTATCGCCATGTCTATTAAATTTTTTGAATCCTACTAAAATAGTTATTTTCAATGAGGAATACAGATTGTAAAACCGTGAAATGTTTTTTGGGTAAGAAAGCTCACCACTTTGTACAAAAAAGCACATTCTTAATGAAAAACAGTAACTATAACCATTTGTTTACTAAATATTTAGTTGTTGAGTATCCTGATTTCTTCGTACCCTCTTCTACTTTCTGGCTGTAAAAGAATATCTTACCTCAGTAATTATTGAATTGATTAATTTTGAATTTTAATTTAAGAATCAACTATGAATTTAGATTTAACAGGAAAAAGCGCATTAGTTTGTGGAAGCACAGCAGGTATTGGAAAAGCGATTGCAAAAGAGTTAGCAGAAATGGGAGCTAGCCTTGTATTGATGGCTCGAAACGAAGAGAAGTTAAAAACAGCTGTTTCAGAAATGGACAATTCTAAAGGCCAACAGCACAGCTATGTTGTTGCCGATTTTTCTGATGTTTCAACTGTTAAAACTGCTGTTGAATCTATTCAAAACCCAATTCATATTTTAATTAACAATACGGGAGGCCCTCCTGGAGGTCCAATCATAGATGCTGATGTAAGGGAGTTTGTCTCAGCATTCTCCATGCATTTACTTTGCAATCATACGTTGGTGCAGGGTGTAAAACAGGGCATGATTGATTCTGGTTACGGAAGAATTATTAATATCATTTCTACCTCGGTTAAAATTCCATTAACCGGTTTAGGAGTTTCTAATACGGTGCGAGGCGCTGTCGGAAACTGGGCAAAGACTATGGCAAATGAATTAGGGGTTCATGGAATTACTGTAAACAATGTTTTACCCGGAGCAACTGCCACAGAGCGTTTAACTTCTATTGTTGGAAATAAAGCTCAAAAATCAGGTAAATCTGAAGATGAAATAATGGCACAATTCGAAAACGCCGTTCCTATGAAAAGAATTGCTGAGCCACATGAGGTTGCAGCAGCAGCAGCTTTTTTAGCCTCTCCTGCCGCTTCTTATATTAATGGAATAAATGTTCCTGTTGATGGTGGAAGAACGGGTTCATTATAAACTAAACATTTGAGAAAAGAAGCTAGAACTACTCTTTTGATATTAATCATTGGGATAGCTCTCACAATTGTTGCTGCTTGGTTATTAATTCAAGATTGGTCAGCAATAAAATTCATAAATACCGGCCAAATAGGCGACACTATAGGCGGAATTACCTCTCCAATTTTTTATTTAATTGGCTCTATTCTAGTTTACAAGGCACTTCAAGCACAAATTATTGCCAATAAAATAATTACTGACCCATTCGAATAACTGACAAAGGAACAAATCCAACTGAATACCTCTTTATCTGGTCAAAAGATGATCTAACGAACCTAACGTTCATCTTAAAAACTCCTCCAAGTTCTTGAAACAATAAAGAGTCCAGCTGCAATTATAGAAACTCACGAGAATGTGCTTTTTCTTGGTTCCGGCATTTGTGATAATGAATCTGGTTGGTTGAAAAAAACAACCAGAGATTGTTGTAATTTTTTTGACTAAAAAAATTACCCTTCTGTTTAATCAAATTGAAAATTCAGCCCTAATCTTGAGAGATAAGGAAGAGCTAGGTAAACAAACAATTTACGTCTATGACTCAATACTGAGGTCATTTATTCTTAAATTTTCAATCTCGACTTCAAAATTTCTGAGTAAGTGTCAAATTTTGAAAACAAACACCTTGGCGTTCCAACCAAACTAATTGACTACATTTCGGATTTACATCTCAAAACGATAGTTCCAATAAAAGAAAAACTTGGAAAATAGTTTCAAAGTACACCTGAATCAACAATTGAAATAACCTACTAGTGTCCAAAATCATCCCCCAAACTCCCCGCCTTATTTTACGTGAAATTAACCTCACAGATGCAAAAGCTATGTTAGAGTTAAATTCAGATCCTGAAGTGATGAAATACACAGGCGATGTTTCCTTCAGCTCTATTGAAGAGACGAGAACATTTATTGCTAATTATCCTGATTACAAGAAAAGTGGTTTTGGAAGAAACGCCGTTCTCTTAAAAGAGACGGGAGAGTTTTTAGGTTGGTGTGGCTTAAAAAATTTGAAAGATAAAACAGTTGATATTGGCTATCGATTTCATAAAAGAAATTGGAATAAAGGCTACGCCACAGAATCAGCAAGAGCGATAATTGGCTATGGGTTTAACAACTATGACTTAACTGAGATTATAGGAAATGCTGCCGAAGATAACATTGGCTCGATTCGAGTTTTCCAAAAACTGGGAATGGAACTCGTTTCAAAGAGAGAATATGATGCCCTTGGAAGTGCCGTATTGTATCAGATTCTAAAATCCAAATTCTAAACTCATTTTTAATCCAGAATACTAAGAGCTGCAGTAACTGTTTTCCCCAATTCTTCTTTCGAAGAGTTTATTTTAGAATTAACGTAAAGCCCACTTTGAACCGTAAATAAATATGCAGCTATCGTCTTCATGTCTTTATATGGCGAAATTTGTCCATTATCTACTCCGTATTTCAAATAATTATAAAATACCGTTTCTAAATTAAGTCGGCTGTCTTGTAACTTTTTATCCAAAACAGGGTTGAAGTTCGCTAGCTCCGTCGTTGTGTTTACCATAAAACAACCTTTTGAACACCCACCCAAAAGTGCTTCGGTAATTAAGTTCTCAAATAATAATTGCAACCCCTTTCTAACATTTAACTGATAGTATAGATAGTCCGCAATTCTTGCAGAGTTGGTTGAATTGTATTTATCTAACGCTTGCTCAAACAAGTCATATTTAGATCCAAACGTAGTGTACAAACTAGCACGATTTATACCTAACGTAGAAACTAAGTTTTCCATTGAAGTAGCGTAATATCCCTTCTCCCAGAAAAGTTTCATCGCTTTATTTAATACCTCTTCTTTATCGAATTGCTTTTTTCTTGCCATATTTGCTGTGTATTTAAGAAAGTGTGATTTTGAACTAGTAAACTAATTTCTCACAATCAAGTAATTTTTATTTACACTCCATCTTAAATTGACAGAAATGAAAGAATCACAAAATTACAAATTACAGAACGATTGTTCTACCTTTATCCCATTACTTTCTGTGAACGAAAGGTTAAACTTAAAGGTGTTTCCTTTGTTATAATTTATAAAACATCATGTTCGGATTATTCAAGAAAAAATCAGAGAAAGACAAGCTTCAAGAGCAATATAAAAAGTTGTTACAAGAATCTTTTGACCTTTCAAAATCAAACAGAACTGCTAGTGATGCAAAACAAGCTGCCGCAGACGTAGTTTTGAAAAAGATGGAAGCATTAGAAAAATAAACTGTGTCGCAAGTAATCGTTATTGGGTCAGGAATAGGAAGTTTAGCTTCAGCCCTTAGGTTGAAAGCAAAAGGTCATTCCGTTAAGGTATTTGAAGCTAGCAATAAGGTTGGTGGAAAACTGGGAGTTTACAGAAGCAATGGTTACCGGTGGGATACAGGTCCGTCACTTTTCACGATGCCGCACTTTGTTGACGAACTCTTTGAGCTCTTTGACGAAAATCCTAAAGAATTCTTTAATTACCAAAAGCAAGATATTGTTTGCAATTATTTCTGGGAAGATGGCACTCAGTTTTCTTCCAGTGCAGATGTGGATACTTTTTGCACTGAAGCGGCAAAAACCTTCAGTGAACCAAGAGAACAAATAAGAAGTTATCTCAGGAAAAGCGCAGTAAAATACGACTTAACAGCCTCGCTGTTTTTAGAAAAATCGCTACACAAACTGAGCACATACGCTTCTTCCAAAGCGGCTAAGTCCGTTTTTCAAATGGGTAAACTAGATATTTCAGCAACTTTAAATAAAGTGAATGAAACTAGTTTTATCAATGCAAAGTTGATTCAGTTTTTTAATCGTTTTGCCACTTATAATGGGTCCTCTCCTTATAAAACTCCTGGAATCATGTCCATGATTCCCACCTTGGAAATGCAATTTGGAACGTTCTATCCAAGAGGCGGAATGCGAAACATTGTAGAAAGTTTACAACAACTTGGCGAACGCAATGGAGTTGAATTCAAATTCAACGAAAAAGCAAAATCAATAGATTATACTAACAAAATAATTACAGGAGTTACGACAGAAAAGGGAAGTTATCGTTCTGATTTTGTTGTCTCAGGTATTGATGCTTTTTACACGTATAAATCTCTTTTACCAAAATTAAAAGCACCGACAAAAACCTTAGAACAAGAGAAATCTAGTTCAGCCATTATCTTTTACTGGGGAATTAAAAAGACCTTTCCTGAATTAGACTTGCACAATATTTTCTTTAGCGAAAACTACAAAAAGGAGTTTGATGCAATTTTTGATAAAAAAACCCTAGCCCAAGATTCAACCATCTACCTTAATATAAGCAGTAAGGCAGATAAAAAAGACGCCCCCGAAGGTTGCGAAAATTGGTTTGTAATGGTAAATGTACCCACCAACAATGGTCAAGATTGGGATCAAATTGTCTTAGAAGCAAAGAAACAAGTAATTGAAAAACTCAATCGAAATTTAAAGGTTAACCTAGGTGAACTAATTGAGACGGAAGAGATCTTAGACCCTGTAAAAATTGAATTAAAGACAAGTTCTCATCAAGGGTCGTTGTACGGCAGCGCTAGTAATTCTAAATTCTCTGCTTTCTTACGGCACCCTAATTTCTCAAATCAAATTAAAGGCTTGTATTTTTGCGGTGGCTCAGTGCACCCTGGAGGAGGAATTCCTCTTTGTATAAAATCAGGCCAAATTGTTGCAGGCTTAATCCCTGATGCATGATTGAGCAGCCAAGCTATTTACCGGAACAAATTGTGATTAAAAAAGAGCACTATGCCATTGGTGTTCTGTGGTTGTTTCAAGTGAGTGCCATTGTTGGAATTCTCTTTGGTTTTCAAGATTGGTTTATTGAGAAAACTCCACTGAACCTCATCATTCAAGTAGTTCTTCTGTTTTGGGTTTTTAACCTAAAAGACCTGAAAAGAGCAGGGCTATTCCTGACTATTTTTACCCTAGGAATGACGGCCGAGATTATAGGTGTAGCAACTGGGTTTCCTTTCGGGGAATACAGCTACGGCGCAAATATGGGGTTAAAGCTAATGGGCGTTCCATTACTTATTGGATGTAATTGGGCCGTCTTAGTTTTTTGCGGAGCTACTTTAGCCAATCGCTTTTTTACTAACGTTTGGATAAAATCTGTTTTTGGCGGGGTATTAATGGTCGTACTAGACTTACCCATGGAAATTGTTGCTCCAACTTTTGATTTTTGGGAGTTTATAGGTCAACCTCCTTTCGAAAACTACTTTAGTTGGTTTATTATTGGAGCTATCATGCATTTTATTCTTCACTCTTTTAAAGTAAAAGGCAATTTCTCGTTTTCGCTTCATTTATACCTTGCGCAATTTGTGTTTTTCACCACCTTAGCTTACTTCTTGTAGGTTTTATTAGTTTTAACTTTCTGTAGCTATACCATATTAGATCAATAAATTAAAAGCTATTTTTTGGAACTGTCCTAAGGGAAAAAAGGATCATTTACTCCCTCACCAAAACTATTGAAACCAACATTCCAAAAGGTTTTGAAAAAGGAACACCTGGTAAGTCTTGTCTTGGGAAGTGTCCGTTTCTATTTCCCCAATATGCAATCACTTCAGCCTTAAAGATCTACTACCTTTTTTAAGTTGAACAAATCAAAAAAGGTTCACTCCATTATACAACAGGGGCATTTGTGCAGCTAAGGAATTACAAGGTTGGTTTATTACTGAATAAACCAAAACATTTAAAGTACGAACTAGACATGGGTAAAAGCTGCATTCGGTTTAAGCGTATGGATGATATTCTGGTTGGATTTACAGGCGACCTTCTCAAAAGTATGGAAGAAAAAATTGGATTAACCTGTGCGAAAAGACCTTTCGTAAATGGGGTCTACGATGAACATACGGCCAACAGAATTCGAAGTCTATTGAAAAAAGCCGCTTCATCCCCGAAAATAGAATGTTTCGTTTATTTGTATTTTGGGGTTGATGCAAAAATGTACTTAGGAGTTTATAATGCAAGAAAATTCTATATCAACAATTTGATGGTGGAAAATGGAAAAGAAACTTTTCAAAAAATCACCGTTAGAGTAGAATGTCACCAATAAATTTTGGGTATAAAGTGATGAGAGATCCACCTTTATTTTACCAACAAAACCTGATTCCAACAGAGACCTAAAAATGGGGTTGAACTTTATCTAAAATTCAACCCAACAACTAAAAAAAGGAAGCCGATTCTACTTAATAATCACCTGTACTCTTCTATTTTTTGCTCTACCTTCGGCTGTGTTATTCGGTGCGACAGGCTTGGTTTCTCCTTTGGTAATTAATGTAATTTTATTAACAGCAACTCCTCTTTTAACTAACGCCGCTCTTATTGATGCCCCTCTTGCTGCTGCAATACCTAGGTTTACACTTTCGTCTCCAACGTTGTCTGTATATGCAATAAGCATGATTGTTTTGTTTTCAATCCTTTTCACCGCACTCACAATTAGCGATAACTTATCTAATTCCTCTAAAGGAGCACTTATTTGTCCAAAATCAAAATAAATGATATCCAAATCGCCTGTTGCACTGCTAATAGCAGCAATTTCATTTTTGTTATCAGAATTATCCTCCACGTCAATTGCTCTCTGAAGAACAGCCGCCATAGAAGGACTAGGAGTTGTCTTATCGTCGCCAATATCCACTAAATGAACTTCATTTGGCTTTAGTGATTTTAAGTTTTGCCCACTCCCGTCTACTAGAAAAATATCTACGTTAACAAAGTCATCATCCGTCATATTCAGTGGTATTATACTAAAGCCTCCTTCTAATCTCAATAAAGAATAACTAAAGTTACCTTTAGAATCAGTAAAGATTGTGTCTAAAGGAAATCCATTTACATCTAGTACAACTAACGCCGATTGAACTGCAGGTAAAGAGTTATAATTAAACACTCCAGTTATTGTTTCAGCAGACTCTAAATCATTTGAATTTAAAAAAGCCCCTTCTTCGGTCAAAACATACCGCTCTGCCTTGACACCTTTTTGATTAATAAAATAAATTTTACTCCCCACAAAATCCGAATCTTCTTCATCTAACTTAACAAGGTAGTCCTGTTGCCCCTCTAGTTTTTTGAATTTAAAACCCCCAACTTTATCCGTTATGACATTCCCTACTACCTTACCTTGAGAGTCGGTTATAACAAAACGAACGCCAGGCACAGCTTCTCCGTTGTTTATAAAAACCCCTCTAATCGTATCTGTATTAATCAAGACGACCTCTCCTACTATTGTACATTGATAAATATTACTGTGTTGCGATGCTCTGTCTGATGTAAAATAAACTTCATTTACATTCGCTATGGTGAAAGATGCATCGTATTCAGCAGAATTAATTGGTTCACCAAGATTCATCGGTTTAGACCATTTTTGCCACGAATCATCTAACCTCATACTTACAAAAATATCAGCTGCTCCGAATCCTCCATGCCCCTCAGAAGAAAAATATAGCGTTGTTAAGTCATTCGTTAAAAAGGACCCTACTTCCAATCGATTGGTATTTATAGTTGAACCTAAATCTATGATTGAACTCCAGTTACCATTAGTATCATTTAAACTAACAAACAAATCCGTATCCTTATCTTTACCCTTTGGCGTTTTGCTAATCAGTATGGCCGTTTCCTCGTTATTGACATAGAAGTGAAGAAACCCACTGCCAAATTTTAATCCTGGTATTTTCACTTCTACCGGATCAGACCATTTGTACTTTTCTTCGGCCTTATCAAGGTAAAATAATTTTCTTACTAGTGTATCCTTTTCGGGAAGAGCATTAAAAACGTATATTCTTGTCCCTGCGTTATTCGTTCCAACAATTAAGTTTTCACCAAGTAAATCGTCCTCCTTTAATAATCGATATGGCTTTTCCCAGCCGTCCTCACCCTTAGTAGCATACCAAGCATCTTGAGATGTAACAGTTGCATTTTCCCCCGTCCCATCAATATACAGTCTGTTGTAATAAATTGAATTCCCATCGTTAAATGGAAGTGGATTGCTATCTTCTTCTTTACTACTGAAAGTTGTTTGCTTGTTTATTGGATTAATTTTTGGTAGAATCAACTGTGCAAAAACAGTATTACCTGCAATTGTTATAACTATAATCAAGGATGCAAAAAACTTCTTCATAAGGCACGATTTATCCTATAAAGTTAAACCTATTCTTAGAAAAAGCGGCACAACCTCCATCCAAGTGCCAACAATTCAATGTTGGTGTTCATTATCTATTTTAAAATAAGAACCACGCGTCTATTTTTAGCTCTCCCTCCTACCGTGCCATTATTAGCAATTGGCATCGATTCTCCTGTGGGTTGTTTCACAATTTTTGTAGGATTTACCCCCTTTTCTGTAAGGTATTCGAGTGCTACATCTACTCTTGCATTCGAAACTATCATGTGTAGGTCTTCAGCCAAAAGTGAACTTTTTGGGGTAAAATTTAAAAGAGACTCTGGCCTAATTTAGAGTTAATTTTTTATATTGTTTTTTTCTTGCTTTTAGTGTTCTGTTTTTAATCATTATTCTTCGTTTTAATTTTCGGTCAGCCTGTCCAAAGTAAACGTCAGCTGGCACGAGGTTGTTAATTGATTCGTGGTATCGTTCGTTGTTTTAGTAATGCACAAACCATTCCATTTTTTGCTACAATTCCCTGGTATAGAAGTAATTGTCCAGTTTGACCACATTTTTCATCGACCTGTGATAACGCTCTATTTTACCTTGTGTTTGTGGGTGTAACGGTCTGCCGCGAACGTGTTTCATGTCTTTTTCTTTTATGTACGCTGCCAGCTCATGCGAGATGTAACAAGACCCATTGTCACTGAGTAATTTAGGTGGATTGCTGTGTTTAAGGTTTGCTTTGGCTAAAGCCTCGTCTAAGGTGTTTGTGACATCTTCTGCTTTCATATTAGCACAAAGCTTCCAAGTGACAATATACCTGCTATAGTCATCTAAAATTGTGGAAAGATAATACCATCCCCAGCCGTAGATTTTAAAGTAGGTAAAGTCTGTTTGCCACATTTGGTTTACAGCAGTTGTCTTGTCTGTAAAGTTATCGGAAGCACTCATAACCCTAAACTTGGCGTTGTAATCAATCCGTTTTCCTTCAAAATACGGTAAACACTGGATTCGCTGATGTAATAATTATGCTTATCAGTAATGTCCCAAGCGAGCTCTCTGAAAGAAAGTTCCGGCTTTTCTATGGCCATTTCAACTACAGTGTCTCTATGCGCTTCGTTTTTTTATTCCTGCCGCCGCAGCGCTTGTTTTGCTTTCTAGCCAAGCCGTCATACCCGTTTTCAAGATAGGTGTTGTACCACTTGTAAAAGGTCGTTTTGTGGACTTTTAAATCCTTTAAAGTCCTTGTGACTCCTGTGTCTGATTGTTCAACTAAACGTATAATTTCCATCTTTTCTGATTGTGTATGATGCATCTACCTTTTCCGTTTTAGTTGTCTCCACTTAAGTTTTTTTCAACCTCCTGTTTTCCAAAGACAGTTCGGCTACAAATTCCTTTAAGTCATGGTTTTCATGCTTTAACGAGGTAACCTCAGAGGTATTCGCCTCACGCATTGTATCGCCATTTAAACGCTTCTTACCGGCTTCCATGAAGTCTTTGCTCCACTTTGTAGTAGTTGGTTTGAGCTACGCCTTCTGTACGACGCAGCTCTGCGACAGACACTTCGCCTCGCATACCTTCAATAACAATTCTGATTTTGTCTTCTGAACTGTAGGCTTTTCTAGTTTTTCTCTTTAGTTCGCTGATTAACGAACTCGCACTTTTTTTCTTAGTCATTTGAACAATTTTTAAAGATTATTAATTTAAAAAATATCTCTCTTAAATCTAAACCCTAAATAGTTTACTTTTTGCTGACGTTATACAAATGAAGCATCAGAAGATGAATTTAATCACCTAATAATTCGATTAAGAGTGAGCCATTCTGAAGTTCTTTTACTTAAAAATAAACCTAAAATTAGCGAAAAAGCTGAAATAGTAGGGTTCGCAAATAGGGGATGTTTCTATCGATCTTTTAGACTAAAAACGGGCTTGTCTTCTAAAGAATACTGAAGATACTCCAGTTAATAAATAGCAACGAATTAACATTGTATTCATAAGTCAATGAAGTAAATAAAATTTACTCTGGTTTTGCCTGCTTTTTTAATGTGTTTTTATTATGCTGGAATTTTTTTGGTCCCGTTTTCTGATATACTTACCGAGACCCTTCTATTCGATTTTCTACCTTGCTCCGTTGAATTTAATGCCATTGGTTCCTCTTCCCCTTTTGATGTAACATTATAATTTACTGTAATTCCTTTTTGAATAAAGTGCTCTTTAACAGCATTTGCCCTTCGTTCTCCAAGAATATTATTATATGCTGAAGGTCCATCAGAATCTGTATGACCTGTTATAATCAAAATACTTCCTTCTACCAATTCCAATCCTTCAATATATTTATCAATTTGGTGTATGCCGATATCTGAAATTGAATATGAATCGAAACCAAAGTATACCAAAAGTTCTAAACATTCCTCTTCTAAGTCCTCCGAAGAGTTTCCTTCTATTCTAGATAAACTAGCCGCTTCTTTTAGATCTACTGAATTTTCTTGTGTTTCTACTCTTTTAGCTATTTGTTGAACTATAGATCCTTTTGACAAGGAATCACACACTGTTTCCATTGATTTTAGCAACGAACTCTCCGATTTGTCTATTGCAGCTCCCATCTTATTAGCCTCAACCATTTTAACTGTTGATTCTGTGCTTGTTATTGCCGCTTCGCTTGATGCTAACAACTCTGCAATAGATATGTCTATCATTTCCGTATCATTCCCATCCATCAAAGAAAGAGTATATTTTGATGCTGTTAATTTCTTATACGTGAACTTCCCCTTATTATCTGCATAAATCGTATCCACCACAACTCCTAATTGGTCTTTTACCAACAATTTAATAGGAGTTGTAGAAGTTGTATCCAATTTTGCTAATGATATTATACCTTCTAAAATATTAGGGTCTGATGACACGATTAACGTTATCGTTTGATTTTCTGGCACAAAAGTTCCCTCATAAATATCCCTTAAGGAATCACGCACAGTTTCCATTGATTTCAGTAAAGAACTCTCCAATTTGTCTGTTGCAGCTCCCACCTTATTAGCTTCAACCATTTTAACTGTTGATTCTGTACTTGTTATTGTCGCTTCGCTTGATGCTAACAAGTCTGCAATAGATATGTCTATCATTTCTGTATCATTGCCATCCATCAAGGAAATAGTATATTTTGATGCTGTTAATTTTTTATACGTGAATTTCCCCTTATTATCTGCATAAATCGTATCCACCACAATTCCTAATTGGTCTTTTACCAACAATTTAATAGGTGCTGTAGAAGTTGTATCCAATTTTGTTAATGATATTCTACCTTCTAAAATATTAGTATCTGATGACACGATTAACGCAATCGTTTGGTTTTCGCGTGCAAAAGTTACCTCATAAATATCACTGAACGTCCGATTTCGATTACTCGAAAACATTGCAGTCCACTCATCTAATACAATATAAGATGCATCAAACCCTTTCGAATTAATGTTTTCTCCTAAATTCTCCGGTGGTGTCCAGTTCGTCCATCCATCTCCAATACGTTCGGATTTAAACAAGTCAGCTGATCCAAAACCGTCATGACCATCACTAGAAAAATACAATACCTTTTTATCTGCAGATAAAAATGGCGTTGTCTCTATAAATGGTGTATTTATTGTAGAACCTAGATTAATCAACTCCCCCCAACTACCGTCTTCTTGTTTTAAACTAACAAATAAATCTTCATAATCAGAACTGTCGGCTGTAGTTGCAACAAAAAATTGCTCTTCATCAGGAGTAACATAAAATGAATAAAACCCATAAGCAATTTCAAATTCTGGAATACTTATTCCAATAGGGCTGTGAAATACTCCTCCTTCATTTAATTGAACATATGACAATCCCTTAGCAAACTTGTTTCTTGTGTCATTAGAATTAAATAAGTAAAGTCTTTTCTCATTATTAGTAACTCCAATTATAACATTATTTGCATTGTCATTAGATGAAATTTGCCAAGGGGTGGCATTTGACCATTCTCCTTCAATTTTTTCACTCGTCCAAATTTCTTGCCCTAAAATTGAAGCCTTTTTCTTATTAGAACTCATGTGCATGAAGTACATTTTATCTCCGCCCGGAGCTATTATTGGGTTACTCTCTTCCCCTTTTGTATTAATAGCTTTTATCTCTTTAACTGATTCAATATGATTTATTGACGTCTGACTAAATAGATAAACGCTATTAAATGTAAAATAGGCAATAAGTATTAATATATATTTTGCTGTCCTCATAATTGTTTTTTGTTTAAGCCTAGGGATAAGGTTTAGAAACTAGCTGCCTTTCCAAAAAGTGAGTAAATTGAAACCCCTATAAACAATTCGTTGCTTCCACTTGATACAGAACGAATCTCAGAAATATTATAATCATACGAATACCCAATTTTTAATATCCCATTAATATCATAGCTAAACATAACCGATACTGCGTCTTGACTTCTGTAAGCTAACCCTGCTGAGAGAAACTGCTTGTATGTTAATAAAGCATTGATATCATAACTCAGCGGATTGTTACCAACTTTTTTTAACAAGAAACCGGGAGACAGGCGAATCTCATTTGTTATGTCAAAATGATATCCTGCCATTGCGTAATGGTATATTTGAAACCGCTCCGACCCTGTTTCGATTTTTAAATTCGACAATCCTATTTCACTTCGAATCAACTGTTGAGCTGAATAACCAATATAAAATTTATCAGAATATGCATAAACCCCTGTATTCATATTAAACTTATTAGAGTTACCACTACTAGCGTAAGCATCAAAAACCGGATCTCCTGTATACAATACCCCTCCTTTGCTTTCATCGAAACTAAAGCTTTTAAATCCAGCACTTAACCCCATTGATATCGATATGTCTCTATTTAAAGGAAGGTGCAATGCGTATGTTCCTGTCCCCTCTAATCGCTTAAACGCCCCAAATTCGCTTGAATTAATAACGCCACCTACTGCGTGTTTTATCATTGGCTTTGCTCTCGATCGTTGCCCCCAAGAGTTACTCATTCTAACAGCTGATCTCATATAATTCTTAGGCCTGTTTAACACCGTATGTCCACTTACATAATAAGTAGAAGGTGCTACATCAATGCCTGTCCATTGTTTACGATACCCCATCCGAATATCAGCAAAGTTCTCATTTCCTGCAGCAGCAGGATTGACGATAAAATGATTTAGATTATACATCGTATACTGCTGAACTGTCTGTGCTTTTAGCACAGCTCCAGCTGTTAGTATAACTGCAACTATTAATATTCTCTTCATAGCTTATCTTAATATTGAAATAACTCCTGTTACATCTTCATATTTACCCATTAATTCATATTTTATTAGATAATAATATGATCCAACGGATAACATATTCCCTTTGTATTTACCGTCCCATGGGCTAAATGAGTTTGACCGGAATACCTCGCTACCGAATCCGTCATAAACAATTACATCATAAGAATCTAATTCTTCTAAATTCTTGATTTCCCAAGTGTCATTCTGACCATCTCCATTAGGTGTAAAGGCTCCTGGTATTATTAATCGTTTTACAACTGTTATGTCAACAAATCCATCTGCAAAACATCCATCTGGGGTAGTAACCCTTGCAGAATAACGAGTATCTTCATTAGGTCGAGCAAAAGGTGTTTGAATAGTAGCATTATCTAAACTAAACATTGGAGACCAGCTATACTGCATTGTAGTTAATATATCACTAATTACATACAGCTTAACTCCGTCCTCTTTGAAAATTGCTGTATCAGATATTATTGTTAAAACTGGATTATTCGCACCTTTCAAAGTAATCGTATCTCTACTTGATGCACATACCCCATTACTGATGGTCCATGAAAGTTCATTCACACCGTCGCTCAAACCACTTACTGCTGCGTTACCATTGTTGACGTTACTCAAAATTCCTGATCCGCTTAAAAGACTCCATACACCTATTCCTGTTTGTGGAATATTTGCTTCCATCGTTGCACTTCGCTCGTCACATAATGTCTGATCTGATCCTGCATTTGCAATTGTTGGCTCACTGTCATAAGTAATGGTAATCGTATCGCTACTCGATGCGCATACCCCATTGCTTATCGTCCACACTAGCGTATTTACTCCTCGCTGTAATACTGCGCTACTTAATGGGTCACTAGTTGATAGTATCGTTATTCCACTTGTTACACTGCTCCACAATCCGGTGC
>CAJJAT010000033.1 GCA_905182175.1 Flavobacteriales bacterium UBA1494 | reverse complement strand
GAAAACGATATTACAGGGAGAGTATACATGGGTAGGAGATGAGGATCATGAAGGTGGGATCTCGATGTATTCTCGATCCAAAGGTTTGGATTACTTAGTGAATCGTCAATTAGAGTTTTTAAATAATTTTCAATTAAGGCCTGACAATTCTATTGCTATGTCGGAGCTTAACATGATTATATCAAATGAAAAGTCAATTTATTAGTAGGATGTAAAGAATAACTTATTTTTATAGAAGGGTGATTTTAAATGGAAACGTTCCATGCAGGATTTATATTATCAGAAATAAAACGGTATTTTAATGTAAAAGAAACCAAATAGTGTTGTAATTGTTATTTACAAAATGTCTACTATTTAGAACCATAGCAATTCAGTCTTGAAAATTTTATTTTTCAACCTTCCTTGCCTAACTTTGAACAAATGATGAGAATATTCCTTTATGTAGGTATTTTGTTGGTATTACTAGGTTTTTTTTCATTTGAGGTAGATGCGCAGTGTTCCATGTGTAAAGCAGTTTTAGAGTCTAACATGCAAAGTGGGGAAGATGCTAAGGGAAAAGGAATTAATGGAGGAATAATATACATTATGTTTGTACCTTATATTATAATGGCTGTAGCCGGATATTTTACATACAAACACATACAAAAAATAAATAAAGCTCAAGCTTAAACGTTCTTATTTTATTAGTTATCACGAAAGGTGGAGGGACAGGCCCTACGAAACCTTGGCAAACGGTTGAAACCCAGTGCCAATTCCTGTTTCAGATATTTAATCTGGATTAAGATAAGTTCAAATAGACATTAGCCCCTGTCATTCAGAACTGAATGACAGGGGCTTTTTAAATTTAGTAATGAAGCAGAACATAAGAGAGGTATTAGAAAAGAGAATTTTGGTATTAGATGGTGCAATGGGTACCATGATTCAACAACATAAGTTGAGTGAAGAAGATTTTAGAGGGGAGCAATTTAAAGATCATACGATGTCTTTAAAAGGGAATAACGATTTGTTGTCCATTACTCAACCTCAAATTATTAGAGAAATTCATTCACTATATTATGAGTCTGGAGCGGATATTGTTGAAACAAATACTTTTTCAGGCACAACCATTGCTCAAGCAGATTACGGTTTAGAAGAAGCTGTTTATCAATTAAATTATGAGTCTGCAAAAATTGCAAAAGAGGTAGCAGACGAATTTACAGCGAAAGAGCCGCATAAACCAAGGTATGTAGCTGGCTCTATTGGACCAACAAATAGAACGGGATCTCTTTCTCCTGATGTAAACCGTCCTGAGTTTAGGAATACGTCTTTTGATGAACTAAAAGATGCGTATTATTTGCAAATAAAAGGATTAGTTGACGGTGGGTCAGATATTTTATTGGTGGAAACCGTTTTTGACACGTTAAATTGTAAAGCCGCTCTATTTGCATGCTCAGACTATTTTGAAGATAGTGGCAAAGAATTGCCAATTATGGTCTCAGGCACAATTACTGATGCTTCGGGAAGAACGCTGTCAGGACAAACAGCTGAGGCTTTCTTAATTTCAATTAGTCATTTACCATTGCTTTCGGTTGGTTTTAACTGTGCTTTGGGGGCAAAAGAATTGCGTCCTTATTTGGAAACAATCGCTAAGAAAACTGAATTTTTCACCTCTGCTCATCCGAATGCAGGACTACCAAATGCATTTGGTGAATACGACCAGAGCGCTGAACAGATGGGAGGGTTTATTGAAGATTTTATTTCAAGTGGATTTGTAAATATTATTGGGGGCTGTTGTGGAACAACTCCAGAACATATTGGAGAGATTGCAAAAATTGCCCAAAAGTATAAACCTAGACAAAAACCAACAATCGAAAAGCTGCCAAGATATTCTGGGCTGGAACCGCTCACCGTGTTTAAGCAAAATAACTTTGTAAATATTGGAGAAAGAACAAACGTTACTGGTTCTTTGAAATTTAAGCGATTAATTAAAGAGGATAATTACGAAGAGGCTTTGAGTGTTGCTCTACAGCAAGTTGAAGGTGGGGCTCAGATTATTGATGTGAACATGGATGAAGGAATGTTAGATTCCGAGGAAGCCATGAAAACATTCTTGAATATGATTGCTTCTGATCCGGATATTTCGAGAGTGCCAGTGATGATTGATTCTTCTAAATTTTCTGTCATCGAGGCTGGGTTAAAATGCGTTCAAGGAAAGTGCATTGTAAACTCGATTAGTTTAAAAGAGGGAGAAGAAAACTTCATTAAACAAGCAAAAACAGTAAGAAAATATGGTGCGGCCGTTATTATTATGGCTTTTGATG
>CAJJAT010000032.1 GCA_905182175.1 Flavobacteriales bacterium UBA1494 | reverse complement strand
AAACAAAACAACCCATACCCTTGGTTAATTGTCAAGCTTACCCTACCATTAAACCCTGTTTGTTATGTAACTTTATCTCTGTAATTCATATGATTAAGAAATGATACTGAATCTAGACCTACCATTCGAACCAAAGTTATTAGAAGAGATTAATAACATAGGAATAAGGAAATATTTTCTTGAAGGAGATACTATTATCAATATTGGTAATAATATAAAATCAATGCCAATATTAATTAGCGGTGTTTTAAAGATCTTACGAGAGGATCATAATGGAGACGAATTATTGTTGTATTTTTTGAAGCAGGGGGAATCGTGCGCCATGACCCTTAATTGTTGCACAAGAAATGCAAAAAGTGAAATAAGAGCTGTTGCTGAAACGAATGTTGAAATTTTGTTTCTACCCAATACGAAGATGGAAGAATGGTCTGCCAATTATAAAAGTTGGAGAAATTTTGTATTTGACAGTTACCATCAACGATTTTCCGAATTACTAGAAACCATTGATAAGATTGCTTTTTTAAATATGGATGAGCGTCTGTTGGTTTTATTAAAGGATAAGACGGAATTGCAGCATAGTTTGGAAATCAACCAAACACATCAAGAAATTGCAAATGAATTGAACACTTCAAGAGTCGTAATCTCTAGACTTTTAAAAAAACTTGAAAGGTTAGGTAAAATTGAGTTACATAGAAATCGTATTAAAATAATTCATTTGTAACATATGTTACGTGGAGGAAATAATTGTAATCTTAGCTTTGTGTCATGGAAGTAACTTTAATACTAGCCTATGCAGGAGCTTTGATAATCGGCTTGGTTTTAGGTTTGATTGGAGGAGGTGGATCCATATTAACAGTGCCTGTTTTGGTTTACTTATTGACCATTAATCCAGTGTTAGCAACTGCGTATTCTTTATTTATTGTTGGTGCCACCTCTGCTGTTGGAACAATTCAGAACTTGAAAAAGGGATTGGTTGATTTAAAGACTGCTCTTGTTTTTGCGATACCGGCTTTAATATCTGTTTATATAACTAGGAAATATATTGTTCCAATTATTCCTGAGGAGTTGTTTACCGTTAACAGTATTGTTGTATCTAGAGGTACCGGAATTATGGTATTTTTCGCAATTATAATGTTGCTCGCTGCCTTCTCTATGATTCGCAAGAAAAAAACAGTGAATCAGGAGTTATCAAATCATTCAGAAACATCACATAAATTTAATTACTTGTTGATTACAGTAGAAGGGTCAGGCGTAGGGTTAGTGACCGGTATTGTCGGCGCTGGAGGAGGCTTTCTTATAATTCCTGCGCTAGTGTTACTAGCAAAGTTGCCAATGAAAAAGGCTGTAGCTACCTCTTTATTGATTATCGCAGTAAAGTCGTTAATTGGTTTTGTAGGGGATGTTCAAAATCTTGAAATTGATTGGGGGTTCCTTCTTAGTTTTACAATGCTTTCGATTGTTGGAATATTTATAGGAATTTATTTAAATCGGTTTGTTGAAGGTAAACGTTTGAAGAAATTATTTGGATGGTTCGTATTAGCAATGGCGATATATATACTTTGGAAAGAAATTTGAAAGTAATTATTTAGAGAAAGAAATTGGAATTATGAAAATAGAACAAATTTATACAGGCTGCCTATCACAGGGAGCTTATTACATAGAAAGTAAAGGAGAGGTTGCTGTTATCGATCCGTTAAGAGAAGTGAGCAATTACTTGGTAAAAGCTAGGAAATCGAATTCTAAGATTAAATATATTTTTGAAACTCATTTTCATGCAGACTTTGTAAGTGGGCATGTAACACTGGCAAAGGTTACCGGAGCAGAAATTATCTACGGTCCTAATGCAAATCCCACATTTAAAGCTACTATAGCTACAGATTATCAGGTATTCAAATTGGGAGATATTACGATTACAGCGATTCATACTCCGGGGCATACAATGGAGAGTACTACTTATTTATTAAAAGATGAGAATGGAATAGATCATTCACTTTTTACCGGGGACACGCTGTTTTTAGGAGATGTTGGGAGGCCTGACTTAGCGCAAAAGTCGGTTGATATGACTCAGGAGGATTTGGCTGGAATATTATTTGATAGTCTAAGAAAGAAGATTATGCCTTTGTCAGATACCATAACTGTATATCCTGCTCATGGCGCAGGTTCAGCTTGTGGGAAAAATATGATGAAGGAAACGGTCGATACTCTAGGAAATCAGAAGAAAATGAATTATGCACTTCGAGCAGATATGACGAGAAAAGAATTTATAGCAGAGGTGACAGATGGGCTAGCACCACCACCACAGTATTTTCCTTTAAATGTAAAAATGAATAAGGAAGGTTACGAAGATTTGGATGTTGTTATTGAAAGAGTTTTAGCTAAAGGATTATCTCCGGAAGCATTTGAAGCTGCTGCTAACGAAACAGAGGCAATTATTTTGGATGTCAGACACCAAGACGAATTTGTAAAAGGGCATATACCTCGTTCAATATTTATTGGGATTGATGGTGGCTTCGCACCTTGGGTCGGTGCATTAATAGCTGATGTAAAGCAATCCATTTTACTAGTGTTACCAGAAGGGAAATTGGAGGAAGTATTGACAAGGTTAGCTAGAGTTGGGTTTGACAATACCATTGGATATTTAGAAGGGAGCATTGAAGCATGGAAAGAGTCAGGTAAAGAATTAGACAGTATATACTCTATCTCTGCAGTGGAGTATGAAGAAAGCTTTAATGAGTATTCAACTTTTGACGTTCGGAAACAAGGGGAATTTAATTTAGCCCACGTTGAATCAGCTGAGTTAACTTCACTAAATAGTTTAAATAATCACTTGGATCAATTTCCCAAAGAAGGTAAATTTTTTATACATTGTGCTGGTGGATATAGAAGTGTTATTGCCGCTTCAATATTGAAGTCCCGAGGGATTCATAATATGATTAATGTTGAAGGAGGAATGGATGCAATTACGAAAACAAAATTAAAAATTGACGATAACAGTTGTTCTTTGGTGTAAGAAAACAAATATCAATTAAAGAAAGGCGAACTTTGTAGTTCGTCTTTCTTTTTGCTAATTTTTAGGATTGAAAGTGTTAAATGTATACTGTTAGACTTATGATTTTTTCAAAACTCGGAATTTCAACACACTTAAATAAGTTACTAGCTGAGGAGAATTATACCACCGCTTATCCAATTCAGGAAAAAGCCATTCCAAGTATTTTGAAAGGAAAGGATATTTTAGCGATTGCTCCGACAGGATCAGGAAAGACGGCTGCATATGTACTTCCAATATTGACTAATTTAAAGGGAAAAACCCTTACAAAAAATAGGCATATCAATGTTTTAGTCGTCGTTCCTACACGAGAATTAGCGATACAAGTGGAGCAAGTTTTCCGGCTTTTTGGGAAGGCATTGCCTTTTCCTTTTAAATCATTTGCTGTTTATGGCGGGGCATCCATTAATCCACAGATGAAATCATTACAGAATGTCAATGTGTTAGTTGCAACCCCCGGTAGACTGTTAGAATTATCTGAATCAAATGCTCTTCACTTTTCTGATGTTGATTGCTTAGTTCTTGACGAGGCAGATAAAATGCTAAATCTTGGATTTAGGAAAGAGATGGATCGTATTTTAGAATTATTACCAATAAAACGCCAAAACCTCTTATTCTCCGCAACCTTAAGTCCGGAGGTTAAAAAGGTTGAACAATTGGTGTTACACTCACCGGAGGTAATTGAAATTACATCAGAAATTGACGACTTAAGTCTGATAGAACAATTGGGCTATTTTGTAACAGCTGAAAATAAAGGACCTCTTTTACGATATATTATTGAAAAAGAAAAAGTCCAACAAGTTCTAATATTTACGTCCTCTACCTATCAAGCTGATTTAGTCGCCGACAAATTGAGAAAAAATGGCATAGAGGCTCAAGCTATTCATTCTAAGAAAAGTCAAGGAAAGAGGAGAGATGCATTGACTAGTTTTAAATCAGGGGAACTAAAAGTATTAGTGGCCACAGATCTACTTTCGAGAGGAATTGATATCGCGTTTTTACCTTACGTTATCAACTACGAATTACCACGTTCACCAAAAGACTTTATTCATAGAATTGGTAGAACCGGAAGAGCTGAGAATCCAGGTAAGGCAATTACACTCGTAACGGAAGATGACAAGCATCATTTTAGAGTTATTCAGAAAAAGATGAAACGTTGGGTGACGATGGTTGATTCTGAGAATTTGAACCTAAAACAAGGTTAGTCCTTCTTTTTAAAACCATAGAGGCTTTGACGGAAAAAGTCTTTCGGGAATTTATCATCCCCTTTGAAGCCTAACCTTATTTCTCCATCTTGATTTGGGATATAATTTGTTCTAAAAATATAATCCCACAGGCTTAAGCTGATTCCATAATTTACACCTGCTTTGCCGTTAGGTAGAGCATATGCGTGATGGTATAAATGCATGACTGGGTTATTTAAAATATACTTCAGGGGACCATATGTTAATTTGATATTTGCATGGTTTAAGTGACCAATACCGATGGTTATAAAATGTACAATAAATGCTTGTTCAGGCTCAAAACCACCAATTAGCATAATTGCCAACGTCTTTAAGGGCTTGTATAAAATATTCTCCATCCAGTGATAGCGCAAATGAGCTGCAAATCCCATCTCTTTAACAGAGTGGTGTACTTTATGAAAATTCCATAGGAATGGAATTTTATGAAGCATGTTGTGCGTGAACCATTGGAAGAAATCTTGCAAAATGAAGAATACAAGTAGCTGCAGAGGAATTGACCAATTAACAATTGAAAATAAAGCAATGCTACTGACGGATAGGTCAACCTTTGAAAATAAGAGTTCTGCGATAGTATAAAACCCACTTATGAAAATCGAAAACATAAAGAAGTTGAAAAACATATAGAAAGTGTCCAACCAAAAGTCCTTCCGAATGAGAGCTTGGCTTTTCCGCCAAGGATAAGCGATTTCCAACCCCCAAACGAATAGTGAAATCAGAATAAGTCCCCAAAAGAAGTTAGTATACCAAGGGGTTTCAAATAAGATTGAATTCCACGTCCAGTTTATAGAGTTAAGTATTGATTGATAAAATAAATCTATGAATTCCATGTTCAAGTTCCAAATTTTAAAATTAAGCAAGTGTGCTTTATGGTAATGTAACTTGAGTTACTTTAGAACCGTTTTAAGTTGTTTTTATTTGTATGTTTTTATGGAGATGATAGATGTAATAAAAGAACCTTGGCCTTGGTATGTTTCCGGTCCGCTAATTACTTTGGTAATGACATTGCTACTTTTTATGGAAAAGGGTTTTGGAATGTCATCAAATTTAAGAACCCTGTGCGCTATTTGTGGTGCAGGAGGAAAGGTAGAATTTTTTAAGTTTGACTGGAGAAAACAGCAGTGGAATCTTATTGTGATTGTGGGAGTAGTGATCGGTGGGTTTATTGGAACGCAGCTGTTAGCAAATGACTTATCTGTTAATGTGGATGAATCAGTCATTGTTGAGTTAAACAAACTTGGGCTAACAGATGCTGGGAAGGCATATATGCCTGAAAAGTTATTTTCAATTGAAGCATGTAAGAGTTGGAAGATAATTTTGATACTTGTTATAGGTGGATTTTTAGTAGGATTTGGAACTAGATATGCAGGTGGTTGCACTTCAGGGCATGCAATATCAGGATTGAGTAATCTGCAAATTCCATCTTTAATTGCAGTTATCGGGTTTTTTGTTGGGGGGTTAATTATGACCCATTTGTTATTTCCTTTAATTTTTTAAAATGAGAAGACTAATTTATTTATTGATAGGTGTTTTGTTTGGAATCGTTCTGGTCAAGTCAGAAGCTGCTTCTTGGTTCAGAATCTACGAGATGTTTCAGTTTAAGTCATTTCACATGTATGGAATGATAGGCTCTGCCGTAGGTCTGGGTATTATTGTAACTTATGTAATTAAACGCTTTAATATCAAATCTTTTTTTGGATCGGAAATTATTATAGCGCCAAAGGACAAAGGGTTTACTAGGTATATAGTTGGAGGTTCTATATTTGGATTAGGCTGGGCGTTAGCTGGGGCATGTCCTGGTCCAATGTTCGCTTTAGCAGGGGCTGGGTTTTTTCCTATTCTATTAGTAATCGCCGCATCTATTTTTGGAACTTACATTTACGGATTATTGAAAGATAAATGACCGCATTAGTTTAATGGCGCAATATAAATGTCAATTTTAATTCCCAATGCCTTTTCAAATAAATTGTCTAAAATAATGAGCTGAGCTTTACCTACCGTTTTTTGATAATTGCAATCATGATAGATTGAGAAAAAGAGCATAATGAACAGAGGAATTAGTAAAACTATCCAGTTGGCTTATCTATTTTAGGTCACACAAGTTCACCATTGTTTAAATAGGGATTAAAAAACTGATTATGCAGCAAAGGAAAATTAACACAGTATTTATGGAAGATTTCGCTTCCTGTAACTTTCCTACTTCTGCTTTAGGTTTAACACCTGTAATTGATACTCTAAGTTGTGGGGACTAAAATATTCGGCTTGTTTTACAATGTTGGTCACTCCAAAATTTTGTTTAATGCTCATCGTGTCTGAAAGATTAGGAGTTTCTATTGTAACAGAAATGCGCTGTTGCATTTTGTCAATACCGGTCGATACCTATGGGGAAAATCGAGGCGTATCTGCCTAATTTGACCAATTATTAATGACACTGCGGTCGACGACTCTACAAAACCTGAGATTGGAAAAAACTAAAAGCCCACTTCTAATTCTAGAAGTGGGCTTTTAGTTTTATATCGATTAACCCTACTTTGTCTCATGCGTGAGGTTCTTTAATGGGAAACTTAATCAAGATCAAGTTTTAGTGTATCCCGTTCATCCACTTACGTAAAGTAGGAACCAAGAAGAAAAGCACTAAAGCTGCACTTCCAACCACAAATACGCCCCAAGTTAAATAAGTAGAAGAATACACTTCTAAGGTTTCTATTGAAGTTGCATTTTCTCCTAGGTTGCTCCCTGCTGTTAACTCACCAATTTTACCTGCCATTTTATTAGCTAGTGAAATTGATAAGAACCAAACTCCCATTATAAAGCCGACCATTCTTTTCGGTGAAAGTTTTGTAATCATAGAGAGACCCACAGGAGATAAACTTAATTCTCCTGTAGTGTGAAATAGATACATTACGATTAAAAAGACTATTGGAACTAACCCTTCAACAGCAAATTGAGCGGCTAATACGATAACACCAAAGCCGAGTGCCAATTGTGCTAATCCCAGAACAAATTTCATGGGTGTAGAAGGTTCTTTTCCATTTGCTCTTAGCTTGATCCACATAATAGAGAATAAGGGAGCTAACGTCATAATAAAAAAGGCGTTTAGCAACTGAAAGATAGAAGTAGGAATCTCGGAACCTAAGACAACTCTATCTACATTTTCAAGTGTGAATAGGGTAATGGATCCTCCTGCTTGTTCAAACAATGCCCAAAAAATCGAATGAAAGATAAATAGAATGACAATCACCCAAAGTCTTTGTCCTGCTTCTCTTGATTCTTCTTTACTTGCCAAATAGAGAATATAACCTAAAATACCAATACTTATAATGATTAAACCCCAATAAACGAGATCGCTTAAATCAAGGAATAATGAACAAATTGGAATAAAGAGAATACTTCCTATGTAAGTTAGAATCTGGTTGTTTTTTAGCTTGGGATTCTTGATTTCTTTAAAGTTTTCGGATTCTACTTTTAAAGCGATTTCTCTGTCTTCTTTTGATCCTTCCAATAACTTGATTGCGTCTTTCTCAATAATTTCAGGAAAATTTTCTAGGGAAGCCGGATTGATCCCTTTTTTTCCTAATGTTTTAGGAGCATAAATCCAGAAGATAAGAAGCCCTAACAACATACCTATGCCTGCAAGTCCGAAACCATAATGCCATCCGAAGTCTGCTGATTCGCCAAGGTAACCACAAGTTACACTTGCTAGAAGAGCTCCAATGTTTACTCCCATATAAAAGATGGTAAAAGCACCATCTTTTCTACTGTCATTTAATCCATAAAAGTCACCTAAAAAACTGGAAATGTTTGGTTTGAAAAACCCATTTCCAACAATAATAAAGGCTAAGGAAAGAAAAAATAATTGGGCATTTCCTCCAAATACCATTCCTTCTAAAGCCAGTGCAAAGTGGCCCGCCATCATTAACGTTCCTCCAAATAGAATCGCTTTTCTATAACCTAAAACTTTATCAGCAAGCAACCCACCAACAACTGGGAAAAGATAAACCATCGCAGTGTAGGATCCGTAAATTCCCAATGCTTCAATTTTCGCTTCCCCGTTACTTAAGTCTTTGAATAATTCACTTACCATGTAAAGAATTAACAAAGCACGCATTCCATAGTAGGAAAAGCGTTCCCACATTTCAGCAAAGAAGAGAATGAATAAAGCCTTTGGGTGAAGCTTGCGGTTAGAGTATATAATAAATGGAACCCAAGCTAAAACAAATACCCAGGAAATAATTAAAATCCACAATGCTATATCCATAATCTTTTGTTGTTGGTTAAATTGTAATTAAGCAGGCTTATCAGCTAATTCGAAACCTTCAGCTTCTTCATTGTGCGAACCTTGTTGAGTATCTTCAGCGCCATGCGTCAAACGCTTTAAAGGTTTTAATAATGCGATAACCAATAGACCGATAATCGTACAAAAGATTGCAATTCCGGTAAATATCTCTAATTCACCGGCAGACTGGGAGTATTCACCAACCCATCCAGCAACTTTATTTCCAACTCCTGTTGCAGCAAAGTACGCACCCATCATAATAGATGCATATTTAAGGGGCGCAAGTTTTGTTATGAAAGATAACGCTACAGGTGAAGCACACAATTCTCCAACTGTATGAAACAAATAAGCCAGAACTAACCAGTACATGGCTGATGAACCTTCTGTTTCAAATTGCATTGAAGCAGCGGACATAAAAAGAAAACCCCATCCCATGATAATTACTCCAGTCGCCATTTTAAATATTGAAGAGGATTCTTTTCCTTTCTTTTTCCAGTTGTACCAGAAACCTGCAATTGGAACTCCCAGAGTTATAATAAAAAATGCGTTTACTGATTGAAACCAAGAAGCCGGAATCGCCGCACCTATAAAAGGAATAGAAAAGCTTAGACTAAGATCAGTTTTTTCAGCGGTGTATATATTCATAAGACCACCTGCTTGTTCAAAAGCACCCCAAAAAACAATTATTAGTAGAAACGAAATACCCATAACCTTCATCCTATCAACTTCAACTGGAGTAAGAGGTTTCTTTTTAGCTTCCGCCTCTGCCGGAGATAGATCTTTAGTCGCTTCTCCAATTCCTTCAAGGTATTTGTTACCCCACATAAATACAACCTGGCCTAGAACCATTCCAATCCCCGCAAGGCCAAAGCCATAATGCCATCCGTAGATTTCAGCAACACCACCCACAATTAAAGCAGATAAGAATGCTCCAATATTAATTCCAATGTAAAATATGGTGAATCCTTTATCTCGTCTATCGTCGCCAGATTTATAAAGTCCACCAACCATAGTTGAAATATTCGGTTTCAAGCCTCCAACACCTAAAATTATTAATCCTAAACCTAGGTAAAATGCCCAAAGTGCATCAATTGCTAAAACACCATGACCTAAGCAGAGAAGAATACCTCCGATTAAAACTGTTTTCTTCTGTCCCCAAAATTTATCAGCAACCCAACCCCCTAAAATTGAAAGGATATAAACTAAGGCTGTGTAACTACCATATAAACTGATAGCATCTGTTTTATCCCAACCAAAACCCGGATTATCGTCATTAACAGCAGAAATCATGTACAAGACCAGAATTGCTCTCATTCCATAATAAGAAAACCTTTCCCATAATTCAGTAAAAAATAAAACATAAAGGCCTTTTGGGTGTCCCCACAAATCGTCTTTAGTTGCTACTGCGTTTGCCATAATATTAGTTTAGTGTTGTGTTGATTTTTTAAGAATGTCTAAAATAGTAAAATTTGATAAGCTTTTAGACAAATATTAGTTGATCGAAATCTTACAGATTTTCCAATAAGAAATTTGTCATTTTTGTGTACAAGTGATACCTTGTATTACCGCCGTAGATTCCATGATTTTTATTTGGATACACAAATAAATCAAATTGCTTATCCGCATCTACTAAAGCTGAAATCATTTCAGAAGTGTTTTGCAGGTGAACATTATCATCCGCCATTCCATGAACTAAAAGATACTTTCCTTTTAATTTCTCAACATGATTGATCGGCGAGTTATCGTCGTAGCCATCTTCATTTTCTTGAGGTGTTTGCATGTACCGCTCTGTATAGATAGAATCGTAAAACCTCCAGTTTGTGACAGGTGCAACTGCAATAGCAGCTTTAAAATATTCCGCACCTTTTAATAAACAGAGCGATGACATATAGCCTCCATAACTCCATCCTTGAACTCCAATTCTCGAAGCATCAACATAAGGTAAAGTCGCAAAGTATTTCGCTGCTTCAATTTGATCTTCCGTTTCGTATTTGCCTAGTTGTTTGTAAGTCACTTTTTTGAAATCAACTCCTCTAGCGCCCGTTCCTCTGTTGTCAACTGAAATAACAATGTAGCCTTTCTGAGCTAGCATTTGGTGCCAGAAGTAGTTAGAACTTCCCCAAGAGTTGGTAACTGTTTGAGAGCCTGGGCCACCGTAAATAGTTAAGAAAACTGGATACTTTTTACCCTCGTCAAAATTTGGTGGCTTAATCATCCAGGCATTTAATTCAACGTTTTTAGATGTAGTAATCTTGAAAAAGGTTTTTGCGCCAATTTCATATTCAACCAACGTCTGATTCAATTTTTGATTGTCCTTTAACACCCTTATTGTGTTACCCGCAGAGTTGTGCAGTGAAACATAATTAGGAGTGTTTGCCGTTGTATGGTAGTTGATAAAATAAGCAAAGCTATTGCTGAAATCTGCTCGGTTCGTTCCCTCTTTTTTAGTTAACCGTTTTTTATTGGATCCATCTAAATTAACGGAATACACATCGCGATTCATAGGACTCGTTTCCGCTGACTGAAAGTAAGCTATTCCTTTCCTTTCATTCATTCCATAATAAGAAGTAACGGGCCAATCTCCAGTTGTGATTTGATTTTTTAGGCCACCATCAATTTTATGCAAGTAAAGATGTCTAAAGCCGCTCTTCTCGCTTAAAATTATAAAGTGTTCTTTGTCTTTGGTAAAGTGTACATCGAAAGGCATTTCTATATAGGTATCACTTTTTTCGGTGTGTATAGTTTTTCCGTTGCCAGTTATTGCGTCAATTAAATTGACTTTTACTTCACTTTGATGTCTGTTTGAAGAAATTACAGCAAGTGTATTTGGATCTTTCGTCCATTCAATTGAAGGAATATATTCGTATTCAGTCCCAAGGTTAACATTTACTGTTTTTGAATCAGTTAAGTTGTAAATTTTGACCTGAACTTTTGCATTTTCTTCTCCTGCTTTTGGATATTTGAACTGGGCATCTGAGGGGTAAAGTCCGTCATACATTTTCATGTTCCATTGTTTAACTGCTGTTTCATCAAATCGATAGTATGCTAACTTATTGCCATCTGCAGACCATTGAAAAGCCTTAGATAACTCTAATTCTTCCTCGTAAACCCAATCAGATGCTCCGTTGATGATTTTGTTGTATTCCCCATCACTTGTGACCTGTGTAACTTTTCCATTTGAAAAATCCTTGAAATAAAGGTTATTCTTCACAACGTAAGCAACCTTATTGCCCGAAGGGGAGAAGTCAGCATACATCTGCTTATCTTCTGGAGTCAATTGCTCTACCTTTTGAGTTTCCAAATCGTAAACAAAGTAATGCGCCTTTGAAGATCTCCTGTAAATAGCTTCAACCTCTGTGCCAACTAAGATTTTATTTTCATCTGCAGAAAATTCATAGCTCTGCATTTCTAATTTGTTGTCATTAAAAACAAGATTTTTAGCATCTATTAGTGTAGTAGCTTTTTTTCCTGTTCTGTAATTGTATTGCACTAGGTTCACGCCGGACTTACCTTTTTCTAGAGCTGTGTAGTTTTTTCCGTCAGCCATTGAACGAACACCTCTCACTGTTTCACTTGAAAATGTATAATCTTTCCAAATGTCTTTTAAGTCAATCATCTTTTTTAAAGGAGCCTTGTAATCGCCTTTTTTATCTATAGGATATGCATCTTCTTTAGATTCAAATTCTTGTGCATTTATATTGTTTACCAACAAAATGCTAATAACTGCAATAACAACTCTATTCATGTAAGCTTTCTTTAAATAATTTTATGAAGTCCAATTTAGCCAAATAATAGAACTTAATCTAATTGTATGAATCCTACATTCTCAGCTATTGCAGCAATCGATATCGAATATTTTGAAAGGGTTGCTTCACAGCCTTTTGTGCTGACACAAAACGAAAAGTTAGAGCAATACGATCATGACTACACCGAAGATTTACATTTCAAACCGGGAGTAGTTATCCTTCCTGCAAATACAGCGGAAGTATCAAGTATTGCGATGTATTGTAACAATAGAAATATTCCAATAACAGTTCGTGGGGCAGGCACAGGACTGAGTGGGGGAGCATTACCTGTTTTTGGTGGCGTTCTATTGAGCATGGAACGGTTTAATCGTATTGTGGATATTGATGAGGCGAATGGGCAAGCGACTGTTGAGCCCGGAGTTATTACTCAGGTTTTTCAAGAGGCTGTAGCTAAAGTTGGATTGTTTTACCCTCCTGATCCTGCGAGTAAAGGCAGTTGCTTTATTGGGGGAAATTTAGCTGAAAACAGTGGTGGCCCAAAAGCTGTAAAATATGGTGTAACGACAGATTATGTATTAAACCTAGAAGTTGTTCTGGCGGATGGTTCGATTATTTGGACAGGAGCCAATGTTATCAAAAACGCAACAGGGTTGAACTTAACTCAGTTGTTAGTTGGCAGCGAAGGAACGCTAGGGATTATAACTAAAGCGGTCTTTAGATTATTGCCCCTGCCGAAGAAGGATATACTAATGCTTGTGCCTTTTAAAATAGCAGCAGAAGCTTGCAAGGCTGTTTCAACTATCTTTCAAGCTGGAATTATTCCAAGTGGGCTAGAGTTTATGGAACGAGATGCATTGGTATATGCTAAAAAGTACATAGAGGGAATCGAATTTGAGGTGGACGATAGCGACGAAGCTCATTTGCTTATTGAGCTAGATGGAAATGATGAATCTATTTTGATGAAAGATGCTGAATCAATTTTTGGCCTACTGGAGCAATACAATTGTGGAGAAATTCTTTTTGCTAATTCTCAAGCGCAGAAGGACAAACTTTGGAAGTTGCGAAGAAGCTTGGGAGAAGCGGTGAAGGTCAATTCTATTTACAAAGAGGAAGACACTGTAGTTAAAAGGGCCGAGTTAGCAAACTTGCTAATAGGTGTAAAGGAGATTGGAGTTAGATATGGATTCCAGTCCGTATGTTACGGCCACGCAGGAGACGGGAATTTACATGTAAATATTCTGAAAGGAGATATGAGCGATGAGAGTTGGGACGGTGAAACCTTAAAAAATGGAATCCGTGAGATTTTTCGTCTTTGTAAAAAATTGGGAGGAACTCTTTCGGGAGAGCACGGAATAGGTTTGGTTCAAAAAGAGTACATGGATATTGTGTTTTCTGACCGAGAAATACAATTACAAAAGTCGATTAAGCATACCTTCGACCCCAATGGAATTTTGAATCCGGGGAAGGTTTGGGCTGATTGAAGTCCGTATCAACAGTAAAAGGTTTGCCATAGACGTTTTGAAATGTCTAACTATTCAATTGTTTTTCTTTTAAGATAGAATAGTAAATCTAAATGCTATCAAATAGATACAATATTTACAACCTATTGCACAATTATTTTCTTTGTTGTAGTGAAGTTATCAAATTGTGCCTTAATAAAGTAAATTCCTTTTGGGTATAATGATAAATCCAATAGAAAATTGGAGGAACTCACTAGTCTTGAATCAATCGTTTTTCCTGCAGCATTAATTATTTCGATCGTTACAAAATCAGAGGTAAATTCAGCTAATTGAATAGATATTTGACCCGAAGAAGGATTTGGTGAAACTGTGAATTCGAATTCATCATGATGAAAGTCTTCAAGAGATGTTGAAATGAAATAGGATATTATAAGTTTTGGTCTTAACGTAGAGTCAGTATGATCGCTAGAGCAAAATTTCATGCTCTTATAGGGAGACTGATTTATCAACTCTAATTGCATGCCGAAATTTGAGTTGGGGTTCGTATGCCAGTCGGTAACAAAGTTAGTAATGTCAATATTTGTATAGTCTTGATTGGAAATAGTACTTGAATCTAAGACTACTTGATTAACAGAAGTAGAAGTTGGCATGGTATTCCAAGTAATTATATATTCATTCCAAAATGAAGTTACTTTTTTCAAGTGGCATGCGTTATTTCCTGCCTGGCCCGCAGAATTTGAGGTGCTATTATGATATAACGAGAGTGTAGCATTAGTAATCACAGAATTTGGGGGTAATGAAGTTAAATCAAATTGAATTAAGGATAATCCTTTGAATGCAATTCCCGAAAACGTCCAATCAAAGGAGATGAAATCTAAATTGTCTTTGTAATTAGTAGAAGGAGATCTTTCATTTAATAAGGCGTCTTTACCATCAGTGGAGTTTGGCTGAAGTACCAAGGTGTTTTGGCTGAAGAAAGGCTCAACTGAAAATATTCCTATCACACACATGATGGTTCTAAATACTGCTATAGTCTTCATTACTCAATTATTAATTGTTTAAGTAATAAAATTACTAATTAAATAGTACAACTGCAATGTATGTTAGATATGTTCTCAAGGGGGGACCTTCCGTCGCTTCAGATGGGAATTTAAGCATTGATTTCTTCCAATTGTATTGTAGAAATTTACCATAAAAAAACCACGCTAAAAGCGTGGTTTTTTATATTTTTTTGAGTCTTATTTCTTAATAAAGATTTTCTCTTTAATACGAGCAGACTTACCTTTCAATTCTCTCAAGTAAAAAATTCTAGCTCTTCTTACTGAACCACTCTTAACTATTCTAATGCTTTCCAAAAATGGAGAAGCAAGTGGAAAAACTCTTTCAACTGCCATTCCGCCTGTAACTTTTCTTACAGTGAATGTTTCGTTTACACCTGAATTTCTTCTTTGGATCACAGTCCCTTGAAAAACCTGAGTTCTTTCTTTTTCGCCTTCCTTAATTTTATAAGCTACAGCTATAGTATCTCCAGCACCAAAATTTGGAATTTCGTGAGTTGGGTTTAAATCTTGTTCTACAAATTTTATTGCGTCCATTTCGTCGTGTATTATGCTCTAGAAAAGAGGAGAGCAAAAGTAGTATTTTCTATATACATACCAACTCCTTATTTCGAATATTTTTTATATAATTCAGGACGCCTTGTTTTAGTACGTTCCAAGCTTTTTTCATGCCTCCAAAGTTCTATATTTTTTAGGTCTCCTGACAATAAAATGTCGGGAACTCTCATTCCATCGTATTCTGCCGGTCTGGTATATACAGGAGGGGCTAGCAAATTATCTTGATAAGAGTCTGATAGGGCAGATGTTTCATCATTGAGCACGCCTGGTAATAATCTTATAATGCTATCTGTTAAAACTGCTGCTGCCAATTCTCCACCGGAAAGTACATAACTCCCTATCGAAATTTCCCTTGTAATATAAGCTTCTCTTGCTCTTTCGTCAATTCCTTTATAGTGTCCGCAAAGAATTAATAAATTTCCTTTCAGAGAAAGTGAGTTACTTATGGATTGATTTAATTCTTCGCCGTCAGGGGTCATATATATCACCTCGTCGTACTCTCTTTCTGCTTTTAAAGCTGAAATGCAATTGTCAATGGGTTGCATGGTCATTACCATTCCGGCTCCGCCCCCAAACGCATAGTCATCGACAGATTTTTGTTTGTTGGTAGAGTAGTTTCTTAAATTGTGTAGATGTATTTTCGCTAATCCCTTTTCTTGAGCTCGTTTCAGAATTGAGGCAGAAAAAGGCCCCTCTAAAAGTTCAGGTAAAATTGTGATAATATCTATTCTCATAAGCGAATTTTTACAAAGCTACTTGTTTTAATTCAACCTTAAGTGCAATACAACAAGGGTTAAATACCTTTCTTATTTTTGTGATATAATGAAGAAGAAGAAGAACGGTAAATTAAAAACAGGAGGAGTTGTATTCTTTCTTTTGTTCCTAGGAGCGGCATATCTGTTTTACAATTATTACGGTAAAATATTTCAAACGAATACGCAAGTCAGTGCCAACGATCCTTACTTATACGTTAAATCAGGTTCAACGATGAGTGATTTAGTGGAGCAAATGCTACTGCAAAAGGTTTTATTGGATAAGACTTCTTTTATATGGGTTGCGGGGCAAAAGTCGTTTGCAGCGCCCAAAGCAGGGAAGTATAAGTTAACAGATGGAATGAATAACAACGAGTTAGTTAACTTATTGCGTTCAGGTGAGCAAGAGGCTGTCCGAGTCACCTTCAATACGGTGAGAACTCCACAAGATTTGGCTGGAAAGATTGGAAAGCAATTAGAAGCTGATTCTCTTGAGATTTTAGAAATGTTAGAGAACATAGAGGTGGCAAAAAAGTATGGTTTTGACCAAAAGACGTTAATGACTTTATTCATACCAAATACATATGAGATATATTGGAATACATCAGCTGAAAACTTTGTAAAACGAATGGCACGTGAGTATAAAGTCTTTTGGACTGAAGCAAGGAAGTCAAAGGCAAAAGTATTAAACTTGACTCAGTCTGAGGTTTCTATTTTAGCCTCTGTCGTTCAAGCTGAGCAATCGCAGCGCAGAGATGAACGACCTAAAGTTGCGGGGTTGTATATCAATAGAATTAAGAAAAAGATGAAATTGCAGTCTGATCCTACCATTATCTATGCAATCGGAGATTTTTCGATAAAACGAGTTCTCAATAAGCAGATGAAAATAGATTCTCCTTACAATACATATTTGTACGCAGGATTGCCGCCGGGTCCTATCAATTTGCCTGAAATCTCTTCAATTGATGCGGTTTTGAATTACGAAAAGCACAATTATATATACATGTGTGCTAAGGCGGATTTTTCAGGGTATCATAATTTTGCTCGTTCATTCTCTCAGCACAGCGCCTACGCAAGAGCGTATCGCAATGAGTTGAATAGAAGAAAAATCATGAAATAAGAAGCTTAAGATAACGGACATATTTACTTTTCTAAAGTTCGATCTAATTTTTTTACTTTTGTGCTCCATAAATGAGAAAAATATGTCAAAAATAAAGTTTGGAACAGACGGATGGAGAGCCATCATTGCAAAAGATTATACAGTTGCCAACGTGGCGAGAGTTTCTAAAGGAACTGCTGTTTGGTTGAATGAAAATTTCGAGAATCCAACCTGTGTGATTGGTCACGATTGCAGATACGCAGGAGAAATGTTTGCAGAAACTACAGCGAAAGTATTAACTGCGGGAGGAGTGAAGGTTTATTTAGCAAAAGGTGCCGTTTCTACACCAATGGTTTCTTTAGGAAACGTGAAGTTATCGGCCTCTTTAGGTGTTGTAATTACTGCTTCTCACAATCCTCCGTCTTACAATGGCTTTAAATTGAAAGGTCATTTTGGAGGGCCATTGTTGCCAAAAGAGGTACAAGAAGTTGAGGACTTAATTCCTGAGTTAACTAATATCGATTTAGATTCTATTAAGATGTCAGACTTGGTTGCTCAAGGGAAAGTGGAATATGTAGATTTAGAGCAAATGTATATAGATCATGTTGAAGCAAATTTTGACATGGAGTCTATTCGGAACTCAAAAATGAACTTTGCTTTTGATGCCATGTTTGGTTCAGGACAGGACGTTATGAGAAGGTTATTGCCAGATATTACCTTTTTACATTGCGATCATAATCCTGGGTTTAACGGCCAAGCCCCAGAACCAATTCACAGAAATTTAACTGAGTTTTCGGAGCTACTAAAAATATCTGAAGGAGACTTAGACTGCGGATTGGCGGTTGATGGAGATGCCGATAGAATTGGGCTGTACAATTCAAAAGGTGAATTTATTGACTCTCATCATATTATTTTACTGTTAATTAATTATTTAGCAAAAGAAAAAAAGATGACGGGAAAGGTTGTAAATGCTTTTTCTGTATCTCCAAAAGTTAAAAAGATGTGTGACGCTTATGGCATCGACTATGAGGTTACCAAGATTGGTTTCAAATACATTGCAGGTCACATGGTTTCTGAAGATGTACTTGTTGGAGGAGAGGAGTCAGGCGGAATCGCAATCAAAGGTCATATTCCGGAAAGAGATGGCATTTGGATGGGATTAGTGATTTGGGAATACATGGAGAAGTCAGGTAAATCATTAGATGATTTAATTACTGAAGTATATAAAGTAGTAGGGGCGTTTAAGTTTGAAAGAATTGATTTGCAACTAGAAGAAGCGGATAAGCAAAGAATTATGGAAAGTTGTAAAAATGACGAGTACAATCAATTTGGATCGTATAAGGTAGAACGCATCGAAAAAGTAGACGGGTTTAAATTCTTTTTTGCGAATGATGAATGGGTAATGATTCGACCGTCAGGAACCGAGCCAGTATTAAGAACCTATGCAGAGTCTGAAACAACAGAAGGAGCATTTAAAATATTAAAAGAAGTGCACGTAACTATTAACGGATAGTTAATAGCTCAGAGGACTGATAACATAAAGAAGGCCTTGCAATTTAATTGCAAAGCCTTCTTTATGTTAAAGGGTTTTATTGATTCAGTCTACATTGCTAGAAATTGGCAATTTTTACTTTTCCATGAAAGGTTCTCTTTCTTCCATTATCATTTTCAATCTCCACCTGCCAAGCAAATATACCTTGAAGTATTTCTCCTGAATGATTGTTCACCCGACCATTCCATCCTACATTTTTATCATTTGTTCTGAATACAGGCTGTCCGTTTATGTCTACGATCTCTAATAAAAATGTTGAGAAAATGTAAGGTTGCAGCGTTTTTAATATAAACTCATCATTCCTCCCATCATTATTCGGTGAAAATGCATTTGGGAAAGATTCTTGTGTAAAATGATTTTCCATAACCACTAATTTTGTGGCAGTAGCGGTACATCCATTTTTTGAAGTGTAATCCAAGTTCATCTGATAGGTGCCTTCGCGCTCAAACCACCAAGCAGTTTCCTTGTTAAATTGAACCCTACTTTCCTTCTTATTTGAATACCACAAGTAGTCACCCGGTGGAGGATTGATGGCTATTAATCGAACATTTTGATCGTAGAATGGATTGCTAATGTTTTCATATTCAAAATCAATAATTTCACTAGGGGCGATGTCTATTAATTTAGAAAATTTACCTAACAAATCTTCCTCGTTGGAAATAAGGAATGTTACCTTATAAATTCCTTCTTTATTAAAGGTATATGAGTTGTTAGAGTTCTGTCCTTTTATAATTTGGTCATCAATAAGCCAGCTAAACTGAAAGTTTTCTTCAAGGCTTGTTACGTATTCTCCTTCGAATTGAATTAAGGAATGAATGCATGTTTTTGATAAAACATTAATGTTTAAAAAATCTAAGTTTGGTGCTAATTGTTTTTTATCTATATCTGAACGGCTATTTAATGGAGCTACTTCATTAATAAGTTTATTCTTAATTAGTACAATATCTATAGCTTTTTGGGGAACAGTGTGTGACCTTTCTTTATCCTTTTCAAGAGTCTGAGATGCAATGATTTCTTCAACAGGGATATTTTCTGAAGTTGTTATTACCTCCTGTGAAGAGTTTACAGACTTCTTTTTTGTAAATGTTGAGTCTTTCTTCTCAACAGCTTTAGCTTCTGTTTGTGTTCGTGGAGTTGTGTCGTACTTTGTGTTCACTAAGTAAATAGCAGAGCTAAGAACTACAAATGCTGCTGCTGCTTTGAAGAAGGTATTGTAATTTTCCCAAAACCCTTTTTTGGCTACAGCGGATTCAATCTGTTTCCAGTCCGATTCTTTGTAGCTGAACTGAGCTTCATTCAATTTAGATTGAAGCAGTTGTTCTTCTGTCGTTAATTTATTTTTCATATTGTATGTTATCGCATTTTTTCTAAATGCACTTTTACCATTTGTTTTAAATTCCTTTTTGCTTTAAATAAATTCGCCTTTGATGTTCCCTCTGAAATCCCCAACTCTTCTCCAATCTCAGCATGACTATAGTCATCTAAAACGTACAAGTTAAAAACTGTTTTATAAGTTGGACTTAATTGCTGCACAAAAGACAGAAGTAGGTCTGCAGTAACTCCGTCAAAAATCCCTTCGCTCTCAACTTCATTTGCAATTTGCTTACCCTCAAACAAGGTTTCGCTCATGGCGAACCTGTTTTTGTTTTTGCGATAATAGTCTATGGCATTATTTACCATAATTCGTCTAATCCAACCTTCCAAAGAACCATTAAAATTGAACTTTTCAATTTTATCGAAAACCTTGATGAACCCTTCCTGAAAAAGATCTTTTGCATCTTCAGGTCGGCTCGCGTAGCGCAAGCAAACAACCATCATTTTACTGTACAATGTTTTGTACAGAAATTGCTGAAAGTGGGCATTTCTATCCACGCAGCCATCCACAATTTTCCTTACGTCCGCTTGGTTTGATAAATCCATTCCCGATTTTCTGTTACAATGACGCAAAATTATTCAAAGGTTGCTTACCCCTTTCATTTTTATGCTTCGAAAAAGAGAATTTTATTTTTTATTGCCATGGTACTTCGGTAATTTAGCTGGCCTAAAAGAGTTCAATAAATAAACAATTTAAAAATAGACCCATGAAAGTTACAGTAGTAGGCGCCGGAGCAGTAGGAGCGAGTTGTGCAGAGTACATTGCCATTAAAAACTTTGCATCTGAAGTAGTATTAGTTGACATTAAGGAAGGCTATGCTGAAGGAAAAGCGATGGACTTAATGCAGACTTCTTCTTTGTTAGGATTTGATACAAATATTGTTGGAAGTACTAACGATTATTCTGTGACTGCAGGTAGCGATGTTGCTGTAATTACATCAGGCATACCACGCAAGCCCGGTATGACTCGTGAAGAGTTAATTGGTATTAACGCAGGAATTGTGAAAACTGTTTCAGAAAACTTAGTAAAGCACTCTCCTGATATTATTGTCATCGTGGTTTCAAACCCAATGGATACGATGGCTTACTTGGCCCATAAATCAACCGGATTACCAAAGCATAGAATTATTGGTATGGGCGGTGCCTTAGACAGTGCTAGGTTCAAATACAGATTGGCTGAGGCCGTTGGTTGTCCTCAATCTGATATTGGAGCAATGGTAATAGGAGGTCATTCGGACACAGGAATGTTGCCTTTAACGCGATTAGCGACAAGAAATAGTGTTAGAATTTCTGAATTGATTTCTAAAGAAAGATTAGATGAGGTAGCACAAGCAACTATGGTTGGTGGAGCTACTTTAACAAAAATGTTGGGCACAAGCGCATGGTATGCTCCTGGAGCAGCTGTTGCTGCAATGGTTCATGCAATTGCAACTGATTCTAAAAAAATGTTCCCATGTTCTGCAATGTTAACAGGTGAGTATGGCTTAAATGATATTTCAATCGGTGTTCCTTGTATTATTGGAAAGAATGGAATTGATAAAATTGTTGAAATTGAATTGACAGATGCTGAACAAGACAAGTTAACGAAGAGCGCAGCAGCAGTCTCTAAGACAAATACTTTACTAGACGCATAAACCTTAATCAAATAAAATTAAAAAAGGGTGAATGTCTCAACGTTCACCCTTTTTATGTTAGTATGATAAAAATCCAATTACAAAAAGTAGATATTCCGCCAAACGGCATTCATCCGGCGTTGCACATTAGGTTGAAAGACCAACTTGTTCGAATGGTAGTTGATACAGGGGCTTCCCGCTCTGTATTGGATGTAGACTTTTTTAGAAGTGTATTTCCAGAAGCTGAATTAAACCAAGAACAGAGTGAATCAGCCGGAGTTGGAGGTTCTGGGTTAGAAAGTTTTATAAGTTGGATTTCTTCTTTTCAAATCGAGGGTCTCGAAGTAAACGACTATGAAATGGCTCTTATGGATTTAACACATGTTAAAGATTCTTATGCACAGATAGGCGAAGAGACTATTTATGGAGTCATTGGGGGTGACTTTTTAAACCAATATGAAGCAATAATAGATTACTCAGATTTTTCCCTTACTCTCCTAGATTAAGGTTGTAAGATCAATTTTTTAGTTTGCATTTTGTTTCTATTTCGAATGGAAATAAAATAGACTCCTCTTGAAAGTGATGCGACATTTAATTGTTGACGTCTTGTTTTCAACTGTCCTGTTAACACGATTTTTCCGGATAGGTCTCTAATTTCGATTGTACTTAATAAATTGCCGCTAAATTCTGACAATTCAATATTTAAAACATCCTTTGTCGGATTCGGAAAAATTTTGAAAGTGATCGAAACCTTACTTTTATTTGAAATTTCGTTTACGCTATTAACGTTAGACCCATAAACTATTTTCAATCCTCCGGTGTTTAGACCAACTACCAAATCTACAATGCTGTCCCCATTAATATCAGCTCCATCAATAAACATGCTTTCACCAAAGTGACTCATGAAAATCTCTTCCGTTTGCAGGTTGGTTTCAAGAATTGGCTGTAAACTATCTGATACATTATTTACTCTAAATGTGGTATTGTTTGCCCCTCCTGCATAAAATTGATTTATACCTTTATCTTTGAACAAGAAAATGTTTTCAACCCTAGTGTCGTTGCGCTTTAATTTCCAGGATCTATTGAAAAAATTTAGGGTTGCTGTTGTGTTTAGTTCATTGTATTGATTACTCCCTGCGCCACGAGCACTAGTGTTAACACAATCAATAAAATCATTCAGGGTGTCGATATTAGTTGCAATTAAAGCTACTCTAGAATTGTTGTCTTGGTTTAAGGTATTGTCTACAGCCAAACTATCGCCAATTTTAAAAAATGAATAATTTGGATTTCCTTCAATGTGATAGCGCAAGGTATCTCCGTTTTGCCAAACAATGGAATCAAGTTGTAAATTAAATAATGGCGATTGTGCAGTTCCAAAGTTTGGAAAGTACTGAACAAAGTTGTCTCTAGAAGTAATTAAGTCTAACAATCCGTCGTTGTTAATGTCAAATAAATCTGCTGATTCAGTCTCTTTAATACCTTGATAAGGGTTGGAGTGAAACTTGAAGCTTGCGATATTTCCTGCGCTTGCGGTATCTTCAAACCAATAAACCTTTTGGTTTCGTTGCACCAACAGAAAGTCTTCATCACCGTCACCATCTAGATCTCCCACAACAGGAGATGAATTTGAAAAATATGTAGGAGTGAACCCGAAATTAAGAGTTGATATTTCAAGGTAATCACGATTGACAAGCTTGTATTTTGGTGTGTTTTTAGTTCCAATATTTTCAAGTAACGCTAAGGCATCGGTAAACAAGGTAGAGTCAGCGAAGTCTAAATATCCACCACTACCAACTAGCAGGTCTTTTAAACCATCCTTGTTATAATCTATAAAAGTAGGTTTGGATTTGCGGCCAAAATCTAAGGTCTTGTTCCTTAAGAATGTTTTGGTTTTTAATTGAAATCGATAGCCATTGTTGGTGGATGTATTTTCATATAACCATATTTCTTCTTTGGCATGTGGTCCCGTAAATTCTGTATTCGAATGACTTGAAGCTGCAATAAAGTCTTTTAATCCATCGTTATTTACATCAATAAAATACGCCGTAGCGTATAGCAAATGAACAGGAACATCATAATTGGGGAAAGAGTCAATGATTTTAAAGATCTCTGAATTTACTTTGGTTTGGCTTGATCCTGAATCTGCATTTAATAGGATCCTCATCTGGTAGGACGCAATGTCGCTGGTGACTAAGTCCATACTGCCATTCTTGTCAATATCTAAAGCAGTTGTGCTCAAGGCTTCAGTATGCTTGTTTCTCTTTACTAGATCTGGTCTTTTTAATCTTTCTCCTCTTGTGTCAAACCTGCAATCTTGAAAAAGGACACTGTCTAGTATAAAGGTTTGTTTGCTAAAAATAAACCTGATAAATCCCCAACAGGAGTTTCTTCTTTCATAAATAGGATCAAAATTATTGTTTTGGTCAATTGATAAATTTCTGTGATAGTCTAGAGTCCTGTTGCTTGAACGATAAATGACATCCACATCTTTGTCACCTTCCAAATCTACAATAGCCGGATAATTAACGGCGTTTGGATTTAGTATAGATTGGTTCGTGGTCGTAGAATTGTATTTTGTTCTCATTTTATCAACAAGCTGAAACGATAGGCCTCCCGATGGAGTGCTTGTGTTTTCATATAAAAAAATGCTGTTACCAGTTACGAAGAGGTCCATCTTGCCATCATCATTGTAGTCTCTAGTAATTAGTACCCTATCCATATCTGGGAATTTAGCTGAATATTCAGGAGCGTAGGTATATGAGACAGAATCTGCGATTCCATCGTTAACATAGGGTTTTACGGTATTTAGAAATCTGTCTGTTACAATCAAGTCCATCACTCCATCCTGGTTTAAGTCAATTTCAGAAAATTGAGCATTGTTGAAACCACCGGTAAAGGGGTGTTCTACTTGTTTGGCACCCTCTGTTACTTCTATGTTCGTCGCTTCAGAGAAATAAATCTGAGCGTTGGAGGTTAGTTGAGTAAACAGGAAACATATAATAAGTGCAATATACTTCATGAAAGAAATTTTTATAACGACGAAAAAGAGTTAGAAGGTTAGCTTATTATCAAATTTAAACATATAAACCTTAGCTTTTTATACCTCCATATTATTAAAACAAAATAGATTGGGAATTCAATATGGAAATTCTATATTTGCAGGCTTCAAAAAAGGACGAAAAACTTAACTAAAAAAGATGCAAAATAAGGGATTAATTTGGTCATTCATTGTACTGCTTTCACTAGCATGCTTGTACCAACTATCGTTCACATGGGTGGCGCAAGGTGTTGAAAGTGATGCGAAAGAATATGCGAACGGCTCAATCGAATTAGAAGATGCGTACTTAGATTCTATGGCAAGTGAGGAAGTTTACCCACTTACAGGAGAAACATACGCTGAAGTTAGTAAGAATGTAATTAATTTAGGGTTAGACTTAAAAGGTGGCATGAATGTCACCCTAGAAGTCTCTGTTGCTGAGGTTGTTCGTGCGCTATCTTCAAATAGCCAAGACGAAACGTTTAAAGCAGCTATAGCGAAGGCGAAAGAATTGCAAAAATCGAATCAAGATAATTTTGTAACACTTTTTGCAGATGCTTGGTCAGAGGTATCAAATGGCAAAAAGTTAACTTCTATTTTTTATACCTTAGAGAACAAAGAAAAGATTGGAAGAGAATCAACAGACGAACAGGTAATTGATTTCATATCTGAAGAAACTGACGCAGCCTTTGACAGAACTTTCGAAGTACTGAGAACAAGAGTCAACCTCTTTGGAGTAGCTCAACCAAACATTCAGAAATTAGATGCGTCAGATAGAATTTTAGTTGAATTGCCTGGTGTGAAAAACAAGAAAAGAGTGAGACAACTCTTACAAGGTACAGCTAAGTTAGAATTTTGGGAAACTTACAACAACAACGAAGTATATCCTTATTTGGCAGAAGCGAATGATAAGCTCAATAAAATATTGGGAAACGACAAGGCAAACGATGCTGCAGAAGAATTAATGGACGGTGTTGATGAAGATACAGTTGCTGACGAGACAGTATTGAAAATAGATAGTGGGATTGACATTGAGTCAGAAATAGGAATTGAAGCTCTTGTTGCAGATACTATAGAGACTGAAGAAGAGGGAAATCAATTGCTAGATGCATTGGCTGATGACTCAGACACTACTTCTGCCGCGTCAGACCAATCGTTTGAAGATTTTGCTAAAGACAATCCATTCTTTGCAGTTCTATCTCCCGCTATATACCAGAATCAAGAAGGAAATTATGTCCCTGGTGAGGGCCCTGTTGTTGGTTATTCAGCAATTAAGGATACATCGAAAGTAAATGATTATTTAAAAATGCCTGAGATTTCAGGTCTTTTTCCAAATAAATTAAGATTGCGTTGGACTGCTAAGCCGTTTGATGAAGCAGGTAAATTTTTACAGTTAATTGCTATTAAAGTAGAAAGTAGAGATGGAAATGCTCCACTAGAGGGAGACGTTATTACAGATGCATTTCAAGACTTCAGTCAATTGGGTGGAAGCCCTGAAATTACCATGAAGATGAATGCTATTGGAGCAAGAACGTGGAAATTAATGACGGCAGATAACATTGGAAGAAGCATTGCTATCGTTCTTGATAACTATGTATATTCGTTTCCAAATGTAAATACAGAAATAGCAGGTGGTGTTTCAAGTATTTCAGGAGACTTTACAATTGGAGAAGCTAAGTTAATTGCAAACATTCTTAAAGCAGGTAAGCTTCCTGCTCCTGCAAGAATTGTAGAAGAAGCTGTGGTTGGTCCATCTTTAGGTGAAGAGTCAATTAGCAAAGGTTTACTATCATTTATAGTTGCTTTAGCAATTGTATTGTTATATATGATCTTTTACTACGGAAAAGCTGGAATTGCATCGGATATCGCATTGTTAGCAAATTTGTTCTTCATCATGGGAGTTATTGCTTCTACCAATATCGCCCTTACTTTGCCGGGTATTGCAGGTATCGTTCTTACTATTGGTATTTCAGTAGATGCAAATGTTCTTATCTATGAGAGGATACGGGAAGAGCTTAGGGCCGGGAAAGGTCCTCGATTGGCAATTTCTGATGGTTACAAACAAGCGTATTCATCAATTATTGATGCAAACGTTACAACTATATTGACCGGTATTATTTTATGGTTCTTTGGAACAGGTCCTGTGGAAGGTTTTGCGAAGACATTAGTAATCGGTATCATGACCTCTCTTTTTAGTGCCATTTTTATTACTAGACTAATTTTTGCATGGAGATTGGATAATAAGAAAAAAGTTAGTGTTTCTACGAAGTTTACAGAGAATGCATTTACTAATTTGAAGTTGAACTTTATTCCTAAAAGAAAGACTTACTACATTATATCTTCTGTTTTGATTTTAGCGGGGATTGCTTCTTTTGTAACAAAAGGATTGTCTTATGGAGTTGATTTTAATGGTGGTCGATCCTATTTAGTAAGTTTTGATGAAACAGTTTCAACCTCGGAAGTTAGAAATGCACTTTCAGGAGCATTTGAAGCTGCACCTGAAGTAAAAACATTTGGGTCTGATAATCAAGTAAAAATTACTACAAGTTTCATGATCAATAGTGAAGAAGCTACCGCAGATGATCAAGTTGAGACATTGTTGATGGAAGGGATTAAAGTAGTAGGCACAAATGCTAAAATTTTAAGTTCACAAAAAGTAGGGCCGACCATCGCAGATGACATAAAGAATTCATCTATATTGGCAATTTTGTTTTCGCTAGTTGTGATTTTCTTGTACATTTTGTTGCGATTTAGAAAGTGGCAGTTTGGGTTAGGTGCAGTTGCAGCTATCTTTCATGATGTTATCATTGTTCTTGCAGTTTTCTCAATATTTTGGGGTATTTTACCTTTCTCATTAGATATTGACCAAGCCTTCATAGCAGCAATACTTACTGTTGTAGGTTATTCAATCAATGATACGGTTGTTGTATTTGATAGAATCAGAGAATACTTAAACTCTTATAAGAAGAGAGAAATGGAAGAAGTAGTGAACGAGGCGTTGAATAGCACGTTGAGCAGAACAATAAATACTTCATTGTCTACTTTCTTTGTATTGCTGATGATATTTATATTTGGTGGTGAAGTGATTCGAGGATTTGCATTTGCGTTATTAGTCGGTGTGGCAGTTGGAACATACTCTTCGCTTTGCGTAGCTGCTCCAATCGTAGTTGACTTAACAAAAAAGTCAATAGAAAAGGCTAAAAAATAGATTTTAGATTCATACTGAAAGCCCCGTTTGTAGAAATGCAGACGGGGCTTTTTTATTACTTTTGCGTTCAATTAATAAGTTATGACACTACTGTTTTTATCTACTCAAGAATTAATATTTGCAGGTTTAGCATTGGTTCTTCTTTTTGGGTCAAAGAAAATTCCGGAAATAGCAAAAGGACTAGGAAAGGGTATTCGAGAATTTAAAAATGCGACAAGTGATATCCAAGAGGAAATTCGTAAAACTTCAAAAGAAGTTACAGATCAAGTAGACGGAACAAAGAAATCGTCTTCTACTAAAAAAGAGGAATCTTAAATGGAGTACCTTTGGTTGATCCTCGGTCTGGTTGCCCTTGTTTTGGGTGGTGAGTTTTTGGTTCGAGGTGCTGTAAGTATTGCGTTAAAAGCAAAGATTTCTCCTCTGGTTGTTGGTATGACAGTTGTTTCCTTCGGAACTTCTGCTCCTGAATTACTTGTAAGTTTGAGTGCCGTTTTAGACGGATACCCCGACGTGAGTGTGGGAGCAGTTGTTGGGTCTAATATTTCTAATATTGCTTTGGTCTTAGGAATAACGGTGATGATTTTTCCAATCGTTGTGAATCGGGATAGTTTGAGAATTGATTGGCCGTTAATGATTCTTGCTACTTTCTTATTCTACTTTTTCGCTATGAATGGTGAAATTGTTCTGTGGGAGGGGTGCGTATTCCTAGGGATACTTTCTCTTTTTACGTTCTGGCTGATCCGTCGCTCTCGCAAAGAGGGAATCCAATTAGCAGCGGAGAGTGAAGTTGCAGAACTGAATACAGGAAATCCAATTTATAAAGATGTGCTCTTTCTAGCATGCGGAATGCTGGCTCTTTATTTTGGAGCTGAGTGGCTAATTGACTCAGTTGTGAGTATCGCAAGCAAGCAAGGGGTGAGTGAAAAGCTCATTTCAGTTACAATTGTAGCGTTTGGTACAAGTTTGCCTGAATTAGTCACTTCCTCTATGGCTGCCTTCCGAAAAGAGACGGATATCTCAATTGGGAATTTAATTGGGTCTAATATTTTTAACATTTTAGCGATTCTTGGAATAACAGCAATTGTTCATCCTTTAGAGATTTCTGATAGTATTAATCAATTTGATATGTATTTTCTTTTGGGAATTTCATTGCTCTTGTTGCCGATTATGTTGTTCGGAAAGCAAATTGGCCGATGGAAAGGAGTCTTTCTCATTTTATTTTACGCTTTTTATATCTATTTTTCAATTGCGGCAGAATATTAGGGGGTGTTTTTAGAAAATGAGGGTTTTTTTAAATAAAGGCATTGATTTACTGGGGGTGTTGATAAAATTTATCATGTTTTTAGCTATAAGGGATTAAGTTTTTATATTTTTGCGTCTCAATATAAAAATACACTACGATGGCTACCATTCGATTTAAAGCTCTAGAAGCATCTATGTCAAGAACTCCAAGACTTGTAGATGCACCTTCTCACAAAGTTTCAGATTATTACGGAATTAATGTTTTCGATAAGAAAGTAATGGGAGAGTATATGTCTAAGGACATACATAGCCAAGTAATGCAAACCATTGAGAAAGGTAAAACCATAGATAGGAAAATTACTAACTCCGTGGCTTCTGCTATGAAAGCATGGGCAATGGAGAAGCAAGTAACTCATTATACACACTGGTTTCAGCCATTAACCGGAACAACTGCAGAGAAGCACGATGCGTTTTTTGAGCCTTTGGACGACAACGAGGTAATCGAGAGATTTGACGGAAGCCAATTGGCGCAACAAGAGCCTGACGCTTCGAGCTTACCTAATGGGGGTATTCGAAATACCTTTGAAGCAAGAGGGTATACCGCTTGGGATCCTAGTTCCCCTGCATTTATTATTGGAAATACTCTTTGCATTCCAACCATTTACATCTCTTATACTGGTGAAGCTCTAGATTATAAGACTCCATTGTTGAAGGCGTTGAACGTCGTAGATAAGGCGGCCGTAGCCGTCTGCCAATACTTTGACAAGAATGTCAATAAAGTAAATGCGACATTGGGTTGGGAGCAAGAATATTTTTTGGTTGATAAAGCGTTATTTACAGCACGACCTGACCTTGTGTTAACAGGAAGAACAGTGTTTGGACATATTCCTGCAAAAGGGCAAGAATTGGACGATCATTATTTTGGTAGCATACCTGAAAGGGCTCATGCTTACATGGTGGAATTGGAAATAGAATGCATGAAGCTAGGCATTCCTTTAAAAACCCGCCATAACGAAGTGGCGCCAAATCAATATGAGTTTGCTCCGGTTTTCGAGGAAGCCAATCTAGCTGTGGATCATAATCAATTGTTGATGGACATGATGGATAAAATTGCTAGGAAACACAATTTTAGGGTGTTATTGCATGAAAAACCATTTGCTAACATAAACGGTTCGGGTAAGCACAACAATTGGTCATTGTCAACAAATACAGGAGTTAATTTATTGGCCCCAGGAAAAACACCAAAGTCTAACCTTCAGTTTTTAACGTTTTTAATTAATACAATCAAAGCTGTTCATGATAATGAACGTTTGTTGAGAGCTTCAATGGCAACTGCTGGAAATGAGCATAGGTTGGGGGCAAATGAAGCGCCTCCTGCGATAATTTCAGTTTTCATTGGTAAAGAGTTAACTCACATGCTTGATGAACTTGTGTCTAAGGTGAAAGACAATAAAAGTTTGACAGCTGAGGAAAAGACGGAGTTGAAGTTAAATATTGGAAAGATCCCTGAAATTTTGTTAGATAATACCGATCGTAACAGGACTTCTCCTTTTGCTTTTACAGGTAACAAGTTCGAGTTTAGGGCGATCGGTTCTTCAGCTAACTGTTCTTCTGCTATGGTTGTTATTAACTCTATTGTAGCAAAACAACTTCAAGAATTTAAAAAAGATGTGGATGCATTAATTGCAACTGGCTTAAAGAAGGATGATGCAATTCTTATTATCCTCAAAAAATATACCATTAGTTCAAAGAATATACGTTTTGAGGGCAATGGTTATGGCGATGCTTGGATAGAAGAGGCTGAAAAGAGAGGTCTATCACATTTGAGAACTGCACCTGCCGCTATTGAAGAAATGGCATCAAAACAAACGTTGGATTTGTATGAGAACTTAGGTGTAATGTCGCATAGAGAGACGTTAGCTCGTCAAGAAATTGCATATGAATTGTACACAAATTTAATTCGAATTGAATCTAGAGTAATTGGAGATCTTGCAAAAAATCACATTTTACCGACGACATTGCGTTATCAAAATGAGTTGATAAAGAATGTTCAGGGGTTGAAGGATATCCTAGATTCGAAGGATTTTAAAGATCTTTCAAGCATCCAAATGGACATGATTAAAGGGATATCTAAGCATGTGAAAATTGTGCAAGAGGCTACCGATAAAATGATTGCAGAGCGGAAAAGGATAAATAAGTTAGAAGACCCAAAGCAGAAAGCGAATGAATATTCTGACATTGTCAAACCATTCTTTGACAAAATTAGATACAGTGTAGATAAGCTAGAGCTAATGGTAGATGATGAAATGTGGCCGCTACCAAAATATCGGGAATTGCTTTTTAATCACTAAAGTAACCTTCGTTATTGTTTTAACTAGTTAAATACTCGCTGTTATTTGAGGACCAATTACAATAAAAGCAACGAAAATTTGTTTATTTTAGCAACCATTGAATTCAAATACCAGACATAGATGAAGTTACTGAAAGTTGTTGGATTGTCTTTTATTTTCTGCTTATTCTGTTTGCAAGGTTTTGCTCAGAAAAGTTATCTTGATGATGCAGACAAAGCATTAATGCAGGAAGAGAAATATTTTGAGGCTATCGAATTGTATAAAAAGGCTTACGTTAAGGAGCCTGCCCGAGACGTAAAGGCTCAAATTATTTTTAGAATTGCTGAGGCGTATCGTTTAAGTGATCAACCACAGCAAGCTGAAGTTTGGTACGATAAATCAGTGATAGCTCAATATGCTGATCCGATCGCGAAATTGCGATTAGGTGACATGAAAATGATGAACGGCAACTACGATGAAGCTTTGGTTGCGTATCAGAAGTTCGTTGCAGAAGTTCCAACCGATTTTAGAGGGAAAAAAGGAATCGAAGCCGCTGAGAAAGCGCAGTCTTGGGCAGATAACCCTGAGGCAATTGTAGTGGAACCCGCAATACTGTTGAATTCTGAATTTTACGATTACAATCCTACTTTTTCAGATAGGAAAAACATGGAGATGATTTTTACATCAACCCGAGAAGGGTCAACTGGCTCAAATACTTCTGAAGTTACAGGAGACAATTTTTCTGACTTGTATATTTCGAAAAGGGATAAAAAAGGTAAATGGAGTGAGCCTGTATTAGTAGAAGGTGAGGGAGTTAACACTGAAGACAGTGAAGGTGGAGCAGTTGTTAATTCTAGGAGAAACACGATGTATTTCACAAGATGCAGAGTTGAGAAGAATGGATACATGGGGTGCCAAATCTTTAGTGCAAAAAGACAAGGGGTGAAATTTGCTAAACCTGAGCCTATTGTAATAGCATCCGATAGTTTTGTTGTAGGTCACCCGGCATTAAGTCCGGACGACAAAATGATTGTTTTTGCTTCTGATATGATAGGTGGTCAAGGAGGGAAAGATTTGTGGTATGTTAAGGAAGAGTCCCGAGGAGATTGGAGTAACCCTATTAATCTCGGTCCAGAAATTAACACAGCTGGAGACGAGATGTTTCCACACATTAAGCCAAACGGGATGTTGTACTTTGCTTCAAATGGTCATGTAGGAATGGGAGGATTGGATATTTTTTCTGCTGAAAATGTAGGAGATGCGCAATGGTCGAAAGTCAAAAATATGAAAGCTCCAATTAACTCAAGTGCAAATGATTTTGGAATTACTTTCGACGGTAACAAGAATAAAGGGTTTTTCGCATCAAGCAGGGAAGGTGGTCGAGGCAGAGATGATTTATGGCAATTTAGTGAGCCTCCTGTTTTATTTGTCTTACAAGGTTTAGTTCGTGACTTAGAATCAGGTCAACCGTTAGTTGCTGCGAATGTTAAACTGATAGGTACAGATGGAACAAATGCTGAAGCGCAGACTGCAGCAGATGGAACATTTGAATTTGCAGAGAATGGTGATGCATACTATATAAATCAAAACACCTCTTATCAATTAACCGTTTCTAAACCCAATTACTTAAAAGCGAAAGGAAAAGAGACCACGGTAAATGTTAATACATCTAAGATATTTGCTCATTTATATGAATTACAGCCAATCACAGAGAAAGCAATTAAACTTCCTGAAATTGTGTATCCGTTTAACAAAGCTGATATAACGGCAGAGGCAGCGGATTCCCTTGAATTTTTATACAATATTTTAGTTGACAATCCTCAGCTAGTGATTGAGTTAAGAGCCAATACAGATAGCAGAGGAGGTGATGATTATAACCTGATATTATCTCAAAAAAGAGCCGATTCGGCTGTAGGTTACCTCGTGAGAAGAGGTATTGACCCTGCTAGAATGGTGCCGAGAGGGTATGGGGAAACAAATCTTCTAATCTCAGACGATGAAATTGCAAAGCTAGCCTCTGAAGAAGAGCGAGAAGCTGCACATCAGGCCAATCGAAGAACTGAATTTAGTATTTTAGGAGATGATTTTGTTCCGGTAAGTGAACCTATTGAAGAAAACGAAAATGAGACTGACCCTATGAATGGTGAGGATGCTGTTCCTGAAGAGGATGACACAGACGGAGAACAATAATCGTAGAAATCAAATACATTTAACATCCATTTTCTATCCTGAAAGTGGATGTTTTTTTATAACGTAAAATGGATAAAGGAAGGTATAATTTAAGAGGTGTTTCCGCAGACAAAGAAGATGTGCACAACGCTATTAAAAATGTGGATAAAGGTTTGTTTCCAAAAGCTTTTTGTAAGATTGTCCCTGATTATTTAACAGGGAGTGATGAGCACTGTGTTGTGATGCATGCTGATGGGGCCGGCACTAAATCTTCTCTAGCATATATGTACTGGAAGGAGACCGGGGATATTTCAGTTTGGAAAGGCATAGCGATGGATGCAATAACCATGAATATTGATGATTTGCTGTGCGTAGGAGCAATTGACAATATACTTCTAAGTTCAACTATTGGCCGAAATAAGAACTTAATTCCTGGTGAGGTAATCTCAGAAATAATAAATGGTACGGAGGAGATTTTAGCTGAATTAAGGTCTCATGGCATTGGCATTTACAGCACAGGTGGAGAAACAGCAGATGTTGGAGATTTAGTTCGAACGGTGATTGTTGATTCCACAGTAACTGCAAGAATGAAGAAAAAGGATGTTATTTCTAACCACAACATTCAAAAAGGAGATGTGATTGTTGGACTCGCTTCCTTTGGCCAAGCAACATACGAAACTGAATATAACGGAGGAATGGGGAGCAATGGCCTGACTTCTGCGCGACACGACGTTTTTGATAAATATTTAACTTTTAAATTTCCAGAATCTTATGATTCTGCGGTTCCGTCAGATTTAGTGTATTCAGGAAGTAAAAAGCTAACTGATGCAATAGAAGGTTCGCCTATTGATGCGGGAAAATTGGTGCTATCACCAACGAGAACGTATGCGCCCATTATTGCAGAAATGTTTAAGACCCACCGTGATTCTATTCATGGAATGGTTCACTGCAGTGGCGGCGCACAAACTAAAGTATTGCATTTTGTAGATAATGTGCATATAATAAAAGACAACCTTTTTGAAATACCACCGCTGTTTAAGTTAATTCATGAAGAATCTCAAACACCTTGGAAAGAAATGTACAAAGTGTTTAATATGGGACATCGCATGGAATTATATGTTCCAAAAGAAATAGCAGTAGATTTGATTGCAATTTCAAAGCAGTTTAACGTAGATGCAAAAATTGTAGGCAGAGTTGAGGCTGCAGAATCGAAAAAGTTGACTATAAAGTCAGAATACGGAGTATTTGAATATTAAGAAATGAGTAGTTTAATAGAAAAGTTACAGTCAATTAAGGATAGGTGGATTGATGTTTCACAACAAATTGTGGATCCTGAAATTATTTCAGACATGAAACGTTACGTAAAGCTGAATAAGGAATACAGTGACTTAAAAGTTATTGTAGATGCGTACGATGAATATTCAAACGTATTGGCAAATATCGATTCATCTAGGGAAATTTTAGCAAATGAAAAAGATGAAGAGTTTCGCGAAATGGCGAAAATGGAATTTGACGATCTTCAAAAGCGAAAAAAGGAGTTAGAGGAAGATATAAAATTGATGTTAATTCCTAAAGATGCTGATGATGACAAGAATGTTATTATAGAAATTCGTGCAGGAGCAGGGGGAGATGAAGCCAGTATTTTTGCAGGTGATTTGTATCGAATGTATTTGAAATACATTGATAATCAAGGATGGAAGCACGATGTGATGACCATGAACGAAGGGACGTCCGGGGGATTTAAGGAAATTAGTTTTGAAGTGTCAGGAGCGAATGTATATGCGATTATGAAATTTGAATCAGGAGTTCATCGAGTTCAAAGAGTTCCACAAACAGAAACACAAGGAAGAGTTCATACTTCAGCAGCTTCGGTTGCAGTTTTGCCCGAAGCGGAGGAAGTAGATGTAAAAATTGATCCTTCAGATATTAAGAAAGATACTTATCGAGCGTCAGGAGCAGGAGGGCAGCATGTAAACAAGACAGAGTCTGCAGTTCGTTTAACTCATATTCCTACCAATACCGTTGTAGAATGTCAAGATGGTCGATCTCAGTTGAAAAACTATGAGAAGGCAATGAAGGTATTGAGATCAAGGATATACGAAGCTGAAGTTGAAAAAAGGGAAAAAGAAATAGCGGCAGAAAGAAAATCACAAGTGTCAACTGGTGATCGATCTGCTAAAATTAGAACCTATAATTATCCTCAAGGTAGGGTTACTGATCATAGAATTAATTTGACGCTATATAATTTAGATGGAATTATTAACGGCGATTTAGGCCCTGTTATTGATGGATTAAGAATGGCAGCAAATGCAGAGAAGATGAAAGACGGTCTGAGAGATGAAAATTCTGTAAACTAATGACCCGAAAAGAATTAATTGCTCAAATTAACAAAAAGAAGTCCTTTCTTTGTGTAGGATTAGATTCTGATATTAGGAAAATCCCCAAGTTTTTATTAGACTGTGAAAACCCTATATTAGAGTTTAATAAACGAATAATAGATGCGACAAAAGAGTATTGCGTGGCCTATAAACCCAATATTGCATTCTACGAAAGTAGAGGTGTGCAAGGGTGGGAAACGTTACAGGCGACTTTAGATTACATTCCGAAAGACATTTTTACAATAGCAGACGCTAAGCGAGGAGATATCGGGAATACTGCAAATATGTATGCTAAAACTTTCTTTGAGACCTACAATTTTGATTCGGTAACTATAGCTCCTTTCATGGGTGAAGACTCGGTTGCACCGTTCCTTTCTCATGCTGGAAAGTGGGGAATTGTTCTTGGACTTACTTCAAATAAAGGGGCATTTGATTTTCAATTTTCAGAGCTCATAAGTGGTGAAAAGTTATTTGAGAAAGTTTTGAGAACAACCGCTACTTGGGGAAGTAATGAGAATTTAATGTTTGTAGTGGGAGCAACTAAAGCGGAGTCTTTAAGGGGGATAAGAAAAATTATTCCAAGCCACTTTTTACTAGTTCCGGGAGTTGGAGCACAAGGTGGCAGTTTAGCCGAAGTGTGCAAATATGGTTTGAATAGAGATTGTGGTTTGTTGATTAATTCTTCTAGGGGTATTCTGTATGCAGGAGCCGATGAATCTTTTGCTGAGGCTAGTGGTGATGCGGCTAAAACAATCCAGTTAGAGATGGCAGCTATACTAAAAAATCAGATTAAAAATTAGGTAAATAGTTGCATTACTATCTGCTGTATTATTCCTTGTAATTTCGTCAACTGTTCAATAAGAGTAAGCGAACTATAATGGAAGATATAAATACGAGTCATTATTCCTAAATTTATTTTGAGTTAGATCTTGTCTCATATAAAGGGTACGAGACACTTGAAAATTAGCCACATCGGAAATAATTGTAAATACCTATTATTTGAGCAGGGAGAGTGTAAGGGAGTTGACATATGTTCCTGCTAGGTCAGTGTATGAGTGAAGTGTTTTTAAAAAATGAAAAGAGAACAATAGATTAAATTAGACACAATGCTTAATATGAATTGTTCGTAAAAGCAAGACATTTACAAGTGGACTTGTTGGGGTCTTCTATAAAACTGAAGGAGCATTACTAAATAAAGTAATTTAAGGAGTTAAAAGATTGAAATTAGAGTACGATTGATTCTCGCCAAACTATTATTAAGAATAGAACAAGGGTAGTGTTTTGTTAAAAAAGGCATTATTTCTTATTGACTTTAATTTTTTAATCGGAAGTCAAAACTTGTAAAATCGATAACGAAATTTCCGTCCTGATTCCATATCGAGTGGATTTAATTTTGTCTGAATTGGGTAACTCAATATTTGTATCAACATCTGGTATTACGTATTTTTTGTCTAAAAATTAGCGCTTCGCAAATCTGTTTCAATTGAAGGAGCATTGGCATATTAAAAATATATTACCTGAATGGAAAGTTGTATTTGTTTGTGATTGGTTCAGTTGGGAGGTTACGCGGCGATTGGAGGTAGTTTGTCCAAAGGAGAGGTTTTGAAACTAAGGGAAAAAACACCTTGACGGGAGAAAGCTTGGCAAGTAGGAGGGAAATAGTGGTGCTCAAAACGAGTAGAATGTAATTTATGTAAGCGGGGTTCTTAAAATGACAACAAATACTTCAAAATAACTATCTTCGTTATTCAATGAACGAAGAGTTACTGCATTACGTTTGGAAGTTTCAACTTTTTAGTCTTTTAGATTTAATGACAACAGAACATGAATCTGTTCAAGTTATAAAATCTGGGAGTCAGAATTTTGATGCTGGTCCTGACTTTTTTAATGGTCAAGTTAAAATTGGAGCAACGCTGTGGGTTGGTAACATCGAAATACATACAAAGTCTAGTCATTGGTTTCTGCACAAACATCAATTTGATGAGAACTACAGTAAAATTATTCTGCACGTAGTGTGGGAAGATGATCAATCTGTAGTTCAGCAAAATGGACAAAAGGTTCCAACCATTGAACTAAAAGGCTTGATTCAAAAATCAGTATTCGATAAATATGATGTCCTGCAGAATTCTAGAACTTGGATTCCTTGTGAAAGTGAGATTGGGAAAGTAGACCAATTCACAAAAGTCCAAGTCATCGAAAGAATGATGATTGACCGTTTGGAAACAAAATCAAACCGGTTGAATCAAATATTGTCACTCACTAAAAATGACTGGGAAGCAAGCTTATTTCAGCTTTTAGCAAAGTATTTTGGATTTAAGGTAAATGCCGTTCCTTTTGAATTGTTAGCAACCTCAATTGACTTTAATATCATTAGGAAATACCGTAATAATGAAAAACAACTTTTGGCCTTGCTTTTTGGACAAGCGGGATTCTTAAACGAGAACTTGAATGGGAATTTCCCTCAGGAATTAAATCGTGAGTATTTGTTTTTGGCGAATAAACATCAACTGCATGCTTTGGGACAAAATGTGTGGAAATTTATGCGAATGCGACCATCAAATTTTCCGACCATTCGAATAGCTCAATTTGCTTCAATCTTTGCCAATAACCTGAACCTATTTCAATCAATCTTAGAAGCAGAATCAGTTGATCAGCTTTACGATAAATTTAAGGTAAGTGCTTATGAATATTTTAATTCCCACTATCAGTTTGATATTCCTGCGGCAAAGAATGAAGTTAAGCACCTTGGTAAATCTTCAGTAGATGTGATTTTAATCAATGTTGTCATTCCCTTGCTATTTAATTACGGTAGACAGATGGCAGATGAGACTATTCAAGATAGGGCATTGTCTTTTCTTCAGGAAATTAAGTGGGAGAAAAACGCAATTACCAAAAAGTGGAAAGATTTAGGAATGCCAATCAGCACAGCTTATGATTCGCAAGCATTGATTCAACTAAAAAATGAAAATTGTAGCAATAAAAAATGTTTATCTTGCGCCATTGGCACTGCCATCTTAAAACCTGATAAAAATGATTGAAAGAATTCAATATTTCTTTGAGCGCTACGCTTTTGGAGTATGTGGCTGGTGGGGGCAAAAGTTAGGTCTCCCATCTGTAAACATTCGTAAATTTTTCATTTATTTTTCTTTCCTCACTTTAGGGTCACCCATTATTCTTTATTTGCCAATGGCTTTTGTCTTGGAGCATAAATACATGTTCAAATTAAAGAAGCGAAAGACGATTTGGGACATATAGCGGATTGTTAAGAGGTAGTTCACAAAGTTTAAAAAAGTTAATTTTTTTTATTGTCCTGTAAATTCTATTTGTTGGTTTGGAGCGTTTTTAATTATTGAAGAGTATGCCTTTAATAATCCTTGTATAGGGCAATAATAGTAATTTATATATTCGTATCTAAGAAGTTTAACTCCTCGTTTTATGCGAGAAGATATTTCACCAGATCCTAAATGGTTTTCAGTTTTTGTACCTATAATTGTGTTCTCACTACAATTGTTATTTACCCAGCAAAGAGGTAATTTAAAAAGAATCATCTAGAACTTTTAGTAGTGAAAAAATGGGAAACATGCTATGTTCACGTTACTATTTTTGGTTGTGCCTGAAACCAGTCGTAAATAGTTAAGGAGCTAAGAAATTTAGACGGTGATAGTTTTTGAGTAGAGAAAAATTCAGAAGCCATTATCCAATCGACCATTGGTAATTGCTGCAGCCATTTAGAAAATGGAGTAACTGAGGATAAAACATCAATTCAGTCTGGAATAGTAAAATGTAAAGACCGTTATAACGAATCTAACTGAACGTGCAGGTCATCTATTTGTAGTATTAACTACACAGAAAATGAGTGTAAGTTTACTGGCGATTAGCAGGGCATCTAAATATTCATTGGGAAACAAGCTTAATATTACACATGCTAGTAAAGTTTTTGTGCATCAAATAGTTGTAGGTATGTGTATGGCATTATTACGCATAAAGCTTGATGCCGCCTAATTTCTCAATTACTTATTTGGAAAAGATGAAAACATCTTTTTGGAAATAAATTAGTTCTGAAAGTTTGTAGAATGAGTTTTAAAATAATTCCTTTGCTGCGAGTGACATGAGAAAAAATTACGGTGCTAATATTGTTGATTTATAGGATAAAGGAAGTAAATACATTTTGTACTCATCACTGGAAGAGATTATATACGAGGACCGAAAGTGTTTGCGTTGGAATTAAAAAATTAAATAAAGAAATCACTAAATGGGAATGAAGAAAAAGATATTAGTAACTGGTTCAAATGGACTGTTGGGCCAAAAGTTAGTGGCTCTGCTTGCAAGTGATAGTGAAATTGAACTGATTGCGACATCGAGAGGAGAAAATAGGATTTTAAAAGTGACAGGCTTTACCTACGAATCTATGGACATTACTTCTGCAAAAGATGTAATGAGAGTGTTTGATAAGTTTAAGCCGGAAGTGGTGATTAATACCGCCGCAATGACAAATGTAGATGCTTGCGAGAGTAATAAAAAGGAGTGTTGGTTGTTAAATGTCACAGCAGTTGAGCATTTAATTGCGGCCTCAAAAATACATGTGACACATCTTATTCATTTATCCACTGATTTTATTTTTGACGGAGAAGCGGGTCCTTATAAGGAAACAGACCAACCAAACCCCTTAAGTTATTATGGCGAATCGAAATTAGCAGCAGAAATATTACTACAGAACTCAACCTGCATTTGGGCCATCGCTAGAACGATAATCGTTTACGGAATTGTTGAAGATATGAGCCGTTCGAACATTGTACTTTGGGCGAAAGGTGCTTTAGAGAAAAAGAAGAAGTTGACTATCGTAAACGATCAGTTTCGTTCGCCAACACTAGCTGAAGATCTAGCGAAAGGTTGTGTTTTAATTGCAAAAAAGGAAGCAGCTGGAATTTATCACCTTTCAGGAAAAGATATAATGAGCATCGTAGAGTTGGTTCGAAGAGTCGCAAAATACTATAAACTTGATGAAAGTTATATTGAAGAAATAACTACCGCTTCGTTAAATCAAGCTGCTAAGCGACCACCTAGAACAGGGTTTATTTTGGATAAAGCAGTAAATGAGTTGGGTTACAACCCTGTTAGTTTCGAAGAAGGAATTAAATTTTTGGAATCTCAATTCAATTAGTAATACTTGCCTAGTCTTACTTTGCTTTCTTATATTTGTTCGCTTACCACAAAAAAACATCTCCTTTATGCTAAAGAATGCACTTACAATAATCCTTACCATTGTTTCTTTTTCAATCGTTGCAGCAGACTTTACTGCTGATTTAAAAATTGAAAATACATCTCCAGCAATTAATGATGGAAAAGCGTACGTTGTTACATCCGGAGGAACCGCTCCTTTTACTTATAAATGGTCTAAGCAGGACACCGATTTAGAGTCTAGTAATTGCGAAGGATTAACCGAGGGGAGTGAATTTTCTGTCGTAATAACTGATGCTGATGGGAAAATTGAAACGTTGAATGGGAAAATTAAAGTTCAATCATTTGAAGAAGGAATTAATTCTGCTTTTGTTCCAATAGTTGGGGTGATGGCAGATTTCTTATTCTGGGATCCCTTTTCTTTCATCGGGATTTACAACCCTGTCGTTTATAAAGACAACGGGGTAGATCCCGTTTTACATCCAAACGGAGATAAGCAGACTAAAGGTATTCCATTTATCGTTGTTTGGTTGGTTCTAGGTGCAATATTCTTCACAATTCGAATGAAATTGATTAATGTGAGGGGCTTCAAGCATGCTTTGCAGCTGGTTGCAGGGAAATTTACAGATCCCTCTGCAAAAGGGGATGGAGAAGTTTCTCACTTCCAAGCATTAACTACAGCGTTATCAGCAACTGTTGGCTTAGGTAATATTGCAGGGGTGGCAGTGGCAATTACGTTAGGTGGTCCAGGTGCTACTTTTTGGATGATAATTGCAGGTTTAATTGGAATGTCATCGAAATTCGTTGAATGTACATTGGGTGTAAAATACAGAAAAGTTGGTGAGAACGGCGAAATCTCAGGAGGGCCAATGTATTACTTGAGCGAAGGATTAAAGAAAAAGAATCTCGGTGGTTTAGGCAAAGTATTGGCCGTGGTATTTTCAGTATTGTGTATTGGAGGTTCTTTTGGAGGGGGAAACATGTTTCAAGCTAACCAAGCATTCGCACAAATATCTTCAACTTTTCCTGCAATGGAAGATAGTGGTGTAATGTTTGGAATAATATTGGCTGTTTTAGTAGGTGTAGTTATTATTGGAGGGATTAAGAGTATAGCTAAAGTGACTGATAAAATTGTTCCCTTTATGGCGATTCTCTATGTTTCTTTTTCACTTGTGATTATTGGGATGAACTATAGCAACATTGGTTCAGTCTTTATTGAAATTTTTAATGGAGCTTTTAGTGCACCCGCTCTAAAAGGTGGCATAATAGGCGTTTTAATTGTTGGATTTCAAAGAGCAGCATTTTCGAATGAAGCTGGAGTCGGGTCCGCTTCAATTGCCCATTCTGCATCCAAGACAGATGAGCCCGTGAGTGAGGGTATTGTAGCTTTGCTTGAGCCGTTTGTAGATACAGTAGTAGTGTGTACGATGACCGCTTTGGTTTTGATCTTTACCGGTTTTGCAGATGGAGCATCAGGTTTAGAAGGGGCGGAACTTACTTCAGAAGCATTCGGAAGTGTTTTTCCATGGTTTTCCAAGGTTTTAGTTGTGGCAATACTCTTGTTTGCTTTTTCAACAATGATTTCGTGGTCGTATTACGGGTTAAAGGCATGGAGTTATTTGTTCGGTAATAGTAAGGTCGCAGGATATTTGTATAAATTTATTTTCTGTGTATTTGTTTTTATTGGCTCCATCATGGAGCTAGGAGCGGTATTAGATTTTTCAGATTTAATGATTCTAGGAATGGCTTTTCCTAATATCATTGGCCTAATAATAATGTCTAAGGAAGTAAAAGAGGATCTAGCGTCTTACCTTTCAAGAGTAAAAAGTGGAGCAATCAAAAAATTTAAATGATGAGAGTACTTCTTATAGTCAGTTTTGTAGCGATACTCTTTGGTACTTCATGTAAAGAGAAAACTAGAGTTAATCTTATTACAGGAAAAGTTTACCAAGACTGCAGTACTCCTTTGTCGAATACTGAAATTGCGCTAAAGTCTAATACTGATGGAATAACTAGTTTTAGTTCTCCAATAATATTAGGCAGTGGAATTACAGCTGCTGATGGCACCTTAACCTTTACCTATGAGTTGGAAGAAGAAGATATCGGGAGAGGGAGCTTGTTGCTAATAAAGTCTACAGGGTTTGAGACATTGATTAGTTCAATTAGTTTGAATACCGATGTAAATATCAACTTGTACAGAAACGATATTTCGAAAGTTGGAGTTCAACTTACAGGTTCTAGAGTTTTTGGTGTAAATGACACTCTTTATTACGGTACAACCTGTAATGACGAAATCTATCAAATGGTGCAACCCAACGCTGGGGTCATAGATACAATTCAAGTTCAAAGTTCCATGCCGAACTCGACCAACGTAGAGGAAACCTTTTATTATGGAATAGGCACTGCTGAGTTTATTCGTTCAAAAGCTATAGCGAGAAACACAGACTCCTCTTTCAATAAAATTACTGTGAACCTTAATGGTTGTGGAACCCAAACCGACATTGTGCTTGTGATTAACTAAAATCATGAAACAGCAGGTTAAAGATTACTTCTATTTTAGCAAGTCAGAGCAGAAAGGAGTAATTGCGCTAGTTGTGTTACTCTTAATGTTTTTAGGAGTTCGGTTTTATCTTCTTGATTACGATCCCAAACACGAATTTGAAAAAGTAGACTTAACTGCACTTCAGTTTGAAATCGATAGTATTGAAAGCGTTTTGAGTTTAGCTCATGAAAAGGAATTTAGACGAAGGTATCAAAAATCGGTCTTGGAGGTTGAAGATTTCGATCCAAATGAACTTTCAGGTGAAAAATGGATGGAATTTGGGCTGAGTGAAAGGCAGACGAAAACACTACTGAATTACAAGATCAAAATAGGAGGTTTCGATTCAAAAGTTGAAGTAAAGAAGGTGTTTGTAATCAGTGATAAATTGTATGCTCAATTGGAACCGCATATCCTTTTACCTGAATTTAGCCCTAAGAAAAAAAGCGCTTTCAAAAAATGGGAAAAGAAAAAGTATGCTAAGTCCTCAAGAGTTTACCTTAAAGTAGATATTAATACTGCAGATACAGCAGCGCTTAAGAAACTCTATGGAATTGGAGAAGTATTGGCCGAGCGAATCGTTAAACGAAGAGAAGAACTCGGTGGATTTATATCAAAAGATCAGCTACATGAAATCTATGGATTAAAAGAAGAAACTCTTATAAAATTGGACACCCAATTGCTTCTCGTTTCGTTGGAAATAAGGAAACTAAATATTAATTCTGCAACGAAGGAAGAGTTGAAAGCACATCCCTATTTGTACTGGAAACAAGCTAATGGTATCGTGAATTATAGGAAGCAGCACGGGAAATACAGAGACATTGATGATTTGAAGAAGACGTTGCTAATTAATGATTCTATTTTCGAGAAAGTAAAACCATATATTGAGCTTTAAGCTGTCTTAATTTTCGTTTTTTTGCAGCTGCTTAATAATGCAATAAAGGCATGCTCGAAAAACAAATAAAAGACTCCATTCGCGACGTAAAAGATTTTCCTAAAGAAGGCATTATCTTTAAAGATATAACTCCAATATTAGAAAATCCACCATTGACTAAATCTATCACAAAAGAATTCGTTCGGTTGATGGATGGAATGAGAGTTGATGCGATTATGGGCGTTGAAAGTCGAGGATTCTTTTGGGGACCCTTGATTGCTCAAGAATTAGGTATACCCTTTATTCCTGTTCGGAAGAAAGGTAAGTTACCGTATAAAACAGTGTCACACAAATACGACTTAGAATATGGCTCTGCTGAAATTGAAGTTCACGAAGATGCCATAAAAAAAGGAGCAAATATCTTGATTCATGATGATTTGTTAGCCACGGGTGGCACTGCTGCCGCTGCTGCTGAAATTGTTCTGAAACAAAAAGCACATGTTGCCGGTTTCTCATTTTTAGTGATACTTGACTTCTTAAACGGAGTGGAGTATCTTTCAAAGTATAATAATAATATTAAAGGATTAGTCAACTACTAACTATGGATTTTAACTACACAGAAAACCAGACGATGATCGCTCAGATGGCGAAGGATTTTGCAGAAAAGTATATTCGACCAGATTTAATGAAATGGGATGAGTCTCAAGAATTTCCTATTCACATCATGAAAAAGTTGGGTGAGCTAGGCATGATGGGCGTTTTAGTTCCCGAAGTATATGGTGGGTCAGGTTTCGGATACCATGAATATATTACTGTGATTACAGAAATATCAAAGGTTTGCGGATCAATAGGTTTATCCGTAGCTGCGCACAATTCATTATGTACAGGTCATATTTTAGCCTTTGGAAATGAATCTCAAAAGAAAAAGTATTTGCCAAAACTGGCAACAGCTGAGCACATTGGTGCTTGGGGATTAACGGAGCATAATACAGGTTCTGATGCGGGAGGTATGAATACTACTGCTATCGAGGACGGTGACTATTATATCCTAAACGGAGCTAAAAACTTCATTACACATGCCATTTCAGGAGATGTAGCTGTGGTCATTGTTCGAACAGGGGAGAAAGGCGATTCTCATGGAATGTCTGCCTTCATCGTGGAGAAAGGAACACTTGGATTTAATTCAGGAAAGAAAGAAGATAAGTTAGGAATGAGGGCGTCAGAAACTGCAGAATTGGTTTTTACAGATTGCAGAATCCATAAAGACCAGTTGTTGGGAAAAGTCGGGAATGGGTTTGCTCAGGCGATGAAAGTTTTAGACGGTGGTAGAATATCCATTGCAGCTCTTTCTTTGGGTATTGCGAAAGGAGCTTATTTAGCTGCGAAGAAATACGCTAAGGAAAGACATCAATTTGGTCAATCAATTTCAAATTTTCAGGCAATAGCCTTTAAGTTATCAGATATGGCTACTGATATAGAAGCGTCCGAACTGTTAACTCACCAAGCGGCAGATATGAAAAATAAAGGCCAAAAGATGACGAAAGAGTCAGCTATTGCTAAATATAAAGCATCAGAGGTTTGCGTGGCTGTCGCGAATGAAGCGGTTCAGATTTTTGGAGGTTACGGGTACACGAAGGAATTTCCAGTTGAGAAGTTTTACAGAGACTCAAAACTTTGCACAATAGGCGAAGGGACCTCAGAAATACAAAAATTAGTTATCTCAAGAGATATTTTAAAAGAGTAGTTCTATTTTAATAAAAAACATTACTTTTGTCATCCAATAAAAATAAAGACGCATGTTAATAGTACCTGTCAAAGAAGGCGAAAACATAGAAAGAGCTCTAAAAAAGTTTAAGAAGAAGTTTGAAAGAACTGGAACTGTAAGACAACTAAGAGCCAGACAGCAGTTTGATAAGCCATCAATAATTAGAAGAGAGCAGATAAAAAAGGCGATTTACGTAGAGAAAATGCAAAGAGAAGAAGAGGCTTAATTAAAACTTTTTTAACTTCACAATATAGTACCACTTTAATACTATTGCTTAAATTGCGGTAGTATTAAAGTGGCTTTTTTATGCGCATATCTCACTTCCTTGATTATTTGCAAAAAAATAAGCGTTACTCGGTTCATACCATAACGGCTTATAAAACAGACTTGAGTCAATTACAGGCCTATCTGCAGGTTAGATACGAGATGGGTGTTGAGTTAGCGAATTCAGAAACTTTAAGGTCTTGGGTCGTTGATTTACTGGAAAACGGAACACAAAGTAAAAGTGTAAACCGTAAAATATCAAGTATCAAGTCTTTTTATAAATATATGCTGCGAGAGGGGGTTATTGATAAAAACCCTACCGATAAATTAATATCTCCCAAAGTCTCGAAACCCTTGCCAAACTTTATTCGGGAAAAGGAAATGGACAATCTACTAGATTCCTTTGCTTTCGAAGATTCATTTAAAGGGGTGCGAGATAGGTTAATCCTAGAGTTACTTTATTCCTCAGGAATTCGTTTGAGCGAATTAATTGGAGTGAAGCTATCGGATGTTAATTTTGTTCAGCAGAGTATGAAGGTTTTGGGAAAGAGAAATAAGGAACGTATTGTTCCGCTTCATAGAGAAGTTATCGCTACTATAAATGGTTATATAGAGCAAAGACAGCAAGTAAAGAACGACGAAAATTTACTGCTTACTGATTCTGGTAAAAAAATGTACCCAAAGTTTGTTTATCGGAAGGTAAATTATTACCTTAGACAAGTAACTACTGCAAGTAAAAAAAGTCCTCATGTGCTCAGGCACACCTTTGCTACTCATATGTTGAATAATGGAGCAGATTTAAATACGATAAAGGAAATCTTAGGTCATGCGAACTTATCTGCTACAGAAATTTACACTCACAATACAATTGAAAAGTTGAAGAATATATACAAACAAGCCCATCCTCGGGCATAAACCCCAAATAATATGAATGTAAAATTGAATGTAAGGTCAGTAAACTTCGATGCAGATCAAAAGCTAATCGACTTCATACAGGAGAAAATTGATAAGTTAACTCAGTTTTTCGACAAGATAATTAGTGCAGATGTTTATTTGAAAGTTGATAATAATCATGAGCTCGAAAACAAGGAAGTAGAGATTCGATTATTTGTGCCCGGACATGACTTATTTGCGAAGAAGGTTTCCAAAAACTTTGAAGCAGCGACACTAGAAGTGACCGAAGCACTGCGAAGACAAGCTAAAAAGCACAAGGAAAAGGAAAGAATGAGGTAGGTTAAAGTTTCATTTTAAAGCACTTACCACTAAATGTAAAAGACTTTGAAAAAAACCTTGAAATTTATTTCGGGATATTAGAATCTTTCATAAATTTGCAGACCTTATTTCAGAGCTACTTGTGGTTAGAAATAAGGTCGAAATTTTTGCCGATGTAGCTCAGTTGGCCAGAGCAGCTGATTTGTAATCAGCGGGTCGGGGGTTCGAATCCCTCCATCGGCTCAAAAGAAACGTTCTTTAACATATTTGAAAATTATTTGGGGGGATACTCAAGCGGCCAACGAGGACAGACTGTAAATCTGTTGACTACGTCTTCGCAGGTTCGAATCCTGCTCCCCCCACATACTTTCAAAAAATATTGATGAATCTAAAAAGCGGGAGTAGCTCAGCTGGCTAGAGCATCAGCCTTCCAAGCTGAGGGTCGCCGGTTCGAATCCGGTTTCCCGCTCTTTTATTCTCATCAATAAAAAATTATTACATCATTGCCGATGTAGCTCAGGGGTAGAGCGTTTCCTTGGTAAGGAAGAGGTCAGGGGTTCAATTCCCCTCATTGGCTCTAGATATAAATTGAATACATTAATTAATTATAATAACAAATAAAAGCAATACGTCATGGCTAAAGAAAATTTTGACCGGTCTAAACCACATTTAAATATTGGTACAATTGGTCACGTTGATCACGGAAAGACTACATTAACTGCTGCCATTACAACAGTATTGGCTAAAAAAGGCTTCTCAGCACCCGTTGCCTTTGATAAAATTGATAATGCCCCTGAAGAAAAAGAAAGAGGTATTACAATTAATTCATCTCACGTAGAGTACTCTACAGAAACAAGACACTATGCTCACGTTGATTGTCCGGGTCACGCTGATTACGTTAAGAACATGGTTACTGGAGCTGCTCAGATGGATGGAGCAATTTTAGTTGTGGCTTCCACTGATGGTCCAATGCCTCAAACTAGAGAGCATATCTTGTTAGCTCGTCAGGTAGGTGTACCTACCATTGTTGTTTTTATGAACAAAGCAGATATGGTTGATGATGAAGAGTTATTAGAATTAGTTGATATGGAAATCAGAGAGTTGTTATCTTTCTATGATTTTGATGGTGACAATACACCAATTATCTCCGGTTCTGCATTAGGTGCATTGAACGGAGAAGCACAGTGGGAAGATAAGGTAATGGAATTGATGGATGCTGTTGATAGTTTTATTCCAATTCCTCCAAGAGAAACTGAAAAGCCTTTTTTGATGCCAATTGAAGATGTATTTTCTATTACAGGTAGAGGTACTGTTGCGACAGGTAGAATTGAAACTGGTATCATCAACTCAGGTGAAGAAGTTCAAATTATGGGCATGGGAGCTGAAGGTTTAAAGTCTGTTGTAACAGGTGTTGAAATGTTTAGAAAGATATTAGACAGAGGCGAAGCAGGTGATAATGTTGGTTTGTTGTTAAGAGGTGTTGAAAAATCTCAAATTGGTAGAGGTATGGTAATGGCTAAGCCAGGATCAATTACACCTCATACTAAATTTAAGGCTGAAGTTTATATCTTGAAGAAAGAGGAAGGTGGACGTCATACTCCATTTCAAAATAGATACCGTCCACAATTTTACATTAGAACAACCGATGTAACAGGAGAGATTTTCCTAGAAGAAGGAAGAGAAATGGTAATGCCTGGTGATAACGTGACGATTACTGTTAATTTAATTAACAAAGTTGCAATTAATAAAGGTCTTCAGTTTGCAATCAGAGAGGGCGGCAGAACAGTTGGGGCAGGTCAAGTTACTGAAATTATTGAGTAGTCAATAGGTAAACAAAACTTACGAAAAGGTGTTGATTTTTAATCGACGCCTTTTCGTGAATTTTAAAACATACGGGTGTAGCTCAATTGGTAGAGTAGTGGTCTCCAAAACCATTGGCTGGGAGTTCGAGTCTCTCCACCCGTGCAGAGAATAAAAATTATGTCGAAGTTAAGAACATACGTAGAGGAATCAACTGACGAATTACTGAACAAGGTAAGTTGGCCAACATGGAGCGAATTGCAAAGTAGTGGTGTCGTTGTGATGATTGCTTCGATCATTATTTCTCTTATTATTTTTTTGATGGACACATCTTTTAGCACGTTGATGGAGAAAATCTACGAAATCATTTAAGACTGATACGAGATAGACATGAGCGATAATAATAAAAAGTGGTACGTCATTAGGGCAATTAGTGGGAAAGAGAAGAAGGTTAAACTTTATATCGAGGATGAGATTAGTCGGTTGAAATTAGGGGACTATGTTAGTCAGATTCTAATTCCTACAGAGAAAGTTTATCAGATTAGAAATGGAAAGAAAGTAAGTAAGGAAAGAAGTTTCTTTCCTGGTTATATTCTTATAGAAGCTAATTTAGTTGGAGAAATTCCTCACCTGATTCAAAAGACTACCAATGTAATTGGTTTTTTGGGTGCGGAAAAAAGAGGTGAGCCACTTCCACTAAGACAAAGTGAAATTAACCGAATCTTAGGAAAGGTCGATGAGCTTGCTGATAGTGATGAAGAAATGAATATACCTTTCATAGTTGGAGAGTCTATCAAAGTTATTGATGGACCTTTTAATGGTTTTAATGGTAGTATCGAAGAAATAAACGAAGAGAAGAAAAAGTTAATGGTAATGGTAAAGATTTTTGGAAGAAAACAGCCATTAGAATTGAGTTTCCTTCAGGTAGAAAAAGAATCATAATTGACATTATAAATAGCAAGCAATGGCTAAAGAAATTAGTGGAATAATTAAATTACAGATTAAAGGTGGAGCAGCGAATCCATCTCCTCCAGTTGGACCTGCTTTAGGTGCAAAGGGTGTGAATATAATGGATTTCTGTAAGCAGTTTAATGGAAGGACCCAGGATAAAGCCGGAAAGGTGTTGCCTGTAGTTATTACCGTTTACGGAGATAAATCTTTCGATTTTGTAATTAAAACTCCTCCAGCAGCGGTTCAGTTGTTAGAGATGGCTAAAATTAAGTCAGGTTCACCGGAATCCAACAGAAAAAAAGTAGCTTCTGTAAGCTGGGATCAGATTAAAGAGATAGCAGAGGATAAAATGGAAGATCTAAATGCTTTTAAAATGAATGCAGCTATGAGTATGGTTGCAGGAACAGCAAGAAGCATGGGGATTACAGTTAAGGGACCAAAACCTGAGTAGTTAGGTTAAAATAAAGAAACATGGCAACATTGACGAAAAAGCGTAAAGACGCGGTAGCAAAAATTGAAAAGGATAAATTATATTCTTTAAAGGAAGCTTCTTCACTTGTGAAGAAATTAGCGACAACTAAGTTTGATTCATCAGTTGATTTAAGTGTTAGACTGGGTGTTGATCCTAGAAAAGCAAATCAAATGGTGAGAGGTACTGTAACATTGCCACATGGTGTTGGTAAAACAGTAACTGTTTTAGCTTTGGTGACTCCTGATAAAGAGGCTGAAGCTTTAGCAGCTGGTGCTGACTACGTTGGTCTTGATGAATATGTTGCTAAGATCAAAGGTGGATGGACTGACGTTGATGTTATTGTTACTATGCCAAGTGTTATGGGTAAAGTTGGAGCTTTAGGTCGTGTGTTAGGACCAAGAGGTCTGATGCCTAATCCAAAATCAGGTACCGTTACTATGGATGTAGGCAAAGCTGTTGCTGATGTAAAAGGCGGGAAAATTGACTTTAAAGTAGATAAGTATGGCATTATTCACTCATCTGTTGGAAGAGTCTCTTTTGACGCAGATCAGATTAGAGAAAATGCTTCAGAAATGCTTCAAACTATTATTAAGTTGAAGCCTTCCTCATCAAAAGGTATATATGTGAAGAGTATTTGTGTGTCAGGAACTATGACCCCGGGTATACACATTGATCCAAAAGATATATAACGGACTAAATATTCAACATTCTATCCTATTTAGAAATGACAAAACAAGAAAAGCACGAAATCGTAAAGAATTTATCAGCGAAGTTGAATGAAAACAACATCTTCTACTTAGCCGATGTCTCAGAACTAGACGCAGAGACTTCCTCGAAATTAAGAAGAGCAGCGTACAAGAGAGATGTATCTTTAAATGTTGTAAAGAATACATTATTAAGAAAAGCTTTAGAAGCCGCTGAAGGTAGTTATGAAGAGTTTTATGATGTATTGAAAGGTAGCACATCAATTCTTTTTTCAGAAGTAGGAAACGCTCCTGCTAAACTGATCAAAGAGTTTAGAAAGAAAAATGACCGGCCAATATTAAAGGCTGCGTTTATTGAAGAGGCTATTTACATTGGAGATGACCAAATTGATGCATTAGTCCAAATCAAGTCAAGAGAAGAACTTATTGGAGACATCATCCTGTTGCTTCAATCTCCTGCTAAAAATGTTATTTCCGCACTTCAATCAGGTGGGAATACTATTGCGGGATTAGTTAAAACACTTTCTGAAAAGGAAGCTTAAAATTGTGTACGCACTCTCAATTCATATAAATTAAATAAATAAAAACAAAATAAAATGGCGGATTTAAAAGCGCTTGCTGAAGAGTTGGTAAACTTGACAGTAAAAGATGTAAACGAATTAGCAACTATCCTTAAGGATGAGTACGGTATTGAGCCTGCTGCTGCTGCTGTGGCTATGGCTGGTCCTGCTGCAGATGGAGATGCTGGAACTGAAGAGAAAACGGAATTTGACGTTATCTTGGTTGCTCCGGGTGGATCTAAATTAGCAGTTGTAAAACTTGTAAAAGAATTAACTGGTCTAGGTCTTAAAGAGGCGAAAGGATTAGTTGATGCAGCACCAAAAGCACTTAAAGAAGGTGTATCTAAAGACGAGGCAGAAAGCCTTAAAACCCAATTAGAAGACGCTGGAGCTGAAGTTGAACTCAAGTAATAAAAAGCACAACCAACAATTTTTAGGTTTAGATCTCACTCCGATGTTTATCGGGGTGAGGACTAAACCCTTTTATGTTTATATCTAAGTACTAATAAACACTTCTTCAGATGGCTAACGCTTCATTATTAAAATTGCAAAACAGAGTTAGTTTTGCATCCATAAAAAATAAATTAGAATATCCTGACTTTTTAGATATACAATTAAAATCTTTTCAGGATTTCTTTCAATTAGACACGTCTCCGGAATTCAGAGATACAGAAGGTCTATATAGAGTTTTTAGTGAAAATTTTCCGATTACTGATGCTAGAAATCAGTTCGTATTAGAATTTTTAGATTATTTTGTTGATCCACCTCGCTACAGCATTGAAGAATGTATTGATAGAGGTTTGACTTATAGCGTTCCACTAAAAGCTAAACTAAAACTTTATTGTACCGATCCCGAGCACGAGGATTTCGAAACAATTGTACAAGACGTTTACCTTGGTACAATTCCTTACATGACTCCGAAAGGAACATTCCTTGTAAACGGCGCAGAAAGAGTAATTGTTTCTCAACTACACAGGTCTCCCGGTGTATTTTTTGGTCAGTCGAGACATGCCAATGGAACAAAGCTTTATTCTGCTAGAGTAATTCCATTTAAAGGTTCTTGGATTGAGTTTGCTACAGATATAAATAACGTGATGTATGCGTACATCGACAGAAAGAAAAAGTTACCTGTTACGACATTACTTAGAGCAATTGGGTTTGAGTTTGACAAAGACATTTTGGACATTTTCGATTTAGCGGACGAAATTAAAGTTAGCAAAGCGGCAGTAAAAAGAGTTCAAGGTAGAAAATTAGCGGCAAGAGTTCTGAGAACTTGGGTTGAGGATTTTGTAGATGAAGATACTGGAGAGGTCGTGTCTATTGAGCGAAATGAAGTTGTTGTTGACCGTGAAACGATAATAGAAAAAGAGCACATAGATTTAATTCTTGAATCAGGTACGAAAACTATTATTCTCCACAAAGAAGATGTAAATTCTGCGGATTTCGCGATTATCTACAATACGTTGCAGAAAGATCCCTCAAATTCGGAGAAAGAAGCTGTAGAGCATATCTACCGTCAACTTAGAAATTCTGAGCCGCCAGATGAGGAAACTGCAAGAGGTGTAATTGATAAATTATTCTTCTCTGAGACCCGTTATGATTTAGGCGAAGTTGGGCGATACAGAATCAACAAAAAGCTAGGTTTAAGTATTGAGCCTAACACAAAAATTTTAACTAGAGAAGACATCATTTCTATCATTAAGTACTTAATTGAGTTGATAAACTCAAAGGCCGATGTAGATGATATTGATCACTTGTCTAACAGAAGAGTTAGAACGGTTGGGGAGCAATTATATAACCAATTTGGTGTAGGTTTAGCTAGAATGGCTAGAACTATACGTGAGCGAATGAATGTTAGAGATAACGAAGTGTTTACTCCTGCCGATTTGATTAATGCAAAGACATTATCCGCGGTAATTAATTCTTTCTTCGGTACGAATCAGTTATCTCAGTTTATGGATCAAACAAATCCATTATCAGAGGTTACACACAAACGAAGAATGTCTGCACTAGGGCCCGGAGGCCTGTCGAGAGAAAGAGCAGGTTTCGAGGTACGTGATGTTCATTATACTCATTACGGAAGGCTTTGCCCGATTGAAACTCCTGAAGGTCCAAATATTGGGTTGATATCTTCATTGTGTGTTTATGCAAAAGTAAATAGACTCGGGTTTATTGAGACTCCATATAGAAAAGTTGCAAATAGTACAGTAGGGTTAAGTGATAAAGAAGTTATTTATTTAAGTGCTGAAGAGGAAGACTCTCAAACTATTGCACAGGCTAACGCTGTGGTCGGTGGGGATGGTAAATTCCAGACTGAAGTTGTTAAAGCTAGATATGAAGGTGACTTTCCATTGGCTAAGCCTGAAGAGGTTACTTTGATGGATGTTTCTCCAAATCAAATTGCATCTATTGCAGCATCGTTGATTCCATTTTTGGAGCACGATGATGCAAACAGAGCATTGATGGGATCTAACATGCAACGTCAGGCAGTTCCCTTGTTACAACCTGATGCCCCAATAGTCGGAACAGGTTTAGAGAAGCAAGTTGCTGTTGATTCTAGAGTTTTAATTAACGCTGAAGGACCTGGTGTTATTGAATTTGTTGATGCCAATAAGATTATTGTCACTTACGAGCGATCGAAAGAAGAGGAATTGGTCTCATTTACTGAACCAACTAAAACATATAATTTAACGAAGTACAAGAAAACAAACCAAAGTACAACAATCAACTTGAATCCAATTGTGATGAAAGGTGATAAAGTTGAAAAAGGACAAGTACTTTGCGAGGGTTATGCAACACAAGGTGGGGAATTAGCTTTAGGACGAAACTTAAAAGTGGCGTTTATGCCATGGAAGGGTTACAACTTTGAGGATGCAATTGTAATTTCTGAAAAAGTGGTTTCTGAAGACTGGTTTACATCAGTTCATGTTGATGAATTTACATTGGAAGTTAGAGATACTAAAAGAGGAGTAGAAGAATTAACTGCAGATATTCCAAACGTTAGTGAAGAAGCTACAGCTGATTTAGATGAAAACGGACTTATTAGAATTGGAGCCAAGGTAAAAGAAGGCGACATTTTAATTGGAAAGATTACGCCTAAAGGAGAGTCTGATCCAACTCCTGAAGAAAAGTTATTAAGAGCAATCTTTGGAGATAAAGCAGGAGATGTAAAAGATGCTTCATTAAAAGTTCCACCATCAACAATAGGTGTTGTTGTAGGAAAGAAATTATTTGAAAGAGCTGTAAAGGATAGAAAATCTAGAGCCGATGAGAAAAACGTGGTTCTGAAATTAGACGAAGAGCAAAGGAAAGAGCTTGCCGATCTGAAGGAAAGATTAGTTGAGAAATTGTATACTGTAGTAAATGGTAAAACTGCTCAGGGAATTCAGAACTATTATAACGAAGAGTTAATTCCAAAGGGTACTAAATTTACCCAAAAAGTACTTCAACGAATTGATGATTTTGCTTTCATTGATTACAAAAACTGGACTACATCAGATGAGTTAAATCAGACGATTAAAACCATGTTGCACAATCATAACATGAAAGCAACAGAGATTCAGGGAAAGTATAAGCGCAAGAAATATGCCTTAACAGTAGGAGATGAGCTTCCGGTTGGAATTATGAAATTGGCTAAGGTTTATTTAGCTAAGAAACGTAAGTTGAAAGTAGGGGATAAGATGGCGGGTCGTCATGGTAACAAAGGTATTGTTGCTAAGATTGTACGTCATGAAGACATGCCTTTCTTAGATGACGGAACTCCGGTAGATATTGTATTGAATCCACTTGGTGTACCTTC
>CAJJAT010000031.1 GCA_905182175.1 Flavobacteriales bacterium UBA1494 | reverse complement strand
AGTTTCAGTTTCTACTACATAAATATATAGCTAAAATGGACTGTAGATCTAATATTTCATCATTCAAAAAATAACGATATGAAAGTAACTGAAATTGAAATATCTTATAAAAAAGGGATTAAAGATTCAACTGCAATCACCGATAGCAAATCAGCATACAAAGTTTTGATTCAAAATTGGAATCTTAATCAAATTGAAATACTTGAAGAATTCTTTCTAGTAATGCTTAATAATTCAAACCAATTAATCGGAATATACCCTCTGTCTAAAGGTGGCAGATCATCTACTATAGTAGACACTAAAATTCTTTTTTCTGTAGCTTTAAAATGCAATTCTACTTGTATTGTTATCGCACATAATCATCCTAGCGGAGTACTTAAACCAAGTAATAGTGATAAACAATTAACTAATAGAATTAAACAAGCAGGTGAGCTTCTAGAATTAAAAATATTAGATCATTTAATAATTACTAGAACTAGCTACTTTAGTTTTGCAGATAATGGTCTACTATAATTCCTTGGTCAGACTTTGGTCAGACTTTTTAAAACAATTAATGACAATTACTATTAATAGATGAAAACACAAATTCTGTGTTTAACTTGTAAATCAAATATTTGCAATAAAATGATACTTAATGAAACCTATTAATTACTGACTCATAATCAGGTGGTCGATGGTTCGAGCCCATCAGGGCCCACTAGAAATATAAAATCCTTCACTTTTTAGTGAGGGATTTTTTGTTTCTTAGTTGCTGAGGGGCGAGAAGTTTATACTGAGCATTATGAGTGAAACGAAATAATAGACGAAGTGAGCCCATCAAGGGCCACAGAAAGACTCAATCGAAAGATTAGGTCTTTTTTTGCCCTATAGCGAGCGAGAAGTTTATACTGAGCTTCATTAAGCGATAGCGCAATGATAGACGAAGTAAGCCCATCAGGGCCCACCTAGCAAAAAAGGATTCAATGATTTCATTGAGTCCTTTTTTTATTATGAGACAGATGTCTCACAAGTCTTTTCAAGCCTTGTACTGACGGGATAAAACTGTTGTTTTTCAAACAACAGTTTTCTTTAATGCTTTACCCAAAACTTCGCTTTTAAGAGTAATTTTTCACAATAGTAATAACGAGTTATACTACCATAAAAGCACTAATTTTTGCCATTTTAACCTACTACAGACCGTTTTTAGACAGTTAATATTTCTACCATAATCCGAATTATAACATATACTATCAATACGTTAAATCAACAACACCCTTCTTTTCCCCCTTAAGGGATGTGATTTCAGACAGTCGTTTAACAACCTCTTCTTTTTCTACCCCTCTAAACAAATCCTCACTTTCAATCATTGCCGATGCCTTTATTGAATTTCAACAGTACTTATATAAGTCAGCATTAAGTTATAAGATAATTAAAAAAAAAGTTAACTGAATATACCCAAAAGTAGGGTTATACTATTGCTATACAACACCCTTTGAAATAGAAAACCATTTCTGTTAAACCCACCCCAGGTTGATTCTATTAATACGGCCGAATGGTTTCAGCTTTTGGTGAGATTCTAGCTAAGGTTTTAGGTTATTAAAAATATTGCTTTATTTGCTTAAAAAAATAAAACAAAAAACTATGAAACCATTAAAATATTCTCTGATAGCACTTATATCAATTTCCCTATTCTCTTGTGAAAAGGATGACGATACTACTGAACCAACAACACCGACAACTCCAACAAATAATGAATTAATCTATCTTGATGCCAATGGAGTGACGATAAAGGCAAGCGCAACTTCCATAATAGGAGATACAGGAACTGTAAATGGTCTTTTATACACTGTAGTTAACGCTACTCAACTTAAAAATAGAATTGTTAGCAACCAAGATGTTACCAATATTTGTGTAACTAAAATAACTAATATGACCTCTATGCTAGACTCTGCGATAGGTTTTAATCAAGATATAGGCTCGTGGGATGTGTCCAATGTCACTAATATGGACTATATGTTTCGCAATGCCTCGTCCTTCAATCAAGACATCGGTTCTTGGAACGTTTCCAAAGTTCGCAGAATGGGACTAATGTTCTATACTGCCTCGTTATTCAACCAAGACATTAGCTCCTGGAATTTGTCAAATGTAGTTGACGCTTCAGGAATGTTCTTCTTAGCCATTAACTTTAACCAAGATATAAGTTCTTGGAATGTTACTAATCTTAGCAGCGCTTATGGAATGTTCGCCAATGCATCTTCCTTTAACCAAGACATTGGTTCATGGGATGTATCTAATGTAACTGATATGAATAGTATGTTTGAAAATGCAACAAATTTTAATCAAGATATAAGTTTGTGGGATGTGGCTAATGCGACTAATATGGGTTTTATGTTTTCAGGAGCAACAAATTTTAATCAAGATATTAGCTCCTGGAATGTGGCTAATGCGACTAATATGGGTTTTATGTTTACAGGAGCAACAAATTTTAATCAGGATATTAGCGGGTGGAATGTAGCTAATGTGACCGATATGTGGAGGATGTTTTCAAACTCAACAAATTTTAATCAAAATCTTAGCTCTTGGAATGTCATTAATGTAACTGATTGCAGAAGCTTTAGTGATAATACAACAGCTTGGACACTCCCAAAACCAACCTTTACGAATTGTAATCCATAAGGCTTATTTAAATCCAGAATTAAGATTCCTACTTCGTTAGGACTTTTTTGTTACCCCAAAACCTCAATTACTGTATTATCGCACTCCTCTTGTTTTTGCGTTATAACCTTGCTATACATCGCTGCTTTTTTCTATCCTTCTCGTTAAACGTTGCCACCTGTAAAAAATACTTCTTGACAATTAAAGGGGCCTATCTAATTCCAATTATGAAAATAAATGGATGACTTCTAGAAGGAGGTCATTTATTTCGATTTTTAAAAAAAAAGCTATTTATATTTCTAATTTGTTTAATTCCTTTTTTATTCTTTTATTTGAGAAAAAATCTGATGAAAAATAAAAAACCAATTCTAATTATTCTATTTTTTAGTATTTTATCTTTTTCTTCTTGTAAGGATGATGATGATACAGGTCCAATGATTCGCCCAGCGACTCCAACAAATACTGAAAAGTTGTGTGCGAAGAATTTCATTCTTACTGATGTTACTACCATTTTAAATGGAGATACTATATCAACAGGTCTCGATACTAATAGTTTTGATGCTTGTGCTTTGGACGATATATTAAGGTGTGAGACAAGCGGTATTTACACGGATGATTCAGGAGCAATCAAGTGCGACACTACCGAACCTCAAATACTTTATGGAACTTGGGAATTTTATGATTCAGAGACAAAGTTAATCTTTGACAAAGGCCCAGATGGGGACACTTTAAATATTATAACAAATGATGGCACTTTATTAGCTGTAGGCCTTAGTTATATTGATATGGGCGATACCATTGAATTTGTTCAGACCTTAACAGCACAATAAATTACCTTACTATTTTAAATCGTTTAATTAAAAGTCCTGCTTCGGTGGGACTTTTTTGTTTTTATAGACTAATCATCGGAATATCCTTTTCCTGTAATTCAGCGACCTCAAGCCCACTTAAGTAATTTAATGGTTTCAGTTGCATTATTTAAATATTGAATTTAGCATATGAATAAATTATTACTCCTTTTACTATTTATCCCAATTATTGGCTTTAGTCAATACACTTCAATTCCAGACCAACTCTTTGAAAAAGAATTAATAAGTCAAGGCTACGATAATAAAATTGATGGTAGGATAACTACAAAAAATATTAAAGATGTAACTTCTTTGGAATTGTATGTAGCAACTGAAGAGATGGGAGAAGCTATTCGGTCTGATGCAGATAATTCGTGGCACATAATTGGAATCAAAGATTTAACAGGAATTGAGGGTTTTACTTCTTTAACTCATCTAGAAATAATTGGTGACCACGATATGGGAAGTGTACTTGCTGTTTTAGATTTAAGTAAAAATATAGCGTTAAAAGAACTACGCTTTGATAATCATTACAACGGTTTGGTAGAGACTTTAAATTTGAGTAAAAATACTGCTTTAGAAGTTTTATCTTGTAGTGGAAGCGGACTTAAGAAATTAGATGTCAGTCAAAACACTTTACTAACTGACTTGTATTGTGATGGAAACAATCTTCTAAATTTAGACCTAAGCCAAAGTACATTATTAACTAATTTAGACTGTTCAGGTAATAATCTGAAAAAATTAGACCTAAACCAAAATACTGCTTTAACTTCATTGCGGTGTCAATATAACAGTATGGAAAGCTTAAATGTTAGAGAACATAATTCTTTAACTTATTTGGTTTGTGATAATAATCAACTTAAAAAATTAGATATAAGTCAAAATACTTTACTAACTCATCTTGGTTGTGGCGAGAATGAACTTAAAAAATTAAATATCAGTCAAAATGCTTTACTAACTCAACTGGATTGTCGTAATAATAAACTTAAAAACTTAGATGTAAGTCAAAATACTTTACTAAATTATCTGGATTGTGATAATAATAAGCTTACAAGATTAGATTTAAACAATAATATATTGCTAACACGTCTGTTTTGCCGCGATAATAAATTAACTTCTCTTGATTTAAGGAATAATAAAGCAATAATGTACCCCTCTTTCGAACGAAATAACTTTGATAAACCCATTAGGTAAGCTAAAAAAAGAGAAGTAATTGTACGTTAAACACTCATAAATATACCGTTGCATACAAAAAATGTCAACTATATAGTCCTCTAGTTAATCATCGGCATATTCTCTCCTTGTAATTCAGCTACCTCAAACCTTCTTAAGTAGGTTAACGATACGTCCAAACTAAAGTGACCCATATCCTTCTGTAGCTTGGTTAAAGAATCTGGCCATTTAAATATATCAATAGCTTCTGTATGTCTGAAGGAGTAAAATGCCTAATGCTCTTCCAGTAACTTAGATTTTGCCTTATACTTACTCCAATGACTTTTAAAGTAGCCGATGTTGTATAGCTCTGTCTCTACACCAAAGATGCTCCTACTCCCTTCACCTATAACACTTTGATTATTCGGACCATTTTTGGTTGATTCTTATTTGAATTTTAAGCGGCATTTTGGTATTTATTTTCTGGTTTCTGAACTGTTCCTTGATGTTTTCTATTAGTATACATGTTAATCCATTTATCTATTCCTCTATACAGTTCTAATCAATCTTTAGCAGGGTTCAAGTATATATGTCGATACTTTATTGAACGCCAAAAACGCTCACTATAAATATTGTCTAATGCTCTTCCTTTACCATCCATAGAAATCTGTATTTTTTCTCTTTTTAATAGATTAGTGTATTCTAAACAAGTAAATTGAGAACCTTGGTCAGAGTTAAGTATTTCAGGCTTCACGGTTGTTTCAATACCATGTCTAACCACTCTTAAGCTAGATTCTGCATCTAACGAATTAGACAAACCCCATGAAACAATTTTTCAGCTAAATACATCTATTATAGCAGTTAAATAGATAAAGCCATCCTTCATAGTAACATAAGTGATGTCTATTTCCTAGATTTAATTAGGTCGTTCGATCTGCAAGTTTTTAAACAGATAAGGATGTATGTACTTCTTTTCGTCTAGTACTGTTAGCTGCTTTCGGGGATAGATTGGAATAATATCCGCTAGACGCATTAGCCGATGCACTCTCTCAAGTCCTGCTTTGTATCTGTTTTCTTCAAGCATCGTCTGTATAGTTAATACTTCCGCTGTTGGGTCTTCTGTAATTTGCTGATTCATTAAACGCATCATCTCTAAATTTTCCGCAGACTCTACTTTTCTAACATAATAAAATCCGCCTTTCGACATATTTAGCAAGCAGAGTTGACGATTTATTGAGATGCCTGAATCTTTGCTAATCAGATCCTTTTTTATGTCGTATACCCCAATTTGGCTAAGCTTTTTTTAAAAAGTCGAGCTCCATTTCTAACCGCCCTATCTTGGTATAAAGCTTCTCGGTTTCTGCTTCATTTAAATCAGTTTTTAAGGTTTTGACTTCAAATACTGAGTTACCGTTTTTAAAAAATTCTAGCTTTTACTGACTTATTTGATTTTAATGTACCTCAAAACGAAGGGCAAGCTTCGCAAGTGTTTCTCCTGCTTTTAAAGTTTCAATCGCAACTTTTGCCTTGAATTAGTTACTTAACTTTCTTCTAGTTCTCTTTATACATTTCCATTTTCTAAGTTATACTTTTTTCAGCTTAACTAGTGGTTCGAATTTGTCGAGGTATTATACATTACTTGCTATTTAACAGGCTACAATTTATGCTAAATTTTTACTTGGGTCTTTTTTTTGCCCTATAGAGGGCGAGAAGTTTATACTGAGCTAGGAACGAGAAGAAGTGAGCCCATCAAGGCCCACAAAAAATAGAGAATCCTTCAATTTTTGATGAGGGTTTTTACGTTTTTACCCTGTTTCCCGTCAAAAACCCCCTCATATTTTTCAAAATTTCTCCGTTATACAAAAACGAATCACAGTGAGTCTAATTGGAGTGACCTACAGTATAGCTAACCGCTCATTTTGCAAATAAGTTTAATTAAGAGCGACAAAATAAGACCACTTAGCATTAATTTAGCATGCTTACATTTTGAATTAGCCCCGGTAAATGAATCAAAAAGACCTCGAGCAATTCCTCGAAATAGTCCAATTAATTGTACAAGAAGAGCAGGAGATTCCTGTGACCAAACCGTTAAATATAGAGGAACTTCACTCCCTTTTAGATTTGAAATTAGAGGATGAGCCTGTATCAGATGAAATCTTTTTCGCCTCTTTCAAAGAGTTAGTAAAACATACTCCCAAAACAGCCAGTAAATCTTTTTTCAATCAGCTCATTGGTGGAAGACGAAGTAGAGCTGTATTGGGCGACTTGGTTTCTAGCGTTCTGAATAACAGCATGTATACTTACAAAGTAGCGGGGCCAATGGTAGCTGTTGAGAAAGAAATAATTAAAAAGACTGCTGACCTTTTAGGTTATCCTGCATCCTATTCCGGCACCATTGCTTCTGGCGGATCTATTAGCAACTTTATGGCAATGGTATTAGGTAGGGATGCAAAGGCGAATACCATTGAAGATGGAATTAATCATCCAATGATCCTCTATACGTCGGAGGCTTGTCACTATTCGGTCGCTAAAAATGCCAGCCTCATGGGAATTGGCCGAAAACAAGTGCGTTTCATTCCAACAAATGAGGTTGGAGAGATGGACATGGCACTTTTAGAAGCCCAAATTATTGCGGATTATGCTCAAAATAAATTACCTTTTTTCGTCAATGTCACCTCAGGAACAACAGTTCTCGGAGCATTCGACGACATCGAAAAAGCATCGGTTATTTGCAAAAAGCACCAACTTTGGCTTCATGTAGACGGAGCTTACTGCGGTGCAGCAATTTTTAGCCATGAATACAAACATCTTTTAAAAGGAGTTGAGCTATCAGACTCTTTTAGCATAAGTTCACACAAAATGTTAGGCACCCCCTTAACTTGTTCTGTTTTTGTAACGCCACATAAGGAACAATTAGAACAATCGTTCTCCAGCGAAGCTAGTTATCTATTCCAATCAGAAGAGGATGAATTCAACCCTGGTAAAACTTCTTTTCAATGTGGAAGAAGAAACGATGCCTTGAAATTATGGACGCTTTGGAAGTCAATTGGAACATCAGGACTTGAAAAACTAGTTAACCATCAATTTAAATTGAGCGAAATTGCTAGAAAATACATTAGAAAAAATATTGACTATCAACTATTTAGTTTTGACAATTCAATTTCAATTTGTTTTAACTACAAAAATATTGATCCTAAAGTCTTAACCGCTGCTCTACACAAGCATGCCAAGTTAATGGTGAGTTACGGTAGCTTCAAGGATCAAACCTTTGTTCGTTTAGTAACCATTAACTCTGATAATTCAGAGGAAGAAATAGTAGAATTTTTCAAAAAACTTGAACAATTCGTAAGGGAAAATACTTTAATCTTACAGTAGGAAAATATCAACTAATTTTCAGCCAAAAAAAAATGACTCTTAAAAATATTGAAGGTATCAAAAACATCATTTTCGATCTAGGAAATGTGATCATTGATTTAGATACAGAAGCGACAAAACAAGATTTTAAATTTTTATACGGCCCTGACTACGAAGAAGTGATGGCTGACTTAAAAGAGAGGAATGTATTCAAAAAATTTGAAACCGGCAGTATTTCGACCCAGACATTTTTGAATGAGTTAGCAAGCTACGATGACAACATTACTTTTGATGAGATTAAAAACGCATGGAGTGCAATGTTATTAGATATCCCTGAAGAAAACTATAAGATTCTAAAAAAGACAAAAGAAAACTACAAAACGTTCTGTCTTAGCAATACAAATAAGTTACACATTGATTTTATTTACAAGCAACTAAAATCTACGAAAGGCGTTACTAATTTAAACGGGTTTTTTGAAAAGGTATATCTATCTCACGAGGTTGGTAAGAGAAAGCCAAACGAAGATATTTTCCAACTTGTTTTAGACAATCACAATTTAGTTCCTTCTGAGACTTTGTTCATCGACGACATAAAAAAGCACCTTGTAGGAGCTGAGAAATTAGGCATAAGAACTCTTCACATGGATGAAGATATGAGACTAAGTGATATTTTTAATTGATCTTCTGGAACTTACTAAGTAAACTCCTGTAAAGATAAAAATAGCAGCTGTAATTTTTTCATAGCTTAATGCATCTTTCTGCAAGGCTATTGCCATAATGCTTGCAATCAATGGTTGAGAGTAGATATAAATACTTACCACAGATGGGCTCAATTCTGTTAATCCGTAAATATTAAATAGGTAGGCTAAAAAGGTTGTGCCCAACACAACAAAAATAAATGCTCCCCAAATATTTGTTGTGAAGCTAGACCAGTCGATTTCTTGGAACTCTATAAACCCAAACGGAATAACGTATATAAATCCAAATAAGAACACCCACTTAATAACCGTCATAGGTTTATACTTTTGCATTAAAGGTTTAACCAAAACCAAGTAAACTGCATATGAAGTTGCATTTAAAAAAACAAATAAGTCACCTACAAACCCATCGGAATTTAGTGCAGAAGTCCCTTTAAAAAGGATTAACCCCAATGCTCCTGTCAGCCCTAATCCTATCCCAATAATCTTACGAGAAGTAATTCTCTCTTTTAAAACAATAGCCGAGATAACAAGTACCAAAATTGGGTTACAGGTTAGTATTATTGCGGCATTAATAGGACTTGTTAGATTTAATCCATAAAAAAACATGAGTTGATTCGCAGCAACTCCAAATGCTCCACAAATTGCCAAAAGTCCCAAATCTTTGGGCCTTACTTTTTCACGTTCCGTGAATTGTGCAAACAGCCAAAAAAGGAGCAATGCACCTGAAACCCTGCAAAAAATAAAACCAAATGGCTGAATAAAGTCAGGCATTACGTCTTTCGCAATGGAGTAGTTTAATCCGTATATAATGTTAGCTCCTAATATGGCAAGATGCGCCCAAAACTTCTTTGACAAAACTCTTATTGGATCTCAGCAAGAAATGCTTCCACCACTTTTTTAGAATTACCAATAAAGATTTTTCCATCAACCACGAAAACAGGCCTTTTTAAAAAGGTATACTCTTCAGTTATATGAATTTTATAGTCTTCTTCAGTTAACGTTTTCTCATTCAAATCCATGCTTCGGTATTTCATGGCCCTTCTACTAAACAACGATTCATAAGTTCCAGCCATGTCTTTCATTTCTTCAACTTGCTCAACTGTAATTGAACTAGTTTTAATATCTTGCATTTCAAAAGATTTTGGCTCGTTGATTTGTGCAATAATCTTTTGGCAAGTAGAACAGGTTGATAAAAAATAGGCCTTCCGCATGGTATTATTTTCAACCACAAAAGTAAACGGAATCACGACTCAAATGAGCGAAAATCCAAAAGCACTGAAATTATTTTCACCACTAAGAATTGGTCTTACCATTTTTATTGGTTTGGCAGTTGCTAGTTACCTAGTATACAAAGAATACGATCCCAAAAGTTTCGAAAACTTAAGCTGGTCTTGGACTGCCACATTGTGGATTGCCGTGGCTGTATTGATGATTGCCATCAGAGATTTCGCTTACATGGTGCGTATTCGAATTTTAACCGACAATAAAATATCTTGGCGTAATAGCTTCGATACCATTATGCTATGGGAGTTTGCCTCTGCCATTACACCCTCTGTAGTTGGTGGCTCTGGTGTTGCAATTTATATTGTAAATAAAGAAGGAGTGCGTTTAGGAAGAAGCACAGCTGTGGTCTTGTCTTCTGCTTTTCTAGACGAACTATTTTACATCTTAATGGTGCCAACTATTATCGCTGCAGTTGGTATTTCTAATCTATTCCCCGAAGGAATGGACAAGGAAATATTTGGAGTACTCTGGGGTACTAAAGATCTCTTTATTTTAGGGTACTGTTTCATCTTATTTTTAACCTCTTTTATCTGTTATGCCATCTTTTTTCAACCAAGAGGATTTAAATGGCTTTTGTTAAAGGTTTTTAATCTTCCGTTTTTACGCAAATGGAGAATTCAAGCAAGTGAGACGGGCGATGAAATTATGGTAACCTCAAAAGAACTTCGGCATAAACCGTTCTCATTCTGGATCAAAGCCTTTGGTGCAACGTTTGCTTCGTGGACTGCACGCTTCTGGGTTGTTAACTTTATAATTCTTGCATTTACTGCTGTTGATAGTCATTTATTAATTTATGCTAGGCAACTAGTTATGTGGGTCATCTTACTAATTAGCCCAACTCCCGGAGGCACAGGTGTTGCTGAATTCGCATTTTCCGGTTTCCTGTCTCTCTTTATACCCTTTGGTCTAGCAGGTACTTTAGCTTTCATTTGGCGACTGATTAGTTACTATCCATACTTGTTTATTGGCGCTATTATATTACCTCGCTGGATAAAAAGAACACATTCTGCTAAAAAACCTTAATTCCTTCTCATTCAATTGATGTTTGATTAATTTAGTTAACCGTTATTAAAAACCCCATTATGGCGAACGATAAGATGAGATTTGGAACAAAGGTTATTCACGCAGGATTATCCCCCGACCCTGCTACAGGGGCAGTAATGACACCTATTTACCAAACATCCACCTACCTTCAAAAAGCTCCCGGAGATCATAAGGGTTTCGCATATTCTAGAACGGGGAATCCAACTAGAAAGGCATTGGAAGATAATTTAGCCGCTTTAGAAAATGGGAAATATGGCCTTTGTTTTGGCAGCGGTTTAGCTGCAATCGATGCCGTCATAAAACTTCTAAAAGCAGGTGACGAGGTAATTTCTACCAATGATTTGTACGGTGGATCCTATCGGATTTTTACCGAAATTTTTGAGCCATTTGGAATCAAGTTCAAATTTATTTCCATGGAAGATGCTTCTAAAATTGAACAAGCTATTACTTCAAATACAAAGTTGATTTGGGCGGAAACCCCTACCAACCCTATGATGAACATTATTGATATCGCTGCAATATCTGAAGTTGCAAAAAAACACAATGTATTATTGGCAGTAGACAATACTTTTGCAACCCCTTATCTGCAGACACCTCTAAACTTAGGGGCTGATATTGTAATGCATTCCTTAACAAAATACTTAGGGGGTCATTCTGATGTTATAATGGGTGGCTTAGTTTGCAAGGATGCCGCTTTAGCAGAACGATTGTATTTTATACAAAATAGCAGTGGAGCCGTGTGTGGTCCACAGGACTGCTTTTTAGTATTACGAGGTATTAAAACACTTCATTTGAGAATGCAACGTCATTGCGAAAATGGTAAAGTAATCGCACATTTCCTTCGGAATCATCCCAAAATCGACAACGTGTATTGGCCAGGTTTTGAGGATCACCCAAATCATGACATAGCTAAAAAGCAAATGAATGATTTCGGCGGTATGATTTCATTCACTATCCGTGGCAATAGTAAAGAAGATGCTTATAAGGTAATGTCGTCGCTCAGAGTCTTCACTTTAGCGGAGTCTCTTGGCGGTGTTGAAAGCTTAGTTTGCCACCCAGTTACTATGACCCATGCAGCGATTCCAAAAAAAGATAGAGAAAATTCAGGAATTATCGACTCGTTAATACGACTAAGTGTTGGTGTAGAAGACGTAAGAGACCTGCAAGAGGACTTGGAAGCGGCCTTGAGTTTCGTCTAATCGAACAACTTTATTACTTAAACTGTCGTCTAACTAATGAATTTATTATTGTCGCAAAAGATACTGTTGATTGCTGTTGTTATTCGCTGTATTTTTTTAAATCAATTTCTCTAATTTCAATAGGCAGAAATATTAACTCAGGACCGTAATGGTTCATATTTGTACTTTATGAAAAAAATAATTTTAATCGCTTTTGTATTTATAACATCACAACTAGCTTTTAGCCAAACAGAATGGTGTGCCAGTGATCAAATGCTTCAACAGTTCTTTTCTGAAAACCCGGGAGCAGAGAAAACCTTTTGGGATAACCAAGATCTACTTTCGGAACTTTCTAACCTGAATTCAATAAAAGGTAGTCAGAACAATAAGACTCCTATTATTACTGTACCCGTGGTCGTTCACATAATCCATTACAATGGTGCCGGAAATATTAGCAAACAGCAGATTGATGACGGCATGAGAATACTGAACGAAGATTTTCAAAAATTGAACGCAGATACCTCGAGTACAAGAACCGTATTCAGAAACGTAGCCGCTGACATCCAAATTGAATTCAAACTAGCAAACGTTGACCCAAACGGCAACTGCACAGGTGGAGTTAATAGAGTGAATTCTAATTTAGCATACGGAAGTAGTAACAGTGTGAAAGCCCTTTCTTATTGGCCATCCAACAAGTATTTGAACGTATGGTTGGTAAATACTATTGGATCATTTGGAAGCCTTGCCGGAACAATTCTAGGATATGCTCAATTTCCAAGTTCAGGGAGATTAAACACTTATGGATTAGTTTGTAGGAATGATCAGTGGGGCTCAATAGAATCTGCAATTGGCTCCGGCGGAAGAACAGTTACCCACGAAGTAGGTCACTGTTTTAATTTGTTTCATCCATTTCAATCTGGTTGTGGCTTTTCTTGCACTAACAGTGGAGACCGAGTGTGTGACACACCTCCAACCTCGGGACAAACTTTTGGATGTAATTATACAAACAACACCTGCTCTAACGATGCCACAGGAGGCAGTGCCCTTAACCTAAACCCTTTTACTACGAACGTTCCTGACCAATTAGAAAACTATATGAGTTATGACGACTGTCAATCTCTCTTCACAGAAGGACAGAAGAACAGGATGCAAGGGTCGTTTAGCACCTATTGGTTTCTAAATAATTTACGCTCAAATAGCAATTTAGTAGCTACAGGAACAAACAATGGCTTTTTAACTCCAAATTGCCGGCCTATAGCCTACATTGAAGATACACAAAGCAAAACGGTCTGTTTAGGGAGTGCTTTTAATTTTAGCGAGCAGTCTTTTCAGGGAGATACAATTACTCGATACAATTGGTCTTTTCAAGGAGGAACACCTTCTTCCTCAACTTCATCTAACCCTTCCATTGTTTATAACACAGGAGGAAAGTATGACGTTACCCTTGTCGTCACAAACAGCGGAGGTTCGGATACGTTAACCATCCAAAACTACATTGATGTGCGGGATCCGGCAGCTGCTAACAATGGATTTAATTATTCAGACGGCTTTGAATCGTTCACAGGGTTTAACACTGATTGGATCGTTCAAGACCCTACCGGAAATTCGAGGTGGAATAGAACGCAAACTGCCTCGCTAACAGGAAACTCTTCTGTATTCCTTCCCAATTACAATGTTGGAAGTAATGAATCTGATTTCTTAATTTCTCCTTCAATTAATTTAACGCAAGTACTTAATCCAAGATTTGCATTCGATGTGGCGTTTAAAAACCAAACGGGTTCTAGTGACCAATTGTGGTGTGCGATCTCAATCGATTGCGGTCAAACTTGGACAACCCGAGGAGTATTACCGGCATCAACGTTGAATACCGGCACGTTGAATAACGCTAATTTTATTCCTTCCTCACCCTCAGATTGGAAAACAGTTTTTATAACGACTACCACAGCCATGCGAGCAAGTACCAACGTGCTTTTTAGATTTGAATTTAGATCAGGAGGGGGGAATAATATTTACATCGACGACTTTAGAGTAGATGGTTTAACGGTGGGAATAGAAGATAACAACTTGCTAGAAAATAGCTTTACAGCTTTCCCAAACCCTAATACTAACGGTAAGCTAAACATTAATTTCATGCTAGATGAGGCATCTGACGATGCAAGTCTTTTTGTTACAAGCATTTTAGGACACCGAGTAACAAAGATTTTTAGTGGTGCGCTTAACAACGGCCCTTATCAATTTGAAGTTAACACAGATAAATTAAGTGCTGGTATTTACTTCATAACGCTGAGAACTGAGAAACAGAACATCACTAGAAAAATTATTATAAACTAAACAGTCCTTTAGGTTACAATAAAACTTTATCTTGTTGATATATAGAATGATACTTTTCCGCTTATTGTATCAACTTAAACATCTTGCTTGGCGCTAAATGTTGTCATAAAATACCCTAAATTAATGCCATTTATAGTCACCCTTCAATATCTTAAAGTTGATTTTATTAAATTTAAGGCTTGGTAATATTAACCTTGAACCTAAAAGTTCACTATTTATACTTTATGAAAAAAATAATTTTAATTGCTTTTGCTTTTATAGTGTCCCAGTTTTCTTTTGCCCAAGCTGAATGGTGTGCAACTGATCAAATGCTTCAACAGTACTTTGCAGAAAACCCTGAAGCAGAAAGAACATTTTGGGACGATCAAACGAAACTTTCTGAACTCTCTCAACTAAGTTCAATAAAAGGTAGTCAAAACAATAAAGCTCCTATTATTACTGTGCCTGTTGTAGTTCACGTAATCCATTACGACGGATTTGGAAATATTTCAAAGCAACAAGTTGATGATGGTATTCGAGTAATTAACGAAGACTTTCAGAAATTAAATTCAGACACAACAAATACTAGAGCGCTATTTAGAAATATTGCTGCTGATGTTCAGATTGAATTTACGTTAGCAAATATTGACCCGAGTGGCAATTGTACTGAAGGTATAAACAGAATCAATTCATACCTGACTTATAACAACAGAAACGAAGTTAAAGCCCTCTCTTTTTGGCCGTCTAACGAATATTTAAATGTTTGGTTAGTGAACACTATCAGGTCTGGTTCAACAACAGGTGGAACAACACTCGGATACGCTCAATTTCCAAATTCAGGCAACTTGTCTACCTATGGCCTTGTTTGTAGAAATGATCAATGGGGTAATATTGGATCTGCTGGTGGCACAGGTGGAAGAACAGCTACTCACGAAGTAGGTCACTGTTTCGGTTTATTTCACCCATTTCAATCTGGCTGTGGCTTTTCATGTGTCAATAGTGGCGATTTTGTTTGCGATACACCTCCAACATCCACATCAACTTTTGGTTGCGATTACACCAATAACACATGTTCTAATGACGCAACAGGAACTAGCGGTCAAAACCCTAATCCTTATACTACAAATGTTGCAGATCAATTGGAGAATTATATGAGTTATGATGATTGCCAATCGTTATTTACAGAGGGCCAAAGAACTAGAATGCAAGGATCTTTTGGGGTTTATTCGTTTTTAAATACCCTTAGAAGCAACGCTAACCTAGTAGCAACGGGGACGAACAACGGTTTTGTAACTCAAAACTGCCCTCCAAAAGCTTACATCGTAAATACACAACAAAAATTAGTCTGTGTTGGTGGCCAGGCAACTTTTAGCGAAGATTCTTACCAAGGTGATACAATTACTGCATACAATTGGTCTTTTCCCGGTGCTAACCCGTCAACTTCCTCCGTTGCTAATCCTACCGTTACCTATACAACTGCTGGAAAGCACGATGTAACGTTAATTGTAACAAACAATGGGGGCTCTGATACGATACTAATTCAAGATTATGTTAACGTTAATGACCCTGCAGTTGCATATAATGGGTTTGGTTATACTGACGGCTTTGAATCCTTCACAGGCTTTGGAGCAGAGTGGATCGTTATAGACCCTACGGGTAATTCTAAATGGAATAGAACTCAAACAGGTTCATTAACCGGAAACTCTTCTGTATTACTTCCAAATTTTGGTGTTGGAACCAACGAATCTGATTTCTTAATATCCCCTTCAATAGACTTAACACAGGTGCTTAATCCAAGGTTTGCTTTTGATGTCTCATTTAAAAGTCAAACAGGTGCCTCGGATCAATTGTGGTGTTCAATTTCCATTGATTGTGGTCAAAATTGGACAACTAGAGGGGTTATCCCTGCATCTACACTGAATACCGGAACACTTAATAATTCTTACTTTATTCCTTCATCAGCTTCAGACTGGAAAACTATTTTTATAACTACTACGGCAGCAATGCGAGCAAGCAGTAATGTGCTTTTTAGATTTGAATTCAGATCAGGTGGGGGAAATAATATTTATATTGATGACTTCAGAGTGGATGGATTGACAGTTGGTATAAATGATAACCAATTGCTAGAAAACAGCTTTACAGCATTCCCTAACCCGGTAATTAATGGCAAACTAAATATTAACTTTATGCTAGACGATGAAGCTAACAATGCAAGTCTTTTTGTTACTAGCATTATAGGACAGCAAGTAAAAGAAGTATTTAATGGCTCACTTAACAACGATCCTTATCAGTTTGAAATTAATACAGACGATTTAAGTGCAGGAGTTTACTTCATAACGCTGAGAACAGAAACGCGAAACATTACTAAAAAGGTTATTATTCAGTAACGGTTTTATTGAATTATAAAAAAGCCCGGATTGTTACTACAATTCGGGCTTTTTTATTTGAGTAAAGTCTCCTAATGAAGCGATATTATGGATTGTTTGATTAATGAATTTTTGCTTTTACCTTATTGTCTTGGCCACGTGCCGTGACTCCTTAAACACCATTGTAAATACCTTATAATTGAACCTACAACTTCAATAGCTTAGCTAAAGCATTAGTAGGCTATGTATTTTAAAAAAGTACTCTTAGGTTGTGCAAGGGTTATCTCTTATAGGAGATAACAGGTAAATTACTTTTGGATTTGCGACCGACTATACAATATCAATCCCTAATTACACTCCTTCAAGCCTCCTATTGCTTAGTACAAATGTGGACAAGCCTTGTTGCTGATTTTCCTTTACAGATTTATCATTTGTTGAAAAGACATGCCCTGCCACTTTCAGCAAGATATTTTTACTCCAAGCTGTTGTGTCTAAACTAGAAATAAACCCTTCGCAAAGTGCAGTTCTACTGCTCGAATCAGCGGCTATGATTTATGAAGAGTTACAGAATTGAATAGCTGCTTTATCTTTGACAAGTAAACCCATATACATCGATCTCCCTGCGAACCGGAACGTTTATAGCGTTGATAAACTGCTTGTTATATTTTTTCGTTTCGAAACTTAAACGAGGAACCAGCATGATATTGCTCCTCTTCTTTCTTAAAAACCACCAATGACTGTAAAAGGAGAAAGTACTTTCCTAATCCTTTCAATTTTTACTTCAACTGCTTCATCAGTTTCTTACCCAGCATCAATGCTTTGCATCGCTCTTCATGGCATTTATCAGCTGCGCAGGAACTTATTGTTAACCTTTAAATAGGTGTGCATAGTATCTTTTTTTTCTGCTACTAAATGCAGAGTTCTAATTAGTGCGCTTCCAACCAATTTGATGCGATATCCATTTCTATAGTTAACGGGACAACCATTTCAATTGCCTGTTCCATTTTCTCCTTAATAAGTGGTTTTATTTTTTCTACTTCATCCTTATAAACATCAAAAACCAATTCATCATGCACTTGCAACAATAGTTTTGATTTAAAATTTTGATCTAACAACTCTTTCTGAAGATTAATCATAGCAACTTTAATAACGTCTGCGGCAGACCCCTGAATGGGCGCATTGATGGCGTTTCGTTCAGCAAATCCTCGCATGATGGCATTTTTACCGTTAATGTCTTTCAAATACCTGCGTCGCTTCATAATTGTTTCTACGTAACCATGTTCTTTGGCAAAAGCGATACTGTCATCCATGTACTTTTTAATACCAGGGTACTTCTCAAAGTAATTGTCAATAATTACTTTTGCTTCCTTTCTACCAATGTTCATTCGTTGTGATAAACCAAAAGCAGAAATACCGTATATAATACCAAAGTTTACTGTCTTAGCTTTACTTCGCATATCTCTGTCAACCTCCTCTAATGCCACATCAAAGACTTTCGAAGCTGTAACAGAGTGAATATCAATTTCATTTTTAAATGCATCAATCATTCCTTCGTCTCCGCTCAATGCAGCAATTATTCTCAATTCAATCTGAGAGTAATCAGCCGCCAATAATTGATAATCTTTATCTCTAGGAATAAATGCTTTTCGAATTTCTCTCCCTTTTTCTGTTCGAATGGGAATGTTCTGCAAATTGGGGCTATTCGAACTCAAACGACCAGTCGCTGCAACAGTCTGCATGTAATTGGTATGTATTCTCCCAGTTTTAGGATTAACCAAATCAGGCAAACTATCTACATATGTCGACTTCAACTTTTTCAGCGAGCGGTACTCCAGAACCTTTGGAATAATCTCATGCTTTAAAGCCAACTTCGCCAATGTTTCTTCTGATGTGGAGTACTGGCCTGTTTTCGTCTTCTTCGCCTTTTCATCAATCTTCAATACCTCAAACAAAACTTGACCTAATTGTTTCGGCGAATCAATATTAAACTCTGTTGTCGCCAAATCTGTAATTTCTTTGCTCAAGTCAATTAAAGAAATTGCTAACTCTTTTGAGAACTCCGCAAGATTATCGCAATCTAAATTGATTCCTTCGTATTCCATTGCTGCCAGAACTGAAATAAGGGGCATCTCTACTTCATCGAAAAGAGTTCTCAATTCGTCCGTTCCCAACAATTTATCAAAGACTTCTTTTAACTGAAAAGTTATATCTGCATCTTCTCCCGCATATTCAACTACTTTTTCCACCTCCACATCTCTCATGCTTCCTTGGTTCTTTCCTTTTTTACCAATTAGCTCAACAATAGATTGAGGCTTATAACTCAAATAAGTTTCAGCTAAAATATCCATTCCATGTTTCTGGTCTGGCTCCAACAAGTAGTGAGCAATCATGGTGTCAAAAAACTTTCCTTTTAACCCGACTCCGTAATTTTTAAGAACCGTTAAATCATACTTTAAATTTTGGGCTATTACTTCTTTTTTCGAATCCTCGAAAATTGATTTAAACTGTGCAACCAACTCTTTCGCCTCATCTAGGTTTTCTCCTACAGGGACGTAATATGCTTCTCCTTTTTTAATTGAAAAAGACAACCCAACTAATTCAGCCACCATAGAATCGATGCTCGTTGTTTCAGTATCGAAACAGTAAGAATTCGCTTTTTCCAGAAGCTTTATTAAATCTTGTATTTTTTCATCCGTATCTACCAAATGGTAGGTATGTTGTGTGTCTGCTAAAGTAGCCAACTGAACAGGTTCACTTGTTACAAGTTCCTGTTCAACTGAATTTTGACTGAGGGAAGAGGCTCCAGCACTAAACAAGTCCATTTGCCCTTCATTTGAAGGAGCGATAGAAACCTCTTCGCCAAGTATTCTTTTACTTAAGGTCCTAAATTCTACATCAGCAAATATCTGCTCTAATTCTTTTTTATTTAACGGATCTCGCTTTAGATCGTTAGCATCAAATTCTATTGGAACATCGATTATAATGGTAGCAAGCTTTTTAGAAAGCAGAGCAAGCTCAGTAGAACCTTCCACCTTCTCTCTCATTTTACCTTTTAAGTCAGCTGTATTTGCCAACAATCCTTCCATGCTGCCATATTGCTTCAAAAACTTCTTAGCAGTTTTATCGCCGACTCCAGGAATTCCAGGAATATTATCTACAGCATCGCCACACATTCCCAAATAATCAATTACTTGTAGTGGGTCAGTAATCTCAAATCGAGCACAAACTTCGTCTACTCCCCAAACCTCGGCCTTATTGCCCATTCGAGAAGGCTTGTACATGAAAATATTCTCACTAACTAATTGTCCAAAATCCTTGTCAGGAGTCATCATAAATGTTTTGTAACCCTCTTTCTCTGCTTTTTTAGCTAGGGTTCCAATTACATCGTCTGCCTCAAATCCGTCAGAATAAAGCGTTGGGATATTAAATCCTTTTATAATTTTTTTAATATAGGGAATAGCAGTCCTTATGTCATCAGGGGTTTCTTCGCGATTTGCTTTGTACGCCGGAAACTCTACATGCCGGGCCGTAGGAGCGCTAGTGTCAAATACTACAGCAATGTGAGTCGGGTTGTGCGTTGTGAGAACATCAAACAAAGTAGTTGTAAACCCATAAATAGCCGAGGTATTCAATCCTTTGGAATTAATCATTTGATTTTGACTAAAAGCAAAGTGCGCTCTGTAAATTAAAGCATATGCATCTAACAACCAAAGTGTTTTATTATCTTCTGACATGAAAAATTATGATTTTATTGAGGTTTGAAGATAAGAAAAAAGCAAAAGGAAATAAGAAAGATTTTAGAACTAATTCGCCTCCATTAAAACTGTTGCCAAGACCGTTTCCCCAACCGCTTGAAGTGTCTCTTTATCAATTACATCCATATTGTCGTCGTGCGTATGCCAATGTGGGGAAAAGCCTCTTGTTTCAGGATCATATTGGATAATATCAATACTCGGAATTTTCGCAATTTCATTCACCGGAATATGGTCGTCGATACCAACATGTTTAGTCATTCTTGAATTGAAATGGTTTTTGTGTCCTAGATCTGCAGCTATATTCCAAACATGTTGCATGTAAGCAGAAGCATAATTCATGGAGTGGTATTCTTTAGTAAACATAGCATTTTTCGCACCAACCATATCTAACAAAATTCCAAAATTCGCACTATACCCTATTTTATGAAGATTATTAGCCCAATACCTGCTCCCTAAACAATAATCTTCGGAATTACCATTTTCGCCAACATAATCTTCAGCATCAAAAAATATAATATCTACCCCTACGTTAGGTCGCTTATTTTGAACTTGGCGAGCGATTTCCAACAAAACACCAACACCACTACCTCCATCGTTTGCCCCTAAAATTGGCTCATCCTTGCGCTCATCATCTTGATCTGCATTTGGTCTAGTATCCCAATGTGCAAATAATAAAACTCGATTATTCAATTCAGGTTTGTACGCTCCTATTATATTTTTTATATTCAATCTCGTTTTATCGAAAGCTTCAACTTGTGTCTGTTGTTCAATAACTTCAAAATCGAAACGTTTAAGTTCACGAACCAAATAATTTCCAGCAGCAACATGCTCTTTAGTATTTGGAACCCTTGGTCCATAGTCAACCTGATTTTTAATGAATGTATAAGCTGAATCAGCACTAAAAGTTGGCCTTTGAGCTTTCTCTCGCTCAACAGACTTTACTGTTTTCTTTGTTTTTGAAGATTCTTCACCACATGCTACCACTACAAGTAGAGCTATAGCAACACTAATTTTTCTTTTCAAACGACCAGTCAGCCCCATCTTTTCCATCTTTTATTGAAATGTTCAGTTCTTTCAGTCGATCTCTAATTTGGTCAGCAACTGCCCAATTTTTTTCTGTCTTAGCCGCTTTTCTGTAATCCAAAATTAACTGCATTAACTCATCCGTAATTTCATTCGAAACCACCTCGTTATTTTCAACTTGCAATCCTAGAATACTAAAAAAGAAAACTTCAAAAAGCGCTTTAAATTCAACTAGATCTACCTTAGAAATAGTTTCGTTTCCTCCTTCAATTGCTGCGATCATTTTTAGACTATCAAACAATTTAGAAATTGCAATTGGCGAGTTAAAATCGTCGTTCATTGCATGATACAATGACTCTTTTAAAGATGATATATCAACAGTTGACTTATTTGATACTTTAAGATCGTTTATTCTGTCTAATCCTTTTTGCAAACGATCAAAACCCTTCGAAGCAGCATTTAATGCCTCATTAGAGAAATCTAACGTGCTTCGGTAGTGAGACTGAAGGATAAAAAAACGAATTGTCATTGGAGAATAAGCCCTTTCTAATTGAAAGTTATCTCCTGTAAAAAGCTCCGCACAAAAGATTCCGTTCCCCAAAGATTTACCCATCTTTTGCCCGTTAATAGTCACCATGTTATTGTGCAACCAATAGTTCGCAAATGGCTTACCTGTATGAGCTTCAGCTTGAGCAATCTCACATTCGTGGTGTGGAAATTGATTTTCCAAGCCACCTCCGTGAATATCAAAATTATCTCCTAAATACTTTTGACTCATTACCGTGCACTCAATGTGCCATCCGGGAAAACCTTTCCCCCAAGGAGAGTTCCATTGCATTAAATGCGAAGAATCAGCCTTTTTCCAAAGTGCAAAATCAAACCCATTTTTCTTCTCAGATTGACCTGCTAGAACGCGATTAGCAGCCCCTTCCATCATTTCTTCAACAGATCGACCAGACAACTTTCCATAGTCGAACGTCTCGTCATATTTAGCCACGTCAAAATAAACAGAGCCGTTTACTTTGTAAGCAAAACCTTTATTAATCAAATTTTCAATAATTTCAATTTGCTCGGGAATGTGACCAGATGGCCTTGGATAGATATCTGCCCTACGAACATTTAAAGCATCCATGTCTCTAAAATAGTTGTACATATAACGTTCAACAACAGCCATAGGATCTATCTTCTCTAACCGAGATTGTTTTGCAATTTTATCATCCCCTTCATCCGCATCATCTGTCAAATGGCCAACATCTGTTATATTTTGGACATACTTCACTTTTGGAAAAACATGTACTAAATATCGATAAATTAAATCAAAAGAAACATATGATTTAGCATGTCCTAAATGGGCGTTCCCATACACCGTTGGTCCGCAAACGTACATTCCAATCACCTCTCTGTCAATTGGTTTGAATGCCTCTTTTTTTCGGGTTAGTGTATTGTACACCACTAATTTAGACTCCATTTTGTTTTGTTTGGTTTTGAAATACAAAGAAAAGCAAATAAACCATTGATTCAGGCTCAAAACGCATTGAGTCTTTCAGTTTAACGCACAACCTAAGGTTTTCAATAAGTCCCCTTAGAGGCTTGTGCTTATTCTTTGGTAATTACCCCATTACCGACATATCTCCCGTCCTTAAAGATCATGATAGTTGCAAGAATACCGTTCTCATCGTACAAGTAATTCTTGCCACTGATTAAACGGTAATTTTGAAACTCACCATCCTTAGCAATTTGCTTGTTTTGGTTAAACAGCTTTTTATACCCATTGCCATCAAAGCCTCCTTGATTGGCTTTTTCTTCTTCCGCAACAGTAACGTTAACTTCTTTGCCCTCAACAGGCTTTTCAACCTGTACTTTTGAAGCATAACTCTCAAAACTTGTAGGGTCTAGTAATCCATCAGCGCTAAATTTTTTTACAGACATTAAGTCTCCATTCTCGTAATATGCTTTCTGCTCTCCTGTTGCTAAACCCTTATTCCAAGTTCCTTCTAATCTCAACTTCCCATTCGAGTGATAGTACACTTGCTTCCCTGAGCGCTTTCCCCCTTCGGTAAAAGTGAAATCTTGAGCTAATTTTCCATTCTCGTGATACCGCTTAAAGCTCCCTGTGTTTTTAGTTCTCTCCCAAGTACTAGCCTCCTCAACGTTGCCATTTGCATAATACAGAATGTACTTTCCAAAAGGTCGACTTCCTTTATACGTTATTTCACTTTTTAGCGTAGTCGAAGGGAAGTACTTTTTCCAGATATCTTCCTTTCGACTGTTTATATAATTTCCTTCTTCAACTAAATTTCCAACCGGGTATTCTTTAAACTTTGGCGCAGCTGCTTTTATCAACCAACGTCCTTGGCGCTTTCTAGTTAAATCTATTTTATTAATGGTATCTGTTCCATTTAATTCAAATGATTGTGCAATGGCACCCCATGAAAAAAACAATAAAAAAATAAAAATGCTTAAAAACTTCATAGATTTCAATAGTAGCCCCTAAAAATAAGGAAAGATTTCCAACTTTAGGTCAAACTGTCTAGCATGTCCGTTGTCATTTTTGTCATATCGTATTCTAACCTCCATCCCCAATCATCTCTTGCTGCAGCATCGTCGATACTAGCAGGCCAACTTTCTGCAATTTTCTGGCGAAAATCAGGGGCGTAAGTTATTTCAAAATTTTTGATGTGCTTTTTTATTTCAGCTGCAATTTCCTCAGGGGCGAAAGAAATTCCGCCAAGATTATAACTTGATCGAATTTTAACACTTTCTTCAGGCGCCTCCATTAATTCAATAGTTGCCCGTATCGCATCCTCCATGTACATCATTGGCAAAAAAGTTCCTTTCTGTAAAAAACACTCGTAATTCCCGTTCTCAATCGCCTTGTGATAAATATCGACTGCATAATCTGTGGTACCCCCACCTGGTAAGCTTTTGTACCCAATTAAGCCTGGATAACGAATACTACGAACATCAACACCATAGTTGTTGGCATAATACTCACACCAGCGCTCACCTGCTAATTTAGAAATTCCATAAACGGTAGACGGATCTGTGATAGTTTGCTGTGGCGTATTTTCACGAGGAGTATTTGGCCCAAAAACGGCAATTGAACTTGGCCAAAATACTTTCTTAATTTTTTTATCTTTCGCTAAATCTAGCACGGTAAACAGTGTTTCCATATTCAGTTTCCAACCAAACTCGGGATTTTTCTCTGCTGTAGCAGAAAGTAACGCTACCAAGTGATACACCTCCTCAATTTTATATTGATCTACGATGTCGTGAAGCTTTTCCTTATCTAAAGCGTCCAAAACCTCAAAGGGTCCATTTTGGTTCTCTAATTCTCTTACGTCGGTCGCTAGAACTTTATCATTGCCATGCTTCGCTCTCAACTTCTCTACCAATTCACTCCCAACTTGCCCTCCGGCTCCTAAAACTAAAATCATGTAATTGCTTTTAAATTGAATCAAAAATAACAAAAGGCTTGCAGGCATTTCATTCATTTGCGAACGACATTTATCATTTTCTGCAGATTGGCTCTTTGTGTAACTTTACTTTTTATTAAACCATCTACCATTTTAAAAGTATAACATGCAATTGTACAATTTAGAGGATAAGAACGTCATGAAAGAGAAACTAATGGAAGAATCCTTCCAGCGAGTTACGGTTTCTTTTTATCGTTATGTAATTATTGAGAACCCAAACGACTTGAGAGATGAGCTTTACCGGGAGTGGAGCGATTTAAACGCTTTTGGCCGAACTTACTTAGCCAAAGAGGGAGTAAATGCTCAAATGTCTATTCCTGAAGAAAATTGGGAAGAGTTTATAACAAAGGTTCACGCAAGAAAATACTTTGAAAACATCCCTTTTAAAATTGCGGTAGAGGATGACGGGAAATCGTTCTACAAGCTGAAAATAAAAGTTCGAAATAAAATTGTTGCGGATGGGTTAAATGATGGCGATTTTGATGTTACCAATGTCGGAAAGCACCTGACTGCAGCGCAATTCAACGAAGCTCTTGCAGATCCAAATTCTATGGTGATTGACATGAGAAATTATTACGAAAGTGAAGTCGGGCATTTTGCAGGCGCTATTTGCCCTGATTCTGATACATTTAGAGAAGAATTACCCCAGGTTGAGGAGATGCTAAAAGGGAATGAGGATAAAAAAATACTGTTGTATTGTACAGGAGGAATTCGTTGCGAAAAAGCAAGTGCTTACTTAAAACACAAAGGAATAAAGGATGTAAATCAATTACATGGTGGTATTATTGACTACGTTAGACAAATAAAGGCTGAAAATTTAGACAACAAATTTATTGGGAAAAATTTTGTTTTTGATGAGCGTTTAGGAGAACGAATTTCTAGTGAAATTATTTCCGAATGTCATCAATGTGGCAAACCTTGCGACGACCACACAAACTGCTCAAACGACAACTGCCATTTACTCTTTATTCAATGTACAGAATGTGCAGATAAATTTGCCGGGGCGTGTAAGGTTGATTGCCAAGAAGTTGCTAGCTTGCCCGCCGAAGATCGGCGAGAAATAAGAAAATTAAAAGAGAATTCAGAGAATGATTCAGTTTACAAAAGTCGACTTAGACCGAAACTGAATTCCAAAGTGGATGACTGAAATGATATAGTAAGTATAAATAATGAAAATCGGTACATTTATACATTGGGCCGTTGTTAAATTAGAAAATTAGAAAAATGCCATTTTACAGAGAGTTAGGAAAAATACCACATAAAAGACATACCACCTTTAAGAAAAAAGACGGAAGTCTGCATTATGAGGAATTGTTTGGAACGGTAGGATTCGATGGAATGTCGAGTTTATTGTACCATCTACACCGCCCTACGATGGTGAAAGAATACCTAGGATCAAAGGATGTTAGTCCGAAGATTGCGATTCAAAAAAACTTTAAATCAAGGCGGTTAATTGGATTTGATGTTCAACCGCAGGATGATTACTTAGAGAGCAGAGAACCGATGCTTTGCAACAACGATGTTTTGGTAGCGTTAGCCGCTCCTAAAAAGTCGATGACAGCATATTTTTACAAAAACACTGATGCTGATGAAGTAATTTTCATTCACAAAGGAAGTGGGACACTGCGAACTTTTTTAGGGAACATCGAATTCAAATACGGAGATTATTTGGTCATCCCTAGAGGAATGATTTATCAGATGGAGTTTACTGACGAAAACAACAGACATTTTGTGGTTGAGTCATACTCCCCTATTTACACTCCAAAACGCTACCGCAACTATTTTGGTCAATTACTAGAACACTCCCCTTACTGTGAGCGAGATTTTAGAACTCCTAAAAATTTGGAAACCCATGACAAAATGGGCGACTTTATCATTAAAATAAAAAAAGAAGGCGTACTTCACGATTACCTTTATGCATCGCACCCATTTGATGTTGTTGGTTGGGATGGGTTCAACTATCCATATGCTTTCTCTATTCACGATTTTGAACCGATTACAGGAAGAGTTCACCAGCCCCCACCTGTGCACCAAACATTTGAAGCTGCCGGTTTTGTAATTTGCTCATTTGTGCCCCGTAAGTACGATTATCATCCAGAATCAATTCCGTCACCTTACAATCATTCCAACATTGACTCTGACGAAGTCTTGTACTATGTAGATGGTGACTTTATGAGTAGAAATGACATAGATCAAGGTCAAATTACTTTGCACCAAGCGGGAATACCTCATGGACCACACCCCGGAGCTTACGAAAGGAGTGTTGGAAAAACTGAGACGGAGGAATTAGCTGTGATGATAGATACTTTTAAACCGCTAATGGTAACAGAAAATGCAATAAAGTTAGACGACGGGAAGTACTATAAGAGTTGGATAGAGCATTAAGTGATGAGTAATAATTTTACAGCGCCATCTCGAGGAATTTAATAGTCACAATGGGATTCGAAAAAATGGAGGATCGAATGACAACACATTCGAGTTCAAAATTATTGATCTAACACTAACTCTTCCCAAGCCTGAGTTTAGAAAAAGAGTAACTCACATACATGATATAGAGCATGTATTATTTGAGTGCGACACAAGCTGGAAGGGGTGAAGCATTCATTTCAGATTGGGAGATTTAAACATTCCTTTTCAAGAACTTACCTCTTGGCTTTTTAAGTTTTTGGGCAATGGATTATGGTTTGTGAATCCATCCAAAGGCAGTTTATATTGGGTTCAATATAGGGCAATCTTGCAAAGGAGTAATAGAATTAGGCCTGCGTAAAAAAGAGCTGCTAAAAAGCGACATTAAAACGATTAAATCAACAGTACTATTCGTAAAAACTAAAAGAAATAATGTCATTTCAGCTCTACTTTTCCTGTTTTGGATTTTTTTAAGCCAACTGTTTTTTATTTCCCCCTTGATGCTTATTGGTTTAATTATAAGTATAGTTATTTAAAATAGGTGCTCTGTTAGAATAGGAAACATTAAGTTTGAGTATAATTTCATAAGATTGAATCCCTAAATATAAAATTTGGAAGCAAAGGAAATAGCTGTTATTGGCGGAGGTAGTTGGGCTACTGCCATCGTAAAAATGCTTAGCAACAATGCTGAAAAAGTTCATTGGTGGATGAGAGATGCCGACAAAGCAAAATACATTAACAAATACTTACATAATCCCCGTTACTTATCTTCTGTTCAGTTTGTAAGAGAAAAAATTAACGTAAGCAATGACCTTACGGAAATAATTTCTAAGGCCCAATGTGTTGTAATTGCCACGCCTTCGGCTTTTTTAATGGACGTATTTGGAGACAGAGATAATAGCGATCTAGAGCATAAAATTGTTTATTCTGCCGTAAAAGGTATTGTGCCTGAAGTGCATCAAATACCTGCTCGATTTTTTCATAAACGTTTTGGAACACCCTACGAAAATATTGGAATTATAAGTGGCCCCTGCCATGCTGAAGAGGTTGCATTAGAGCGTTTAAGTTATTTAACCATCGCTTGTCAAAGCCAAGAAAATGCCAAGATACTAGCTGACTTATTGGAATGCCGCTACATTAAGACACACCTTTCTGAAGATCTCTTTGGAACTGAAATATCTGCAATTTTAAAAAATATTTATGCTGTTGCTGCAGGAATTTACAATGGTTTAGGATATGGTGATAATTTTCAAGCTGTACTAATTTCAAATGCTGTTCAAGAGATTGAACGTTTTGTTGATGCCTTAAATCCAATACACAGAGACGTAAAATCTTCTGCTTATTTGGGGGATTTATTGGTAACTGCTTATTCTAACTTTTCTAGAAATAGGACTTTTGGAAGCATGGTAGGCAAAGGTTATTCCGTAACCTCTGCTCAAATGGAAATGAACATGACTGCAGAAGGATACTATGCAGCAAAAAGTATTATTAAAATAAACGAAAAGTTTAAAGTAGACATTCCAATTGCAGAGGCTGTTTATAGAGTGCTTTACGAAGGAATTTCACCAGTAGTAGAAATGAGAATATTGGCAGACAAATTGGTTTAAAAAGCTTCGCTTTTTAAACCAATGAAAGATAAAAGACTAAGGTTGATAAAAGAATAAAAATGCAAGGTTAAAAGACAAAGGATAAAGATTGAAAAAATTTAGCTCTTTAACAGGGTAAAAGAAGAAGGAATAAAAGTCAAAATAGTCTAGCAAAATTCGTTTTTCAGACTATTAAGGACTAAAGGTAAAAATTAAAGAGTTTTTAAAAAAAGAAAAAGGGTGACAGTTTTAATTGTCACCCTTTTCTTTTACAAAATTTAAAACATTGGACTGAAAGGCTCATTGTCCAAAATTTCCCCAATCTTTTCCATAACCTCTGTCGTCAGCAATTGAACATCATCAATTGCAGTTAAGGTTTCTTCTAATTGATTCACTTTTGAGGCACCTAAAATAGCTGTGGAAACGTTCTCATTTTTCAAACACCAAGCAATCGCTAATTTTGGCATTGTTGTTCCAATCTCCTTTGCAAAAACAGTCAGTTTTCTAACTTTTTCTAAATTTTCTTCAACTAAGCTTTTATCTTTCAACCATTCCATTCCATCCATCGAGAGTCTGGTTTTCTCCGCCATGCCTTCGTTGTATTTCCCAGTTAGAATCCCACTTCCTAAGGGGCTCCAAATGGTGGTTCCTAAACCTACTGTTTTATAGATTTGATCGTATTCCACTTCTACTTTATCTCTGTGTAGCATGTTGTATTGTGGCTGCTCCATAGTTGGTCCAATTAAGTTGTACCGTTCTGCCACCATGTGAGCTTCCATAATTTCTTGTGCACTCCATTCTGAGGTTCCCCAATATAAAATTTTACCTTGCTGAATTAGGTTGTGCATTGTCCAAACCGTCTCAGATATTGGAGTTTCTTTATCGGGTCGGTGACAGTAATATAAATCTAAATAATCTAGCTTCATTCTTTTTAATGCTGCTTCACAAGCTTCAACCAAATGCTTTCTGCTCAATCCTCTTTGGGTTGGCAATTCCCCACCTTCCCCAAAAAATGCCTTAGAAGAAACGATGTAAGAGTCTCTTCTCCAATTCCTTTTACTCAAAATTTCTCCCATCACTTGCTCTGACTCTCCTTTCGCGTAGATCTCCGCATTGTCAAAAAAGTTCACCCCATTATCGTACGCCAAATCCATTAAATCTCCCGCAATGCTATTTCCAATTTGTTTCCCAAATGTCAACCAAGAACCAAGTGATAATTGACTTACTTTTAATCCTGATTTTCCTAAATTTTTATATTCCATTGTTTTAATTTTTTATTCTAAAAAATTGGGTTAAAGGTAAAGGATAAAAGCGGAAAGATTTACATCCACTAGTATACTTTAAACCATAGTCCTTTTATCCTTTTTCTTTCATCTTTTATCAGTTAGAATTTGATCGAACGAAGTTTAACCAAATTCTGCCAATAGTTTATTCAAGTCTGCCATTGTATTGGCCTCTCCTGCGGGCTTATCTTCTCGCCATCTGTGTATTCTAGGAAATCGCAATGCAACTCCAGATTTATGTCTGCTTGACTTTGCAATTCCTTCAAAAGCAATTTCAAAAACTAATTCAGGTGTAACGCTTCTAACAGGCCCAAATTTATCTACTGTGTTCTTTTTTACAAATGAATCTACTCTTTTTATTTCCTTATCAGTCAAGCCGGAATAGGCTTTTGCACAGGGAACTAATTTCTCTCCATCCCAAACGGCAAAGGTGTAATCCGTATATAAATTTGCTCGTCGGCCGTGGCCACGCATGGCGTAAATCATAACAGCATCGATTGTTAGAGGGTCTACTTTCCACTTCCACCAATCGCCTTTTTTACGGCCAATTTTATAAGTTGACTCTTTGCGCTTTAGCATCAAACCCTCCGCATTGTTTTCTCTAGACTTCGTGCGAACTTCAATTAACTTTTCCCAAGAATTTAATTCCAATACTTCAGAAATCAACAATTTTTCAGACTCTTGATTTTGAACCAAATTTTCTAAAATTTTCCTGCGATCTGCCATTGAAGTTTCTCGCAAATCTTGCCCTTCAAACTCTAAAATATCGTAAGCTATCATAACAATAGGCGCCGATTTCAAAATGGCTTTACTCACATTTTTTCTAGAAATCCTAGTTTGCATGGTTGCAAAACTGAGTGGTTTGCCATCTTGGAAAGGAATAATTTCTCCGTCTAAAACGGTTCCGTTTGGTAAAGCTTCCACCAACTCTTGAAATTCGGGAAACTTGTCTGTTACCAGCTCTTCTCCTCTACTCCACACAAATAGTTCGTTGTTCCGGATAATAATTTGCCCTCTAATACCGTCCCACTTCCATTCGGCTTGCCAATCTTCAACATTTCCCAATTCTTGCACTTCTCCTTCCACTGCATACGCCAAATAAAACGGATAGGGTTTAGACAATTGATCTGCTGCGTTTGTCGCTTCTACCAAATCATGGTAGTTGGAAGTTTCTGCCCTCCAGTCTCCCATTAATCGATGAGTCAAAGTATTTTCTTCCACTTCTGCATGCAGTGCAAGCGCACGGGTCATTAATTTTTGAGACAACCCAACACGCCAACCTCCGGTTAATAGTTTGTTAAACACAAAACGTTCTCGTTCATCCAACTGATTCCACGCCCACCGTACTTTCTTTTTTTGTTCTTCATCTGAAAGTGGTTTTAAGTCGATGATGAACTGAATCCATTCAGTTAAACTTTTATCGTTTTTAGATTCTAAATTGGGATGAACTAGGGCGATTGTTTCAGCCAAATCGCCAACAATATGATACGATTCTTCGAATAACCATACCGGTAAATTGGCCTCCGCTGCCGCCCATTCTCTTAGCAATGCAGTTCGGACACTACGCTTTGGCCTTCTGTGACTTAGTATGGCTATTGTCCATAACTTGTCCATGTCGTTGGCTGCATCAAAATAGCTTTTGAGCACTGCCACCTTCCTGTTGGTTTTTGTAGTTTGATCTAGCTGATTAAAGAGGCGAACGAAGTCTTTCATAGCATCAAATTAACATGGAAGAATGAAAAAAGATTACTGTTTTATAAACTTCTCTCTAAACATTCCGTTTTCCGTTTCTACTTGAATGAAATACAAGCCTGAACTTAGATTTGAAACATCGATTAAGTTATTCACGCGGTTTACCTCAACCAGTTTTCCGTTAACGTCTGAAACTAAAACGGACTTTAACCGTTCCTCTGTTCCCAGTTGAATTTGGTTTGAAGCAGGGTTAGGGTATAACTTTATAGCTCCATTTTGACTTACTTCTTGCATTCCAACCGTTAAGTTTAATGGGGTTCCCCAAGTTTGGTTGCCTTTTTTGATGTAAACTATTGTTTCCGATAAAATGCTACTTCCAACCCCTCCATGACCATATGAGTAAAACTCTGCCCCAATACCGATAAAGATATTGTTCGGTCCTCCTGCTAAACTTCCGCCTACAAATTGTATGGAATCTGGCTCATTACTTAAAATTGGATAAGTGAATCTAAACTCGCTGGGTCCTAAAGTGGATTGAATCAAATCAACGCAGCCGGTAGTTGAACTTACTCCAAACATTTGTGTAAAATAAGATTGAGAAGGATTTGATTCATTTATCATTGATTTATTGGACGTATATATACTATCCAATTCAAACTCCCTAGTAAAAAATCCATCCGAAAATATTTGAGAAACAGGACTAACTCTCCATTTTTCTAATTTGTAATCCACTTTACGCCTCGTCACAATAATCGAATCTGCAAGAACAGAAATTCTATTGTTTATTCTAGAGTACAAATAAGGTCCGTAATTATTTTCAATTGTTTGAAAATGGAACTCATCACCAACTGTTAATGACGCGTGATCGTTTAGTAAGATAGAATCTTGAAGTCCAACATAGTAGTTGTATTTAAATGAGCTGTCGGAGAGGTGTGTAAAATCTAAAGTAGAGATTAACCCATGATTCTTACTTATTAATATTTCTTGGTTATTAAAAGGATGACTATTGACTACAAATTGCATAAAATCTAACACCACTAATGAAATCTTAGCAATTGAGTCAATTGTTCCTTCAATAGACTCTGTGTATAAAGAATCAACCGTCCCAACCAATTCAAAATCCACGGAGTGACCAAATTCCCACACCATACCCTGTTTGTATGAATGGTAAAAATTCAATGTAAACCCTAATGAATCAATAGAAGTAAACATTGTAGAATCAGAAAAAATCCTTGCGGTGTCGCCCAATATCCTCCCCTTTATAATGTCTTTTGAGAAAGGATATGGGAAAGCAGGGCTAAAAGGGTGTCGATAGAACAGTTTCAACGCGGAATAACCTTGTTGAAAAACAACAGTTGTTTCATTTGACGTAACAGAGAATGTTTTCGCAGCAACAGATTGAATGGGATAAATATATCTCAATCTTAATTGTGCTTGCATACTATCTTCTGCAACAAATTGTTTTACCACATCCGTTGTTTTAAACGGCGCCCAATCTTGAGCGAAGCCAGTAAATGAAAGACAAAGGAGAAAATAGAGTAGTATTTTTTTCATAGCCAAGGGTTTGGTATTTCACCTTCCTAAATTAGTCAAAATGAGCGAACAAATGCTATTCACTTTCTTTTTCTCCTTTTCCTTGACCTACTTCAGCTAACTCACCTTCAAATTCTGTACTCTCTACTTGAGAATCTATTCCGTTTTCGTTCAGCCATTTGCTAAAAATATTGGTGTAGCCGTGAGTAACAATCACCTTTTCGCAACCGGTTGCATTTATTGCAATATTTAGGCTCTCAAAATCTGCATGGTCGGAAAGTACAAAGCCTCGGTCAACCGATTGCCTTCTGCGTGGCCCTCGCATGTTCATCCAACCAGAAGCAATGCCTACTTCAAATGCAGGAAACTTTTTTTGCCAAGAGGTTCCCAAGGCCGCCGGTGGTGCAATAATTAAACTACCCTCATACTCTTTTTTCTGAATTTCAGGCGTAACGTAAATCGTATCATTCAACTTAACTCCCATGTTTCGAATTACCTCATTCGTTTTTTCGATGGCTCCGTGAGTGTATATTTTACCAATCGAAGGGTCAACTCCTTGCAGAATTCGTTGTGCTTTTCCCAACGAATAGCCCGTTAAAACAGTCGCTTTTCCATCGGCTTTATTTTGCCGCCACCAGGCATTAATGGCCGCAAAAACTTCTTCTTGTGGTTTCCATTTAAAAACAGGTAAGCCAAAGGTACATTCGGTAATAAACACATTGCATTTTACGGACTCAAAAGGAGCGCAGAAGCCGTCATTCTCTAACTTGTAATCACCGGAGGCTACCCAAACTTCTCCTTTGTACTCTACTCGAACTTGTGCCGAACCAATTATATGTCCTGCAGGATGAAAAGAAAAATGAACTCCGTTTATCGTTCGACTTTCTCCGTACTCCATACTTTCAATGGAAATGTCTTGCCCCAAACGATGCTGAATTATTGGCTTTGATAAGTGATGGCTCAAGTAAAACTTATTACCCCAACGAGAATGATCTGCATGGGCATGCGTAATGATAGCATAATCAACCGGCTTCCAAGGGTCGATGTAAACGTTCGCTTGCTTGCAGTATATTCCTTTTTCTGTGAATTGTAAGAGAGGCATATTGGATAAACGCTAGAGATCTAAATTAGTTTTTCGTAAAAATTTGGAATTATGAATCTGAGAATTACGAATATCTATCAACCATATGCCGATCGAAGGCTAAGTGCATTGGGGTTCTTTAAAAAATTGGCTTTCCTTGATTTCTAGTCTCCTTCTCAGGCAATATTTCACAATTGTCCCAAATTCCGGTGAGTAGCGTTTTAGTATACGACGCAGGCAAACCTTTTTCCAACATCAATTCATTTGCTTTTTGGTGATCATAATTAAACGAATGGTGCTCGATTTTAATTGCTCCATTCTCCTGTTTTAAAATAGCATACCAAACTGCAGCTTGACCGTCATTAGCGGGCATGCCAATTACTCCCGGATTGACCCAATATTTTCCATCCTTCTCATTTGAAAATGGCAAGCCCGAATGACCAGCAATAATTCCATCCACGTGCAAGGTGTTCAAGTGAGATTTTTTCACTTGCCATGAAGTTGAGTTGAAGATGAACTCTGATATATGATCTGGCGACCCATGCATAACGGCCCATTTTTTACCCGCAAATTCAAATCTTAATTGATTGGGTAACTCGTTCATCCATTCGACGGACTGTATTGAAACTGCTTGTTGGGCAAATGGGTACCACTGTCTGGATAAAATATCACACCTCGTTCCTTCGTCAAAGTCGCAACCACAATCATCTACTCCTTCTCTTAGGTTTTCTTCAACATTTCCAATAATGTTATGAATTCCCCATTCTTTGATCAACTGAACTGTCTCCTCAGGTTGAGCGCAGTAACCAACAATGTCGCCATTGCAAATGATTTCATCAGGAGTGAATCCCTTTTCGCTCGCAATTCTTTGCATTTGTTGCAACGCTTGCAGATTGCTGTAGACTCCTCCAAACAAAAGAATTTTATTGGATGGAATTTTAATGTTTTTAGCTTTTGACATGGTTGAATAAAGTTGGCAAAAAATACAATCCAAAACACAAAAGTGTTCCATATAAGTTAGCTCCTAACAAAGCAGCATATTTTCCTGTTCCTATGGATACTATTTCAGGGAAAAGCCCCAGAGTATATGCAAGTCCAATTGTAATACCTCCTAAAACGGAGAGAAAAAAAGATGACTTAGGAACCTTCATTTTCCAAAAGAGAAAAACTGGCGCTAAGCCAATGACCATGGTGCCTGAAATGGTAGTAGCGGATAAAATTTCAGGTCCTAAGAAAATTGGAACTGTTCCTAAAATAGTGAGTGCTACCATCGCCCAACGACCTTTTGAGAGACTGATGCTTACTGTTTTACCAAAATTTAAATCTACAGCCACTAACTTTGAGAAGGAAGCAAAGGCTGAGTCTAACGTAGAGGACGCAGAAGTAATCATAATGAAGTTCATTAATAACATCATGCCCACACCCATGGATTTACTAACCTCCACTGTTGCCTGACCTTCCAACCCTTTAAATTGAGCATAAATCCCTATCCATGAAAATAAGACAATACAAACTATTCCAATCAAACTCGCCCAAAAGAAACTCTTTAAAGTCAGCTTTGGGCTTGCAATAAACCCTCGATCAGTCATGACCGGATCGTGAAAGGGATAGGATAAAACTTGGAGTAAAGCCACTACTAATAAATCAACTCCTCCGGCTAGTGACCACTCTCCTGATGACACATATTCAGAAACAGTTGCCTCGGATTCGGGTAAAACCATTCCTAAAATAACAAACAATAGCACTCCAAAAAGTACCATTTGAATCGTATCGGTAATCAACGAACTACGCAGACCTCCTTTTAATGCATATGCCAAGGTTATTCCTGTGAAAACCAAAATCGCAATGTAATACATGCTTTCCCCTTTTTCACCAAAATAGGTGCCAATTACCATGGTATTTGACCATACTTCATTGAACATTCTGAACGCAATTAGAGCTGAAAAAATGCGAATTGCGTTACTGCCAAACTTGCTTCTTAAAAATTGATGAATACTTTCGAAACCACCTTTCGTACGCATGTAATAAATCACAAATCCTGCTACTAAAAAGGAGAGGTAATAAGCTGCATACGCAACTCCTCCAACCATTCCAAAACTCAACCCTAAGTTGGCAGCGTTGGTGATTGATTTGGCAAAAATCCAAGAAATAACTAGGCTTGAAGTTAACAACCAAAAACCGGGTGTTTTCCCTTTAGCAGATGCTGCGCGAAAAAATATCTCTTTGTTTTTCGCCAAAGGTGAAGACACAAAAAGAAGAACTCCGAAAAGGAGAACTAAGATCCATTGATATGCTTCAACTCCGCTCAGCATGACAAGTGATTGTATATTTTATGCATTTCTATCAATTAATTTTTATTTTATTATTTCAAGTTTTTACTGATTTATATTGAAGAAAAAAAGTTGCAGTACTTCACTTCGGCAAAGCTCAGTGTAAACTTTTCCGCTCAGCATAACAACTCTAATTTCTTCATAGATAATTTTTCATTTCTAACTCTTTATTCGTAATTATCAATTCTCATCTTCAATTGTCACACTGAGTATTTTTTATTGTACCCTTCGATACCGTTTAATCATAAAACTAACGACTTCGGGTACAATAGAAAATGTATCGAAGTGCAGACAATTTATTCACTTAAATTCGAGAACCAAAACCTTGCAGGTTAGCATTTACTTGGTTAAAACCCTGCCAGGTTATCCTAAAAAGTTCCCTGATTGATTTGTCTAAGTGCTCTTCGGTAAATCCAAAGCAAAGCTTTGGCCACTCAGGGTTCTTAGACAAATTGTACCAAAGGGCACTTTTATTTCTAATTCGTGTTTTTTTTTACTTGGCCCACCATGTTTTTGCATTTATGCTGTTACCTGCTGAATTCACTTCAGCTGCGTTGTAGTTGTCTACATTTAATGCTTGCTCGTTAGTTGGGTAGGGCATTCTGGTAGGAATTAAGTCTCCATTTAAACTAGCTGCGACTGTTTTTAAGGCTGGGAATCCAGTTCTTCGAAATTCTATCCAGCTTTCATATCCATTGATACTATTGGCGATCCACTTTTGTTCTGCTATTAGCTCCAAGTTATTTGTGCCATAAACAGCTGCACCGCTTGACAGGTAGCTTGTCGGTATTTGCAAGCCCCAATAGTCAAAAGCCTGCTGAACAGCTACATCATAATACGCTTTTGCGGAACCGCCAATTAATCCCTTTTCTGCAGCTTCAGCCAGTAGGAAGTTTGTTTCCCAAGCTGTCATATAATTGGCATCTAAACGAGCTGTTTCTTCCCTAAATATTGTTCCTGGTAAAGAATAATCTCCTATAGAAATTGACGTTGCAGAAGCATCGGGCCCATTCAACAAACCTTTGTAACGTATTGCGCCTGTTGGGTTATTCGAAATTTGTCTAAAAAACACTTCGTTTCTTGAATCGTTGTATTTAGCAAATATATCTTCAGACGTTTCTGACATGATGTAAAGATTAAAATCTCCATCCCTCAAATTTGCCATTCTAAAATTATTCGGCTGACCGTTTGTAAAATTATATACCGCATTTTCTGCGTTACTGTTCACGTATTTTAAACCACTAACTATTGCTTGCAACTCTGCACTATTTGACAATTTACTTGACGACCGCATCAAGTATTTAACCCGCAGCGAATTCCCAAATCTTTCCCAAGCCGCCAAATCGCCGTTGTACAAAACATCTCCTTCCAAAGAAAAAGACCCTTGGTAATTTGCTACCTTTTCAACACCTGTTTTCAGCAAGTCTAAAATTCCACCTTGAGCTGTGTAAATGGCCATTTGCGAATCGTAAACCGGAGTAGTTGTTCCATTTTTACCGTCAAAAGCCTGAAAGAATGGAACATCCCCGTAAATGTCGGTCAACATTCCTGCGAGGTGTGCCTTCATAATCATGGCCGGCCCTTCATACACCGCAAAAGCTGCCGAAGAACGAGCTTTACTCAACAGAATTTCATTGTCTCGCAAATTCTGATACAATACAGGCCAAGGGTTTCCACCCAATTGAGGTTGTGCCAAATTGTGACGGTCAAATAAATTAAAATCAACCATGGTAAAATGCTGACTCAAAAGGTTTCCGGCGACAAAGCCTTCGTAACTCATCTCTTCTCCAGTGTTGTAAATTACTTGTCGCAATAACAAGCTAGGTTGCGCATCAACAGGTGCATTTTCATTGGTGTTTATCTCTTCAAAGTCTTTTTTACAAGCTACTAACGCTATTGTTAGAACCAAGAAGAGTGTTCTGCATTTATTCGTTTTCATGTTCTTCAATTTTAAAAATTAACCCCTAATTTAATTCCAATGCTTCGTGAAGTAGCATAAGACATATCCTCTACTCCACTCACAAATTGTTGCCCTTGAACGGCCACTTGCTCCGGATCGAAATGCGGTATTTCACTAAATGCAAAAATATTACGACCAATGAAAGAGATTTTTAACGTTTCCACGTTTTTCCAAATGCCTGTATTCTTATCTGCAGGAAAAGTATACCCAAAGGCCACCTCTCTTATTTTTATATAAGTAGCATTAAACGTATTGTTTTCTTCGTGATTCCGATCGTAATACTGTCGGTAATACCTTTCAGCTGATACCGCAGTCGTATTTTGCTCATAAATTGGATTGGCATCAGTACCTTTATTTACTACCCCTTTTATTACAAATCCAGTTTCAGGTCTAAACTCAGTTTCTTCTAATTGGCCGGCAACTCCTGCCAGAGCCTGTGTTCTAGAAACAATAATTCCTCCTTGCCTCCAATCCAATAATATGTTGGCGTCCCACCGTTTGTACTTGAAACGATTGCCAATTCCCAAAATGAAATCAGGATTATAATTGCCTAATTTTTTCAATTCATTATCCGCAATTAACGCCCCTTGATCGTTTAACAAAAGAGTTCCGTCGGCAGTTCTTTTGTAACCTGTTCCATACATGTCGCCTACTTGACCGCCTTCTTCCACTTGAAACCAAACTCTTTGATTGGTATTGTCATATACTCCTGAATAACCTAATGTTAATCTACCATTAGACTGCGGAAGGGACTCAACCGTTGCCACATTCCTGCTAAAGTTTAAAGTCGTGGTCCATTCAAAATCTTTCTTTTTGATGATTTTTCCCATTAAAACAACTTCAATTCCTTGAGAACGAACTTCCCCACCATTAACTACTTGCTGTGTATAGCCGGAGGTTACCGAAACCGGTAATGAAATGATTTGATTCTTTGTAACCGCATTGTAATATGTGAAGTCAACAATTAAACGGTCGTCAAACATTCTAAAATCAAACCCAGTTTCAAACGAAGTAGCTTGTTCTGGTTTCAAATTTTGATTTGGAATGGTACTTTGATCGCTCAACGTTGGCTGCCCGTTTACCGGAGTTTGTGCATTGAATACCCCTTGTGTTTGATACGGATCTGTGTCATTCCCAACCTGAGCAACGTTTGCTCTAAACTTCAAGAATGAAATCTTTTGTGGTAAATCAAAACGATGTGAGGCAATAAAACTCATTGATACAGATGGGTAGAAGAACGATGTATTTTCAGAAGAACTTATGGTTGCTAAAGCACTTGACCAATCGTTTCTCGCAGTAACATCAACATACAGGTAATTCTCGTATCCAAATTTTGCAATTCCATATACAGAGTTAATTCGCTTTTTTCCATATACTTGAAATACTTGAATTGGAGAAGCAGCATTTGTCAAACTGTACACTCCCGGTTGCGCCAGTTGAGTAGTTTGTGTTTGAACAGTGGTTGCTCGCTGGTCTAAGCGATTCGCTCCTGCAGAAAAATCGGTTGAGATTTTACCAAATTTCCGATTGTAGTTCAATAAGAAATCTGTGTTATTTTCTCTAAACCCAACTTGGTGCTCAGCATATGCTCCTTGTTTAAAACGGTTGGTGCTGAAAGCTCTTTTAAATTGTCGAAGTTCTGTTGAGTAATCCATTCCGCTCCGCAAAGAAAGTGACCAATATTCATCCATCTGATAGCTCGCCATTACGTTTCCGAAAATCCTGTCTCGGTTAAACGAGTTGGTATTCTCCTGTAAAATAAAATAGGGATTATCGAAGAAAGTATAGTTGAAATTATACTGCTGAAGGCCTTCCAAGCCCGGTTGCCAATAATCTTTCAATGCTCCTATATCGAGCGATCGAGGACCCCAAGCAACTAAAGAATAATTTGCATTTTCAGAACCGTAACCGTTGGAAGGTCGGTTGTCACTTTGAGAGTTTACATAATTAATTGAAGAACTAACTTTTAATCTGTCAGAAGCGTTTATATTCAGCCTCGCAGCCAAATTTTTCCGGTCTAAATTCACTCCAGGAATAATTGAATTACTGCGCAAATCAGTATACGACAAACGCATATTTCCGCCGTCAAAAGTGTTCGTAATTGCCAGATTATTGATGTGTGTATTTCCAACTTGATAAAAATCTTTTACGTTATTTCCATAGGATAAAAAAGGGGTTGCTGAAATTGTTGCTCCTCCATGAACTGCAACATCTCCTCCTCGCACTCCACCAGCAGCACTTGTAAATTGAGGAATTAATCGACCATCTGTTCGCGGACCCCAAGAGTAAGATATGTTATCGTTTGTTCCTCCACCAAGGCCGTCAACAAATTCGAATTCGCCAGAATTCCCCTGACCATACGAATTTTGAAATTGCGGCAAGCGAAATGCCGTCTCAACAGAATTAGTGCTGTTAAAACTCACTCCAATTCCTCTCTTGCCACTCCCATCTTTGGTTGTAATTAAAATCACGCCGTTTGCTGCTCTTGTTCCGTATAACGCGGCGGCAGAAGGACCTTTCAATACAGAAACAGATTCTACATCGTCTGGATTAATTTCCATGGCTCCGTTGCCGAAATCAATCTCTTGAAACCCCGCCGCTGCATCGGTTGTAAAAGGGACAATTGTATTGTTGTTTATCGGTGTTCCATCTACCACAAAAAGAGGGTTGTTGTTGGTAAAAGAGGCTTCTCCACGAATTGTAATTTTTGAAGTAGAACCCACTCCTGTTGCTCCTTGAGAAACCGCAACACCTGCGACTTTAGCTGCTAAATTATCTACAAAGTTTACCGCCTGAACTTCGATAATATCGTTGCTGTTAATTTTTTGAAGAGCGTAGCCCAAATTTCTCTGATCTCGCTTAACACCCAAGGCTGTTACAACAATTTCATCAATTTGCTGACTTGAAGGCTGCAACACCGCTTTTACCCATACCCCAAAATTGACTTCAATTTCTTGTGGTTCAAAACCTAAAAAAGAAACAACTAAAGTAGCTGAGTTAGTTGGTACTTCAATTTTAAATGTTCCCTCAGAAGTTGTTGAAACGCCTTGATTTGTGCCTTCAATCACTACAGAAGCACCCGGTAAAGTAGAGTTGTTATTATCGTACACAATTCCTGAAATGGTAAACTGAGAAAATGCAGTGAATGAACAGCAAATTGCCGCCAACACCAAAAAATAATGTTTCATTAGAATATATGAATCGTAAAAAAGTTAAATGAATTATGAGATAGTTCTATCTCGCAATTAATAACATTGGTGGGGCTCTGAGGGAGAGACTTTTGAAAAAAAGCTGAATTCTAACTTCTGTTAACTCGCGAACTATTCTTTGCGTGAACGAAAAGATTTGCTTGAAAAAGTCGCTTAGAAATTCAAATTTTAAATGAAAAACAGCAATAATGTCTGCCGCAGTATCCATGTCTGCCTTCGTTGCAAGAACAACGACTGACTTGGTAATACATGTTTCTTTTACCCCATTAATCAGGGACTTAGACTGCCAATTTAATTGAGTAAAATCTTGTTTTGAGAGTTGATTCTTCCGAAGACCAAATAAGTACAAGCCTCCGTCTTTTGCAGGCCCTAAAACTACCTGCTGAGATTTTAACGATGTAGCAGCAAGTAAAATATCTTCAATTGTTAGGGCAGGACAATCGTTTGTAATTCCTACAACAGATTCAAACCCTAAATCAAATAGCTTTTGATACGCTTCATGCGTTTTGGAACCAAAGTCTGAATGTTTCCCAATCTCTACTTGAAATAATGGCAACTTTGTTTTTTTAACCAAAGACCTAACTCGACTATTCAACACTTCTAATAAGCCACTAACTTTTTTAGCAGGCATGTTAGGCGCCAATTGCATAATACTAGCCTGCTGCTTGCTTGTTGAATTGAACAGCAATACTGCTGTTTTGGATGTGCTTAGTTGGTTGGGCAAGGTTTATTTTAAAACTTGTAAGATACAAAAGTAGAATGAAGCTATACTGTAGGTTAAAAGACACAACGAATTAATTAGTTAAGCCATTTTTAACAGACTGATATTTAAAATTCTTCTTAACTTTAAATTTAAGAGTTACATAAAACGTTACATTAACTCTCATTTAAATGAGTTTCCCCTACTTTGTTTACTTTCTGACTTAGACTATTTTTAGGTTGAAAATATTTCCGGTACCACGTAAAACAAGCTTTTATCTAAATTCTAGACCTATTCTCAAGAAAAATGGAATTTTAATATACACAAGGTTTCATGCAAGAGATTGTTCGGCTCCTAATCTGCAGGTGAGAAAGCAACGACCTTTAATACTGTTTTATCGAAAAAATACGTGCCCTCCAAATGAATGAAACGCTGCGCTTTTAATTCAAGCTCCATCTAGGATGGTAACTATCGAAAGTTGAATTTTCAAAATCAACATCTAAATATCTGTGGACACTAGCAACCGATAGTGTGTATTTTTTTAAACTGTCGATTTAAAGCAAACATGGAATTCAGCTGCCGTAAATTCCCTTCTGCATTGTTAATTTGAGAAGGGGTAGATAATCCGTTAAAGGGGTCACCCAATTAAACTTCTCTACTCTGTAAGTTGTAATTAATTTAATACTATAACTTTACGCTGTTAATAAATAACCGCCTAATCCTGTGGCATAGTTATACGATTGGCTTGACTTGCCGCCATGAGCAACTATGCATACGTGTTTAATTGGTGAATAAGCCACGTTTGCAAACACCCTTTGTAAACTTGCGAATACCGCACTACTTTTATCATTTCTTTCTTTAAATGCCTTTGGGGCAATTGCAGGTGTAATGCAGTGCGAGCAAGAGTGAAACAAAATTGCGAATGTTGAAGAGTACCTACTTCTTTTTAACGCTCCACACATAAGTTGTAAAACAATAAAATTTGTTACCCGCTATTTCCAAAGATTATTACTTACATCAGAATGAATTTTAGTCCATCCTCAATTCACTTCGCTTCAGCATCCTTCCCAATTCCGGATCCCAAACTTTAAGCTGCAGACATTTAATAATGTCTTTTGGCATTAGTGAAGATGTCTTAGGATTCTGAAATTCAGGAAAAGCATCGAATGCTTCAGGCAAGCGGTAGAAAGGAATTTTAGCATTCGCATGGTGAATGTGATGGTATCCAATGTTTGCTGTAAACCAATGCATAAGCTTGCTCAACCTTAAAAAACTGGTCGAGTTCATCGCTGCTCCTATGTATGTCCATCCTTCCTTTTCTTCGAAGGTAGCTTCGGGGAAATTGTGCTGCACATAAAACAAATAAGAGCCTAAGCCATGGGCTAATGTAACCGGAATAATAAGACTAAAAAGCATAGCAGCTAATCCAAAATTTAAGAAAAGGACAACGGCCAGGCCAAAGTGAAAAATTAAAGCCAATAACGAATCCCAATGTCTTGTAGGACTTCTCAACAAAGATAAAATTGACATGCCCCAGGTGAAGGCAAATATGTAACCGAATGCAATGGTTAACGGATGGCGAATAAATAGGTAATTCAATCGCTCTTTCCGCGACATAAAGTTAAACTTTTCCTTCGTTACAATGGGAAATGAGCCGATATTAGAGGTAAATAATTTCGAATTGTGCTTGTGGTGGTGATCGTGCGAGCGTTTCCAAATGCTACGCGGAGTAAGCATGTAAAAACCGAAGAAAGTGAAAATTAGGTTCGCCATTATTGACTTTCTCAAAATTGCCAAATGCAAGTAATCGTGATAAATAACAAACATTCTAGCCAACAATAAAGCTTCTAAAACACAGAAAACAGTGCGAATGCCCCAATGAAAAGGATAAAGAGCGCCCAAAAATGCCCCTACTAATAAAAGCAAGGTTGTCCAAGTATACAGCCAGCTTTTACGCCTGTCTTCCTTAGCGTAAGGCCTTGTTGCAATAATTAATTCCTTTCCGTTCAACATATTATTACAAATTTATTTGTCTTTTGTGTTTCCAACGACGGTGTGTCCACAGCCATATTTCTGGATTTTTTATAATGTCATTTTCCAATCGTTTAGTAAATGCTTCAACGATATCAATCGCCTCTTGTTCTGCAGGATTTGTCACCAATTTCTCGGCTCTCATTTCATATTGCCCTCTCTTTAACCGATGAATTCCAATATATACTACTGGGTACTTCATTTTTTCAGCAATCTTACCTGTACCAACAAAAACTGGAGTGTCTTGATTCAAAAATTGCATCCAATGTGCCCCTTTTGGCGAAGGAGTTTGATCTGCTATAAACGCTGTAGCCGTTACTTTTTTTCGATCTCCAATAATTCCTCTCAATGATTCTTTCATAGAATACAAACCATTCCCTAGTCGGGTTCGCATTCGGTAGACTAAGCCATCGAAGTATTTGTTCTGCAGTGGATGGTAAATCACAAACAACTGGTGAAAAGGCTCAATGGCAAAGCGTGCCCCACCTAATTCCCAGTTTCCAAAGTGACCCATTGCAATGATCACACTCTGGTCCTGATTGTAGTATTCTTCAAAAATTTCTGTCCCAGTAAATTTTACTCTTTTTGCTAAAGTTGATTTAGAAATAGTGATGCTTTTCAAAGTCTCCATCACCAAATCGCAGAAATAACGATAAAACTTTCGTTGAATTTCTAACAATTCCTTTTCAGGTTTTTCTGGAAAAGAGTTTTTAAGGTTTTCGAAAACAATCTCCTTTCGATAGCCAAACAGGTGATACAGCATCACAAATAAGAAGTCAGACAAGCGATACAGCCACCAAAATGGCAGAATAGAAATGGCGTAGATAAATGGTAAGCTGAGGTAGTAAATCGCTGCGTTCATCACTGTAAAATTATTACTAAAAACTCAATGAGTTTTTTATTCAGAGAAATCTATCAACAAACATTCTTTTTGAACAAAGAAAAAAGGACATGCATAGGCGCATGTCCTCAAAACTAGGCTGGTTTAGTTATCGGATATTATCCTGTAAAGAAGTCAAACACATTCCCAAGGGCACTACTTTTACTTTTGTAGAACTCGGTGTAAGTGCATCTGTAGCAAGAAACGCAAAAGAATTTTTTATTTTGTACGTCAAATATCTTGCTAAAAATACCACCTGTTGCTCTTATTTCTCCTTTGTTGTAGGTTATGTTACTGCATTTTGGGCAGCTGAATCTTAATGGTTGGTTTTGTTGGTTCATGGTCTGTATTGATTCGTTTATCCTAAGATAAAACCAGTTAAAGCAAAACACAAGCAAAACTTGATGAACGGAAAATTTGGGCACAAAAAAACCTGACAGGTAGGGCTTACCTGTCAGGTTCAATAAAACGGTATTATTAAACTACCTCAAATAAATCTTCTAGTGATTTTCTAACTTTAGGCGCATCTTTCGTCGTGTCCTCTTCGGAACGGTAACCAACAGGGCAAACTACAGCCGCTGCTAATCCTTTGTCACTTAACCCTAAAATCTCGTCGTATTTACTTGCATCAAACCCTTCCATTGGGCACGTATCTATGTGTAACTCCGCTGCTGCATTCATAAGATTCGCTAGTCCAATGTACGTTTGCTTCGCTGTCCAAGTGTCAATTTGCTCCGGCGTTCTCGCCTCTAAAGTGCTTTGAATAAATTGCATGTACCCAGACAAACTTTCAACAGGAATATTACTCGCATTAGCTTTTATTCCAGCATAATGGTTTAGATGCTCCTCTGTAACTTCAGTAAAGTTGCAAAAAACCATTAAATGAGATGCATCAACAATTTGAGATTGACCCCAGGAAGCAGGTTGTAATAAATCTCTTTTTTGCTTGTTCTCAACAATTAAAACTTTAAATAACTGCAAACCATAAGAGGTTGCCGCCAATTGAATTGATTCTTTTAATACGTCTAAATCTTTGTTGCTTATTTTTTTCGTTGCGTCAAACTTTTTTGTTGCATAACGCCATTTTTGATCTTCTATAAATCCCATTTTTTCTTTTTAAATATTCATTGGTACTTCCATGGCCAAAAACTTGGCTCCTTTGGCCGCTATAAATGCTATTGAGCTGGTATCCCAAACCCCAAAGCCGTCTCTTTTGTTTAAATTTTCTCCTTGAACCTCCACATTTCCTTCCAATACAAAAAAGTATACTCCATTCCCTTCTTTTTTAAGTTGATAGGTAGAAGCCGTTTCGTTGTCGAACTCACCTAAATGAAACCAAGCATCTTGATGAATCCAAACTCCTTCATCATCCCTATTTGGAGAAAGGATTTGAAACAATTCATTTTTCTTCTTAATGTCTTGAATGGAGATCTGATCGTAGCGCGGAGTTACGTTTCGTTGATTGGGGAACAACCAAATCTGTAAAAACTTGACGTCCTCCGTCTTGCTCTCATTGTATTCAGAATGTTGAATTCCTGTTCCTGCGCTCATCGCTTGAACGTCACCACTTTTTATAACCGTGGTGTTGCCCATACTGTCTTTGTGCTCCAAGTCCCCTTCCAGTGGAATGGAAATAATTTCCATATTGTCATGCGGGTGCGTTCCAAACCCCATTCCCTTGTCCACTTGGTCATCATTCAAAACCCGCAACACCCCAAAATTCATTCGCTCTGGGTTATGATAGTTGGCAAAACTAAAAGAATGGTGTGAATCCAGCCAACCGTGATTGGCATGACCTCTTGTTGTTGCTTTGTGTACTACTGTCTTCATCGTTTTTAATTCTTTGTTTGGTAGGTGATTAAACCCTACCCTTTCCATTAATTTATCATAGGTAGAAGTGCTTTCTGAATTTGCAAAAGCAAAGGTTGGACTAATCGCTGCTGCCGCTCCGCCTAAAAGTGCTCGTTTCAAAAAATCTTTTCTTTTCATAACGCTACAAAAATAGATGTATATACATCTATTTTTAACTAAGATATGTTAATTTTTTTGCCAAAAGCGAATTGTTAGCTAAAATTTAGGTATATTGTACTTCTATTCAAACACTTACCTGCATGTAAGAAATGATCTTGATGAAATATTCTAAAGAATTACTCCCTTAAATAATTTTAACCCTGACTCAGTATTTAAGGCATTCGTCTTTGCAAGTCGAAAAATAATTCATTCAACTTTTCATTTTGAGGAAATTGATTCAGCCCTTCTTTAGCATAAGAAATAGAC
>CAJJAT010000030.1 GCA_905182175.1 Flavobacteriales bacterium UBA1494 | reverse complement strand
CATTTGTACAAAATTTAGACTCCAAGCTAGAATTAAGAAACTCACACAACCAGTGGTATCTAGATTATACGTTGGGAGAAGATATTACGAAAGTCCAAGTTCAAATTTTTAATTTGGCCGGTCAACAAGTTAAAAACCCAACTTCTATTAGCTTGGTAAATTCTGGAAGTATTCCTATAGATAACCTAGATGGATTAAACGGAATTTATCTCATTCAAATAGTAAGTAAAAATAAAATCCTTACTAAATCAATTAAGCTTTAAGCTCAACATACCTTTATTTAAATGAAACAAGTCATTGTCGTATTTGGGCTATTATTAGCCATGTGCAATTCTAACGAGTTATTAGCTCAACCACCACCACCAGGAGGTGGTGGTGGTGACTCCGGTCCTAACTGCTTCCCTCCCCCTTGCGTCCCGATTGACGGTGGCTTAAGTTGGTTACTAATTGCAGGTACAGTGTATGGAGGAAAAAAGCTATACAAGGCGAACAAAGAACAAAAAGAAGAACTATAACACTTCAGAAGGTTGACAGAAGTCAGCCTTTTTTTTTGAAAAAAACTCCAAACACATGAAAAAAAAAATCTATATTTTTTTTCTAATACTACTTGGTCTGTTAAGTTACCTCAGAGAAGTACTGTTTACGAGTATAAATGCAACTATTGCAGGTACACCCTCTTTTTACGCTAAAACAGCTCGGATTGAATTCTTTTTAGACAAGAGTGCAGCCACACTTGTGCAACTTAAGTATGGGATGACTATCGGGTTCACGTTGTTATTTGCGCTCATCACAATTGTTGGGCTACGACTAACTTTTAAAAATCAATTACCATCGCAGCTAGCTCTCACTCTATATGGCATTTGTGGAATGATTGCCAGTTTAGTTATTGCGTATTCACTTCTTACCAATCGTTTCGATAGTGTTTACTCCTTTTTACGCTTAATCATTGAATACCTGCACAACCCTCTAGTTTATCTAATTATAAGTGCAGGGTATTTAGGAGTGCTCTACTCCCAGCAAGAAAAAAAATGACCCTTCAATTCTTTTCCTTTGCTAGCTGAATTTATTAAGAATCACTAAAAAAATATTCAAAACCTTGCGTAATTTTAAGCTTCAAAACACACACTTATCCCTATGATTAAAGACACGTTAATTTCAGATCTTATAGACGATGAAAAGGACAGACAAACGAGAGGAATTGAATTAATTGCTTCTGAAAATTATGCGAGTGATTCCGTCATGAATGCGATGGGTTCTGTACTGACCAACAAGTATGCAGAAGGACTTCCAGGTAAGCGATACTATGGAGGTTGTGAAGTAGTTGACAAAATAGAAACCGTAGCAATTGACCGTTTAAAACAGTTGTTTAATGCGGAATGGGCCAATGTGCAGCCGCACTCAGGCGCCCAAGCCAATGCTGCAGTAATGTTAGCTTGTTTGAATGCGGGAGATAAAATTTTAGGCTTTGATTTATCGCACGGTGGACACTTAACGCATGGTTCTCCCGTGAATTTTTCGGGGAAATTATATGATCCTTACTTCTACGGGGTAGAAAAAGAAACAGGTAGAATTGATTACGATAAAGTAGAAGCAAAAGCGCAAGAAGTAAGGCCAAAGATGTTAATTTGTGGCGCCTCCTCTTACGTTAGAGATTGGGATTTTGAAAGGTTTAGAACAATCGCCGATAAAGTTGGCGCTGTTCTCTTAGCTGATATCTCACACCCTTCAGGATTGATTGCAAAGGGAATCATGAATGATCCACTTCCCCACTGTCACATTGTAACAACTACTACCCACAAAACGCTTCGCGGACCAAGAGGTGGAGTGATCATGATGGGCAAAGATTTTGAAAATCCTTTTGGACTAAAGAATGCAAAAGGAGAATTGAGAAGGATGTCTGCTTTACTGGACTCCGGCGTATTTCCAGGAACACAAGGTGGACCACTGGAGCATGTAATTGCAGCCAAGGCGGTTGCTTTTGGAGAAGCATTGGAAGACTCTTTTATGGATTACATGCTTAACGTGGTAGCAAATGCTAAATTAATGGCATCTGAATTGGTTGCAAAGGGATACGATGTAGTTTCGGGAGGCACAGAAAATCATTGTATTTTAATTGATTTAAGAAACAAAGGAATTAGCGGTAAAAAAGCCGAGAGACTATTGGGATTGTGTGACATTACCGTAAACAAGAACATGGTACCCTTCGACGATAAGTCGCCTTTTATTACTTCAGGAATTAGGATTGGAACTCCTGCAATTACAACAAGAGGGGTTGAATTGGAAACAATACCAACCATTGTAAATTTAATTGATGCAGCGTTGAGCCATGATGAAGAATCGTCTGAATTTTCACAAATTAAATCGAAGGTAAATGAACTCATGACTCCCTACCCTCTTTTTAAAGAAGCGTAACGCATGCTAAAAGAACTCCTAGCAAGTCTTAAAGAAAATAAAAAAACCGCCATTTTTGTGGCTTCCATGCTAGGAATCTATCTTGTATTGCAGTTTACCTATGACTATGCCATTAGTCCAAACACCTCAATTGATTCAAAGTTAATTGGACTAATTATTTCTCAAGCTGAGATAATTCTTCAATTCTCAGGATACGAATTGCTAATGCCCGATCCGCAATACGGAGCACATATGGGAATACAAGGCACCTCGGGGGTTGTTATCGGAAACCCCTGCGATGGGCTTAGTTTGTTCATCTTATTTACCTCTTTTCTTATTGTATTTAGTGGTAAATGGTGGTTTAAAATCATCTACATCTTGTTAGGAATTGGTCTGATCCATTTATTGAACGTTCTCAGAGTAGTAGCTTTAGCTTTAATTGTGAGGTATTCTCCTGAATCGCTAGACTTTCATCATTCCTATACGTTTACCTTATTCATCTACGGTGTAATCTTCTTGGTTTGGATGTTGCGGATTAAAATTTATAAAGAAGCTAAGTGGTAACTTTTTTCAATAAATCTAGATGGGGATAACAAAAAACATATACTTTAAAGGCTTAAACGGAATTAGAGCATTAGCTGCCTTAATTGTAGTTATTTGGCATATTGGCCAAAATTCGACATTACTTAACATAGATAGTGTTGGCTTTAATAAAAATGGTATGGCAGGTAATGCTGTACTAATGTTTTTTGTACTTAGCGGTTTTTTAATCACTTACCTTCTTTTAATTGAAAAAGAAAGAACAAAGTCAATAGATATTAAGAGTTTTTACCTTAGACGCATTTTTCGAATTTGGCCATTATACTATCTCTCAATTATTATTTCAATTATATTAATCTATTTAGATATTATTCCACCTCCAGAAGATTTATCCACATCGTTAATACTATATATTTTTTTATTAGCTAATGTTGCTTATGGCCTTAAAATAACTCTTTCTTCAATTACTCCATTATGGTCAGTTGGGGCAGAAGAACAATTTTATTTAATTTGGCCTGTAATTGTTAAAAAAACTTCTAACTATCTTCTTACTTTTGCCTCATTAATTCTATTATATTTAATTACTAAGCTGGTCGTGTATATAACTCTCACTCCAAAATCAATGGTATATATGGTTATTAGTAAAACGAATATTGATATTATGTGTATTGGTGCAATTGGCGCATATTTAGTTTATTCAAAAAACAAAATCCTAAAGGTTTTATATAGAAAAGAAATACAGCTAATTTCATGGGGTATATTAATCACCTCAATTTTTTACAAACCAATACATATTTATTCTTTTATTGATGGGGAACTGAATTCAATATTTTATTTAATAATAATATTAAACGTTTCTACTAATAAAGACACAATCATATCATTAGAGAATAAATTTTTTAATTTTATTGGAAGAATTTCGTATGGAATATATATTTACCACATGATAGTTATATATATCGTTTCATACCAATTAAAATGTTTAGGATTGAAACTAGACATTATAATAGTTCATCTTCTCGTATTATTACTGACAATTTTAACTTCATGGATCTCTTACGAGTATTTTGAGAAACCATTTTTAAATATGAAAAGCAAATATACTATAGTGACTAGCTCTAATTCAAGTAACTGATTCAATTACAAACCCTAGTCAAAGAAATTTTCAAATCATTAAATAGGTGTCTTGTACTAATAATAAAAAAGGGGCGCTAAACAGCGCCCCTTTTTTAGTTTAATCGTAGTGCTATTTAAATGTCAACATTTGCATACTTTGCATTCTTCTCAATAAAATCTCTTCTTGGTGGAACTTCATCACCCATTAGCATAGAGAACGTTCGATCTGCTTCTGCAGCGCTATCTATTGCAATTTGACGCAGTGTTCTAGTTCCCGGATCCATTGTTGTGCTCCACAATTGCTCTGCGTTCATCTCACCCAGACCTTTGTAACGTTGCACACTTACACTTGATTCTTTTCCTGCACCTTTGAACTCTTCAACAGCTGCATCTCTCGTGGCATCATCCCAACAATATTTAGATTTACTTCCTTTCTTCACTTGGTAAAGCGGAGGAGTTGCAATGTAAATGTTCCCACCTTCAACTAACTCCTTCATGTGTCGAAAAAAGAATGTTAAAATCAACGTCTCAATGTGGCTTCCATCTACATCGGCATCACACATAATAATTACCTTGTGGTATCGCAATTTAGAAACGTCTAATGCTTTGGAGTCTTCTTCAGTTCCAACCCTAACTCCTAGTGCAGTATAAATATTTTTGATTTCTTCGTTTTCGAAAATTTTGTGGTGCATTGCTTTCTCCACGTTTAAAATTTTCCCACGAAGCGGCATAATGGCTTGAAACTTTCGATCTCTTCCTTGTTTAGCCGTTCCGCCTGCAGAGTCACCCTCTACCAGGTATATTTCGCATAGAGAGGCGTCTTTTTCAGAACAATCGGCTAGCTTACCCGGTAATCCCGACCCACTCATTACGTTCTTTCGCTGCACCATTTCACGCGCTTTCTGAGCTGCATGTCGGGCTTGAGCTGCAAGTATCACCTTCCGAACAATTATTTTTGCATCTTCAGGATTTTCTTCTAGATAGTCCGCAAGCATTTCAGAAACCGCTTGAGAAACAGAAGCCGAAACTTCTCGGTTACCCAATTTTGTTTTCGTCTGACCTTCAAATTGTGGCTCTTGTACCTTTACCGAAATAATAGCAGTTAATCCTTCTCTAAAATCATCCCCTGCAATGTCAAATTTCAACTTTGTAAGCATGCCAGACTCATCCGCATACTTTTTAAGTGTATGTGTTAATCCACGTCGAAAACCTGCTAGGTGAGTCCCTCCTTCATGGGTGTTAATATTGTTTACATAAGAATGCAAATTCTCAGCATAAGAGGTATTGTAAATCATTGCAACCTCAACGGGCACACCATTCTTTTCCCCTTCAAAGGAAATTGCATTTTTCATTAACGGCTCGCGGTTACCGTCTAGGTATTTAATAAATTCTTTCAGTCCATCTACTGAATGAAAAGTTTCCCCTTCAAACTCTCCGTCTTCTTTCGTAGAACGTCTATCAACTAAATGAATGGTAATGCCTTTGTTCAGATAAGCTAACTCGCGCAAACGGTTCGCCAACGTATCGTAATTATATTCTAAGATTGACGTAAAAATCGTTGGGTCGGGCTTAAACGTTACCGTTGTACCACGTTTATCGGTATCTCCGACTTCCTTTACAGGATACAGTGCTTTACCACGGGCATATTCTTGTTCATACACTTTACCATCTCTAAACACGGTAGCTTTTAGGTGCTCAGAAAGTGCATTCACACAACTCACCCCAACGCCGTGTAATCCACCAGAAACTTTATAGGAATCTTTATCGAATTTACCTCCAGCTCCAATTTTGGTCATAACAACCTCAAGAGCAGATACACCTTCTTTCTTGTGAAGGTCGACAGGAATACCACGACCATCATCTTCAGTTGTAATTGAATTGTCCTCGTTAATGATTACGGTAATATTATTACAATGACCGCCAAGCGCTTCATCAATAGAGTTATCTACTACTTCGTAAACCAAATGGTGCAATCCCCTTGTACTAACATCCCCAATATACATGGATGGACGCATACGTACATGCTCCATACCCTCTAGTGCTTGGATGCTATCAGCAGAATAATTGTGCTTATTAAATTCCTCTTTCTTGTCGCTCATATTATTTAAAAATAACCTATGTAACAAATATATTGAAAAGCTTCTTTTCTACCGCATAAAAGACCCTAAAATCAACGACTTTTATTAACAGGTAATCAACAATTTATTAATTGATTATCAGTAAATTACAAAGCTTAAAAAGCATACGATACTCCACCCCAAACGTTGAAGCCCTGAGTTGGATAATCTTTGTATTTTTCAAAGTTTACTCCACCGATGTTATTAAACTGAACAAAAGCAGATAATCGCTTGGTATAGCGATATTCAACATTCAAATTTGCATCAAAAATGGCCTTTAGTTTAACCACGTTATACTCGATGACGTTAGGCAATACGTCAACGTTGGCTTCACCTCTCGCAAATTGCTCCCCCCAATAGATTAAATCCGTTTTAATTATAATCTTATTTCTCAAATTATACTCTCCAGAAATAGATGCTTTTACATCTGGCCGATGCCAAGCCTCTTGCTGATCTGTTGCCTCAAAAACGAAATAATCAGCTTGACCGTAAATGGTGATTTTTTCATTTATTCTGTACGCCATTTCTCCAGTAATGTTCAATTCATCAATTTCATCGTATACCACATGATATTCTTTTGTTAACGTTCGATTGCTATCTGACAACTGCACAAACAAGTAATCATCTGTGGTTCGTTTAAAAGACCCACTTACGTTGAAAGAAAGTTTCTTACTTAAGGTTCCTCTTAATCCACCGTAAAAATTAAACTTCTCATTTGTATTTCGCAATTCAATCTCATTGGCAACAAATAAATTCTCCTTGGTAATCGAAGCGTAATTCACTCTTCGCTTCTCTCCATTCACTCCAATGTAAGGAACCAAAATGTCATCAATTACATTGTACTTAATCTCAGCAATTGGATAAAAATGAAAATCTGCTTCAGTATCAGCATCAATATAAATCCCTAAACCTGCATTAATCCTAAATTTTTCACCAATAGTACTCACCTGAGGTTTTAATCCAACGATGGTGCTATTCTTATTGAATTGATATTGGTTATAATCCACCATCACATCCAAATTGTACAACTCTGAATTTTTGAACTGACTAAAATTAGCATTCAACAGGATATTATTCTCTTGATGATCCATCGCATTGGTAGTCAACTCATATTTAATGTCGCCTGAATGTCTTAAATTAAATGAGTCCTGCTTCGTCGTTTTTAACGCGACTTGCGCTGATACTCTATTGTAGAATTGCTCTAACTCTTTTTTTGGCAATTCCACATTACTGTTGAGGTTGTTCAACTGATAGTACCCGTAGTAATTAAAATCTTGACGGTCGAAAGAAATGTTTGAACTCAACGTATTTCTCTTCCAAAATCGTTTTCCAAACAATTCTACATTCAGGGCACTGTTTCCAATACCCTCAATGTTGTTCACTTCTGCCATGTTGTAAAAACGAGCGTGCCCTCCAATACTGTATTCTTTAGATCTAGAATTGTTGTAATACACCTCTCCAAAAGGAAGCAAAACATTCCCGACACCAAGTCGAGCATAGCCGTTGTACAACTTTACCAATGGCTCTCCTTTAATTTTAGCAGGCCGTATTGGCTCCACCTGAAAGGATACAGGAAGCTGCTTGTTGATAAACGTGTAATTCAAATCCAAGTCAATCTTCAATTCATCATCAATCACCGGATCGAAATCTATTTTATTTGCGTCTATTAATGTTGGCTGGTACTCCTTCACCACTTTAAATGTATCAGGAGGCAATTCTGATTGAGCGAAACTTACACTCGAAGACAATACTGCTATCGCAGCTGTTAAAATTCTAATTTTCATCTTTCGCCTCCCTAACTTTAGTTGATTTATTTGTCACCGAATCCGGTTCAAACAGTTGATTCTCTTTATTACTTCCAGTCAAAAACTCAATCTCTTGTGGCGCTTCTTTCTTTTTTGCTTCCTTCTCTTCTTCCTTCTTCTTCTCGAAATCATTTAGTAACGTCAATTTCTCTTTGGCAATTCCTACCAACTCTTGATTGTCTGCATTGTCTATAACACTTTGGAAGGTTACTCTAGCATTGTAGATATCCTCGCCGGCAATAAAATTATCTGCCAATAAAATAAAACCCTTCGCAATCCAATATGGAAAAGAGGGAACTTGATCTACCAAGCGATAAATTACCGTATCACTCTTTCCAAACTCCCCTTTAAAGAAATATGTTTTAGCCAACAGATATTTTGCTTCGGCTCCTGTTATATTCATAGCTTTAGAAAGTGTGTCTAAGTGAACAATTGCATCATCGTATTCCCCATTCTCCAATGCAGTTTTAGAAAGCGTCAACTTTGCTTGTTGCCACAAATTCTCATCCATCAAACCTTCTCCATTCAATACAGCATTTGCATATCCTGAAGCTTTTGCATACTCATCCTTCTTAAAGTACAGTTGCATCAAATTAATTACTGCATAACGTACATTCTCCTTTCTATTTGCTGACTTTTCTAAACGCTCGTAGGCCACAATGGCTTCATCACTCTTGTCCAGTTTTCGATAAATCCCCCCTAACGCGAGCAATGATTTTTCTGTAAACTTGTTCTGAGCCTTTGCAACAACTGCCTCAAAATCTCTTGCTGCCTCTTCATAAAACTCTGCTTTAAATTCACAGTCTGCTCTATAATAATGCGCATTCAAACTAAACAAACCATCCTTGTACCGTTTAATGTAGTTGGTAAAATCTCTTACCGCCTTTTCACACTTCCCTTCTAAATATGCATTTTCAGCAATAACATAAGTAGTTGAATCCAGCTCATTCTTGCTGATGTCAGCAAATGGCACCCCGTTTATATAATCTTGAAACGCACTAGCATCGCCCTTCTCAATATAAATTTTCTTGATTTTACCTAACGCCTGTTTTGCTTCATTACTTCCCGGATACCTTTTAATTACCGCATCAAATGAAGTTAGCGCCAAATCATCTGCTTTTCTATTGTAATGAATTAAACCTGTTTTCAGATACGTTCCAGCTAAATAATTGCTATTTGGATACGCATTAATTAGTTGATTGTAAAACGAAAGCGCCTCGTCTTCTCGACCTAAAATTAGCTCTGTGCGTCCTAGTTCAAACAATGCATCATCAATGTAAATTGAGTTTTTCTGGTTCTTTAATAGGGTATTAAGTTTTTTAGACTTTTGCTTGTACTCTCCTAACACCCCATAAGAAACAGCAGATTGGAACAATGCATAATCCTCATTGGCGATTGAAACATTAGCGGCCTCGTCATAAAATTTTATAGCATTACGATAGTCCTTCTGAATAAAGTAACTGTCCCCAATTCTCAAATGAGCATCATTAATTAACCCTTGGCTATTAGGCTTTGCATTTTCTATAAATTCTTTAAACCAGAAGATAGCTGTATTGTACGTTTTCCGTTCGTAGTGAGTATATGCAATATTGTAATACCCCTTTTCATAAAAATTTAAACTTCGTGCACCTGAACTTGCCAAAAAGTCACCGTAATAATTGTCTGCATTGTCGTAATCTCCTAATCGAAAGAAACTCTCCGCCATCCAAAATAAAGCCGCCGCTTTCAACTTCGGTTCATAATTATTTTTAAGTGATATTTGAAATTTATCCAACGATTCTAAGTAATCCTTTGCTTGAAATAATTCAACTCCTCTGTAATAGGCTATTCTTTGTTTTGCCTCCAACAATTTAATGTCTTGTCTTTTAATTCTATCAATAGATCTTAATGCCTCCTCATAGTTCTTAGTTGTGTAATACACCCCGACTAAATATTCATACGCATCATTTATTTTATTCGATTTTGGGTAGGTATTGATGTATTGCTCAAAAGCTCCAATTGCGTCATCATAAGGATGAAAGCTTAACTCATACGCTGTCTTAGCATAATTGAACAATGCATCTTCGGTTATTTCCGGATCCACTTCAATTTGATATGCATTTTTAAACGCTGTTTTTGCGGATCGCTTGTTATCATTTTTAACGTTAGCCTGTCCAATAAGGTAATACGCTGATTGATCTAATGTATCGTTATCTCCAACTGATTTTTGAAAATTCTGAATAGACTGTTCGTAATTCGTCGTTTGAAAATAAGCATACCCCAGTTGATAATAATCTTGCTTTGTTCCCCGGTTTGTTTTCAAATATTTTTCCAAATCCGGAAGCGCCTTCTCAAACTGTCCAGTCTCGTAATATGCGTCACCAATCAATTTCCTTATTTCCTCCTCTTTCTTTGGTGGAGCAGAATCCAAAACCGCAGGTGCGTAAGCTAACAACTGATCGTATTTACGTTGTAAATAAAAAATTTGAGTTAAATAAAAAGGTACAATAGAACCAAATTGAGGATTATTTGAAAGTTTAGAAAAGTTTTCTGAAGCGGTCTGGTACTTCCCATCCTGATAGGATATGTGAGCATAATAATATCGAGCAGCAAATACATACAAATTGTCGGTGTCTTTTATTTCATAAAAAGCCTTAGCTGCATCATCAAATTCATCGATCTCAAAATAGGAATACCCCTTTTTAAAATAATACTCATTCCGTTCTTTACTACTTAAATCTAGTGGATCTATTTCAGCTAAATAATCAATCACATCTTCCCACTTCTTTTTTCGAAACTGAAATTTTGCTAAATTAAAATATGCTGAAACAAGATGCGAACTTTCAGGATGATCCTCAACAAACTTCTTCAGCATGGGGCTTGCATTGGTGTGAAACATTTCCACAGCGCATAGTGCTGCATAATATTCAGCATCTATTCGAACCTCCGAGTGCACATTCGTTATTGCATCAATTGTTTGTTGGAAGTACTGCTGAGCAGGAACAAACTTTTCCTTTTTGTATAAGTCCATCGCATTTCTAAAGCTTTGGTTTGCTTCAGTAAACACTAAACTTTGCTGTGCTTGCAGGTTAGCACAGCTACCAATGGCGAAAAGAAAAAGGCTAAGCCGTTGAAGTATAGTCATAATATTCAATTGATTTTCACGATAAAAATTGCTTCTATTCCACAAGGGATAGAACTACTAAAGATAACCGATTCCATTCGGTGGAACCTTTGTATTTACCTAAGTTTTCAACGTTTTTTTGTTAAAAGAATTGTCTCAAAATCAAGCTTTATTATGTGCTCCATTCTTTTTCGCCTGCTTTAATTTCTATCTTTGTTTCAAACTGAATAATCATGCCAGGAACTGCCATCATAGAATTGAATAGCGTAAATGTATTTCAGCAAAAACACTTAGTACTTGCTAATTTAGGTTTGCGAATCGAAAAAGGAGAAATGGTTTACCTGGTAGGAAAAAATGGGTCAGGAAAAAGTAGCTTTTTAAAAACACTTTACGCAGAGCTTAAACTACAAGATGGAGAAGCAACGGTTGCAGGCTACGATTTAAAAAAAATAAGCCGGAAGAAGATTCCTTTCTTGAGAAGGAAAATTGGGATTGTATTTCAAGACTTCCAATTGCTATCCGACAGAACTATCGCTAAAAATCTAACATTTGTAATGAAAGCCACGGGCTGGAAAAACAAAAAAGAGATAGACGAAGGAATTCAAATTGTTTTAGAAAAAGTGGGCTTAGAAAATAAAGGATTTAAAATGCCCCATGAACTATCTGGTGGAGAGCAGCAAAGAGTCGCAATTGCAAGAGCACTTCTGAACGATCCTGAAATTATTTTAGCAGATGAACCAACAGGAAACCTAGATCCTGAAACGTCAATAGAAATTATGAAACTACTGGTTTCGATAAGCCAAAATGACAAAGCAGTATTGATTGCTACGCATGATTACGATATGATGCGAAAATTTCCTGGCAGAGTATTGCAATTCGAGAATGAAACGATTACGGAACCAACTCCAACTATTCCTCCTACTCGTTAAAGTTCAAATTTTTACAAGAGAATCTTACTGCAAATCATCTAGCCAATTTCTTGGAGAATCCTTGTCAAAACTTTTTCTTCCTTTTGCCAATTTAGCTGAACGCTCAACTTTTTACAATTTTGCTGCCACAGTTCGTAGTTTTTACTAACCAACATTTCATTCAACTGATTAGCGAGCAAAGTAAATGCATGGCTTTTTAACTCTTGCCCTACTTCTACTCCATCTAAGACCCTCTTCACTTCAATTAAATCTGCATACAGTATTGGCGTTTCACAATGTAAGTAATCGAATATTTTATTGGGCAAAGCAAACGTATAATT
>CAJJAT010000029.1 GCA_905182175.1 Flavobacteriales bacterium UBA1494 | reverse complement strand
GACACAAGCCCATCCTGTAAAGTCAATCAACAGAGGCTTATTTACTCTCTTCGCTTCTGCCATTGCTTCGTCGAAACTGTCAAACTCTGCATGGAAGGTTTCTTTCTCATACCAAGAATAGAATGTTGGAGGAGGGAAACCACTCAATAAATTGTGATTCCACGGTGGAGTTTTCATAACTCCTGGAGCAATGTAAATTGTAAAAATCAACACTACAATTCCAAATGATTTTCTAAACGGTGACAATTTTGCTATTGGCGAATCGTGAGGAAACTTAATTAATCCAAATAGATACAATGTCAAGCCTGCAAAAATAAAGGTCCAAATCAAGAAAAATGTTTCTCTATGAACTACATTCCACTGCTCTACTAAATCTGCGTTTGAGAAAAACTTCAATGCCAGTGCCAACTCAATAAAACCTAAGACAACCTTCACTGAGTTTAACCAACCGCCTGATTTCGGCAATTTGCTCATCATACTTGGAAACGCAGCAAAAACCGCAAATGGCAGGCCTAACGCAATTCCAAATCCACTCATAGCTGCTGTAATTGGCCAAGGCCCGTTTTTCAATGCTGAACCCAATACGGTCCCTAAAATTGGACCGGTACAGGAAAAAGAAACTAAAGCAAGCGTTAACGCCATAAAAAAGATGCCTAACGTTCCTCCAACTTGTGAAGCGGAATCTGCTTTATTCGTTAACGAGCTTGGTAGCGTAATTTCGAAATACCCAAAGAAGGAAATCGCGAAAACTACAAATACAATGAAGAATATAATGTTGAGCACAACACTTGTTGCAATCTCGCTGAGCACAGCAGGATCAGCATTAAAGTGAAAAGGAATGCTTAAAATGGCATAAATTAAAAAGATAAAAAAGCCGTACAATACTGCTTTGCCCAACCCTTTTCCTCCACCGTCACCTTTGGTAAAAAAGCTAACCGTTAATGGAATCATTGGAAAAACACAAGGAGTTAACAGCGCAATTAAACCCCCAATAAAACCCATAAAGAACACTACCCAAACGTTGCTCACATCTTGCGTATCTTCCTTACTCTCAACACAAGCACCTTTTGGGTTTTCTAAGTCCACATTGGGTAAAAATGGAATAATCGTTGAAACATCAAGGTCAGCTTCAACAGTTGATTTTTCCAGTGCGTTAATTCCCTTTCCCGATTTCAAATCAAATTCAACTTCAATTAATTCAGGTGGCAAACACATCGAAGAATTACAAACAATAAATTCATATTCGACAGAATATGAATTACCTATTACTCCATCCACCGTTCGAATAAATTCAACTTCGTTTTCATAGTAATTCAAATCTAAATCTGCGGTCGGATCAAACTTTGAAATCAACTCTCCAGACTCTTTTGTCTCCGTATCTGGGTTCATCGCTTTGTTCAAATAGAACTTCGTAGACATTACTTGCTCTTCTTCCGATTTTTGCGTTTGAGAATACAAATGCCATCCTTCACCTATGGTTCCTTTAAAGTGGAAATCGTACTTTCCTTCGCCACTTTTAGTTGAATAATACTCCCACTTGGTAGCGTTCAAATAATCATCAGAAACATCGTTTCCTGTTTGTATTGTTTGCTCCGGAGCATCTTCAGTCAACACTCCCTTCTTCAATTCTGTAGAAGTTTCTGCGCTTACTGCGCTTGCGGGAATATCAAATTCTAAATCAACATATTCAGGGGGCAAACACTTCTCAGCATCACAGACCATAAAATAAACCTCAGCAGTCATTTTATAAGCATCTGTTACGTTCGATTTTATAACCTGAGTAAACGTTACTTCATCTTCAAAGTAGTTCAAATCCATGTCAAAATTTGGATCAAACTCCGTTTTCGGTTTCGGCTCATTTACTTTCCCCTCAATTAAAAAATCAGTTGACTCTTTAAGTGTAAACCCCGTCGCAATTGGACCGTCGTCACTTGGTAAAGATTGAGAATACAGATGCCATCCTTCCTCAATGGAGGCTGTCATTTGTAATTCAAACCTTCCGTTTTCCAATTCTTTAATTTCCGTTTTCCAGCTTACAGGATTGAAAATTTGAGCATTAGAAATAGTTGCAGAAAAGAACAACAAAATGCTCAGAAAAAATGCGCGCATGATTTGATTTTTATAGTAAGGGTGCTAATTTAAGATAAATGTTTAGCTAATGTTAATTTGAAATGAGGTCTTAACAAATCAATGACAATGGGGGTGAAATATGACTGGGGAAAGATGAGTGGATAGTTAGAAATGTGCTATGAGGTGAAAGAGAAAGGATAAAAGATTAAAAGAAACCTGAAATCAATTTTATTCCTACAAAAACATAACATTGTATTATTGAAGTATAAGAAACTCATATTTAATAAAATACCTACTTTTAAACCTTATCCTTGTCACTATAATTTAATTTGAAGGAGTTTTTTAGAAGTATCGGTAACTTTAAATCGGTCGTCCAATCGATGGCCCACAAGCCATACCACCTTCCCTTCTGAGAGCAATACAAACGTGTTCTCTTTTTGCGCCCGAGCAATCTTCAAATCTGTCAATACATCACTTACCTTCTTTTTCCCTTGCATGCCAAGTGGTCGCATCTTATCACCAGCTTTCCATTTTCGTAATTGTAACGGAAATACCAATAGATCTCTATCTATTACTTCAAATTGACGATTCAGTTCTCCCTTATATTCATCCACCAATAATCGCTTAAACTCCAACTGAATTGGCTCTGTAATCAGGCTTGTATTTTTATCAATAACATAGATAATTTCAGTTTCTTGCGTCTCCCCTCCTTTTACCACATCGAGCCTATCTCTGTCCACATAAATACTCCACTCTTTGCCATAAAAAGCTTTCCCTACTTGCTTCTTCGTTATACAAGTTAACATGCTATCAATTTGAACTACTGTAAAACCCAATGGCGATAAAACGTGGAAAAGGTAAAAATTCTTTCGATCTAAATCGTCAATCGTCGCAAACTCAATATATCCCTCCTTCAGTTCCGTTCGCAACTGGTTAGATTCCTTTTGAACAAATTCTTCCAGAATATCATACGTCTGTTTTAAGTGACTCAAATTCTGCCGCATGGTATTCAATATAGCGGGATTGCGTTGCTTCCAAGTATCTATAATTTCATGGCGAAACCAATTTCGATCATACGTTGTTGATTCATTTGATTTATCTTCTCGAAATTCTACATCATTTTGGTCGGCGTATTCTCTAATCTCCACTTTCGTAAAGCTCAAAAGCGGCCGAAATCGTTTTGCCGTTGAGCGAATACCAGCCAAGCCTTTCACTCCTGTGCCTCTATTCAGATTCAACAAAAGAGTTTCAAAATCATCTTCTAAGTGATGAGCAGTTGACAAGCAATCGTATTGAAATTCTTGGGAAAGCTCTTTAAAAAAATCATACCGCAATTCACGAGCGGCCATTTGAATGGACAGCCCGTTATCAGCCGCATACTTTTCAGTATCTACTTTTTTTGAATGAAATGGAATTTCTCTTTCTTGTGCAACTTGCGCGATTAGCTCCTCATCGGCATCACTCTCCTTGCCTCTCAAAGAAAAGTTAACATGCGCTATGCCGTACAAATGTTTTGATTCGTGCATTAAATGCCACAAAACCATAGAGTCTACTCCTCCACTAACGGCAACCAAAGTCTTTTGGTCGAAGCGTATTTCACAGGCTTTAAATTCTTTTTTAAACGTATTAAACATCTATTCTTTTCCCAATTCTAATACTGCTTTCGCTTTTAACAAACATTCTTCATATTCCATTTCGGGATCAGCCATATGGGTTATAGCGCCCCCAACCATTAACGAAAGTCGCTTACTTTTGGTAGAGTGCATTAAACTTCGAATGACCACATTAAAATCAACATCCCCATCCGGAGCAATATAACCTACACTTCCTGAATATAATTCACGCCTTGTTTTTTCATGCTTGTCTGCTAATTTCATTGCTGAAATTTTCGGTGCTCCCGTCATACTTCCCATTGGAAAGGTCGTTTCAATTAAATCAAATAGATCCTTGTCCAACTTTAAGGTGGAACTTACGGTAGAAATAAGTTGATGAACTTGCGGAAACGGATACACTCCAAACAACTCCTCTACCTTAACGGAGGCCTTTACAGCCGTTCGGGACAAATCATTTCGCACCAAATCCACAATCATAACGTTCTCAGTCTGCTCTTTTAAATCTGATTTTAACTGAATCTTTAATGCAGCATCTTCCACTTCAGAAGTTCCTCTTTTTACGGTTCCTTTAATGGGCTGTGAATATACCTTATTTCCTCTTTTAGTTAGAAACCGCTCAGGCGAAGCGCACAGTAGTGTTTCAGTTTGGTTTTTATAAAAGGCCGAAAATGGCATTGCCGACTTTTTATTTAATCTCGCATACGTCGCTGAGCAATCCAGCTCCACTTCTTCTGCATAGAATTCTTGACAGTAATTTATTTCGTAAATGTTACCGTATTGAATTTCATCTTTCAACGCTCGAATAGCTTCCAAATATTCCGTTCGTGACATTTTTGGCTGCAACATTGGAAAGCTAAACTCTTCGGGTGCGCTGTATGTTTCAAGTATTTCAAGAAAAGGTTGTATACTTTCTATTGATTCTCCCCATATCTGCACTGAATCATTTCCTCGCTTTTGCTGAACGACAAACTCCGGTTCAAAAAATGTTAGGTCTCCAAAATCGAATTGAGCAGAATGCCTTGTCGATAAATTTTCAATTTGATTCTTTAAATCATATCCCAAGTGACCAAACAACCATGTTTTTTTAGCAGCGTACAATTCTCTTATTTCCTGAATACTCCCTTTTTTTACTAATCTTTTGTGACCTACTCCAGCTAATAGTATATACCGCCCATGCGCATCCTCATATGCATTGCTATTCAGCACTGAAGCGAAGTCAAAACCATTGGCCCACTCCACTAATGCCTCCATAAAATAAGGGTAATTTAATCTCTTTATTTCTGCAAGTTGACGCATAACACAAAAGTACGCTTTCAACCCATTAGAAGTTGACTCAAATACAAAATTTGATACATATCTTTGTCGCCATGTTGAAGAAAGAAGCTGTTATTTCTGCCATTCAAGAATCTATTGGCGAGCAAATAGGTGATTACATTTTGGAACTAAATTCCGTAAATGAAGAAATTGGGAAAGAAACAAAAAGCAGTGCCGGCGATAAGTTTGAAACGTCAAGAGAAATGATGAATCAAGAGGTTAGTCGATTAGAAGAGCGAATTGCTTATTTAAAAAAACAACTCAACTCTTTGCAACAGCTATCGCAGAGAAAATCTTCTAGTATTGAAAACGGTAGTTTAGTGAACACCAATCATGGTGTGTTTTTCTTTGGAATAGCCTTTGGTAAACTTGAATCACAAGGCAGCACAATCATGGGACTTTCATTAAATTCTCCTTTAGGAAAAATTATGACCGACAAAAAAGAAGGAGATTCTCTTACTTTTATGAATCGAAACTATAGCATTGAAACAATTTACTAATGGGATCTAAACTGCTTTTTCACCTTGTCATTCTCCCCATTTCTAAACTTCCATTCTGGATTCTATATCGTATTTCAGACCTATTATATTTGGTGCTTTATAGAATGATTGGCTACCGAACGAAGGTTGTTAGAGGAAATTTAGTCAATTCATTTCCTGATAAAAGCATTTCTGAAATTAAGGTACTTGAAGCCAAATTTTACAGCCACTTGTGTGATTTAGTAGTAGAAAGTTTAAAAGCCTTCAGCATCACCTTAGACGACGCAAAGCTGAGAATGAAAGACAGAAACATTGAAGTAGTGAACAAGTATTTTAAACAAAATCGACAGGTTGTTTTAGTAGGCGGTCATTATGGAAACTGGGAGTTATTTGCAATTACAATTGGCGCAACTACAGCACACAACACTCTAGCGTTATACACTCCTTTAACAAACGAGTTCATCAATGAAAAAATTACAAAAAGTCGTTCAAAATATGGTTTAGGCATGCTTTCCATAAAGGAGATTAAAAGTAAATTGACCGACATCAATTCCAATCTTTACGCCATCATATTTGGGGCAGATCAATCTCCAAGAAAAAGCCAACGAGCTTATTGGATGAATTTTTTAAACCAAGAAACGGGGGTGCAGTTTGGAACTGAAAAGTTTGCAAAAGAATTTGACGCGGTTGTCGTTTTCGTTAACATATACAAGGTAAAAAGAGGGTACTATGAATTACAGTACGATGTAATTACAGAGCAGCCCAACACAGAAGAAGTTGGCTATATTTCCAAAACACACACTCAAATGCTTGAAAAAGTAATTCAGCAACAGCCAGAATTTTGGTTGTGGAGCCACAAACGTTGGAAGCATAAGAGACCGGAAGGTGAAGTGTTGAATTAAACTACCTTCTTTTACGAACAGCAGATTTTCTAGAAACAGCAATCAGCACAAGGCCTATAATGATTGAAAAAATAGCAGTGGTGACTACTCCTTTGTTACCTGAAACAGTGCTATAATATGTCATAGCGATTCCTAAAACAATCATAAAAACTGCTAGAATTAACATTACATTCAATTTACTTTTCTTTTTGGCCATGATGCTAGATTTAGTTCTAAAGATAATTAAAAATGATCAAGAATTAAACTATTCCCTAATGCTGCCATACCAGCGGCCTTTTTGTTTTAATTAAAATCCTCAAAAGATGAGAATTCAAATCATCTCATTGCTATGGTAGTTTTTATTCTGTTGAAACAGCCAGTTCAAATTTTACTACTATCGTGACCAACGATCAGGTAGAAGTAACGTTTGAAATAGAATAATCAATCTACTAAGATTGCGAAATTTAGAATATATTTGAGAGAAGTAAATCTCATTCTCTTTGAACAGCAATAAATTAATAGTTTTAGGTCAGAAGAACTTTTTAGAAATAGTATTATTTCTGATCCTGTTTACTTACGTTATTCTACGAGCGTACTTTGTTTTCTACATTCACGATGAATTGGTAACCAAATATGGCTACATGATTGACTGGAATCCGTTTCCTTTCACCGGGTACATTGATGCTAATAACCATTTGCTAAACAGCGTTTTAGGCGGTTTATTCTTTCGCGTATTTCAGAGTGATCATCTCTTAATTATTCGATTATCGAGTATTTTAGCTTTTCCAATCTTTTTTTGGAGCCTTGTAGGGTTCAAGCGCTATTTCAAGTCAAACTTCACCTACTTCCTTTTTCTTACATTACTCAGCTGCAACCAATTTATAGTAGAATACTTCTCATTGAGCAGAGGTTATGCAATGGCTTGGGCATTTATGCTCTTCGCCATCTTAATGACCTTTCACTATCAATTCCGCCAAGAGAGAAAGCACTTCTATTGGGCCTTACTTGCATGGATTATTAGTTACAGCGCTAATTTGTCTTTAATTCCAATGGCCTTAATTGGTTGCGGATTTTTATTCTTCGTTACTCTGCTCGCCAAACAATACGACCATTTAAAATGGGGAAGTCTTGCTCTTTTACCGTTTGGTTTTGCAGTCTACTATTCGTTCCATTTAAAAAGCCTCGGAAAACTATACTTAGGAAGCGCAGAGAATTTCATTGACACTTCAATTGCTCCTATGCTTAAACTGGCCTATGAATTAACCGCTGCGGACTCAACAATCATTAGCATTGGGGCTATTTTATTTGGAGTTATGGTAGCACTGAGTTTTTCTAGCCGCATTAAACATTTTCAGCCCGGTAACATATTTTATCTCTTTTTTTTAGCTTTTGTTGCCCTTCTTTTTAGTCAAAATTGGCTAATTGGCATCAACTTTCCGGAAGATAGAGCTGCGATGCCATTGCTGCTGCTTTCGCTTGCTAGTATTCCTTTTATGTTAGATAATTTCAAATCAAAATACTTCGTTATTCTTCTATTGTCTGCTAATCTTTTGGCCTTCTGTGCTAAGGTTAACCTCAGCCATTCTGAAACTTGGAGCTATGAGCACTTTGACCACGAATTATCAACTAAAATCCCTTTAAAAACGAATGGTACTCCAAGCTCTGTCGGTGGAAGGTTTTGGCAAATAGACAATGAACTTTCAAGAACATTCAACTACCCTGCAAGAATATTTCAAAATGCAATTCTTGAAAAAGATACATTGATGGATTACATCATTCAAATGGAGGAGTTGCGCCCGAATATAAAAAACACCTACCACATTATTCACAAAGACCCGATTTCCAACTTATGTTTGTTTGAGCGCAACACATTTCTAAAAAGGACAAAAACGGTTGAGAAAGAAACAAAAATAAACGGCGCAGAGAGATTTTACAATTTCATGCCCAAAATACCGGCTTATCCTGCTTTTATAAGGTGCCAAGGCACCATCGAAAATATAACTATTCAAGATAATTACCTGATTATATTTACTGCAGAAGACTCAATTACTGGAGAAAAGTTCGAATACGGAGGAATAAACCCAATTAGCACTTGCCACCAAAATGAAAATGGAAGTATTTCTTTTGACTTTACTTACACCATGAACCAGTACCCTTCTAGCGCTAAAATAACTTGCTACTTATACAACAATCAGCTTCATCAAATTAAAGGAACAATAAGGACCGAGGTGTATAAGATCGAATTTTAAACTAAATCAATAGACAAACAGCAAGTTCTCTACACTCTATCTCTTACCATCTTCTCTAACGTATCAACCCAAAGTGGGTGATCATTTAAACTCTCTACCAATTGAACCTTTTCTCCGCCGTGCTCTTCAAAAATCTCTTGGTATTCAATTCCAATCTCCACCGTGGTTTCTAAACAATCGGCCACAAAAGCAGGGGAAAATGCAAGTATTTTTTTATCTCCTTTTTCTGCTCTATCTTTAATGAAATCATCAGAAAAAGGTCTCAACCATTTTTTATCTAATCTAGATTGAAAAGCGACAGTGTACTTGTCTTCAGGTATACCCAACTTTTCAACTAGCAAACGAGTAGTTCCAAAACAAGTTGCTTTATAACAGTATTTGTTTAACTCTGTTACCTCAGTCTCGCAATTATGATCTGCACATGGAACTCCATCATCGTACACCTTGTCTACATGACGCTCTGGCAAACCATGGTAGCTGAATAAAACATGGTCGTAATCGTCAATATTATACTTGTTTGCTCTCGCAACAAAGGCGTTAATATAGCCTTCATCATCCCAAAACTGACTCACCATTGAGATTTCAGGTATAACCCACCACTTAGAAATAATCTTCAACGCTTTCTCCATGGCTGAACCAGAACTTGCAGAAGCATAATGGGGAAACATTGGAATAATGATTAACTTTTTATAGTTCTCCAACCTCATTTCTCCCATTACCTTATCCATACTCGGATTTTGATAACGCATGGCTAAATGGACCCCAAAGTCATCTCCTAGTTGCACCTGCAGTTTTTCTGCAACGCTCTCTCCATGATAAATTAATGGAGAGCCTTTCTCTGTCCACAGCTGCTTGTAAATTTTAGTAGAGCTAAATGATCTGAAAGGAACAATAATACCATTCACCAGAATTTTACGCAATAACCAAGGAATGTCGATAACTCTTGGATCATTCAAAAATTCTGATAAATACGTTCTTACTGCACCCCACTTTGCATCATCTGGGGTACCTAAATTGACTAATAAAACACCTGTTTTTGACATTGTAATTTTGATTAAAAAGAAACAGCAAGAAGACATTCTTCTTGCTGTTTTGTTCTATGTGCTGTTGTCGCAATGAATCAATTCAAGTACAACCTATTTCTTATATGTGAATTGCTCTGTTACCAGTTGCCGCTAACATCGCTTCTCTGGTAGACTCTGAGAAAGTTGGATGTGCATGAGATATTCTTGAAATATCCTCTGCTGTAGCTCTAAACTCCATGGCAACAACTGCTTCTGCAATCATATCTGCAGCTCTTGGCCCACAAATGTGAACTCCTAAAATTTCATCCGTTTCTTTGTCTGCCAATACCTTTACAACTCCATCAATGTCCATAGAAGCTCTTGCTCTGCCACTTGCTTTAAATGGAAAGGATCCCATATTGTAGATCACTTTAGCTTCCTTTAATTCCTCTTCTGTTTTTCCAACAGAAGCAACTTCAGGCCAAGTATAAACTACATTAGGAATTAAGTTGTAATCAATGTGTGGTTTCTCGCCATTTATGAATTCTGCAACATACGTCCCTTCTTCTTCCGCTTTGTGCGCTAACATTGCACCTTTTACAACATCGCCGATAGCATATATATTTGGCACATTTGTTTGTAAATGACCGTTTACCTCTACTCTACCTCTGTTGTCGGTTTTAATCCCAACGTTATCGAGCCCTAGTTTATCCGTGTAAGCGGTTCTTCCTACAGAAACCAAGCAATATTCAGCCTCAAAAACGACTTCAGCTCCTTTTTTATCGTCTGCTTTAACGGTTACTGTATCCCCTTTTCTCGTTACTTCTTTCACCTTGTGGCTGAGCATAAAATTAACACCCAACTTTTTCATAGATTTCATTAACTCCTTACTCATGGTAGCATCCATGGTTGGAATAATTCTGTCCATGTATTCCACCACCGTTACTTCTGATCCTAAACGAGCATAAACAGAGCCTAATTCTAGTCCAATAACTCCGCCGCCAATGACAATCATTTTTTTAGGAACTTCTTTCAATTCCAAACCTTCAGTTGAAGTGATAACTCTTTCCTTATCGATTGTAATAAATGGCAAAGAACCAGGCTTAGATCCAGTTGCTATTACGACGTTCTTTGTTTCAATCTTCTTCGCTTCTTCTCCTGCTGAATCATCTATCGCAATCACAGTTTTAGATTCAAAAGAACCCATTCCGTGATATACATCAATTTTATTCTTCTTCATTAAAAAATCAATACCCCCAACTGTTTGTTCCACAACACCTCTCTTTCTAGCAATCATCTGCTTAAAATTGACTTTCAAATCTTTTAAGTCAATTCCGTGCTCTGTAAAATCATTCTTTGCTTGGTGATAGTGTTCTGAAGAATCTAACAACGCTTTTGATGGAATACACCCTACATTTAAGCAAGTACCTCCTAAACTGTTGTATTTTTCAATTAAAGCCGTCTTCATTCCCAATTGCGCACATCTAATTGCACCAACATATCCACCAGGACCTGAACCTATTATTACTACATCGTACTTTTCCATAATGTTTTCTAAAATTGCAGTGCAAATTTACTGAAAGTCTTATTCATTGTGGAATCAATTAATGTTAAATGTAGAAAGGTAATCAGCGCAATATTTATGCAGATAACAAAGCGAAACTGCTTTAAATTATGAAACTTTTAACTTGCTTAATCACAGATACGCTTAAAAGAAAAAAGCTATTGGGAACAGTTCGAATAGAATATTTAAGCCTTAATATTTACCACAAACACCTTATTACCAGTATCTAATTCTTCGTCTTCACCCCTCCATCTCTATCCCTTATCGTCTTTCATAACTCCCAGATTCGCAATTCGGAATTACCTTTAGTTCTTCCCCAACCGTCTTCCAGTCTTATTCAAGCTTCGCACAACAGTCAAGGCAATCATCAAACCAGCTAGCAATCCTGCAATCCGACCAATAAAATCGCCGTATTGAGCGTAAAACGTTACTTTAGAATTCAATTGCACCTTTGCCTTTATTACCGCATTTACCCACCAATCAGTTTGCTCTAAAATTTCTCCACGATCATTTATAACTGCAGAAATACCTGTGTTAGCTGACCTAACAATCCACTTCCTATTCTCGATAGCCCGCAAACTAGCGTACGCTAAATGTTGTTTATATCCTGGAGTGTCATCCCACCAACCGTCGTTTGTTATAATGGCAAATAGATTTGCACCTTTTCGAGAATACTCCGTTACGTATTCTCCATAAATAGATTCATAACAAATAATTGGAGCAATTGCGATTGAATCATTCGGCGCTTTAAATACCGTTGGGGAATCATTGTACCCCAATCCCCCTGAAGTTCCACCTAAATTAATCGAAAGCTTTTTCATTAATGGAATAGAGCGAATAAAAGGTAATTTCTCAACACCCAATACCAATTTTGATTTATGGTGAACTTGTACTCCATCATTTTCGTCTAATTGAAACGCTGCATTGTAATTATCGTAAAACCCGCTGCCGTCCTTAAATTCATTGGCCGTTGCTTTTAATTCCATGCCAGGAGTGTACAATACAGAAGCAGAAGAACCGATAATACTTTTGAGTTTTGGACTAATTTCTCTTAGTTTTTTGAGTTCATCCGTTGCGTATAAAACCTCAAATTCGTGTTCCCAGTGCGACTCAGGAATTGCCGTTTCAGGGAAAATAAGGTAATCTGTGGTAGGAGTTAATTTCTCCTTCGCCAATCCCATCATCTTATCAATTTGATCGGAAGGCGAGGTTGTAAATTTAGCCTTATACGGATCTATATTGGGCTGCACAATGACAACCTCAACTTCTTGACCTGTAGCTTCAGTATTAAACCCAAAGACGGAAAACAGCTTCATAACCAATGGCAATGCAATAAAAAACCCGATTCCTTTTATATTGAACTTCCCGGTTTCTAAGTTTTTCAAAGAGAAATGAAAAAACACCAAATTGGAAATTAGCACCAACAAGCTACCCCCCAAAACACCTGTGTATTCATACCATTGAACATTTTGAGGTGTTGCTGCAAAAACATTTCCTAACGTTAACCACGTCCAAGAAAGCTCCCAATTTAAATGCAGGTACTCAAACCCTATCCAATAAAATACAAAAGACAGGTAGCCTTCTTTTTTACCCACCTTCTTTTTGGTGATATGAAACAACCAAAAAGTAATCGACATGAACAAAGAATTGCAAATTACCGCCATGCAGGCTCCCCAAAGTGACGCATGATAAATCCAGTAAGTTGTAATAAGGTTAAAAATGAAAAAACTCAGATAAGAGTAACAAAATACGGTAAACCCTGTTTTTCCAAGCCGCTTACTTATTTCGTGCTCCACAATTAAAAGCGGCACGAAACCAATTAATACAAGACTTGTAATTTCCGCGATAGCCGGCCAAGAAAGCGCTAAGATAAGACCTGAGGAAATGGACCAAAGAAGTAATTTAAGTTTGCTCATGCGTAAAGATTAAGTAACAAAGCTATTAATATTTACCTTTGCAATCAGAAAAATAAGACCATGAAAAAACTAATCCTTCTTACATTGCTGTTGCCCCTTTTCGCAACAAGCCAAATAATTAACACAGATAGCTCTTCTATTAACTTCGGAGTAGTTCTAGTTGGCGAGACCGACAGCGCTCTAGTTACCTTAACAAACGCAGAACCTGGAACGCTAAACGTAACGAATATTAAATTCTACAGCATTTATGGAGAGGTGCCATTTTCTGCTGCACAAACAGTTTTTACAATTCCGGGAAATGGATCTACCTCAGTTTGGATTTACTTTAGCCCAATTCAAAATATTTTGCACAACTCTACAATGGTAGTGCAGCACAGTGCAACAAGTGGCCATGAAGCTATTTCATTAGGTGGCCAAGGAAGATTTGCTTTATCGTATTACAATTCAACAGAAAACTTAAATGAGCAAGCCTTAAAAATTGCGTTAAAGGCAAGGCTAACGTTAGGCCAGACAACTTTAAGTTACAGTGCAGCAAGAAACGCCATGTTCATGACCATTGACAACAAAAGGTTCAACGGTCAAGGCGCAACAGTAAATACACTAGAATGCGTTTATACCGGGTTTAATAAAACGAGTTATACGAGCAGAAGCGATGCTCAAAACACTAACCCACAATTCAACACTGAACACACTTTCCCTCAAGGTTTCTTCAACTCTGCTTCTCCAATGCGGACTGATATTCATCATTTATACCCCACCACTAATAATTCAAACTCGCAGAGAGGAAGTAAGCCTTTTGGGACAGTTACAGGCGGAACTGCCGTTACGTTAGGTGGTGGCTCTTTTTACAACAACACCACATTCGAACCTAGAAACATTCAAAAAGGCGCTACCTCAAGAGCTATGATGTATTTTGTAATTCGATACCAAGATTATTCGAATCACTTTTCTGTTCAACAAAACATTCTTAAAACATGGCACAATACTTACTTAGTAGATTCTGTTGAACAGAGAAGAAATGATGATATATTCACCACTCAAGGAAATAGAAACCCATTTGTAGATTACCCACAGTTAGAAAAAAGAATTACAAATTTTGTAGCCAACTCAGTAACGCCTTCAGTTAACGGATTGGATGTACTTCAAACCTCAATCAATTTTGGAACTTTCTTTGCTCAAACTTCCGATACGTTTGATTACGTATTGGTAAACACGGGAAACCAGGTAATTAATTTTACCAATTTTGCATTATCTAATCTGGCAAATTTATCCTTTGCCGCTGGATCAGGAACGAATACAGCGTTAAATCCAGGAGAAGCTATTGAAATCTCTGTTATCGCTGCGAGTTTGAACTCTACAACTATTAACGAAAGCTTAACTTTCTCAACCAATTTAACTTTTCCTAGAAACAACTTTACCATTCCTATATCAGGGCAATCTGTTGTGGTTGGCTTGAACGACCAAGAATTAAAGAATACGATTCAAGTATACCCAAACCCTATCCAAGATAACGTGTATATTAGAAATGAAGGAAGTCAAAAAATAGACATTCGCTTACTAGATGTTGCAGGCAAGTCATTGGATGTTAAATTCTTAAACCAAAATGGATCTTATTATCTGCCTGCAAAAGAAATCGCTTCAGGGTTATATTTCATAGAGATTAGCTCTGGGGATCAAAGAATTGTGAAAAAGGTAGTGAAGCAATAAAAAGAGATTGCTTCAAATAAAAAATGCCCACTCAAAATTGAGTGGGCATTTTTATTTACACTAAAACAATTTTAAAAATCATATCGGAGTCCAAATCCTCCAACACTTGAGGTGGTAACCTGAGATGACAATTCAAAAATTGTTTGAAAATTTAGGCTTTGACGAGACTCAATAAATAGATGGTATTTCTTTAACGATTCCTTTCTCTTGCCAATTCTAAAATCCACACCAAGCGGAATGTAAACTCTACCAAAAAAACCAGTCTTATTCGCAAACTCCTCTGAGCTTCCTTCATAATCGTTGGAAGATTTCCTGTAATTATCAGAAAGTCCGTCTTCTACATAAGACCATGAATCATAATTCACTTCTGTTCTAGGGCTCACACTTAATCCTAAAGACACTCCTATACCTGTATAAAACTTCCATCGTCTGTCAGGATTGGTGCTTATAGTTACATCTCCATCCACCATTACCTGTTGTTGAATATAGCCTAAACTATAGTCCTGATTTCGGATGGAGTCAACATAATACTCTTCTCCCGTTTGCGAAGAGCGCAAGGTGTCAATTCTAAACTGATCAGTTCTAACGAAATTAAGATTCAACAAGCTCGCTCTTTGATAACTAATTCCAACCCTAAATTCAGGGTTAAATCGAGAGACTTCTTCGACAAAGGCAGTAGGTTTTGCGAGAATAATATTCACACTAAATGCAGGTCCTGAGTTTTCGTTAAAACCACTCCCATTTGAGAACCCAATCAAGTCGGCTTCTGAAAGCATCATATTTGGAGCAAGTTTCTTAAAGTCGGATAAATTACTTACCCCCGACTGACCTGTATTTAACCCAAACTGCCAGCTAGCCGATTTAATCTCTAATCGTTTAACCTCATCTTGGGCACTTAAACTAAGTGCAAAAGTTAATGCTGCACACATTGCGATTTTTTTCATCCCGTAAATTTTAAATTTTTCAAAAAACATCACCTTTTTTTAAAAGTATTACCTCAATAGATACATTTTACCAAAGTTGCGCACAAAGGACTTATCAACGGCTGATTGCCTTTTTTCAATATGACTGCCATTAAGTTTAATTTTCACTCGGTATAAATAAACTCCATTTGCTAATTGGTCTCCAAATTCATCTTTCCCATTCCAAGCAAATTCAGTTATGTTAGTGCCAATTCTCAGCGGCCCTAGCTCCATTTCCTCTATTTCTCGGACAACCTTTCCTGTGACTGTTAAAATTTGAATCTGAATTTCTTGTGGAATTTCACTTCCGGTTAGCGTAAAAACAAACCGAGTAGAGGTCGAAAATGGATTGGGATAATTAATCAAGTTTGTAATAGAAGATTTATTGACCACCTCAAACTCTACTTGATAGTCTTGATTACCAGATTCATTTCCGGACTTGTCCTTTGCTCGAACTCTCAAACGATAAAACCCATCTAAATTTAACGTAGGCTTAAGAATGACCCTTGCTCTATTATTTGGTAAACTAGCAGGAATAAATTCTATGGAATAATTACCTCCTGAGTTAAAGTTTAACAATTCCTCTTGCCCATTTGGAGACCTTAAATACAATTCAAAGGAACTGGTGTCGTCCAATGCAATAAATTGACTGTTGTCTTTTAAATCTATCGAAATAGTTGGTTTAGCCGACACAATCTCTCTATTTATAATATGCCGTCCATCAAAAGTTACGTCTAGTAAAGGATTTACTCTATCTGCGGAGACGAAGAAACTGTACTGTCCAAAATTGTTAAAAGCAAATTTTTCTTTTTGCTCTTGATTTGGGTTCACTTCTATCAGCAATGTGATATTGCCCGAAAGATTCTCGGTATTTATCTCGACAACTGCCATGCTAAAAGCTCCGGCAAGCAAAGGCTCAATAATAACAAACTTTAACGGCACAATTGATCCTGAACTGCTCAGCAAGCTAAATTGAACTTTTAAACTATCCATGTCCACATTTGTAGGGTTCTCAATGGCAACTTGGAAGTTAAATATTTCTCCTTGTTCTAAACTATCTTTATTTACCAACAAAGCTTTGGCAGGACTTAAAGCTGCATCAGGTAACTCCTTAAAACTTACTTGCCACCTTTCTAGTTGCGGTGGGGTTTGATTTAAACTATCCTTAACTGACATTCTCAGTTGCAGAAAGCGATATTTTACGCTGTCTACTACTAAACTTCCAGTAGTATCTAAACTGAGTGTATTAGAACTAAAAATTACCTCACTGAAGCCTGTGTTGTCTATGCCTAATAATTCAACTGTTGCGCTGTCCCGAGAATTCGTTTCTAAACTTGAGAACCAGTAAGATAAACGACTAAAGTTTGGAGACGGACCCAATTCTACAGAAGTCATTTGACCCACATCAGAACTTGTTGTTACATTCGTTCGAACCTCAACTTTTACTGAAGGAGTAGATGATACATTTTCTACAATAGAGCTGAAATCTCCTTTTTTGAGAACAACGGCAAATCCACTAGAATTTTGAATTCCGTTAAACACTGAAATTCCCAAATTGCCGAACGATTGTAAAATTGTTGAATCATAATTATTTATAAAATCAAAATCAATTCCAAACCAATTGTAAATAACAATATAATTACCAACCGGAATTACATTATTAATAAAGTCTCTCATGCTTTTTAGCTGCGCAGTGTCTACTGCTTGAAAATTAAAAACCAATTCCGATCGTTCTCTATTGTTACCGCACCAATCTCCAACATTTGCTTGTCCAAAATTATTGTTAAGATATTGAGAACCAAAGGGGGTCTGCCAAGATTTTAGGGTTACTGAATCTAAAACAGCTATCATAAATGCAGGGGTGCCATAACAGCTCCCTTTTTCGCGAATATCGCTATCTACAACATAGCGAATATCATTGTATTGACCGCTGCTCGGAGCTCCATACGTTTGAATCGACACTTCTGATGACTTTTGGGTAAAGTCGAATTGCTCTTGAATATAATTCTGAGACAAAAATTGCCTTCCATTTAAGTTAAACTGATTAAAATCGTCTTGAGCAAAGCCACTCTCTCCCACTATGTACTGGAATGAAGAAGTTTTCCAAAAAAAACTTTGTCCTACTTCTGGTATTTTACTTACTCTCCAATAATAAACAGAACTGTCCAACATGTTTTGCAAAGAAGGTGGCGTCCAGTTTAAAACTCCTCCACTACTCCTAACCGTTGTTGTTTGTTTTGCAGATGAAGTAAAAGACGATAGCTCATCAAGCTCAAAGACATAGCTTGTTTCTTCCTCGAATGCAAATGCTGTTGAAGCCGAAAGTGTTGGACTTTGAGCTCCAACAATGGAATAATTGTAGGGGTAAATTGGAATTACCTCCCCTGAGCGAATTAATACATCAAAATTAACAATGTTGTTACTTTCATCAAATTCACTAATCTGCGAAAGCGGATCTACTGAAAACGAAAATTGGTTATTTCCGACATCCATTAACAAATCGATAGGAATCGAAAAACTAACATACGACTCGAACGTAATTGGAGCAATTAACCTGGTAATGGTGGTGTCATTTTTAGAGGCGTTTGGAAACTTTCTATTTAAACTGATAACAACAGAATCTATACTTGTCCTACCGATATTATCTATCCTCACTTGAATTTGGAAACTAGACAAATCACTCGTGACCGCCTTTGGTAAAATTTCCACATGAGAAGCTGCTACTTTAAAGTCGGACTGACTTGGAGCATTTAATACAATTGCAGGATCTCCTTGTAAGCTCATTTCAATGCATACATTTTTAAGGAGCTCTGCGGTATTGTTGCTTTGCACGTCAATTACTGCTTGCCTCATGCATTCAGCTAAGCTTTCACCATAATTGTCGATTGCTATATTTTTATAAAAAGCCGATGAATAATTATTCAAATAAAATCCCACACCTAAATTGCCATTCGCAATGAAGCCAATTACACCAGCATCTTTTTGAATTACATACTCCTCACTAGTGCTTCTAATTCCTGACTGATGGTAATTACCTGCATAACAAGAATTACCTAAAAGCACAGGATACTTTCCTTTATTCCTCAATTGACTTGGAGAATCAATGCTAATATCAAACCCCCCTGTAGAAGAGGAATGTCCAAAAAAGGTCATGACAGAAACCCCGTTGTTAATTAAATCTCTAACAGAATCGGCTAATGAAGTTTGATAAGGTGATGAAGAGCTTTTCTTAAACAATTGAGCGTCTCCTCCAATTTCACCATTCTCAAAACTGTTAGCATATCCATTCAAGTAATATTCGTGTCTGGCAGTCTCTCGAACTGATTGACCTCCAGCAAAATGAATCGCCCTCTTCATCCATTTCTGCTGGGTGGTTGATTCGTATTCAATTACTTTATTCAAATACACATCAATTTCGGTATTCGTTCGTGCACTCAACCTTCCTAGAGGAATTGGAGTTTCTAAATTTGTCCCGTTTAAACCGGCTAACAACAAATTATCCGAAGCAGGATTTCCAAAAGAAGGCACTAAGTTTCTTTCATACGCTAGTTTTGCTTGTGTGCCTGTATTGTTAGTTAAATACGTTAATCTGTGCTCCTTTACGCTTACCGACTTGCCTATTAAAAATAAATGGCTCGGAGTATACGTCCAATTACTCAGTGCATCGTTCATGAAATTTCGAATCGCCATAGGATGCTTCTCAATTCCAAAAGCAAACTGATCATATAAAGTTTGCACATCAACTACAAAGGAATATTTACCTTGTGACTGGCGATAATTTGCATAGCTCGCAGCTTGAGTAATTAAGCTTTCATGTGAGATAATTAAGAAAGCGGTATCAGATACATTTGATCCGTAATTAGTAAAACTTCCGGTCCCTTCAACAGGTGAAAGAGAGCTAATAAATTTAACTTGGTTTTCGTTAAATAACACACACTTTTTTAATCCTCGTCCATTAGGAACAATCATCTTATGCGTGTTCAATGTCTCTATTACTCTAATTTTTTTTCTATTTTCTAGGTCGTATAAAATGGGGTTGGTTCCTCCTCTAAAAGCAATTAGTTCCAAATATTGAGCATTTTGCAAATTTGCATCCTCCAAGTAAAACTCATAATATTCTTCATTGGATAAACTCAGCGTTTGAGGATATCTAATTTTCATGTATGCCAAAGCTGTTCGATCAACACTAGTATTCAAGTCGTCTATACTTTCAAAACGAATGATATTGTTTACTCTACTCAATTCTGTTGGTGAGAAGCTTCGATTAATTCTTCGCAAGTCATACCCTTCCCATATTTCATCTACAATTTGGCTGCCAAACGTTATTCGCAAATGATGGTCATCCCCGGGAACAGCTAAATAATCAGACGCTCCTACCACTTGAATTTCAAAATCTACAAAAGGCCCCCCAATGTATCTGTTAGGTGTAGATATTGATTTATTTCTTAATTGCCCTAATGTTATCGGGCTATCCATCCATCCTTCTGCACTTGTATACTCGGGATTTGTTGCTTGACTAGTTAGTATTTTACCATCATAATAGTTTGAATTGTAGACCTGTAGTATTTCGTTTAATATATAAGGTGCTTTAAAATAATTACCAAAATCAATCGCATTTTCTTCTTGAAACCTAGCATTCGTTGCTAAATTATTCCAAGTTAAAAAGTAACTCAGGGTATCATTAATTAAACTGTGGTAGGGGTTTGGTTGATTTAATCGACCTTCGTACATAGCGGTGTCCAACCAGCCATCATTTTTCTTGGCATAAAACTCTATGTAATCCAAGATATCAAATACATTATCTGCTTCCCCTTCTATGTGCATGGGCACCTCTTCCCCTTTTGCGAAAAGTTGCAAATTATTAGGATTTAACGAAAAAACTGGAACTCCTGCAGCTAAAAGGGTTTGAAAAGAGATACGGTAAACTCCGTTTTCAGAAATTTTGATTTTATAGTAATTTTGAGAGTAGTCTATCCATTCATTACCGAATGGCTGAGAGAAAAGAGAAAAACTAAAAAAGAGAGAGAAAAGAAGTATTATTTTTTTCACTTGCCTTTACTTATGTCTATTCTGAGGGAAAATATGTTTGAACTTTGGGCAACAGATATCTCACCTAAATTGGTAAATGCGTAATCCACTGTAAAGTAGGAGAATTTAACTCCCAAACCAAAATTTGGTTGCACGGTAGTCAATCTATTGCCACTAATATCTGTCGTTACTTGAAAATTTCCAATTCCTCCGCGTAAAAAAATCTTTTGATTCAAAGAAGCTTCAAATCCCATGTTGGGATCCATAGAAACTATATTTGATCTTAATAAAGTATTCCTCTTACCATCGAAAGTATTAATAAAATTAACTTCAGCTTCCAGTGATATTTTAGTTGTTAATTGGAAAGCTCTGTTAATCCCTAACACCAATTCCGGAACAGTAACTTCAACAGAGTTTCCCGGCAGTTCATTACCAGTCGCTAAAAACGTTTTTTGAGTTTCTTCATCTAAATCGGAACTCCATGCATTAAATGTTCCTGTGATGTCTCTTCCCATTGCAGCAAACGTCCATTTATTTTTAACAAATTGTGCCCCTGCATCTAGACCAAATCCCCATGCTTGAGAAATATCACCCACTTTTCTGTGAATAATTTTCGCACTCCCACCGAAAGTTAAGCCGTCAATATTTGTTTTTCTTGAATAACTCACTATTCCAGCATAATCCGCAGCAGAAAAAAACGTTACTCGATTAAAGTCAATGTTTCCCTCGTTGTCAATTAACCTAGCAGTATTTGGAATATCGTCCACTCCAAATCGAATCAATGAAAAAGAAAGTGCACTTCGTTCATCTAACTTTACACCCAATCCAAAATAATTGTAGGCCGCAATTCCTGCAAAAATTTCAGCATGCATCGCTGCTACTTGAAAATCATCTTCCATACGAACTAACCCTGCAGGATTCCAATAAGATGAAGTAACATCTTTTGTCCCAGCAATTGCCGAATTTGACATTCCTAGAGAACGGGCACCCACTCCTATTTTTAAAAACTCGTTACTGTATTTAGTTTGTGCCAAAACGGTTAGCCCTGAAGCAAAAAGAAATAATCCTATAAAAATGGTTCTCAAGTGCATAAAGTAAGATTGAAATTTACCACATTAAACTAAAAAAAAGGGTATTTATTTCCTAAAGATTAAAGTTATTCATAATAATCCACAAAACACCGATTCCTAAGGTGAAAGACTCCTGTGCGACAAGTTTTCCCGATAATAATAATCCCTATTTTTGTTAAAACAATCTTTTGAAGAAAATAATACCTCACGCCATTACTTCCGCTAATTTATTCTGCGGCTGCTTGGCCATTACTCAAATTGCAGAAGGAAATTTTTTAGTTGCATCTCTTCTCGTTTTACTAGGAGCATTCTTCGACTTTTTTGATGGCTTAGCAGCAAGAGCTTTAAAAGTTGGATCACCATTAGGCGCCCAATTAGATTCCTTGGCAGATATGGTAACATTTGGTATTGTTCCAGCTTATTTGGCTTTTGAATGGTTAAACCAACTTGACTACAACATTTTAAATTACGCCGCTTTTTCTATTGCGATTTTCTCAGCAGTGCGCTTGGCTAAATTCAACATAGACGATAGACAAACGTCCTCCTTTATTGGTTTCCCCACTCCTGCAAATGCATTGTTTTGGATTTCTATTCCGCTCATATTTTGGCAAGTAGAAAATGATATTCATTTTATTGCCGTAGACTTTTTATTATCTACCTTCAACTCATTCTATTTTATTTTAGCAGCCATTGCAGTATTTTCTTACCTCCTAATTGCTGAATTGCCGCTGTTAGCGTTAAAGTTTGAGAACCTCAATTGGAAAGGGAATGAATTTAGAATGCTATTGATTCTATTTTCTTTGATTTTAATTGTTCTTTTTCTTTTTGCAGCAATTCCATTTATCCTACTTTTGTATCTTATTCTTTCAATCATTCAAAACAATTATAAGCAAAGCAATGAAGTTTACAGCTGAAATCGATATAATGCCGCTAAAGGCCCTTTTAGATCCTCAAGGAAAAGCAGTTACGTCTAGTTTAAAAAACTTAGATTTATCTGAGATAGATAATGTAAGAATTGGGAAGCACATTACTTTAGATATTGATGCTGCTGATGAATCTGCTGCAGAATTAAAAGTTGAACAAGCTTGCAAAAAAATCTTAGCCAACCACTTAATGGAAAGTTATACATATTCATTAGAGGCAGTTTAATTATGCCTCTCTTCCCGGAGTCAGTTAGTTGTTATCTTTTAATTGTTAATTAACAATTCTACATTGCAATACTTCTAATGTATTGAAGAACTCAATCGATAGTTTAGAGTATGCGGTGTGACTTATTATTGGTCTTTTTCCCGCTTGAATGTTGGGCTCTTTTTCAATTCGAAATTCTTACCCAGATAGACTTTTCTAACTTGCTCATCTGAGGCCAATTCTTCTGCGGTTCCTGCTTTTAGTATATTTCCTTCAAAAAGCAAATACGTCCGATCTGTAATTGCCAAGGTTTCGTCCACATTATGGTCCGTAATTAAAATTCCTATGTTTTTTTCTTTCAACGAAGACACAATTGCTTGAATGTCCTCTACTGCTATGGGGTCGACTCCTGCAAATGGTTCATCTAGTAAAATAAACTTAGGATCAGTTGCTAAACATCGAGCAATTTCAGTTCGTCTTCGTTCTCCACCAGACAACAAATCTCCTCTATTTTTTCGAACGTGCTGTAGGCCAAATTCATCTAATAAACTTTCAAGCTTTACCTTTTGATCTGACTTGGAAAGTTTCGTCATCTCTAAAATAGCCTTAATATTATCTTCTACAGATAGTTTTCGAAAAATAGAAGCCTCTTGGGATAAATAACCAATCCCACTCTGCGCTCTCTTATACATTGGAAGACCTGTAATGTCCTCCTCATCCAAAAATATTTTTCCATCGTTGGGAGAAACCAATCCAACAATCATATAAAACGAAGTGGTTTTACCTGCCCCATTTGGGCCAAGTAAGCCAACAATTTCTCCTTGGTTAACCTCGATAGAGACGCCTTTAACAACCGTTCTAGACTTGTATTTCTTTACAATGTTCTCTGCTCTTAACTTCATGCTTAAAATTTTATATCAATTGTTCCTCTAATTCCATATTCTGAAACGTTAGGATGATCTAAATAGTTTAATCGTTTTAACCCATCTATTCTAAAGAATTTAAAAATATTTTCTATTCCAATTGCCAGTTCCATATAAGGAACGTCAAGCTCATAAGTAGTTTCCGGAAAAATAAGCTCAGACCTGTGTCTGTTGCTCAATCTTCCCGCCACAGTTCTTAATGAAATAACTTCTCGCCATTTCAGCTTTTGCATGATTGGGAATTTGTTAAGAAAAAAACCATCAAAATGATGGTTAATCATAACGGTAGCATATTCGTCACTTACAAACTCAAAAAAGTTCATCAAATTAAACGCTCGTTTATCATAAAAGTAAGTTTCATTACCGTTATGAATTTCAAGTAACGTGAAGGGCAAAGTTCCAAAATACTTTCCTGCAGTAACTCTAAAATCAGTGTAACCAAATATTCCGGCTCGAATTTTATCTGAAACAGCAATTTCAAATTTTTGATAATTATAATCACTATTTAAAAAGTCTTTTATGCCAAAACCTAATTGCAATTCCAAAATGGGGTACTTCGTTCCTAAACTAACTCTTTCGAATTCTCCATCAACATATTTTTCCTTGTAAGCGAATCTCGTATACAAACTAAATTCGGAGGTTCTTATCACCTCATCATCGATAATTCCAATTTCTGGATTAGGTATAAACCGTCTATATTCTAATGATCCAACTGGTCGCATTGCTCTATGAGTGAACATAAACGAATTTGTAAAACCTGTAATCCACTCCCGTTCATAACTCGTCTCAAACGACTCTACATCCGTTAGTTTATTGTTTGGATTCCTTCTTAAAAAGGAAGAAAGAATATTGTCCTCAGAAAAAGCATTCTGACTTTGACCAAGTTGTTCCAAATCTCGCTTGTAGGTAAAAGCTAACCATTGTCGCGGATTGTTTTCTAGTTTATATCGAAATCCCGCTCCATACTTGAAACGCTCATCTCTTAACCCGTAGGCTAAATACCCGTGCAACTGTAACTTGGTACTAAATTGATTGCTGGTTCTGCCACCAAAACGAAAACGATGCCCCTCAACCGCATTAAAACTATATGTTTTGAAATAGGGACCTAATTCAAAGTTTCCTATCGTGTGGTAACCTGTAAACACCAACTGAACTACATCCAACATTGTCTTAAATGCAGGAACATTCTGCACAGAATCTACCATCTGATAAATTCCCAACTGATTAACAGTTAAAGTATCGTGACGAGTCTCGGACCAAAAAGCTTGTCCCTTTGTGCTCGCATCCTTCAATACTGTTACATTGTCAATTCCCTCGTAAATCTCCTCACCCTTTTCTTGGTTAATTTCAATGCCTTTGTAAGATGTGTTTTTTCGCCCATACAAGCCCATTACATTCTCTCCTAGCTCAAAATCAACCAGAAGCTCATCCTTCTCAAGCATCCAATATTTACCTTCTACCTTCTTATATTGCTGTTTTACAGAAAAACCGCTAATAAAGTTAATATTTGCTCCCTCACTTATCTTTGCCTCAACTTTCTTAATCGCATATGTAGTGTCATTAACCCACATTGTACCGTTAAAGACTGGTTCTTGAGTTTGTCGTGGAACAAAATTAATTTGATAACAATAACTCCCATCTATAACCAAACTGTCTACTAAGTAATACCGGTAAAATGTTTTACCAAAAGCAGCAATTGGGCTCACGAAAGACTTGCCAAACACACTAATGTAGTTATCATAAATGTTCACTTTCTGGTACATATCTCCTAAAAACTGAGTAATACTTTCGTTTGATGTTCCGGAAACCTGAGATGCTTTAATATACTCTTTTTCTGACTTTGGATCTCTTCTATAATAAAAATCGGATACAGATTCTGTCATGAACATAGGCAGAAACTGTTTATCTGCTGTAGTGGAATCGACAAAGTCAAAAATAAATTGAAACTTTTTAAACATCTTACGATTCTTAAAGTCATCCGTAATGTTATTCAAGTCAAACTCGACTTTATTGTACACTTCATAATTATAAGAGTCATACTTTTCCTTATTATTAGCAGATTTATTGGTGTATACTCTTTTTAAAATATCATGAGCTGGGTTCCCTTGATAGGTAACGACTACTTCCTCAACTTCCACAGAACCGGAGCTGAGTTTGAAGTTGATCAATTGCTCAGCATCTTGCTTTACTTTTTTAGAAACTCTTGAATAGCCTATAAAACTTGCCTGTAATGAATCTGTCGGATAATACGTTTCTATTCTAAACCTGCCTTCTAAATCTGAGGAAGTTCCAACTTTTGATTTTTGAAAAACGATGTTCACAAAAGGTAGAGTCTCGCCGGTTACAGCGTCGGTAACTACACCTGAAACAATTGTTTTTTGCCCAAGAAGTGTGGTTGAAACTAAAATCAAGAAAGCAAATAGAGGAAATGCCTTTACACTTAGTTTACTCATTTGGTTTGTGAACATTTGAATTTTAAAAATAAGTATTCTTAGCTTGAACAACTGTACGGTTGACCCTAAATTATTAAGATTTTTCAGCCTTCTTTTCGACTACCCTAGAGATAAAAATACTTATCTCATAAAGAAAGAGTAAGGGCAATGAAACCAACACTTGACTCGTTAAATCTGGAGGAGTAATTAACCCTGAGAGTAACAACACCGCTATAATCGCATGGCGACGATAGGTCTTCATCAGTTTTGGCGTTACAATTCCAATTTTCGATAAAAAGTAAACGAGTATCGGCAGTTGAAAGATTAAACCTGTTGATAAAGTAATGGTAGTAACAGTCGAAATGTAGGACGACAAACTAATTTGATTCACAATCAATGCACTTACAGAATAACTTCCTAAAAATTGCACAGAAAGCGGTGTAATTACGTAATAGCCAAAAAGCACACCACTAATAAAAAGTAAAGAACCCCAGAAAACTAAACCTCGAGCATAATTTTTTTCTCCCATTTTAAGAGCAGGTTTAATGAAACGCCACACTTCAAATAATATATACGGAAAAGCAAGAATTAAACCTGCTATAATCGAAACAATTAAATGCATTGAGAATTGGCCGGCCATGGTAAGATTTACCAACTCAAAGCTTAAATCATCAAAACATAAAGCTTTAGCTAAGCCAAGAGATTCTGAAAGTTGGCAAAAAAGCTGGTAGGTTAAAAATGAATTATACGCTGGGGCTAAAACAATAACATCGAAAACGATTGATTTAAATGAGAACGCAGTAATAGCTAACAATAATAGAGCAATTACGATTCTGATTAAATGCCAACGAAGTATTTCTAGGTGATCTAAAAAGGACATTTTCCCTTCTTCTTCCTCATCAAAACTTTGATCTAACGCCATGTTATATTAATCCTTCCTTTAGTAAATCGTGAAAATGAACTACTCCTAAATACTTTTCTCCTTCGGTGACAAGCAATTGAGATATGTTTAAGTTTTTCATTTGCTCTGCAGCTTCAATTGCCATTGCATTTCCATCCAAAGTCTTCGGATTTTCAGTCAAAATATCTTGGGCAGTAAGTTTCTGAAAATCCTGCTCTTTACTTAGCATTCTCCTTAAATCACCATCCGTAATAATACCCCTTAACTTACCATTATCCACAACAGCTGTAACGCCTAATCTTTTACTCGAAATCTCGAGAATAACCTCTTTTAAACTTGCATTCAAACTTACTTGGGGTTTTTCATTTTGAGAATATAAGTCCGAAACTCGCAAGTATAGCTTTTTTCCTAAAGTTCCCCCAGGATGGTACTTCGCAAAATCGCGACTATCGAAATCTCTACATTTTATTAAACAAACTGCCAAAGCATCGCCCATTACCATTTGGGCAGTAGTACTATTGGTGGGAGCTAAATTGTTGGGGCAGGCCTCTTTTTCTACCGCACAACTCAATTTATAATCTGCCTGCTGCCCAAGGAATGATTCATAATTCCCAGTTAATGCAATTAATTTATTGCCCAATGCCTTTACCAAAGGAACAAGCACTTTTACTTCAGGAGTATTGCCACTTTTTGATATTAATATTACCAAATCGTCCATCTGCACCATTCCTAAATCACCATGAATAGCGTCAGCCGCATGCATGAATAAAGATGGTGTTCCAGTTGAATTTAGGGTAGCCACAATTTTTTGAGCCACAATTGCGCTTTTTCCTATGCCACTTACCACTAATCTACCTTTCGAATAATAGATTTCTTTTACCACGTCTGCGAAGTCATCATCAATAGTATCAATGAGCTGCTGAATAGAATCTCTTTCAATTTCAAGAGTTTCTTTGGCTATATCTTTAATTTCTTGTGAATTTTTCAAAAATCGATTTTTTATTTTCAGAACTATTAAATTTTACTAACTTGTATCGTAATTCGGAGCTCTAAATTGAGTGACAAAATTAACTAAAAGTCAATTCATGCAAACAGCGTCCATGCCGCTAACTGATCAACTAAAAAAGTTCTTCGGTTTCAACCAATTCAAAGGTGAACAAGAACAGGTAATCAAAAGTATTTTAAAAGGAGAAGACACCTTTGTAATCATGCCTACAGGGGGCGGAAAGTCGATGTGCTATCAGCTTCCGGCCCTAATTTCCGAAGGAACTGCTATCGTTGTTTCTCCTTTAATTGCCTTAATGAAAAATCAAGTTGATGCTATTCGTGGATTTTCTAAAGGAAATCATGTCGCTCATTTCATGAATTCTTCGCTAAATAAGACAGATTTAGCAATTGTAAAAGAAGATTTGGTTGCCGGGAAGACGAAATTACTTTATGTTGCTCCTGAAACATTAACAAAGCAAGTAAATATTGACTTTTTCAAAAGCATTAAAATTTCATTTTTTGCAATTGACGAAGCACACTGTATATCTGAATGGGGTCATGATTTTAGACCTGAGTACAGAAGGCTAAGAGAAATAATTGAAGCAATTGATCGAGTTCCAATCATCGCGTTAACCGCCACAGCGACTCCTAAAGTGCAACAAGACATTCAAAAAAACTTGGGCATGTCATATGCCAATGTTTTTAAAGCTTCATTTAACAGGCCAAATCTTTACTATGAAGTAAACCCTAAAAAAGAAGCAAATTCTCAAATTGTTAAATACATTAACCAGCACAAAGGGAAGTCAGGCATTGTTTATTGCTTGAGTAGAAAAAAAGTAGAAGAGGTTGCAGAAACATTGCAGGTAAATGGAATTAAGGCACTACCATATCATGCAGGATTGGATGCAGGAACTAGGGCCAGGCATCAAGACATGTTTTTGATGGAAGAGTCTGACGTAATTGTTGCAACAATTGCCTTCGGTATGGGCATCGACAAACCTGATGTGCGCTTTGTGATACACCACGATATTCCTAAAAGTTTAGAAGGGTATTATCAAGAAACTGGAAGGGCAGGAAGAGATGGCGGAGAAGGAAGATGTATTGCTTTTTACAGCTATAAAGACATTGAAAAACTAGAAAAATTCCTTCAAGGAAAACCAGTTGCAGAACAAGAAATAGGAAGGCAATTAATTTTTGAAACTGTATCGTATGCCGAAACGGCAGTTTGTAGAAGAAAACAATTACTACACTATTTTGGAGAAGATTACGATGGGGATAATTGCGGCAACTGTGACAATTGCATCAATCCTAGAGTTGAATTCGATGCTCAAGATCAAGTTAGCTTAGCGTTGAGGACGATTTTAGAACTCAAAGAAAACTTTAAGGCGAACTACATTTCAAACTTTCTGGCAGGTCACATTACAAGCGAAATCAAATCGTTGAGAAACGATGAACACAGGTTATTCGGAAAAGGTAAAGACTTAGAGGAGATTAAATGGAATTCAATAATTAGACAATGTATTATCAACAACTACATTATTAAAGAAATTGAAAATTATGGGGTTTTAAAAGTTAGCGCGAAGGGTAAAGAATTTATCTCTGATCCACATCAAGTAATGATGGTGGAACCTAAAAAATATGATGCAAACGCATCAATAGTAACATCAAATTCTAAAGGTGGAGCTGCAGCTGATGAAGAATTATATGCTATTTTAAAAGAACTGAGAAAAGAAGTTGCCCAGAATGAAGACTTGCCGCCTTATGTTATTTTCTCTGAGGTTTCATTGCAGGACATGGCAACTCAGTACCCAATTACAATGGTAGAAATGTGCAACATTACCGGTGTTGGGCAAGGAAAAGCAGAAAAGTTTGGTGCTACCTTCTTGGAAAAAATCAAAGAATATGTAGAAGAAAACGACATAGATAGACCTAACGACATGATTGTAAAATCTGTGGTAAATAAGTCTGGCTTAAAAGTATTTATCATCCAAAGTCTCGATAGAAAATTCACATTAGAAGATATTGCTGTTGCTAAAAATAAAAAAGTGGATGATGTTCTAGAAGAAATAGAACACATTGTTACAAGTGGTACTCGAGTTAATTTAGACCATATCCTCAATGAATTACTTGATGAGGAGTACCAAGAAGAAATAATGGACTACTTCAAAGAAACGGAAGAAGACTCTATGGACGATGCATTGGCAGAGTTCGACGAAGCGTATTCTGAGGAAGAATTAAGAATGATGCGAATCAAGTTCTTATCAATTATGGGAAACTAGTTTTCATATTGTTTCAACTCGTTATCTAGGAACTCTAACGTTGCTTCTTCTGCTTCCCATTGCTCCATAGATTTCTCTAGTTGTTGAGTCAACTTAGGCCAGTTTTCAACTATTTCTTTGTTCTCCGGTTTAGCGTATGCGTCGGCGCCCTTTAACTGTTCGTTCACCGTTGCCAATTCACTTTCTAGATTAGAAACGGTTCGCTCGATTTTACTGACCACATTTTTTTGAGTTCGAATCTTCTTTTTTAAATCTTTCTTAATCTGATAAGCGTTTGGATCATTCGATTTAGACTTCTCCTCAGAAGCAGAGCTTTTCAATGTTTTCGTTGCTTCCCAAACTCTAATGTCATCAGATTTTTTTGAGCGCAAAAACTGGTCTATTCCTCCCAAATGCTCTTTAACTTTTCCATTAGAAAACTCATAAATCTTCTCTGTTAGGCCTTTTAAAAAGTCCCGATCATGTGAAATAAGTATCATTGCTCCATCATACCGCAATAAAGCGTCTTTTAAAATCTCTTTGGAACGAATATCAAGATGGTTCGTAGGCTCATCTAAAATTAAAAGATTAACGGGTTCCAACAATAGTTTACACATGGCCAAACGAGCTCTTTCCCCGCCTGACAAAACCTTTACCTTTTTATCTGATTCTTCTCCTCCAAAAAGAAAAGAACCCAGCAAAGAACGAATTTTAGTTCGAATTTCTCCAGTTGCCGCATCATCAATTGTTTCAAACACGGTTTTCTCAACATCCAATATCTCCGATTGATTCTGCGCGAAATAACCAATCTTAACTTGGTAGCCTAATTCTATTTTTCCAGAATCGTAATCTTCTCCAATAATTAAACGTGACATAGTAGATTTCCCTTCTCCATTCTTTCCTAAAAGTGCAATCTTCTCTCCTCGTTCAATACTAAATCCCACATCTGTAAAAATTGTTTTGGCATCATAGCTTTTGGCTACGTCTTCTACCATCAAACTAACTTTGCCGGAATGTGGGGCAGGAGGGAAAGAAAATCGCATAGCGGCGTTATCTTCTACATCTATTTCGATTCTATCCAATCTATCCAATGCCTTAATTCTAGATTGTACCTGAACTGCCTTGGTCGCTTTAGCTCGAAACCGATTTATAAATTCTTCTTGTTCTTTAATGTGCTTTTGCTGGTTGGTGTAGGCAGCAATTTCTTGTTCTCTTCGCTCTTTCCTTTGTTCTAAATACTTGGTGTATGGCGCAGCGTAATCATAAATTTTACCCAATGAAACCTCAACCGTTCGATTTGTTAGGTTATCTAAAAACGCTCTATCGTGGGAGATTAATACAACTGCGCCAGGATACGTTCCTAGAAAGTCCTCCAACCACTGAATCGATTCGATGTCTAAGTGGTTAGTAGGCTCATCTAATAAAAGTAAATCTGACTGTTGCAATAGAATTTTAGCTAATTCAATTCTCATTCTCCAACCACCACTAAACTCATCAGTTTGTCTGTGAAAATCTACTCGACTAAAACCTAGGCCGATTAGTATCTTCTCAATCTCTGCCTCCATGGTATCAATCCCAAGTAATCCCAATTTCTCGTTTAAATCGGAAAGCTCATCTAAAATTTGCATGTACGAATCAGACTCATAATCTTCGCGAGTTCCTAACTGATGATTTATCTCATCAATTCGGCTCTGCATACTTAAACTGGCGCTAAAACTAGTTTCAGTCTCCTGCCACACTGTTCGACCTGACTCAAAATCCATATCTTGAGGCAAATAACCCATGGTTAAACCAGTCGGAAAAGAGATCGCTCCAGAATCTAATTTCTGAATTCCTGCCAATGCTTTTAGCATAGTAGACTTTCCTGCACCGTTCTTGCCGACTAAGCCAATACGATCCTGCTTATTCACAATAAAAGAAACCGAGTTAAATATCGCTCGATCAGCAAAATGTAATACTGCATTGTTTACTCCAACCATAAGCGCAAAAGTACCAAACTCATTCACGAAAAAAGATGATTTTTGTATAACTATGAAACATACTATAGAAGTTACGAAAACCGCTCATTACTATTACAATCCTGCCAAAGGAAACGCTAAGGGAATTGTTATTGCGCTGCACGGTTATGCTCAACTTGCAGGTGAATTTATAGAAGAGTTTTCAGAATTATCAACTTTTGGATATGATGTTTATGCGCCAGAAGCCTTATCAACATTTTACAACAAATTACGAAAGCCCGTAGCAAACTGGATGACAACTCACGAAAGAGAAGACGAAATTCGGGACTACGTTAACTTTTTAAATAAATTCATTGAAGCAATCAAACTAAAACATACAGATCTACCAATTTATCTTGTAGGATTTTCACAAGGTGTTTCAACCTTGCTGCGATGGTACGCAGAAAGTAACATAGTCGCCAATGAAGTTCATCTGATAGCAGGCAGTATACCAGAGGAAATAACTGCAACGAATTTAGAAAAAACAACAGACAAGTATTTCTACTATTTTGGAACTTACGATCGATTAGTTAAAAAAGAGCAAGCAGACATATATTGGCACCAGTTAAAAAAGCTCGCTGCTTCAGCAGAGTATATAAGCTTCGAAGGACGACATGAAGTTCCGAAAAAACTTTTAGCTCATTTTTGCAGCATGTAAACGATTATATATTCCTTTCTTAACCAGCATTGATTGGATGAATCCTCTAGATATCATAAATAGCGTCAATGCTAACCAAATTCCGTGATTTCCAAAAACATTCCCAAATAAATAATAACAAGGCAGGAAAACTACAAAGGTAGAAATCAATAACGACCACTTCATCTGCTTACTTGCAGTGCAACCAATGTAAATACCATCCCAAATAAATGCGACAGCATAAACTACAGGAGCTATTATAACCCAAGGTAAATATTTTTTAGCTTCTAAGATAACAAGTTCTTGATTCGTCAACGATAGAAGTATCAAATCGCTAAAAACAAAAAAGACCATTGATACAAGGACAGCGATTCCCAAGCCAATCAGGAAAGCAGCACGTATTGATTTCTTTAGCAAAATAAGATTGCCACTCCCGTAATATTTCCCTGAGATTGATTCCGCGGCGAAAGCTAGTCCATCAATACCATAAGCCGAAATTGTAATAAACTCAAGCAATAATAGATTAGCAGCACCTAAATTAACTTCTAACTCTGAGGCTTTTACCTTAAAAAAAGTCAGTGTAAATAACAAACACAAGGTCCGAATAAACAAATCGGAATTAATTTGAATGAATTGCTGCCATTGTCCACCTTTTCTAAGAATGATAAAGAATGCGGCCGCCCATGTCCATTTATACTCTTTCCATAAAAAGAAAATCCCAACCAACAATCCTGTATATTGTGCAATCAATGTTCCAATTGCAACACCTGCTATACCAAAGGCGTAAAATCGAACGAAAGCATAACTCAGAACAACATTTACAACATTTATAACAATCGCGAGAACAAGCGCTGATCTCGATTTTTGTATCCCCAATAACCAACCGTTAATAACAAACACTGTTATACTTGCGGGTGCGGCATAAATTCGAACATCAAAATAAGTTCCAATTTGTTGTTGAATATCGTCAGTTATATTAATCAACTCACTATACAAATATAAAATTGGCCTTTGTAATAGAAGAAAGCCTACTCCTATTGTAATTGCAATAAATATACCTTGCGCTACAATTAAATGTATACCAGGAGTATCATCTCTACCATACAATTGCGCTACTTGACCTGTTGTTCCCATGCGCAGAAAACCAAAAGCCCAGTAAATCAAATTAAACAAGGCAACTGCTAAACCAAGTGCCACGATGTAACTTGAGTTTCCTAAATGACCCATCAAAGCTAAATCCACCAAACTCACCAAAGGCACGGTTAGGTTTGTTAGAATATTAGGAACCGTTAGTTTTAAAAAAGCCTTATACATCACAAAAAAAAGCCCCAATCTTTAAAAGATTGAGGCTTGCTACTAAAATTTATTTTCTAATATGCCCACATATCATGCTCGAAATTTACAATCTCAGCTTTAATTTTCTCAGCCTCTAGCAATCTATCAATCCCTCTAGTATATGATTTTAAGATTCTGTTGTCAAAGACGTTATTTTCCTTGTAAATAAACCCTGAGAACATTCTTTTTCTAAATAAATCCTCAAAAGTCATTCTTGCACCATCATTACTACTGTTGTAAACCTCATGGTTTGCAAAAATATAACGAGCTTCAGGGAAATAGATCCAGAATAAACCTTCTCTTCTAGTAGTTCCTGTTTCGGTATTTAGAGTTTCAATTACAGGCAACATACCAATAATTCTAACTTCCATAATTGACCTTTCTTTATCAAAAAACCAATCTTCCTTCAATCTATATTCCTTAACATTTTGTGGACCTATTTCTTCAGTGTAAGACGACTCAATCTCCAAACCTGTTTCTGGATCTACATCTGTTGAAGTGACCTCTTTGGATAACTTTCCTATAGCTTCACTTTTTGATAATGGAACTTGAAATTGTCCGCCAACACCGTCCTCGTCGTAGGCAGTCAATGTTCCTTCCTGTATACCATTTTTAATAACTTCAAATAAACTTACTCTTTCGTAACCAATTTCCTTAATCGTTTGAAGAGGATAGTAAAGTGTATGATTTATTTTTTCTTTTAAATCAATAATTCTCCATACTCGTTTGTAATAGGTCACATCGGCCTCTCGAACATGAGTATAGGGTATAACACGTCGTGTAGGTGATGTTTCTTTTATAAAAACACCATCCAAGACCTTACTATCCCCTTGTGCATACAAGGAACCCTCAATACAAATTAATACAATAAGTGAGAAAATTATCTTTTTCATAATCTAAATTTTAAACAGCCTTCAAAACAATTGAACCTAACTTTCTTTGCTCTCCGTCGGGCATAGTTGCTTTGATATCTTCGAAAGTAACTCTAGACCCAGATTTAATACCTCTTAGAATTTTCTTCATTTGAGCGTTAAATCTTGGCCCCTTAACAGGAACCTCTTTAGATAATCCGTTCGATTGAGTATAGACGAACTTAAAACCACTAACAACTACTCTAACATCAAATTCGAAATTTTCCATCTTGGCAATAATTCCAGCGGTACCCGCAAGTTTCCCTTTAGGTATAGCACCGGAGGATTTTCCTCCAATTTCAGCGATAGGCGTTGGAATTCTTTTTACCCTAAATTCCATTGAACCCATGGTTTTTCTAGTGCCATCTACTTCAGCCGAAACATTAATTGTGGCGTTCCCTTGTTTTTTAACATTAACAACCCATCCGTCTCCACTCTTAGAAATTGAACCATTCGTAATAGAAGCGCTAACCTTATCCTTCGCTACGCCGGAAGCAGCTATATCAACCGGATTGGGAACTCCTATGTAAAAAACATTCATTGCAGTTGCAGAAATAGTTGTGCTTGGAGCAGCAACTTCGTAAGAAAAATTGTAAGGGTAGTGTTCGATTTCACCAGTTGGGCCCAGAAATGCAATGTCTCCTTTGTAGGTTTTCAAACCCAAAGCATTTGTAGGTATAGAAACATATCCTTTTCCTCTTACCAACTTTACTCCAACAGTATCACCTCCGACTGCGTGAGTAAGAGAATCATAAGTCGTACCGAGAGTTATAGCAGGTTTCATAGTCGTATCGAATGCGGCTAAAAAAACTTGTGCCTTAAAACTATCGCCTCGTATAATGTAGTTTGATTCAGGAATAACTGCAGCATCTAGCCCTGTAAACTTGTACGATGCGGCATCTACTTGGCTATACAAATACTTCACAACATCAGACTCTGAATTTCTAATATCAGTTTGCATTTTTGTTAATAAAGTAATAGTAGCAACTGCAGGTACACCATGAAAATTGTATGATGGCCAATTCTCTGTTACTCCGGCAGCGTTCTTTGACTCTTCAAAAATAAACGTTTCATCCAGAGCCTTGTAAATAGCCCCATCCTTCTTTACTAGCGTTTTAGCCTTTTCTCTAAACTCTTCCAATTTACTTTTCAATTCTAAGGCTGATAAAGGACCTGTTTTAGGGTTTACCGGATCTCCTCCGACTAATAAATTAGTTGAAAATGCATAATTATCTTTAACCTGCACATATTTCAAGTTTACAATTGTGTCTTCACCAAGTTCGTTGACACCAATTGCATTATCCTTTGTTATGGTTGGCTCAATCCCTGCGATTATTTCCACTTTTATACCATCAATGTACTTCACTACCTGTTCTGCTATTTCCTTTATTTCCTGTGCTTTGTTGTAAAAAGGACCCGTCTTAGTAGGATTTTCAGCAAATGACTCACTAAATTCTTTGTACGCATCAGCGTTCTTAGTCTTGAAATTGTGATTTGTATTTTCTAGACCATCGTTTACCGTTACAAAAGTATTTAGGACTTCTTTGGACATGTTCATCGCAAGTAACGCGGTGAGTACCAAATACATCATCCCAATCATTTTCTGTCGTGGTGGTAATTTACCTCCTGCCATTCTATTTATATTTTAGTCTGTGTTATTGAATTGAAAATGACTTAGATTAAGCTTTACCACCTGGGTTCATAGCAGTCAACATATTTCCGTAGATTTTATTTAACGAGCTTAAGTTGTTAGCTAACTCAGATATATTTGTTTTATACTTCTCTGTCCCATCAATTGAACTGTGTAAATTGTTCATCAAAGTATCCATTCCTTCAAATGCTGAATTACTAGCTTGCATGTGTTCAGAAGCAGATTTCAACTGCAATTCGTACACATTATTCAATTCACTTAACTTCGTACTTACACTTCTTAAATTGTCCGCATAAGCATCACTGTCTTCTGTTGAAACTGTTAAGCCCGTTAGGGTATCTGACGCTGATTGGTATGAATCTGAAAGACCATTCATTTTAGCTGATGCATTTTTAATGTTGTCTGCAAACTCATTTGACACTGCACCTACGTCGGTAATGTCATTTAATTTTGAAGTATGATCTGCCAAATTTCTAAAGCCTGTTCCTAAGCTTTCAATTAGCTCAGGTCCAATTTTGGCATCTTCTAACATTTGATCTAATTCTTGGGATGCAGAACCGCCTCCTTTTCTAGAAGAAATCACTGTTAACTCGTCATCCTCAATTCCTGCAAGCTCAGGATAAGCTAAAGTCCAATCTACTTCACTGTGTGGCGGCTCAAAAGCTGAAACAGCAAAAATTAAGGCTTCTACAGTTAATCCTGTAATTAACATGGCAGATGCTCCAGGCCAGTGCTCAATTTTAAATAATGCGCCTACAATTACTACTGCCGCACCCATTCCGTACAACAGACCCATCATTTTCTTTCCTTTCTTTGTCTCAAATAAAAACTCTACTACTCCCATCTTGATTTATTAGTTATTGATTAGATAATTGTTTACTGTTAAATTTTAAAGTTCCTCGTTATTTTCAGGTCTTCCCAAGAAAGACATTACATTTCTAAAGCCAATGTAACATTTTGCGGTATCTTGGTACTCGTAATCTCTTGTTCCGTTGTGTAAAAAGTAAGATACATCTTTCCACGAACCACCTCTAATTACTTTTCTTTTGAGAGAAGGTGGATCTGATTCTTTCGCTTCATAAGAATAATCCATATTCATATCATGTGCGAAGTCATAAGCTGATTCGTCAAAAGCATTGCTCGTCCACTCAGAAACATTTCCTGCCATACAAAATAAACCATAATCATTGGGATTATAAGAAAACACTTTAACAGTATTTAATCCCCCGTCATCGACATAATTACCTCTAAGCGGTTTGAAGTTTCCTAAGAAGCAACCCGCAGTATTTCTGATGTATGGTCCGCCCCAAGGAAATTGATTATTATCCAACCCTCCACGAGAAGCCCATTCCCATTCCGATTCGGTTGGTAGTCTAAAATGCTGCACTGCACTATACCCTCCGCCTCTTAAGTAGTTATTTAGTAGTTCTGTTCTCCAAATTGAGAATGCTCTAGCTTGTTTCCATGATACTCCTACTAAAGGATAATCATCATAAGACGGATGCCAAAAATACATGTTTGTTAACGGTTCGTTGTAAGAATATGTAAAATCGTGAACCCAAGCCAACGTATCAGGGTAGACATTTATAATATCCTTCTTAATGAATACGGAACGATCGATTTGCCCTTGCTCTCTGCTAAACCTAGAAGCGGCTGTTTTATAATCAATCCAAGAATACTCAAACATTAACTTCCTAGTATCTATTTGCTTTCTTTTATAGAACCTTTCATAGTCAGGCAAAAACATCACTTCCAATGCTTCTCGTTCTTCTTCTCCAGACCAATTCATTTTAGCATACCAATTAATACTTGGAGGGTCCATATCTTCTCCGTATGAGTTTATAGTATTAGAATAATATTCTTCATCTACTTCCTCCGCTAAAATCTTTCTGGCTATAGAATCTCTTACCCAATTTACAAATTGACGATACTCGTTATTTGTAATTTCAGTTTGATCCATGTAGAAAGCTGACAAAGAAACTACTTTGGTCTTTGACTGGCGCGAATTCGGAACATCTTGGTCGCTGTTACCCATGGTGTAGCTTCCCTGTGGAATTAGCAACATACCGAATGGAACTGGCTGATACCAATCCTCTCTTCCTTGGACCCCAATTAGCTCACCATTATCGTAATTACATGAAGTAAGTACGGCAATTATTATAAATGTTACATAGGTCAATTTTTTCATGCCCTTAAAATTTTAAAAACTGATTATTCAACAATTCAGTTTAATTTTCAACTCGCAAGTATACTGATTATTTTCTATTTTATCAACAATTGAATCTTTATAAAAAACGAACACTTTTATACCGTTCAACTTTTTCATTCTTAACAAACTTGTAACAATAGTTAATCATAAACTCTACACTGCCATTATTATACGTACTTAAATCGGAAATATTGTAATCATAAGCTAAACCAACTTTAATATTGTCGAATTGCCCACCCAATTGAAGGCCTGCAAAGTCAACTCCTGCGAGCAAAGAAACAGCATCTTGAATTCTATAAGAGGTCCCTACCCAAATTAGGTCATCGTACTTGAAGTTTGTATTCAAATCAACTTGAGTAGAAATTGCATCACTTTTTACAAAGAAAGAAGGCATGATTTCAAACTTCCGTCCATTCAATGTTGTCGTGTAGTTATACCCGCCCATTGCATAATAATGTCTAGCCTTGGTATATGTCAAGGAAGAAGTCTCATCAGGATCATCAGATATTACAGATTGATTTAAATGAGTTGAAGACAATCCGACATACATGTTCTTTCTGTAGTAGTAAACACCAACTCCTAGATCAAAAACAGTAGACCCTGCTTCAGAATTTGGAATCTTAGGATCCTCTGTACCATCAAATGCGCCTTCGGAAGTTCTCCAATTAGCTGAGATAGACTTATTGTATATTCCTAGTTCTATACCCGCAGAAAGCACCCCTTGCATAATTCGCTTATGATAAGCTAACGCTAATTTGAGATTTAAGGATTGTTCCGGTCCTATTTCATCTTGAATTACCGTTAATCCCGCTCCTACTTTGTGCTTCCCCTTAATGGTTCTTCCATAATCCAAACTTAGTAGATTGGTTTGAGGATTTCCTTCGAAACCCGACCATTGTTCTCTGGATATTAAAGTTGCACAAAATGATTCTTTCGCTCCAGCATATGCGGGATTTACAGAAAGCCTGTTAAACATATTTTGCGTGAATTGCGGATCTTGCTGAGCACTCATTTCGAACACACTAAGAACACAAACAACAGCAATTAAAAGTTTCTTCATATAGTAATAGTATGAAATTAATTCTTAAATATGATTAGTTTAAAGGGTCTAAGATACCCAATTTTTAGTTTGATGCGTTGCTTTTAACGGTAATTTCTAAAGCAGAAATGTTAAACCCTTCTTATTTTAACTTCTGGAATGTTTGAAACCATCGTTCAGGTATTTCGTTCTCGGTTGCTGTGACGTAGTCTTTGTAATCACATGGGAGCATTAAATGCCTCTCATACTTTTTCATAAAGTTTGCATGATAAGGCACATTCATCCACCAACGATCTGACTTTGGGCTTTTGTAGAAAATAAGTTCCCGATCTCCTTCTTCCAAGTTAACGGTATATTTTAAGTATTCACGTTTATTGCAAGCGGGAAAATCTCCCTTTCTGTTATAAAACCCATCGATAAAATACCAAATCATTTGAGCTACTAAATTCGCTGTCTGCCCGTTGTCATAAATCGTAGGGTTAAAGTCATAAATACCGAAGGAAGAAAGTTTATCGCTCATCCCTGCGTATCGACTTAGCTGACAAGCTTGCTCTCCACTTAAACCATTTGCGGAAGTCACTTTATTGGCAGGGGCATATGGCTGGGCAACGGAGCTTATGCTAAAATTTACAAAATCGGCATTCCGAATGATTGGTTCGGCGACTTTAATGTCCGCTTTCAGCTCTCCCAGACGATGGCTATCAAAAAATAGTTCTTCTAACAGGTGCAGCTCCGCCTGATCTATCAAATAAGTTTGATACCCCAAATTAGAATGATTAAAAAGCACATTGGGCTGGTGCATGATAATTTTAGAAAAATAATTGGAGTCATTTATAGAATCATCAGTTCTACCTAGCGCAAACTTAGAATCAATACTTACCAGATTAACAGTCTGCTCTTCTTTGGCATAAGCCATGTAATTAGCATATACTAAATCCTGCGAACCTCCTAAAAAAATGGGAATTACACTATTTCGATGCATCTGAGCAATCGCGTCTGTGACAGCGAAATAGGTATCTGTTACACTTTCTCCTTGCTTAATTGTTCCAAAATCTGCCATTTTAAGCGGATTCAGACCTGCGTATAACTGATAAAAATAACTTCGAACTTGATTTGCCCCTTTTGAACAACCTTGGTTTCGAATTGAACCCCTCTCCTCTTCGATATCAAAAAAGATTAGATCATACCCCTCAATTGAGCTAGGATTTAGATCGATCTGATTTCCAATTTGGCCCTTCGTTAACTTATAAAATCCATCAATTTTATCAGCATCAACTTTTTGAAAATAATCAAACAAAGACATCTTACTTCTTTTTAGCTCTTCGAACTACTTTCTTTTTAGCAGGTGCCTCTGCCGCGATTTTCTTACATTCCGCTAATGTTAAGGTCTCCGGTACTACATCCTTTGGAATCTTAACGTTTTTCTTACCAAATTTAATGTATGGTCCCCATCGCCCATTTAAGACTTGAATATCTTTATCTTCTTCAAAAACTCTGATGTATTTGTTAGCTTCCGATTCTTTTTTAGCTTCAATTAGCACTGCAGCTCTTTCCATATCAACTTCAAAAGGGTCATCTCCTTCGGCTTTTTTCAATGAAATAAATAAACTATTCCATTTAATATAAGGACCAAATCTACCAATCGCAGCGGTAACTAGTTTTTCTTCATATGTTCCTACTTCTCTCGGCAACTTAAACAATTCCATTGCTTGCTCGTAAGTAATTGTTTCAATACTCTGATCTCTTAGCAGGGAAGCGAAACGAGGCTTCTCTTCATCATCAACATGTCCAATTTGAACCATTGCTCCAAATCTGCCAATTCTTGAATATACCGGCTTACCCGATATAGGGTCTTCTCCTAGTAATCTTTCCCCTTTCGCACGATCTGCATGTTCAAGTGTATGTTCTACATTTTTATGGAATGGAGTATAGAACTGCTCTATCATTTTATTCCACTTTAGTTGCCCATCGGCAATATCATCAAACTGCTTTTCTACATCTGCGGTAAAACTATAATCCATGATAGTCTTAAAATTCGCGGCAAGAAAATCAGTTACGACCGTTCCTGTGTCTGTTGGGAATAGTTTATTCTTTTCTGCTCCTGTTCTTTCTGTTTGAGTTGTTTCTTTAATACCTTTTATATCCAGAGTCAACACTTCATACTTTCGTTCACTCCCTTCTCGCTCCTCTTTTACAACATATCCCCTTTTTTGAATAGTTGAGATAGTTGGAGCGAAAGTGGACGGTCTTCCAATCCCTAATTCCTCTAGCTTCTTTACTAAACTAGCCTCCTGGTAACGAGCTGGGTGCTTGGTGAAACGCTGAGTAGATGTAATTTCATTCATGTTTACACCATCTCCTATTGACATAGCGGGTAACATTCCTTCTTGGTCTTCGTTGTCCTCGTCCTCGTCGTCAGTACTTTCTAAGTACACTTTCAAAAAACCTTCAAATTGCAAAATTTCCCCCTTCGCAGTGAAATGAGTTGCAGATTCAGATACGTTAATCGTTGCTGTTGTTCTTTCGATTCTGGCATTCGCCATTTGCGAAGCTGTTGTTCTCTTCCAAATTAGTTCGTACAATCTGTTTTCTTGGGAACTTGTACCCAACGTTTCTGAGCTTAAATTTGTCGGTCGAATTGCCTCGTGGGCTTCTTGCGCCCCTTTTACTTTTGTACTATATTTTTTAGGATTTGAAAACTCTGCCCCGTAATTTTTTGTAATGTAATCTTTCGCTCCATTAACAGCAGTATCAGATAGGTTTACAGAGTCCGTTCTCATGTAAGTAATCTTTCCTGCTTCATATAATTTCTGAGCAACCAACATAGTTTGAGCTACAGAGAAACTTAACTTTCTACTTGCCTCTTGCTGCAGAGTTGAAGTAGTAAAAGGCGCCGCTGGAGACTTTGTAGCAGGCTTCTTCACCAAATCCTTTATAGAGTAATTCGATTTTTCGCATTCTTGCAAGAATGATTTTGCTTCATCATAACTCTTAAATCTAGCACTAACTTCAGCTTTAAAGCTTTTACCCTTTGCCAATTGAAAAATTCCAACAACTTTAAAAAAGTCACTCACTATAAAATTTTGAATTTCTCGCTCTCGCTCTACCACCAACCTAACGGTAACAGACTGCACTCTACCTGCAGAAAGTGATGGTTTAACTTTTTTCCACAAGACAGGAGAAAGTTCGTAACCTACTAACCTATCAAGTACCCTTCGAGCTTGTTGCGCATCAACTAAATTTCGATTAACCTTTCTAGGATTCTCGATTGCTCTCGTAATCGCTGACTTTGTAATTTCAGAAAACACAATTCTCTTCGTTTCCTTATTCTTCAAATCTAACGCTTCCTCCAAATGCCAAGAAATGGCTTCTCCCTCTCGATCCTCATCTGTTGCTAACCATACAATGTCTGCGGCCTTTGCTAATTTCTTCAGTTCAGCGACAATTTTCTTCTTATCGTCAGAAATCACATACTGTGGTTCAAAGTTATTTTCAATGTCAATTGAAATATTCTTGCCAGGTAAATCTCTGATGTGACCGAAGCTGGATTTTACTGTAAAGTCCTTACCAAGAAAACCTTCTATAGTTTTTGCCTTTGCAGGTGACTCAACGATAACTAAATTTTTAGACATATTATAAGGTATAATTTCCCATCCCCTACAGTTGAGGAATGTTCCACAAAGAAAATCAATATTTATTTAGGTTACCACCAATCATTTTTAAATTATGATATGTTTGTTTTCTATATTATATTTCATATAATATAAATAATCATAAAAAGTCCTGAGTGATCTTATGTCATTTTGTCATAAACATTTGATTTTTCCTAATTTCGTATTTTCAAAATAGAGTTTCCACATGTTAAATACAAAAGAAAAGATTATTGACGAAAGCAGACAAGGCGAAGCATTGGAAGGAAGAAGGCTTCCAAAGTCTAATGGCAGGAAAGTATTTATTGAAAGCTACGGCTGCCAAATGAATTTTTCTGACAGTGAAATTGTTGCTTCTATTTTACAAAAGGACGGGTATGGAATCACAAAATTATTGCACGAAGCTGATATTGTTTTTGTAAATACGTGCTCTATTCGCGAAAAAGCGGAGCTAACGGTTAGAAAAAGATTAACTGAATACAATAAACAAAAACGCAAGAATCCAAAAATGATAATTGGGGTTTTGGGGTGCATGGCCGAGCGATTGAAATCAAAATTTCTAGAAGAGGAGAAAATAGTAGACCTTGTTGTTGGACCAGATGCCTATAGAGATTTACCAAATTTAGTAGAAGAAGTAGACGGCGGAAGAAAAGCTGTTAATGTAATCCTTTCAAAAGAAGAAACATATGGCGATATTGCCCCTGTTCGGTTGGGAGGGAATGGTGTGACGGCTTTTGTTTCAATTACAAGAGGTTGTGACAACATGTGTACTTTTTGTGTTGTACCATTTACTCGGGGAAGAGAAAGAAGCAGGGACCCAAATTCAATTTTACAAGAAGTTAGAGAGTTATCTTTGGCCGGCTACAAGGAAGTTACATTATTGGGTCAAAATGTTGATTCTTACTTATGGTACGGAGGTGGATTGAAAAAAGAATTTGACAACCTTTCAGAAGAAGAAAAAAAAACAAGCACTAATTTTGCTCAGTTGATGGGTAAGGTTGCTCAAGTGGATCGGAAAGTTAGAATTCGGTTTTCTACCTCTCACCCAAAAGATATGGGCGACGAACTATTGCATGTAATGGCCAGACACGAAAATATTTGTGATTACATTCATTTGCCGTTTCAGTCGGGAAACTCTAGAGTATTGGAAATGATGAACCGAGGGTATACTCGAGAATGGTATATGAATCGAATTGATGCCATTAAGCGAATCCTTCCTACTTGCTCTATTTCTGCAGACATTATTGCGGGCTTCTGCTCTGAAACCGAAGAAGAACATCAAGAAACATTGAGTATGATGGAGTATGTGAGGTATAATTTCGCCTACATGTTCAAATATTCTGAGCGACCAAATACGATGGCACAACGAAAGTATGAGGATAACATTCCAGGAAAAACGAAACAGCGAAGATTGGCGGAAATAATTGAATTGCAAAGAGGCCATTCTTTGGAAATATTGAAAAAAGACATTGGAAAAACCTACGAGGTTTTAATTGAAGGTGTTTCAAAAAAATCTGACAACGAACTCTACGGAAGAAATACACACAATTCAGTTGTGGTGTTTCCAAGAGAGAATTATAACGTTGGTGAATATGTGATGGTTACAGTAGAATCATGCACATCAGCTACATTAAAAGGAAAAGCAGTTAAATAGATGACTTTAGATCAAATCAAACAGCGCTTTGGAATAATTGGACATTCAGAACAACTGAATTTAGCAATTGACATCGCCATGCAGGTTGCTCCGACAGACTTGTCAGTTTTAATAACCGGCGAAAGTGGTTCAGGCAAAGAAAATATGCCTCAAATTATTCACCAATTGAGCGCTCGAAAACACAATAAATACATAGCGGTTAATTGTGGTGCAATTCCTGAGGGAACAATTGATTCTGAGCTTTTTGGTCATGAAAAAGGTTCATTTACAGGTGCAACCGACACCCGAAAAGGCTATTTTGAAGTCGCAGATGGTGGAACCATCTTTTTAGACGAAGTCGCTGAACTACCACTCACTACTCAAGTTCGTCTATTGAGAGTTTTGGAAACTGGAGAATTTTTAAAAGTTGGTAGTTCTAAACCTCAAAAGACAAACGTTAGGATTACTGCAGCAACCAACGTAAACATTCCGCGAGCAATAAAAGAAAATAAATTTAGAGAAGATTTATTTTACCGCTTGAATACAGTTCCTATCGAAGTGTCGCCACTTAGAGCAAGGAAGGGCGATATTCATTTGTTATTTCGCAAATTTGCTGCTGATTTTGCAGATAAATATAGAATGCCTTCCGTTCAATTAACAGAAGATGCAAGAAGTTTATTGCTAAAATACCGTTGGCCAGGTAATGTTCGGCAGTTAAAGAACGTTACCGAACAAATTTCTGTAATTGAAAAACACAAGACCATCACAGCAGATGTTTTATTAAAATATCTACCTGAAAATAGTGGAGATTCATCCTTACCGGTTTTATACAACGGTGATAAGGAAGGAATGACAGAAAGAGACATATTGTACAAGGTTCTTTTCGATATGAAGAAGGATGTTGCTGATTTAAAAAAAGTAGTCCTTCAAGTTATAAAATCTGACTCGAAACCTGACAAAGAAGAAATAAATGATCAAGTTTTTGAACGTTTATATGGAGATGACAAAAAAAAGAATTCTGTAGAACACAGATTAGAACTAGCTCAATTCAACGAGCAAAAGACTGAGAAAAAGTCTAGCTCAAATTTTATTGAAGACGTCTCACACTATGAAAAAGCGGAAAATACTGAATCTAGAGAAGACTACCACGAGATACTAGTTGAAGAAGAAGAGTCTTTATCTATTTCGGAAACCGAAAAGAAGCTAATTAAGAAGGCATTAGCAAAGCATAGCGGAAAAAGAAAGTACGCAGCAGAAGATTTGGGAATTTCGGAACGTACTTTGTACCGTAAAATTAAAGAATATGATATTGAACAGTGATGAGTGTTAAAAAAATAGGATTAATAGTTTTTTTCATTTCCTTAGTCTTTACTGCTTGTAAAGCGTCGTTTTCATTTACAGGGGCATCCATTTCTCCTGAAGTAAAAACCGTTTCAGTTGATTTTTTCCAAATTAACTCAGCCTTAGCTCCTCCTACTTCGGGACAGCTATTTACTGAAGCGCTAAAAGATATTTTTATATCACAAACCAATTTAGTTCTGGTAAAAAGAGAGGGTGACTTACAGTTTGAAGGATACATCAGTAATTACAGCAACAATCCAACAGCAATTCAAGGTAATGAGCAGGCTGCTTTGTCAAGGATCACTATGACAGTTAATGTTAAGTTTACGAATACCAAAGATGAAACGCAAAGCTTTGAAAACAGCTTTTCTCGATTCGAAGACCTACCAGCAAACGTAGAACTAGCATCCAGAGAAGAAGAACTCTTAAATGCCATTAACGAGCAGTTGACGCAAGACATTTTTAACAAAGCAGTAACCAATTGGTAATGAATAAATCTGCATTCATATCTTATTTGAAAGATCCTAAAATGGTCCATAATGGTTCTATTGTAGGATTAAATGAAGTAGTAAGTAATTACCCTTATTTTCAGAGTGCACATTTATTACTGTCGAAATCATACCACTTAAGTGAGAACTTAAACTTTGAAAGTAGCTTAAAGAAAGCAGCAGCGTATGCTGCAAATCGCAAACAATTACATTCGCTTCTTTTTGAGCCCATTAATACTAAACATGAAATAAATAAAGTTGAGAATTCCTATCCAGATGGTGCAGCACAACCGACTTCAGATAGTAGTCCAACATACATAGCAGCAGCTGACAAAGTACCATTAGAGAGGGAGAAGGTTGACCATGTAAGTGACAACAATCCTTTAATCGAAGAAATAGATCCCGACCCTCAGCCAATAACGGAAAACGCAGAGACTCCTACTTTACCTGAAGTTATTTACCCTTCTGAATCAACGCAAGAAGTATTAAGACCCATTGCTAACTTTATTCCTAGTAACGTTCAACATGAGCGGCCGATCTATTCGGAAAGTCTTGAAAAAGAAAGCGCTACTCCGAAACAAAGCATTTTAGAAGAAAATAGATTCAGAGTAGATTTTAGCAAGGTTGAAGAAGGAATAACGGATGGCTTCGATCCTTTAGAAAATCAAATTCTCAGCGCTGCAATCAGCAGCTCTGTTTTGTTAGAAGTTTCCGGAGAATTACCGGATCTTGAAAGTCTTAAATCGAATTCCATATCAGAAAATGTCAAAGTTATTTATGAGGAGGAACAAGAAATAGCAGAAAACTCTCTGACTAAATCACCTGAAAGCGATCAATCATTTACGAGCTGGTTAAGGATAGTTGAAGGAGATTCTGCCGTTGAAGCCTCAGCTGAAAATAACACTCACATCATTTCAGAAGAGCCTAATTTTCTTATAAAAAGAGAAAAAGCAAGCTTTTATTCGCCAACAAAGATGGCTCGATTAAGTGTACAAGAGGATGACGATTTGGTAACTGAAACATTAGCAAATATTTACGTTCATCAACAACACTTTGAAAAAGCAATTAAAGCTTTTGAAAAATTACAGTTGAAATATCCCGAAAAAAGCAGTTATTTTGCAGGCCGAATTAAAGATATTCAAAATCAATTAAACACATAAGAAAATGTACATTATTGTATCCGTTTTAGTATTCATCATCGCAGTATTACTTATTCTGGTGATTTTAGTTCAAAACCCCAAAGGTGGTTTGGCTTCAAACTTCTCATCTTCTAACCAAGTGATGGGTGTTCGTAAAACAACCGATTTTTTAGAAAAAGCAACTTGGACTTTAGGTATTGCTCTTATAGTGTTGAGTATCGTATCCTCTGCAACGATCAACAGAAATGATACTGCACAAATCGAAACTGTTGAATCAGAATTGCAAGGTGAAGCTGATTTAATTACTATCCCTGCCTCGCAAGCTCCTATTACAAACGATGAGATTACTGCTGACCCTAACTTAGCACCTTCGAAGAAATAGAACGAAAGGATTTATTTTTAAAGCCACACTGTAACAGGTGTGGCTTTTTTTGTTTGCCAAACTGTCACCCCCTATTTTTTTTTCATTCTGTAACCTGAAAATATTTCAGCTATTGGCAGCCTTTCCCCATTGGCACGAATTATGACTTATGAAAATTCGTTAAGAAAACTAACTTAAAACTTAAAATATGTCAGTAAATGTAAAACCATTAGCAGATAGAGTTCTTGTTGAGCCTGCTGCTGCTGAAGAAAAAACAGCTGGAGGAATTATTATTCCCGATACAGCAAAAGAGAAGCCTCAAAAGGGAATTATTGTAGCTGTTGGAAAAGGTAAGCCAGATGAACCAATGACGGTAAAAGAAGGCGATACTGTATTGTACGGCAAATTTGCCGGAACAGAAATCAACATTGAAGGAAAAGACTACCTTATCATGAGAGAGTCTGATTTATTCGCTATTGTTTAATCGAAAAAAAACATAAAAGAAAATGGCTAAAGAAATCACATTTAACACAGAAGCTAGAAATGCACTAAAAATTGGTGTAGACAAATTAGCAAACGCTGTAAAGGTAACATTAGGACCGAAAGGACGAAATGTAGTAATCGATAAGAAATTTGGAGCGCCAGCGGTAACAAAAGATGGTGTGACAGTTGCGAAAGAAATTGAACTGAAAGACCCAATTGAAAATATGGGTGCTCAAATGTTGAAGGAAGTTGCTTCTAAAACTGCTGACGATGCAGGTGACGGAACAACAACTGCAACAATATTAGCTCAAGCAATTGTAACGCAAGGTTTAAAGAACGTTGCAGCAGGTGCTAATCCAATGGATTTGAAAAGAGGAATTGACAAAGCCGTAAAAGACATTGTAGCGGAGTTGAAAAAAATCTCTGAGCCAGTTGGAGAAGACTCTGAGAAGATTGAACAAGTTGCTACTATTTCAGCTAACAACGACAATTCAATTGGTAAGCTAATTGCACAAGCAATGGGCAAAGTAAAAAAAGAAGGTGTTATTACTGTTGAAGAAGCTAAAGGAACTGAAACTACCGTTGAAGTTGTGGAAGGTATGCAATTTGACAGAGGTTATTTATCTCCCTATTTTGTGACTGACACAGAAAAAATGGAAGCCGAATTGGAGAATCCTTACATTTTGATTTACGACAAGAAAATAAGTCAAATGAAAGACTTGCTTCCTGTTTTAGAAAAAACAGCGCAATCTGGAAGACCTTTGCTAATTATTGCAGAAGATGTTGAAGGAGAAGCATTGGCTACTTTAGTAGTAAACAAAATTAGAGGTTCATTAAAAATTGCGGCTGTCAAAGCTCCAGGTTTTGGTGACAGAAGAAAAGCGATGTTAGAGGATATTGCAATTCTAACAGGAGGTACGATGATTTCTGAAGAGAGAGGCTACAAACTAGAGAATGCTGATTTAGCTGATCTTGGCTCTTGTGAAAAAATTACAATCGATAAAGACAACACAACCATTGTGAATGGTGCGGGTGCCAAAGACGATATCAAAGCTAGAGTAAACCAAATTAAAGCTCAAGTTGAAAACACAACATCTGATTACGACAAAGAAAAGCTACAAGAGCGTTTAGCGAAACTAGCCGGTGGTGTTGCTGTACTTTATGTTGGTGCTGCTTCAGAGGTTGAAATGAAAGAGAAAAAAGATAGGGTTGACGATGCGTTGAATGCGACAAGAGCTGCTGTAGAAGAAGGAATTGTACCCGGTGGTGGAGTTGCTTTAATTAGAGCAATGGCAACACTTGACGGTAAGAAAGGCTTAAACGCTGACGAAACGACTGGAATTGCAATTGTGAGAAGAGCAGTTGAAGAGCCATTAAGACAAATTGTTGCCAATTGTGGTGGAGAAGGTTCTGTGGTCATTCAAAAAGTTAAAGAAGGAACTGGAAACTTTGGTTACAATGCAAGAACTGAAGTGTACGAAGACTTGATAAAAGCCGGAGTAATTGATCCAACTAAAGTAGCTAGAGTTGCATTAGAAAATGCGGCCTCTATTGCGGGTATGCTATTAACTACTGAGTGCGTAATCTCTGATTCAGAAGACGAGAGTGCAGCTGGAATGCCAGGTGGTGGAATGCCAGGAGGAATGGGCGGTATGGGTGGAATGATGTAATCGTTCAACCAAAAGAATAAGTAACAAAAAAGCCCTTTCTGATTTCTCAGAAGGGCTTTTTAGTTTTTAAAAAATTAACTTTAAATCCAAAGAGTGTATAAGATGTAGGCCAATGCAATTAATAAAATTAGCCCCAATAAACTTGATACCAACCCACCAAGAATACTTAACAGTAAACTCACTAGCATTACGATAATTAAAATTGCAATTACTGCTAGTGCAATTTCTAACCACGGCCAATCTTCAATATCATCTTCCCACCAGCCATCTATTTTCTGAGCTAATTTATTCAGCTTTTTAGCCTTTAACAACGGAAGTTGAATGTTTGAAATATTCTCCAGTACTTTAGTTACTTTTTCTGCATTAATCTGCTTCGCTTGCGAAGTTGCTTGACTCATGACTTTCTTTGTTTTTTTCCCCACAACTGCTGAAGTATATACATTTCCGCCCTCTTTCTGCATTACTTCTTCATCGAAGCTGTCTATCGTTTTAGAAGGTTTCTTTTCTAGCTTGGCAACTTGAATATTCTCAGATTTTGATTTAGAAAGATTTACATGACTGTTATACTTAACGCGTTTAAAATTATTTGATGCGGAGCGGTTTTTGACGACAGAACATGAACTCACTAAAACTGAAAGGAGCACAATAAAGCTGCAGATATGACTAATTTTCTTCATAGGTTGAATTTTATAAATCGTCTAAAATAAAAGTTGAATTTTCAAGGTAACGAGCATCCGGAAAATAAATAAACAAGCAAGTTCCCTCTTTGGTTAAGTTAATAATTGGAATGTGAAGGCCCATTGGAATGGCAGGACAGCCTTCACTATTGCCCAAAACTCCATGCTTCTTGATGTATTTCTCTGTAGCGTAAGTAGCTCCATGCAAAACAACATACCTCTCCCTTGCTGCTGTATTAAAGCCATGTTCAAGCCCCGTTAACCTGAGTGAAAGTCCGTTTTTACCGTAATACGTCTCTTGCGTTTTGTAAAACCCTAAACTACTTTGATGCGAGCCTTCTGTATTGGAAAAGTCGATAGCATATTTACCTCCAGAATTTTCGCCGTGTGCCACCAATGTGTGATATAAAATAGTCTTAGTCTTCAAATCTATTACCCAAAAGCGCTTTTTAATGGAAGGCAATCTAAAATCAATAATGCTCAATATATTTTTATTAAAAGGCAGAAGACCAGTTAATTTCAAATCAATATAACCTAAGTAAGCCTTTTCAAATAATGAAAATTCGGGCTTTTTTTCTCCTTTTAGTTGCTTGTAGATGGAAGCTAACGCATGTGAACTTCGTCCGACAAACTCTTTATTTACAGCTTTGATGGATTGAGGAAGCAAGCAAAAAATAACAATAGAAAATATAAATAAGTATCTCATACCTAGAAAATAATCATAGAAATAAACGCCGCACTTAAGCAAATAGAAGAGATGATATTCATTTTCATTGTGTGTTCAAAATTAGCCTGATTTTCGTCTTTAAGAATTAAACTAAACCAATACCCAAAATACAGCAAGATTGGACCACCAAGTGCCAAAAAAATATAAAAATCATTCACATTATTTTGTTGAACAAAAGAATAGCCTAAAAATGTTGAACCTAGCAAAAATGCCAAAGAAGAAAAAACGAAGGTTCCTTTAACTCCGAGTAATAAGCTTAGTGTGCGATCCCCCCTTTCAGCATCCTCTTTGTGCTGATATACCTGAGTTAAAGGGTAAGACCCTAACAAAAACAAAGAGGAAGCAATGGCAAATAATAAGTTAGAAACGTCTTCAATATAAAAACCAAGCCCAACTTGTACGGTATAAAAAATAAAAAATCCTTGAAAGACTGTCACTACCAAAGTGCTCATAATCGGAAATTTCTTCAATCGAATTTTATCCCAACTGTATGATTTACTGACGAATATATAAACAGTACACATAAAACCAAAGGGAACAGAAATAAGAAACGCGCAAATAACAGCAACTGTATCGAAAATCATTACCATAGGAAAAAGGTGCTTATTGACTTTAGGAGGAGTCTTTAGCCCACCTATACTTCCCTCATCCTTGTCGAAATAGGAATTATATCCATTACTTGCAGGATAAATTAGAACATGTATTATGAAGAAAATGAAAACACTTTTCGCAATTGAAATGTCTTCTAATCGCAGAAATGCGAACCAAAATACAGGCATTAAAAAAATAGAGAAGGGAATTCGCATTAACTTTAACGCATCAAGCATAGAAGTAAATTTATTGCGAAAGTAAACAAAGCGAAAAATATTGAGCACCAAGACACAAACAAGAATTATTAGCATCGGGACAGCTGTTCCTAAAAATGAATACCTTCAATCTGACTTAGCACATTGGATGCACAAGAGATTGGATGGTAAAGATGAGCGTTTGGGTAGAATTTTTCAAGCACTGTACCGCAAAACAAAAATTGACAAGCGCTATTCTGTTTTACAAGACTTTAATTCTAATTTATCCTCAGCCGAGTTATTTGGAGCTAATACTGTGGAGCCAAAAGTGGAAGAAAGATTGGCCATTTACGATAGAGAAGCTATTTTATTGGCAAAAAAAGCAGTTGACAACTGCTTGCAAAGTTTTGATACAAGTAAAATAACCCATTTAATTACTGTGAGTTGCACAGGAATGTCAGCTCCTGGTCTAGAAATAAAACTAAAGCAAAAAGTAGGGTTAAATACAGGAGTTCAAACTCATGCCGTTAACTTTGTAGGCTGCTATGCATTCTTTCCCGCTTTAAAAATGGCAGATGCTTTTATTAAGGCCAATTCAAAAGCAAAAGTTTTAATTGTTGCTGTTGAGTTGTGTACGCTTCATTTCCAAAACAAAAACTCAGACGATCACTTACTGTCTAACTCTCTTTTTTCTGATGGGGCAGCTGCTTGTTTGTGTTCTGCAGAGAGTGGCAATAATACATCACTTAAACTCACAGGAACAGATCAGCTCCTAATTCCTAAAGGAGAAAGTGATATGGCCTGGAGCATCCACACAGATGGGTTTTTAATGAAGCTTTCGAGCTATATTCCACAACTTGTTGATGAAGGAATTAGAGATTTAATTGACCAGTTACTTAAGCCTAAAGACTTACGACGAGAAGACATAAAACATTGGGCTATTCACCCAGGAGGTAGAAAAATACTAGAGGTATGTGAAGATGAATTGAAATTAAAAAACGACGAACTGAATGCCTCCTACTCTACTTTAAAAAACTTCGGAAACATGTCAGCACCTACAATCTTGTTTGTGCTGAAGGAAATTATGCAAAACGGCAAAACCGCGAATAGTGATCAACTTTTTGCTTGTGGCTTCGGCCCTGGCTTAACACTTGAAGCCGCACTTTTTGAAATTGAAAGACATGCCTAATTTTAAAATTCGTTCTAGAGAGGAAGAATTGTTGGATCAACCAAACATTCCAACGGATGATCTTTTTCAGAATTTACGTGAATTGGATATCATTAACCGCTTGTTAGGCGGCCACAAAGCAACATTGATTGGCTTGAAAAAGTTGATGACTGACAAAAACAAAACGTACCATATTGTCGACTTTGCTTGTGGCGGAGGAGATACGTTAAAAGCAGTATCTGATTGGGCGGAAAGTCAAGGTTTTCGAGTTAAATTAATGGGGTTCGATTTATTAGAAAGCGCCATAGCTTTTGCTAAAAAAGAATCTGAAGGTTATATTATTGAATGGAAGGTTAGCGATTTTAACAGCCTAGAAATTCCGGCCTGTGACATTGCAATTTGCGCGTTGGTTTGCCACCACTTTTATGAGGAACAACTAGAAAGCTTTCTGCGAAAAATGAAAAAAGCAGCAAGAACCGGAGTAGTAATAAATGATTTACATCGCAATGTTATCGCTTATAATGGAATAGCGCTGTTAACCCAATTGTTTTCAAAATCACACTTGGTGAAAAATGACGCGAAGCTCTCTGTTTTAAAAGGATTCAAAAAGCGCGAATGGGAACAACTTCTAACTCAAATGCTGTTTTCTAACTTTTCAATTGAATGGATTTGGGCTTTCCGACATTTAATTTTAATTCGGAATTAATGCAGCAGATTTACGACATCGGCATAGTTGGAGGAGGCTTAGCCGGCTTAGCATTGGCGATTGAATCAGCGAAAGCAGGAAGAAGAGTTATTCTTTTCGAAAAAGAGCAATTTCCTTACCATAAAGTATGCGGCGAATACATTTCTAATGAATCTTGGAAATACGTTAAGCAGCTAGGTGTAGACCTTGATAGCATGAATTTGCCAAAAATAACACAACTTAAAATTTCGAGTGCCGAAGGAAATGAACTAAACCAACAATTAGAAAAAGGAGGATTTGGCATTAGTAGATATTCTTTAGACTTTGAACTATCAAAAATTGCAAAAAAATTAGGAGTAACATTATTAGAAAACACGAAAGTAGAAGAAGTAAATGTTACAGCAAATGAAGCTAAGTTCAGAACTTCCAACCAAACTTACAGTGCAAAAATTGCAGTTGCTGCTCATGGAAAAAGATCTAGTTTGGACAAAAAACTCAAACGTAAGTTTATCTTAAAACCGCAGCCTACATCGAAAAACTACATTGGGATCAAGTACCATATTAAAGCAAAATTACCTGAAAATCTAATTGGGCTTCACTTATTTGAAAATGGGTATTGCGGAATTTCAAAGGTTGAAGGCACAGACCGGTTTTGCTTGTGTTACCTAACGTTAGCCTCAAATCTTAAACATGCAGGAAGTATTGAGAAAATGGAAGAAAACATTCTTTCAAAAAACCGATATTTAAAAGAATACTTAAGCTACGAAAGGTATTATAACCAACCCTTGGTTATTTCTCAGATTAATTTCACTCAGAAAAAAGCAATTGAGAATGGAATTTTCATGCTTGGTGATGCAGCAGGACTGATTGTCCCCTTGTGCGGGAATGGCATGAGTATGGCGCTCCGAGCTGCTCATGAATTTCAATTACTTAGCGAAAAGTATTTAGATAATACTCACACAATAAAAGAGTTAAAATCAAGCTATCTAAAATTTTGGAAAGGAGAATTTGGCACGCGATTAAAAGCCGGGAGGATGCTTCAAAAGCTATTTTATAATAAAACGTTAGTAAACCCCGCTTTGAGTTTCCTAAACAAAACCCCAATCATTACATCCAAGATAATTCAATTAACACATGGAAAAGATATTGTGTAAAAAAAGGAACGCCCATAAGGGTGTTCCTTTTTTATCCCAATAATTTAAGTTGGATAAGCACTTCTAACTAGCCTTTAGGTTTTAGCCCCTCTTGGTGCATGGCAGGCTTTTCTAACTTGTGCTGCTCTTGTGACTTTTTAAAACCTTTGCGCTCACCCTTATTTTGTGCTTTAAACGCTTCATATTTTTGGAATTGCTCTTCCGTTAACGCTTCAGCTAAACGAGCATTGGTCAATTTCGCAGCCTCTGCTTGCTTCAAATTCATTTTTGCTCTCTGAATTCTTTTGTCTTCATCAGAAAATTCTTGCATCGCCTGTTTTGCAACTCTCTCACCTTCCATTGCTGCTTTTTCAATTTTAAAAATTGTCTCTACTTGCTCTCTCTGCTCAGCAGACAATTCTAAAACTGTTGCCATTTCTTCCATTTTAGCTTTTTCATGTAGTCCTTTAGCATGTAGTCCCCTTGCAGCTCTTTTACCCTGAGCAAAACTTGAAGTCCCAATTAAAATCAGGGCTGATACTACACTAATACCTATTAACTTTTTCATATTCTTTTATTTTAGTTATTTATCATCGTCAAATAAAGTGCCAAACTACACTAACCAATATAATTAATTGATTTTGATAACATTAATTCATCCCACAGTATTCTATAGTGCCCTGTATCGCGAATAACTTCCAACTGAACCGCCTCCCAATTTTGTTTAAAATCAGTCGCATGTAAGAAGCTAGTAATCTTATCTCCCTCATCGTGAAAAAGCAGTACTTTATTTAACTTTGTTCGATTTCCATATCCGTGGAAAAAGAAAGACCGGAATGAATAGCCAGTAAACTCCTCGAAGTGATTTAAAAAGGGATGGAATAGTTTTTCAGGAATTTTTAAAAACTGCTGGTATTCTTCAAAAACTGACATCAACCTATTTAAAGGCGCTAGCAATATAGTTTTCTTGAAATGTAAATTTTCTTCATATGCGCACATAATAATTGCACAAGCACCCAGTGAATGTCCTACTGCAACACTTGGGACCCCATATGTGTGAATCATCTCTTTCGCAGCCTTCTTAAAATACACTAAGTTTGAATATTTTCCCTTACTTCCTCCATGGGCAGGAGCATCAAAAGCTACTACACGGTAACCTTTTTTAATTAGCGGAGCTGTAAAGGCGCCCAAACTACCCGCGTTACTTTCCCAACCATGAAAAAGCATTGCTAATTTTTCTCCCTCTCCCCATTCATACACTTTAATTTCTTCGTTCTCAAATTTTAAAAAGGACTTTTTCGCCTGCTTTAGGACTTCCATTTCTCTTGCCCTAAAAACTCTTGCCCTTGGTTTGCTAAAAATATTCATCAGATGCTTCGCCGAGGTCTTTGGAAATAGCAGCGCAACTGAATTAAAATAAACTCGAAAAAATTTTATAATGAATGGTACTTTTTGAGACATAAAGTTTAATAAAAAATGAATTAAATAAAACACGTATTTGAAATATTGCTCATATCCTGCAAAGTATTTCTTTACTAATTTCTGCTCTTTGTTAATTTTGGAAACAAAATTAACAAAGAGGTGTAAATATTGTGCAATAAATATACCACCTGTAAAAAGCGCAGGAATAAAAAATTAAAGCAAAGCCAAATACCTTGAATGCCCGAACAATTTTATACGTTCACTATATATAAACTTGGCTTCTTCTTTTAATTCAGGAAAACCACCAATGTAATTTTTTTAATTCTCCTCCGAAGCAGAGTAGAAGGATGAAAGCACCTCGTCACTGAACAATACTCTAATATTTCACTTCATGGGTAATCTAAAATGACAACATCTCTATACTCTTAAGTGAATCGCTGCCTCAGTTGTACCTCCTCTTTTCTATGTGTCCATTTTACGTCAAAAGCTTTGACTTTTCATTCGTCGATTTAATAAAGTCTTACCTTATGTCTTGTAACATGCCAGTTTAATGAACTCATGTCAAACGATACCTCCGAAGGAATAGTTGAACAATTTCACGACTGTAAGCATTACTTATTAAATACAATTTGGTTGGAATTCCAAAACAAAAGCAGCCTTGAATAATGCGATAGTAAAAGAGAGCGGCGATACTGTCACAATTGAATGCAGCCACTATTTGCCTATAAAGAGGTTCTAAATAATTTAGCGAATGAAGGTAACACAATTTCTATCCGGGCATGCAAAAGACCGATGGATTGACTTTCGTTAAAAGTGAACAGAGAAGAAAACAGAGATACTGTTCGGATTTATCAAACTTCAAAAGAGTCCGCAAGGAAATAAAAAACTAAGTTGCCTTTTGGAAAGAAGAAGAAGTAGTAGATTAGCATTTTTTTTAGAATCCACCTGTATTTAAAGTATCAACATTATTTGTATGTACATATATTTGCATAAAACATAATTATGAAGATTGAAAATGAGATTAAGCAGAATAAGTTCAAAGACGAGATTCATAAATTAATGGTAAACCAGCTTTTTACAGGAAAGTGGGTAACTAATTTAATCTCAAAGCAGTTAAAACCTTTTGGTATTACAAATCAGCAATACAATGTTTTGAGAATTCTTAGAGGTCAAAAAGACCAATACATTTCTGTCAATGCCATTTCTAATCGAATGATAGATAAAATGTCAAACGTTTCTAGACTCATTGATAAATTAGTGCTTAAAGAATTGGTCATTAGAAAAATAAATAGAGAAGATCGAAGGCAAGTGGATATCGCTATAAGCGAGAAAGGCCTTTCTTTAGTTCAAAAAGTTGAATCTAAAGAAGATGACCTAAAAGCTAACTTCAACAATATAACGAATCAAGAAGCACAGCAACTCAACCATTTATTAGATAAACTTAGGGGTTAAATATAAACCAATTATTGTTAATAGTATTTAACAAAGGTGGTACATGATATTGTCAGAAAATCAAAGCCTAATCTTTAACTTCGTAACAAATTAAAAAAAAGTGATAAACGCATTCTTTCCAATACAAAAAATTGCAACCTCAAAACTATCGTCAATAGATTTTGACAACCTAAAATTTGGCCGAGATTTTTCTGACCACATGTTGGTCTCAGAATTTTCGGATGGAGAATGGAAAAACACAAACATACTGCCTTATCAAAATATAGAATTTCCTCCGGCAGCCTCGGTATTTCATTACGGGCAGGCAATCTTTGAGGGATTGAAAGCCCATAAGAATGAAGCAGGTGAAGTTTTTATTTTTAGAGCAGAGGAAAACTGGAAGAGACTAAATCGTTCTGCCGAGAGAATGTGCATGCCTATCATTCCAAAGGAAATTTTCCTAGACGGATTGAAACAGCTTGTTGAATTAGAAAAAGAGTGGATTCCTGTTGGATCAGGAAAATCTTTATATCTGAGACCATTTATGATTGCTGACGATCCATTTTTAGGTGTAAAACCGAGCACTTCATATAAATTTATAATCATCGCTTCTCCTTCTGCAACTTACTATAAAGGAGCGGTTAAAGTAAAAATAGAAACAGAATATTCTAGAGCAGCTTCAGGCGGAATAGGTTCTGCAAAAGCGGCAGGAAACTATGCTGCGTCTTTACTACCGGCTCAAATAGCACAAGAGCAAGGTTATGATCAATTAATTTGGACTGATGCGAAGGAACACAAATACGTCGAAGAATCAGGAACTATGAACTTAATGGTTCTAAAAGGAAAAACGCTTTTCACTCCTCCACTAGACAGTAAAACAATATTGCCTGGAATTACACGAAAAAGCATTTTACAATTAGCGACAGAGTGGGGTTACCAAGTAAAGGAGGAGCAGATTCTAGTGAGCGATTTAATAGAAGGTATTAAAGACGATACGATAGATGAAGTTTTTGGAGTTGGAACAGCCGCTACCATTGCTCCGATTAAATTAGTTGGCTTTGAAGATATGCAGTATCACCTTAGCGACTTCACCAAATGGAAGTTTTCAACTAAAGTTAAAAAGTATTTCGAAGATTTAAAAACAGGACAAGAAGTTGATACAAGAAATTGGATAGAAACAATCTAACTGATTTTCTTTGGGTAATCATAAAAGACCAGAGTTCCTGTTGAGCCGCTTACAAGGCCCCAATCTTCGATACTAAATCTAATACCGACCACGGCAGCGGTTGGTAAGTTCCCAAATTGTTCGTTCGTTAAATATTCAGCAAAGTCAGTTAAACTCGGATTGTGGCCTACCAAAAAGACAGAATTCAAATCGTTTGAAACTGAATTCACAATTTGTAACAACAAAAAAGCCGAAGCATGATATGCATTCGGTTCTTTTACAATTTTTACGTGACTTCCCAACTGATCTCGAACTAGCTTAGCTGTTGACATTGCTCTAACAGCTGTACTTGAGAAAATGGCATCAGGTATTAAATTCTTGGTCGACAGTCTACGCCCCATCTCAGGAGCAGAAACTAATCCTCTATGATTTAAAGGCCTATCAAAATCTTTTAATTCCGAATTTCCCCAACTCGATTTAGCGTGCCGAATAAGATAGAGCTCTTTCACACGATTGTCTAGCGACCGCCAATTTTTGGATCAAAACCGTCATTCATCTTAATCGTAAAGATTGGCAGTAGGAAGTTTTGTAAGAAGTTAGAATTTGATTTAAATACGTGCTTCGCAAACGACTTTAAACTTGCAACTAACTCTTCAGCATATACATCATCTAACTTTTGAAGAACAGGATCCAAGTTTGTTAAACGATTCTCTAAAAATCGTTCTTTCTCTTTCCAATCTTTAGGTAATTGAGCTAAAATAGTTTCAAAATCTGATATAAAACACTTATCTACTTCTTTATAGTAGTTATGTAGAATTGGCTCCGAAGTATACGTTCTCAAGTGTGCTAATCGCACAGAGGCTGCTTTTTCATCTTCAGAAACTTCTCCGTCATCCGAAACTGCTGCTAAAAGCGCTACCACAGCAGGTGCTCTCAAAATAATACCTCGGTCAACTGCGTCTAGTTTATCGATTTCTTTCGCCATAGTTTGATTTGTTTTTTTAACTTCACAAAGGTAATTCTCTTTCGGAATCTAATCGATTTCTTTTCAAAAATTAACGCATGAATTCTTTAAAAAAAGATATTTTAACTGAGGTTACCTTCAAAACTAGCCGAAGCGGTGGCAAAGGAGGACAGCATGTGAATAAAACAGAAAGTAGGGTAAGTTTATTTTTTAACGTTTTAAACTCTAAAGTCCTTACAGAAGAACAAATAGAAACTCTAAAACAAAAACTCAGCCTCTCAATAGAAGGCACTTTTCAGGTCGACTGTGAAGCATCTCGTTCGCAATTGAGAAATAAAGACATGTGTGTCCAAAAATTCTATTTTATCTTGTTTGAAAGCTTAGCGTCTCAAAAAAAAAGGAAACGCACCAAACCATCTAAAGCAGCCATCCGAAAACGACTAAAATCCAAGAAACACCGGGCAGAAATCAAACAAAATCGAAAATTCGATTATTAGCCTTTTAACAATTTAGAACAAGCTTTCCATACCGCATCAGACTTTGGAGCCGGGGCTGAAATTTTTTGCTTCTCTTTTGAAACTGGGTGAATAAACTCTATAGATCGCGCATGCAAATGAATGGAAGCATCGCTATTCGTTCTGTCAAAACCATATTTTATATCTCCTTTTATTGGACTACCTATAGCAGCCAATTGACTCCGAATTTGGTGATGACGTCCGGTTTTTGGGTAAATTTCGAGTAAATGATAGTTGTCTAAACTCAACTTAACTTTGTAGCTGAGTTCGGCCCTTTTAGAGCCCTCTATTTCTTTATTATGCGCAGTGCTCTTATTTCGTTCAGAGTTTCTAACTAAAAAGTGAACTAAAGTGTCTTCATCCTTTTCAGGTCTATTCTTTACTACTGCCCAATATGTTTTTTGAATTTCTTTGTCTTGAAACATCTTGTTCAACCGAACCAATGCTTTTGAGGTCTTCGCCAAAAGTAACAGACCACTTGTAGGCCTATCTATTCTGTGAGGTAACCCGAGGTAAACCTCACCAGGCTTTTTATACTTCTCCTTTATGTACTGCTTCGCTAGTTCGCTTATAGGCGCATCTTTCGTGCGATCACCTTGCGATAGCATACCTGAAGGTTTATTAACTGCTAATAAATGATTGTCTTCAAATATAACTTGAAATTGATTTTTTATCATAGTCAGCTATTGGGGTTCTAATACAATGTCCATTAATGTTTTCCTTGCTTGATCATTTTTCCCTCGAACAATTAAAAGCTCGCTGTAATCCTTGTATCCTCCAACATTACTTATTTGTATCGAATACCTGCCAGGAGCTAAAATTGCGGAGTACTTCCCGTTCGTTTTGTTCATAATGTATCTCCCTGCAAAGTGCCCTGTTTCTTCGTAAAACACTTCAATTTGAACTTCCGAGTTTAATGCTACTGAATCTTGGTTTAAAACTCTACCTGACACTAAGGTATAGGCATCTTTTTTATCTAAAAAAGTTAACCGATAAATATCCAAATCACCAAAGGAATCATCGAAACGTTTCGACATATATGCATAACGTTCGTTTTCAGCAAAAGAAATATTTTTGTCATCATTTGGGGTATTAATTGGATAGCCTAAATTTGTTGGAATTTCCCAAGTGTTTGGTCTATTCCCTGCATTGGATTTAAACAAATCTAAGCCTCCCATTCCTTCATGTCCATTTGATGCGAAGTACAGCACATTCTCTCCTTTACCAAAACAAGGATACATTTCGTCACCAGAGGTATTTATCGGTGCTCCAATATTTTTAATTGCACTCCAACTATCGTTTGGTAAACGTTGCAAATAATAAATATCAAAACCACCCTCCCCACCTTCTCGGTTACTCGCAAAATACATTACTCTTCCGTCATCAGAAAGGGTAGAGCCTAATTCATCTTTTTTACCGTTTACATCCTCACTATCAAACTCTTTTGGGGGCATGTAAGATCTTCTTCCTTTTTCACTGACAAAAATATCATTAAATTGATCTTCGCTATTTACGGTGTAGGTAATAAAACTACCTAAACTTGAACGACCTGCACTATATTCGTCACCATAAGTATTTGGATTTCCAACTGATCGGGCTTTGCTGTATTTATTGCGTTTATGCTTTGTTACATAAATATCAGAAGTCTTATATCCATCGTAAGAATATAAGTTACCAACCACTCCATCTCTCTTTGTACTAAACACCACAGAGGATTCATCGAGGGTAACGATTGGAAAAAAGTCCGGTGCTTTTGAATTTACATTTTTTCCCAAGTTTTCAAAAGACACCTTCACTGGGCTGCCCATCATTTTTTTGGAAATATCGCACTGAGCAATAAATTTATTATACTCATTTTGTTTTGTTTCTGTCAAAGCAGAATCCCCCATAGTTTTATAAAGAACCTTCGCTTTATCAAATTCGTAATTTACAAAGTAAGCCTTTGCTAATGTTTCGTAAAAGTCATTTTCGTTATCTTCATAGTGCCCCAAGTCCATTAGATAAGCCACTGCTTTCTTTTTATTTATGTCTGCATAAATGTAACTTTTACCAAGCTTATACCTAAGCTCTAAATCATCTGGATTTTCCTCTAACAATGCAGAGAATTGGCGAACTGCCTCAGGCCAATTCTTAAAATCCATCATTTGATCGCCATTGCCTCTACTTATTGGATACTGTTCAAGATATTGTGCCCTTACTGAAACTGAAATGCAGCACAATAAAACGAATAACAACTCTCTCATACCTGTTAATATTGTTCCTTCTCATTTGGAAAGTCTGTCGACTTAACATCCGTTATATACTGTTCAACCGAATGTTTAATTCCCGAATACAAATCATTGTAGCGTCGCAAAAACCGAGGGCTAAACTCATTATTTATCCCTAACATATCGTGAATTACGAGAACTTGTCCATCCACTCCATTACCAGCTCCAATACCAATAACTGGAATATGAACTCTTTCTGCTACTTTTTTAGCCAACTCAAAAGGTATCTTTTCCAAAACAATTGCAAAACACCCCGCTTCCTCTAATGCAATAGCATCTTCCATTAACTTTTCCGCCTCAGCTTCTACTTTGGCTCTAACTGCGTATGTTCCGAATTTATAAATAGATTGTGGTGTTAACCCCAAGTGGCCCATAACCGGAATGCCTGCAGATAATATTCTCTCCACAGATTCAATAATTTCCTCGCCACCTTCCATTTTAACTGCATGTCCTCCAGACTCTTTCATAATTCGAATAGAAGAGGTTAGTGCCTCCTTTGAATTACCTTGGTACGCACCAAAAGGCAAATCAACTACAACCAAACAACGGCTTACTGCTCTAACAACAGATGAAGCATGGTAAATCATTTGATCTAGTGTAATCGGCAAAGTTGTTTCGTGACCCGCCATTACATTTGATGCAGAGTCACCTACGAGAATTACATCAATACCGGCAGCATCTACAATGCGTGCCATAGAAAAATCGTAAGACGTTAACATTGAGATTTTTTCACCCCTACTCTTCATTTCCTGAAGAACATGAGTAGTAACTTTTTTTTCTTTTAAGCTTTTTGCGGTAGACATAATTACAATGTATGTTGTCTATACAAAACTACAAATAGAAAGTGATAATGAATAATTGGTAATTTTACAAACATGAAAATAATAAAAGCAATTTTAGGTATTGGACTAATCTCAAGTTTGTTTTCTTGCGAAAATGAAGTTGAAATTAATGCTGACTTTGAAGAAAAAACATATGTTCTAGGTTTAATCGATGCAGGTGCAGATTCTCAATTTGTAAAAATAACTCGAACTTTTCTTGACAACAAGACAGGTGCAGTACAATTGGCACAAGACCCAAATAACCTCTACTACGATAGTTTAAATGTTACTCTCAACGAACTTGACAATAATAACAACAAAGTTAATACACTTCAATTAAACAAAATAATACGGGCTAAAAATAATGGTCTTTTTACCACAGAGAGAAACGAAGCTTACGCTTTAGGTGAGCAACTAAAGGAAAATATAAATTACCGGCTGAATGTTACCAAATTTGATGGATCCAATGTAACAAGCGGTGCAGCAAAAACCTCCAAGGGGGTTAGGTTAATTAAGCCTAGAGTTAATGGCAAATTAAATTTAGCTGACGATAGAGAGACTATATTGAGCTACAGATTTGAATTTGAGACACCAAAAATAGATCCAGCCGGGGAGTTCTCAGTCAGAATGGTTTTTAACTACTTAGAAATTGTTAACATTGATAGTACTCCACAATCTATAGAGATCCCAATTACTTCAATTTTAAACCCAACATTAAGCTCAATAGACCACGTATTCAACTTCGAAGGACAACGATTCTTTACTGCAATTACAGACAGTATACCAGCAGAAATCAACCCTCCAAGACGTTTATTTCTTACTGATGGTATTGATATAATTATAGAAGCTGCAGACGCAGACTACACCTTATTCAGAGATATAAATGGTCCTATTGACGGTTTAGCACAAACAAGACCTGAGTACACCAACATCACAAACGGCATTGGCCTTTTCGCTTCACGAAGTACAATAGTAAATAAGGTAAGTTTGAGTGGAGATACTAAAAACCTTATTGTCGCATTATTCGGAGATTCAGACAACCTTTCTAAGTACAGAGGTTTCGAATCAGAATAACAACTTGCCATTCTGTCATAATACTTGACAGCTTACTTTCCGAAAGACGTTTAAAATGACAAATTTTCACAATTTGTCATTTTTTTTTGATTGGCATATTCATTGACTACAGTGTTTAAGGTTAAAAATAAATTGAAATTAAATAACAATAGATATGAGTAAAATAATTGGAATCGATTTAGGAACTACCAATTCATGTGTTTCTGTAATGGAAGGAAATGAACCAGTGGTAATTCCTAACAGCGAAGGAAAAAGAACTACCCCTTCTATCGTTGCTTTTATTGAAGGTGGCGAAAGAAAAGTAGGAGACCCTGCAAAAAGACAAGCTATTACAAATCCAGAGAAAACGATTTATTCCATAAAAAGATTTATGGGAAGTAAATTTTCAGAAGTTGAGAAAGAATTAGGGAGAGTACCTTACAAGGTTGTAAAAGGCGACAACGATACTCCAAGAGTAAAGATTGACGACAGAATGTACACTCCTCAAGAAATCTCAGCTATGGTTCTCCAGAAAATGAAGAAGACAGCTGAAGATTACCTAGGAACTTCTGTTTCTGACGCAGTAATTACCGTTCCTGCTTACTTCAACGATGCACAAAGACAAGCAACAAAAGAGGCTGGCGAAATTGCAGGTTTAACAGTAAAAAGAATAATTAACGAACCAACTGCAGCTGCATTAGCTTACGGTATGGATAAGAAATCTAATGATGTAAACATCGCTGTTTTTGACTGTGGTGGTGGTACACATGATGTTTCTATCTTAGAGTTAGGAGATGGCGTTTTTGAAGTAAAATCCACAGATGGTGATACGCACCTTGGTGGAGATGACTTTGATGATGTAATTATCGATTGGTTAGCAAAAGAATTTGAGAACGAGGAGAGCATTGATTTGAGAAAAGATCCAATGGCACTTCAACGATTAAAAGAAGCTGCTGAAAAGGCCAAAATTGAACTTTCTAGTTCAAGTCAGTCAGAAATTAACTTGCCTTACGTTACCGCGACTGCTTCAGGCCCAAAGCACTTAGTACGTTCTTTAAGCAGAGCAAAGTTTGAGCAACTGGCAGATAGCTTAATAAAAAGAACTATTGAGCCATGTAGAAAGGCATTAGAATCTGCAGGAATGAAAGTTTCTGAGATTGACGAAGTAATTTTAGTTGGTGGTTCTACAAGAATCCCTGCAATTCAGGATGCTGTAAAAGCATTTTTCGGAAAAGAGCCTTCAAAAGGTGTTAACCCTGACGAGGTTGTTGCAATTGGAGCAGCTATCCAAGGTGGTGTATTGACAGGTGAAGTAAAAGATGTTCTTTTATTAGACGTCACTCCTCTATCTTTAGGTATTGAGACGATGGGTGGTGTAATGACCAAGTTAATCGAAGCAAATACAACGATACCTACTAAGAAATCTGAAACGTTCTCAACGGCTGCTGACAACCAGCCCTCTGTTGAGATTCACATCTTACAAGGAGAGCGCCCAATGGCAAATGGAAACAAAACAATTGGTCGTTTTCACCTAGATGGTATTCCTCCATCAAGAAGAGGCGATCCACAAATTGAAGTGACCTTTGACATTGACTCTAACGGTATTTTGAATGTTGCTGCAAAAGACAAAAAGACAGGTAAAGAGCAAACAATTAGAATTGAAGCATCTTCTGGCTTAAGCGAAGAAGAAATTGCCAAAATGAAGCGTGAAGCAGAAGAGAATGCTGATGCTGATAACAAAGCAAAAGAAGAAGTTGATAAGTTGAATGGCGCAGATAGTTTGATTTTCCAAACAGAAAAGCAAATGAGTGAATTTGGAGATAAACTTCCTGCTGACAAAAAGGAAACCATTGAAAGTGCCTTAGCTGAATTGAAAAAAGCTCACGAAGCAAAGGATTTTGATGCAATGGACCCTGCAATGGAAAAGTTAAACACAGTATTCCAAGCTGCATCTCAAGACATGTACGCCCAAGGCGGTGCCGACGGCGCTGCGCAAGGACAGCCTGCAGGGGATTCAGGATCTGACCAAACTGGTGATGATGAAGTGACAGATGTTGACTTCGAAGAAGTGGAAGAAGAAGTGGAAGAAGGTAAAAAGTAAGCCTCCTTTTAAATTAGTTTAGAAAGAGCCATTCGCTGTAAAGTGAATGGCTCTTTTTTGTTTAATACTTTAATTAAAAATAATAAACAACTTTCTATATAACAACAACCTACGTGTTTTATACGTTTATTTTTCAATACATTATAGTACCAACTCTTCAAGGTAAAATAGATTAATAATTAGCATAAAAAAAAATAATACTCAAACTAGATATCATTAAGTAATTTTATGGTTCACTAAATAAAAAGCCATGAAAAAATTAGGGATAAAACTAGGTGTTCTTGCACTTGCAATGGCCACGGTAAGCTGCGTAACTATTCGACAAGGAAATGTTGGAGTAAAGAGAACTATTGGAAAAATTGATACAAAAATAATCGAACCAGGTGCACGTTTATACAATCCATTTGCCACAAAAATAATTATTGTACCCATAAGAACTGAGAACATAGAAGTATCTTTGGTATTGCCGTCAAAGGAAGGCCTAAATGTGAAAGCAGACATTTCAATACTTTATCACGTTGATAAAACGAAAGCGACGACAATTATTGGTGAAATAGGAATGGATTATGAATCTACTGTAATTATGCCGGTTTTTAGAGCATCGGCGGCCGACGTAACTGCAAGGTATATGGCAAAAGACATGCATACCGGCAATAGATTTGAGATTGAATCTGCAATAAAAGAGCAAATGATGAAAATAATAGGCGCTAGAGGATTTGAAATTGAGTCAGTTCTTATGAAGAGTATTTCTCTACCTGATGGTTTATACCGTGCGATAGAAGAAAAGTTACAGGCTGAACAAGATGCCCAAAGAATGGAATTTATACTTCAAAAGGAACGCCAGGAAGCTTCCAGAAGGACTATAGAAGCTGAAGGAATTAGAGATGCTAACAAACTCATTTCTGAAGGACTAACACCCCAAATACTTCAATACAAAACAATTGAAGCCTATCGGGAGTTATCAAAATCTCCAAATGCAAAGCTAATTATTGGAAGCGGCCAACAACCAATACTAATGGAACCTTAAAATCAGACGGCCTGCATGTTACTTGTAATCCGTCTCACTAAAAACTAAATGATGAAAAAAATTACACTTAGCATACTCTTTACTATTGTTACCAACATTCTTTTTAGTCAGGAAAATACATCGAAGGAGTACAACTCTATTGACAGCGCATTATTAAACCCAGAAAAAGTAGTTCATCTTAACCTTAATAACCAAAAAATAGAAATTGCCCCTGCCATTTGGAAACAATTCATAAACTTAGAATACCTAAGCTTGGTGAACGACGGCCTAACGGAGTTGCCACTTGGCTTAACCGATCTACAAAATTTAAAAATACTTGATTTAAGTAGTAATAATTTCACTCAGTTACCAGTAGACTTCTTTAAACTGCTGAATTTGGAGGAGTTGTATTTGAACGATGAAAAAAACCTAAACTTAGAATCTGCGATTCAAGTTCTCGTTAAACTTCCGAAATTGAAATCTTTGCACCTAGAAAATGATCAAATCAGAACCATCCCTTCCGATATCTCAAAATTAGCTAATCTAGAATTTTTGTACATCAATAACAATAAATTAAAAGAAGTACCAGAACAGGTATTGAAAATTCAGAATATAAAATTCATTGATATGCATGAGAACGAAATTGATCCCAAAAATTGGAATCGTAAAAACTTGTATAGTAATATCACCATAAAGTTTTAAAGCATTATTTAGGCGCTCATCAAAGGTTTCCTGTTCTTAATTACAGGCACTAGCCCAATTGGCTTAGTGCCTGTTTACAATAAAGCTAGTTAACATTTTAATAATGATGACAAACGAAAAATTTCAATCTAGCCAACCGTCATAGCATTTTCCGAGCTCATATTCTTTAGAGTAGTGGTACAATTTACGGAAGGAATGGACATCTCGCTCAAGGACTTTCTAGTTTCAGAGGTATAATGACATTGCTTTCGGTGCTTACTATGGTTTTTGATGAAGACATGCCCAAACATGAAAGAAGTCATGTTACATATTTTAAAAACGTAACCGTATTCCCTAGCGCCAATCCTTACATTACTTCACCAGAATTATAGATGAAGCTCTGTTAACAGACACCAACCTTCATAATGCAGAATAAAAGTGTAAAACAACGGCGCTAGAATTGGTCGGAACTGATCTAGCGGCTTGCTTTTACCTGTGACCAAAAAAATGATAACAAGGTAGGAAGCTATCGCATTGTTGCCATTAATAAATTGAGAAGGCTAGCTTTAACTCCATATGCGGTTCTGAGTATTTTAAATTGCCCGACAGAATTTTTTAAACCAGCGCGACATAAAGCCCATTAAAAACACGGATAAACTTTATGAAATCTTAACCTCAGGTTTTGACAATATAGTGCTTACTTCATTTACCTTCACAGTCAATTAATGAACCACTCCACCATGAAAAGCACTGTAATTATATCTGATCTTAAGACGATTAACAAAATTAAAGGTTACTGGACCAATGATGATTACATCAAATTATTGGTAAAATTTGACTTTCCGGACGCTGTAAATTCTAAACCAGAGGAACTCTGGGAAATGTTACAAATGGCGATTTCAGATTTCGAGCCTAACGAATCAGCAGAAATTCTGCTTAACTATAAATTAGGAAGCCATTTAAGTAGAGGACAAATTGAGAATATTTCTAATGAACTACAGACTGATAAGTTAGCAGAAGAGTATCCTGACATTTCTTTCCATTACATACTTTTTAACATTAACCAATTGCTTTACAGCGCTTACAATGGAAAATTCCCAAATACTGAGGCAGTTACGTTTTCTATTAATCTGTCTATAAAAGCAGACCACGAGGTAAAAGTAACTAAAGAGATTGTTTTAAAATCTTTAGCCGCAGGCTTGAATGACCACAACCTATTACACCGTTTGTTTGAGAAGCAATTAAAAGGCGAAGCAGAATTTAATGAAGCTGAAAACATTATTTGGATATTGAAGGATTTAGGAGATCACAATTATCAGGTAACTACTTCAGAATATTGGATTTCAAGAGAAGAGTTTTTAACAGCAGAGTTTTCAAGCTCAATTCAATTTCATGAAGAAGCCTAAGTCATAAAACCAACCCACGACCACTACAACTGCATCAATTTCAAATAAAGTAACTTAGAAAACATTGTAAAGCTTTACTCTGTCTGTTTTAATTGAATAATTACAAACGATAAACCGACTTACATTACTTATAAGATATTGGAATTTCCGATGAATTTGAACCTGCAGTCTATAAAATTGTAGATGGGCCGTTGATAATTTAAGTGCATCAAAGTGCACCACAAATCAAAAGAATACTATCGCTACAGGTATTGCTATTTCTAAAGATCCTTTTTCCTTTCCCGGAATAGAACGCTTTCAATTTATTGATCCATTGGGGAGTGAATTATGAATTTAAAAAGGGTTTAGCTAAGCTTTCAGAAAGTGCCTTTTATATTTTATTCTTAGTTGTCACATAAAATTCGATTGAAAATTTACCTACTCAACCAGCCATCCCAAATCTATTGAGCTAGCTAGCTAAAATCAGTAACCTTGTTTTAATATGAAGACAAGATCCCTTTTAATTTTACTCTTGATTAGCTCTATTGTTAGTGCTCAAAACAGACAAGATTCAGTTACCAGTATTCCTTTCGTTTTAACCAATCACAATAACATTTCTGTAGAAGCCATTTTCAATACCTCTGACACAGCACACCTTATGTTTCACTTGGCAGTTGGAGGAGTTAGCACAATTACTAACTCTTCTAAAAAGTTAGCTTCCATTAAATGGAATGTAACAGATACTGTTGGAAGCTGGGGAGGCAATAGCTTGTCACAAATGAGCGCAAACAATACGGTTCAAATTGGCTCCTTGCAGTTTGATTCAATCCTTGTTGCAGAGAACATGCATTCAGGACACGAAACGGACGGCAAATTTGGCCCAAACCTTTTCAAGTCGCATTTCATTGAGATAAACTTTGATGAATTAAACATAAACCTTTACAATTCCTTACCATTATTTATTGAGGAATATGAAGTGATTCCCTTGCTAGTTGAGAATGGCCTCTACTTTATAGAAGCAAAAATTAAAATCGAAAATGAACTAATTAACAATAGATACTTGTTGCACTCAGGCTATTCCGCAGCTTTACTTTTTGATGATGAATTTGCAGTGAATAATTTACTAAACAAGAAATTACCTTTATTAAGTGAAAGTGAGCTGAAGGACTCCTTTGGAAACATCTTAAAAACTAAGAAATCAGAAGTCGATAGCTTTAATGTTGGAGCAATCAGCTTTTCTAATTTACCCATTTCATTCTTTGAAGGTGCAATTGGCAGACAGAAAATGAGTGTTTTAGGAATGGATATTTTGAAACGTTTCAATCTTCTTTTAGACCTTGAAAACAAAAAGCTCTATCTTAAAAAGAGCAGACTCTTCGATGACGGATACATCCGATAAAATTCACCGTAAAAATTCACCTTCCTCTCAAAGAAATACCAAACTGCAATAAGAGTCCTTTATCTAACCTCTCGCCTAACACATACCGTTTCTTTTTATACCCTAATTGCACAAACAAACCGAAGTCTATAGACTCTTTGAAAGGAAAGTAAGAAACATCAGCCCGAAGTAAATAACCCAATTGAGGTTCATTTTCAACTAACGTCCTATCTTCTAGCTGCAACTCTGGTTGAGAGCAAGCTTGCATTTCTGACCCAACATATACTTTTTTGTGTTGGGAGTAAATTAAGAGCCTTTCTACCTGCACTGTAAAAATCAAAAAAAGTTTAATCTTCGTACTTTAAATTTACTTGAAGAGACTGTTCGTCAGTGAAAAAATAATTTGTAGAGATAAACTCCGAACCAAAAGGGGTTATATAATATCACATTGAAGGTAGGTAGTTAAATTTAGAAAAGTGGATTGATGGCATTTTTATACCTCAGGTATTTCCCTCAATTAAGTAATCATTTACCAACACCTAAGCCGAAAACCACTGAAAAGGATGAAGTAATGAGACTAAGCTTTGTTTCGCCAATTTATTTACTGAAATATGTTTTGATGTCTATCGTTTAGCTTATCTGCATAACTGCTAATATATTCACCACAAAGTCACTATTTTCCTGCCGCAGATAAAATGCTAAATTATTCTTGGTTAAAATGTTCAAAATAGCTTGACGATAATGGATGTCATTTTGTAAAATAATTCTCGAAGTAATTTTTTCTAAAAATATACTAATTGCTCCATTCCCGCCAAGCGTTTCTGTCACATCTTCGTCATCCGAATAAAACTCATAACATTCAAAAAACCCAGCAGAAATCCCTCCTCCACCACTACCAAAAGGAGGTAATGGATCCAGAATAAATCTGTTATCACTGTAACCAAATTAACGATACCTCGCCCCATGCCCAAACGCTTCATGCTGGACTAAAAAAGTCAACCAATCAACCTGCGCATGAAGTAAAGCAACTTTCATAAATCGATACCCAATTCCAGAATTTTTCTTCCAAAATGTGTTTTCATATTTACATTTTAAAGGAATAAATTCATCTGACTTTTCATACAGGGATTTATGAAGCGTGATCCCATTCTCAGCTCCAAAGCTTTGAGATTGATCTTTGTCGAACACCAAACAGTTAGGAAATTGAGCACTTGCAATGCTAGACAGCAATAAAAACATGATTACAGCTACAACCTTTGCTCCATTCATTTTTCAAAGAAAATGCTTCAATCTACATCAAATTCAATTCGTTAATCTAAAAAAGGATGTCACTATTTTATGGCCAATACTTTAAAAGATATTGCCCTGTACTTCGCCATGATGATATCGAAAACCTCTTCTCCTTTTATTGACAACCCCATGTGTTAAACCTTCCTAAGAATTCTACTTATGCCAACCCAATTCAAGTAATTTTGATTTTTGAAAGTAATTTTATGAAGAAGAACCCACTTATAGTAATCACAAACGACGATGGAATTACCGCACCGGGAATCCAAACCTTAATTGAAGTCGTTAAAAAAATTACCAATAGAATAGTAGTGGTGGCACCCGACAAACCGCAGTCAGGAATGGGACATGCAATTACCATTAATGCGATGATTCGAATAAAGAAATTCGAAATAGAAGGAGTTACTGCATACAGCTGTAGTGGAACTCCTGTTGATTGTGTTAAAGTAGCTACCGCAAAAGTTGCCGAAGAAAAGCCTGATTTAATTGTTTCAGGAATTAATCACGGTTCAAATTCAAGTATTAATGTAATTTACTCTGGCACTATGTCTGCAGCCGTTGAGGGTTCAATTGAAGGTATTCCTTCTATTGGTTTTTCATTGAACGACATGAGAATTGATGCCAACTTCGAACCGACTAAAGAATACGTTGAGAAAATTATTCGCTACACATTAAATCATCACTTAGAGGGCAATTGTTGTTTGAACGTCAACTTTCCTGCGGTAAACGCGGATTTAATTCAAGGAATTAAAGTGTGTAGACAAGCCAATGCAATGTGGGAAGAGAATTTTCAAGAGCGAGAAGATCCTTCAGGAAACCCTTACTATTGGCTAACCGGCAAGTTTGTAAACCACGAGGAAGAGGCTACTGATACAGATGAGTGGGCCTTAAAACACAATTATATTTCTGTAGTCCCCGTGCAATACGATATAACAGCTTACCCCGTTCTAAAAGAAATTAAACAACTAGAAGAATGACGAAAAAATTCGATAAAATTTGGGTCGGAACACTTGCAGGAATTGTGTTACCGTTTATTGTTATGGGCATAGTCTACTTCTCTTCTTATGGCTATTTAACTGTCCCTCAGTTTCTACGAAAGATGGTGTTTGCTTCAATCATCTTAAAATTGCTAAGCTTATGTGCCGTTATTAACTTGGGTGCATTTTTTCTTTTTTACAGAGCTGAGCTCGACAAAGCAGCTAAAGGAGTCATTTTGGCTACCATGGTTTTGGCTTTTGTTGTTGTCGTTGATAAATTTATGAAAGGGAGTCTGTAATGAAATACTACATAATAGCAGGTGAAGCCTCTGGTGATCTTCATGGAAGTAATCTAATTAAAGCTATTCACAAAAAAGATAGTCAAGCAAAAATTAGGGCTTGGGGCGGAGATTTAATGGAAGCAGCTGATGCTAATGTTGTCAAGCATTATCGGGATTTGGCTTTTATGGGGTTCGCAGAGGTGATAATGAACCTTAGAACAATTCTTAGGAACATAAGAGAATGCAAGAAGGACATTAAAAACTACAAACCAGACGCTGTTATTTTAATTGACTACCCCGGTTTTAATTTACGCATTGCTGAGTTTGCAAAAAACTTAGGAATAAAAGTTTACTATTATATTTCTCCGCAAATTTGGGCTTGGAAGAAGGGAAGGGTACACCACATTGCAAAATTTACTGACAAGGTATTTGTTATTCTACCCTTCGAGAAAGAATTCTACGCCAAATATGGTTATAAAGTAGATTTTGTTGGGCACCCCCTACTCGATGCTATTGGTAAAAGAGATGAATCTGAAACCAAAGCAGCAACGCTAAGAAAAGAGTTTGAGTTAACTAACAAACCCATTGTTGCCATTTTACCTGGAAGCAGAAAACAAGAAATTGGTGTAATGCTTCCCATCATGCTCAGACAAATTAAGAACTTTCCATCACATCAATTTGTAATTGCTGCTGCACCAAGTTTTGATTTAAGTTATTTCAAACCTTTCACCGAGAAATACCCAAGCTTAAATATCATTTCAAATCGGACCTATGATTTGCTGCAGATTTCACATGCAGCTTTGGTTACTTCAGGAACTGCAACCCTAGAGACTGCTCTATTTAAAGTACCTGAGGTGGTCTGTTATAAAGCCAATGCCATATCTTATCAAATTGCAAAACGAATTGTAGACATCAAGTACATCTCCTTGGTGAATTTAATAATGGATCAGGAAGTGGTGACTGAACTTATTCAAGCTAAGCTGAACGAAAAGTTATTAAAACAAGAGTTGGGAAAACTGCTAAGCGATACGCCCGAACGCTTGAAGATGATCAATAAATTTGAAGAACTAATTAATGCGTTGGGCAGTGGAGGCGCTTCAGCTACAACGGCCGAATTATTGATTGAAGACCTGAACCATGCGTAAACTACTATCTCTTCTTGTCACTTTAGTATTTTTTCTATCGGCTCACGCTGAATTTATTAATATTGGAGTATTTGCATCTAAGACGGTCAATAGTTTTGACTTTTCAGTTAGAGCAGGAAAATATGCGCTCTTTTCTGAATCAGGAAAAATAAAAGAATTAGACTCAAAATCGAGTTTATCAATCAAGTACATTGATGGTTTTGTGGAAGTTAAAGAGAACGGGCAAATTATAGGTAAATATCGAAAAGTAAACCTCATGGGCGTTGGCTGGTACAATCATTTTATGGTTAAAAGCACTAATCCAACGGGACTAGAACGAAGGTTTGATGACAATTTAAAAATTGTGGCACAACGAAACAAGATGCAACTAATCAACAACATAGATTTAGATAATTACGTTGCCGGTGTAGTTGAAGCAGAAGTTGGCCGCAAACCACGAAAGGAGTATTTTAAATTGCAGGCTATCATCTGCAGAACCTACGCTTTAGCAAATACAGAAAAGCATGTTGTTGAAGGGTATAATTTGTGTGACGAAGTTCATTGTCAAGCATATCATGGAAAGACCTTTTTTAACAACATTATTGAAGCGGCGATGCAAACAAGAGGAGCCGTAATTGTTGATTCAGATATTCAATTAATTACAGCAGCATTTCACTCCTCATGTGGCGGACAAACAGTCAATTCAGAAGATGTCTGGAGCAAGTCTCTCTACTATTTAAGATCGGTGAAAGATACCTTTTGCTTAACTCACAAAGATGCTACCTGGCAAAAAGAAATTGATAAAAATCAATGGAAAAAATACTTGACTGCCCGCCTACCCAATACAATATCGGAAAAGCAATATATGAACTTTCATTTAGCAGACCGCTTAAAATACTTCCCTGAATCTAACCTGTCATTTGAAGAGTTAAGGGGAAAGTTCAGACTACGTTCTACCTATTTCAACATTCAGGAAACAGAAAATAAGGTACTTTTAAAAGGTCGTGGCTTTGGTCACGGAGTTGGACTATGCCAAATTGGAGCCATGGAAATGGCCGCACTTGGATACAACTATTCCGAAATACTTCACTTCTATTACAGTGGAGTTCATATTATTGACTTATCAGCATTAGATTTCTTTAAGGAGGATTAATTAAAAGTGAAAAGATTACGGATAGCAATTCCTGCTTCACCCCTAGCAATTTGAAGGCTTCACAAAGTCGAAGCCCTAAAAGTGCTTTTCGTTAATCTTGACAACCTACTGCACCTAGAAGACGCGGATATAGTTTTGCCAATCAATTTAATTTAATTTAATTTAAAATTAGCCACTCGGTTCAATTTGACTGCACTTCGACTCCGCTCAGTAAGATAAATTGAGAAACACTCGTAATTCCCGAATTTATAACTAGGAATTAAAATACTTAATATTTCCTCCAAGCTTTCAAATTCTTCTTTTGTCCTTCAGTTAATTCATCAACAAAATAAACCTCATTTTTTGAATAGTAAACGTCTTCTGTTAATGTTACCATAATTCGTTTTGCACTGCCATGTTGGTCAAACGCTCCCATAGAGATTGGTGCATCTTTAAAATAGTCTAACCATTGAGATAAGTCATCGTTAATTTTAAAGCCGTTTAAAATGACAATTTCATCCCCCACTGAAATTCCTGCTAAATCTGCATGTGAATTGGGGAACACTGTTATCACTTTATTATCGAAGATTCTAACACCCAAATATGCCTCATGAAAAGTTGCGGAAGGAGTCATTTGAAATTCCAGCCCAAAGTACTCCATACATTGCTCTAAATTCTCGCTAAAGTCTTTTGAGCCATTTATGAAATCCGAGAAGAATACGTCTAAATTTTTAGATGCGAAATGTTCCACTACAGACTTATAGTCAGCTTCTGACACCCCTTTGCCATTTTTATAATAATCATTGTAAAAAGAGCACATTACATCGTCAAACGACTGTTCATTCTTGGTTAATTTTCGAATTTCAACATCCAACATAAAAGTAATTAGTGCACCCTCAGTGTAAATAGAAGCCTTTCTATTTGGCACACCCATAACATAACCATCTAACCATGTATCATAAGACGAACTTGCAACAGACATATTAGATGATCCTGGGTTATTGTAATGTCGATCTAAGATTTGATTGAACGTTCTAAAAAAAGCAGCGTCGTCAAACACTTTTCCTCTATATAGCATCACATCACCATACCAAGTAGTCGCTCCTTCCGACAAATAACCTAACTTAGAGTAATTCTCTTTCGAGAAATCATACGGGTGCATTTCTATTGGTCGGATGCGCTTTACATTCCACGTATGAAATAATTCGTGAGAAGAAACACCTAAGAGGTCTTCGTATCGTCCCTCTCTTTTCAAGACATTGTAAGACGGCCCTAAAGCAATTACTGTGGAAGCAGAATGCTCTACTCCATGGTACGCAGAGTGAGGTAGAATTTGAAATAGATAGTGAAATTCCTTTGTCGGAAAATCTCCGAACAACTCAATTTGAGGCTTTGTAAATCCGACGAAATCTTTCTCCAATAAATCCCAATCCGGCTTAAATTCGCCTTGAAACCATAAATGAAATATAGTCCCACTCAATTCAAACGAATGATGCTTTAAATAAGGCGAAGCGATAAATGGACTGTCTACTAACTCATCAAAGTCTTTTGCAACAAATGTATTTTTAGCTGTTTCCGGTAAAGCGATTGCAACTTTGTAATCTTCGGGCAATTGCAAAACCAATTGACTTTCTGCTTGCTGATTATCTACATCATACAACAGACAGTTGACCGGGTTCATATACAATTGCTTCTCATCTAAAAAAGTAGACCCTGCATTCAAGTCATTTGCAAAATAAGTATAGTCAACAACAACTTTTGATGTGCCTTTACATTCCACCTCCCATAAATCTTTAGACAATTTTTGCGATAACAAAACGTTTCCATTTTGGTCTTTTGCAGACCATTTCTGAATGTTTTTAGCAAAGTTTGCTAACTCATACCTTCCGGGACGCCAAGCAGGCAATTGCAATTTTACTTGTGAACGGTTGGTTGATTGAGTTTCAACCTGAATGTCAATGTAATGACTATTTGGATTTTGGTAGGAAACGGCATACTTCATAATGTAAATTTAATCTGCTTTATTCACTTTCTAGCTTTAAATTTGAGATTCTATAACAACACTATGAAATTCATTTTTCACTTTTTACGCCTCATCAGATTTCCCAACTTGGTGATAATTGCATTAACGCAGTACGCTATCCGGTTTGGAATTATTTACCCCTTTTTAAACCAAGCAGGTTTAGACCTTTTTCTTTCGGAAAAACTATTTGGCTTGTTGGTTGGCGCAACAGTTTTAATAGCTGCTTCAGGTTACATTATAAACGACTATTTTGATGTTAAACTAGACCATGTAAATAAGCCCAAACAAATGATAGTTGGGAAAATGATCTCTAGAAGACAAGCAATGTTTATGCATACTTTGGTAAATGTTTCTGGAATTTTTATAGCTGCTTATGTTGCTTTTGCCATAGGTCATCCTTTTTTGGTTTTAATACAACTAATAAGTGCGGGGTTATTGTGGTTTTATTCAGTTAATTTCAAAAAGCAGATTTTAATTGGCAACGTAATTATTGCAGCTCTTACTGCTTTGGTGCCTTTTACTGCCGGTTATTATGAAATTGTCGTACTCTTTGATAATTTGAGCCAAAAACAAGTTAATTCAACAATAGAAACTGAAAGTATTAGGAGTCTGCTGTTTAGCATAAAGTATTTGCTATATTGGGTAGTTGGCTACTCTGCCTTTGCTTTTATTTTGACTTTTATTCGAGAAATAATAAAAGATTGCGAGGATATTGAAGGAGACGAAGCTTTTGGTTGCAAGACTTTCCCCATCGTTTACGGTATATCGAAAGCAAAAAAAGCTGCTAATTATACAGTTGCTTTTTTATTAGTCCTGATTACCTTTTTAGAGTTTATCCAAGTTAATTCTGAAGACTGGATTTCATTCACCTACTTTTTAGTGTTAATATCGTTGCCATTAATTTGGTTAATGAATAAAATCAGAAAGGCGAAAACTAAAAAGCATTTTTTTATAATAAGTCAAGTTATTAAAGTGATTATGCTGGTTGGTATCTTATATACAGCAATTATATACACTTTTTAATGCAACTTAACTCTCAAAACTGGAACATCATTTTAGCTTCTCAATCTCCGAGAAGAAAGCAACTATTAGAGCAATTGGGTTATTCCTTTACTCAAAAATCTAAAAACACAGACGAAAACTTCTCTGCAGAAATGCCGCAGCGAGAAGTTGCAGAATACCTCAGCAACAAAAAAGCTGCAGCATTTGAAAGCGAAATTCAGCCCAACGATTTAATAATTGCTTCGGATACTATTGTTTTAATTGAAAATGAGATTTTAAATAAACCTGCAGACCACAAAGAAGCATTTGAAATGATTTCAAAACTGTCGGGGAAGCAACATGAGGTAATTACAGGGGTCTGTTTAAAATCAGCCAAAAAAACAGTTTCCTTCTCTGTATCAACAACAGTTTTCTTTAAGAAATTAAAAGAAGGGGAAATCAATTATTATATCAATCAATACAAACCCTTTGATAAGGCAGGAGCATACGGCATTCAAGAATGGATTGGATTAGTTGGCGTAGACAAAATCGAGGGATCTTTTTATAACGTAATGGGCTTTCCAGCCAAATTAGTTTACGAAGCAATAGAGAAGTTTTAAACCAACCTTTCCACTAATTCTTTCCCGTACATTGCCAATGCTTTCACTTCACTGATGGAAGAGATTCGATTACCTTTTAAGATTAGGATGTTCTTACCATCAGATTCTAAATGGTAGTAAGGATGGCTTTCAAAGAACAGCACCAATTCATTAGAAAAAAAGGATTTGATCTTATTCACATTTTTACCCTTCAACTTAAATCTGCGCGAAAAATCTACATGCCCCTCAATTTCAATATCTTCAAAACCTGCCATCCCTGCAATTCGATCAAATATTCGCTCCTTGTCTAACCTAAATCTAGGAATTTCAATAGTGGGAGAAATGATTAAAACCGAATGTTTGTAAACCTCTTTTGCAATAAACTCCCCTTCAAAAAACTCAACATCCATCAACTTCATTTGAACCCCCATGTGTTCGCCTCTAAACACATTGTAAGCATGATCAATTGTTTTGCGCCTAAAAAACGGAAATGCCTCTAATAAGGGCAATTCTTGAATAGATTTACTTCTAAATTTCCAATCAATTTCATTCGCAAAATCTTTCAATCGATATTGTCGGGCAGTAAGAAATCCACCTTTTTTCATAAAGGAAGTAAGCCTCATCATTCGTCTAGCAGCAAACGGATGTGCCGAAGTAGAATCATGAATATCTAGCCCAATTACCTCGAGTGTACTGTTCTTTTTCTTAAAATCATCCTTGTAATGATGAATGTGCTCCATTACTGAATTGTCCACAAAAGTAGTGAGAGAAAAATCTAATATGAGTGATTTATTCGCAGGGATCGAGTCTAAGCTCTCTTTCAACTTTAGATAGTTAATAAAACTCGAGTGTCCTTTTACACTCAAGTGCAATGAGCCATCCTCTTCTTCATAGAGCAAGGTATTTGGCCGAGTCAATGTTCTTAAAAACTCAACTCGATCTTCCATCAAGTAAAATTGAATTAAAAAAGTAGTTACAATGCCAATTAAAATGCCATTTATTAAACCAAGTAACAAAGTAGCCAATAATGTCACAAAGAAAATTGCGAACTGATCCTTCCCAAACCGATACATCAACTTAAACTTTGCCGGAGAGGCTAATTTGTAACCGGTAAAAACTAAAATTCCTGCTAGCGCTGAAAGGGGTATTTTGTTTAGCATGTCACCAAACAATAAAACAAATAGCAAAACAAAAAAAGCATGAAAAAAATTAGACAATCTGGAAGTAGCGCCTTGGTTTACATTTACGGAACTACGAGCAATCACTGCAACTACCGGCAACCCACCAACAAGTCCTGATAAAATAGTCGCTAATCCCAATGCTTTTAAGTCTTTGTTTGTGTTGGATCTTCTTCTGTAAACATCCAATTTATCTACCGCTTTAATACTCAGTAAAGATTCTATAGTAGCAATTAAAGTAATGGACATTACTGCAATTATAAAATTATAATTGTTCCATTTAGAAAAATCAGCAAATACAATACTTTCCTTAATGTTTTCAGGAATTTGAATCAAAAAAGAGGTTGAAATGGGAAACGATGTTATCGAAAAGAATTGAAAGTAATAATAAAACCCAACAGTGATCAATATAATCCACATAGGGGCAGGAATTGCTTGAAATGTGCTGTTATTAATCTTAGAATAAAAAGCCATGATTCCCAAACTCATAATTCCAATAATAGCAACCCAAGGGACCTCAGCAGAATGGAATACTGCCCAAATTGAGCTTGGAGCCTCAGCTAATAACATCAAATTATTAGCTGCTTCTACACCACTTTCGCCCAGCATAACATGAATTTGTTTAGCAATTATTATAAGGCCTATTGCTGATAACATGCCTTGAATTGTGGCAGAAGGAAAGAAGTTTGACAGGTTTCCCAATCGAAGAATTCCTAAAATAGTTATCAATGCACCTGAAACAACAATAGCTGCCAAAGTATACGTGTAACCTACAAGCAAATTGCCATCGCCAAGTGCTACGACAGAAGTTAATACAACAACAACTAGTCCATTACCGGGGCCAGCAATGGTAACATGAGACCCTCCTAAAAGTGCCGCGATAATTCCACCAATAACGACTGAAATAATACCTGCCATAGGCGGCACGCCAGAAGCTATTGCCAAGCCCAAGGCCAATGGCAAAGCAATTAAAGATACAACAAAGCCTGAAAGTAAATTTCTAAAACCCGACTGCTTGAAGCCCTTTATACCTTTTAACAGTTCCATCATTCTATTTCTGATGAACAATCAATAAATCGCAGGGCATATCCGAAAGCACATATTCTAAATCATGCGGCAACAGCCGGTCTAGAAAGCCAAGCTTGTTGTCAGGACTATTCATTACCAACAAATTTGCCTTTTTAACCTCTGCATAGTGGCTAATTGAATACCCTTCCTTGCCAAATACAGCTCTAACAGAAATTTCGGTCTGACTTGGAATTGGAATTGGTTTTAAAATTTCAAATATTCGTTTATCTTCTCGTCTTCGAAGCTCTTGTTTTTCGTGATAAGCTTGCTCTAGTGTGAGGTTATCATCAATCTTTGTTTTCACCTCAGTTGGTCGAATTTCTTCTACAACTGTAATTTTCTTCACGTCAAACGAAAGTGCAAAGTAACAGGCCTTTTCTATGGTGTTTTTAGTTTTTAGATGATTTAAACCATTTATCACTACTTTTCGTAAACCTTGTGTGCTCTTTTGAGGATTAGTTATCAATAAGAGCGAACAAGGTGGGTTACGGGATATTTTTCGAGCCACAGAGCCAGTATAATGCTTCACTAAAGTTTCGTGTTTAATTGCACCTAAAATCAACAAGTCTACCTTCTCTAAAAGACATACTTCCAACAATACTTTTTCTGGCTTTCCCTCTTTCCAAATGAGCTTAATAGATTTTTTTTGGAGACCTACCTTTTCTAAAAGTTCATGAACCCTTGATTCGTTTGCACTATTTTTAACACCTGCATGAATTAAGGTTAATGATGCATTTAAACGCTCACTTATACGCTTTGCTTCAAAAAGAAGTGCTTCTGCTGTTGGCGAAAACGCTAATGCTGTGGCGATACTTTTAAATGGCCTAATGACCTCTATTTTAGATTGAGCTAATCCCATTGAATGCTGTCCCAGTTCTTCCCTCTCTCTCTTCGTAAAAAGTAATAATGCATCATAAAACGCAACTGATAGTGATCAAACACAATTGGAATGAGTTCACTCTTTCTTCCATAGCCTCCAACAAATCGTTGAAACCGAGCAGATAAATGAACTGTGTTTAATTTAATCCCAGCACCTAATTCATAAGCAAATGCCAAGACTTTAAACTGATCTCCTGCATACTTCCAGCCTTCGTTAACTCCAATCTGAACACCTGAATAAAAACGATTTGAAATAGTCGGCCCTGCCATGAACTCAAAAGGTCCAAATCCTCCCACAAGTTTTGCACTATATTCGCCGCGATAAATTCTGTACTTTAATTCACTAAAAGTTCTAATTCCGTTGGGTGAGGTAAGCGATAATTCCATGAAACCACCACATCTGCAAAGATTGGCTTCAAATAAAATTGCAGGTTTCCATTTCCAGTACGGTGAACTCTGATTACGAGCAGGACTTACCATTAATTGCACTCCAAAATTTAAAGCAGTAAAAGGTTTTCCAGCTCTTAAAAAAATTGCATCACTCAACTTATTTTGGTCAATTGTCAATCTAGAAATATTAACACCAGAATGAGCTCCTATTTTTACTACTTGCCCATTTAAATGAACAGCTGAACACAACCATAAAAGCAGTATAAAAACTCTTCTAAAGCTCAAAAACAAAGTCATATACAGATTTATACTTGAATTCAAAATTAAATTGCTTTATAGCAATGCAAGTTACTACTTTATCTTGGAGTTTATCCCTTTCATTAAACTCTACCTTTTTTAAACCAAATTGTTCTACGAGTTTAGTATAAAACTCTTTTTTTGAAGGGTGATCTCCACTACATAAATTAAAAATCCCAGCTGTGAAAGAAGAAATCTGAAGAATAATTGCTCGAATAACATCTTCCCGGTGCACTAAATTAACGGGGGCAAAAGGTTTAGCAACTCCAACCTTCCCTTGCAAGTATTTAACAGGGTGACGCTTTCCTCCTACCAGTCCTCCCAATCGAATAATAATGTATCGGTTCTTAAAATGTGACTGAATATATCGCTCCACCTCAACAATTTTTCTTGCTGACTTGGTCTCTGGTCTAACATCACTTTCTTCATTTATTTCTCTCGACTCATTTCCGTAAACAGAAGTAGAGCTGGTATAAAAAACGGAAGCATGTGGATTGCTATTGTTGAACTGATTTAAAAAAGCGCTTGAACCTTTAACATAATTATTGCTACCTGACGGTGGAATTGTGTAAATAAGAACATCAGCGGATACGTTCAAATTTTCACCAAGTCCAATTTCCATTCGATAAATTTCGTCTAGCTCAGTTCGAAATTGCTGACTCTTTACTTCAGAAGTTGTAGTTCCAATTGTGTAATATCCTTTCTTTTTAAGCTCTTTTGCTAGTTCCAATCCCAACCAACCTAATCCTACAATACAGATTCTTTTCATCTCAAAAATTCACTTAATTTTAAACTTCAATTTTTTTAGCAGTTATGGCCTTCGAATTTCATAAAAATAAAGACAAATACATTAAGTGGCAGTACGAAAATGCTACTAATTATGTAATTCCTTTTATTGAAAAAACCCTACCTATTACAAAAGAGTTAAGAATAATGGAAGTAGGGTGTGCCGAAGGAGGTGTTTTAAAAGCCTTTACAGACAGAGGATGTTTTGGCTTTGGCGTTGAACTACAAGAATCAAGACTAGAATTGGCTAAAAAGGTATTTGAAAAAGAACTTACTGAAGACCGAGTTAAGTTAATGGGCAAAGACATTTATGACATGGATCTTGAAAAAGACATAGACGAAAAGTTTGACCTCATTCTGCTAAAAGATGTGATTGAACACATCTACGACCAAGACAAATTTCTACACTATATTCGCTCCTTCTTAAAACCTAAGGGTCACGTCTTTTTTGGGTTTCCTCCTTGGCAAATGCCATTTGGCGGACATCAACAACTAGTGGACCATAAATTACTCAGCAAAATCCCATACTACCACATGCTGCCAATGAGAATATACAAAAGCTTGTTAAAGATTGCGGGAGAAAGTGATAAAAAGATTGAGGGGATGGTTGAAATAAAGGATACAGGAATAAGTATTGAGCGTTTTGAAAAGCTTGCAGCTAAAAATAAATTTAGCATCCCATCAAAGGAATTTTATCTCTTTAATCCAATTTACAAGTACAAGTTTAACCTTGAGCCTAGAGTTCAGAACACGTTAGTTGGCAAAGTTCCTGTGTTGCGAAACTTTTTAACTACCTGCGTTTATTATATGATTCAGAAAGAGGAGTTAGTGTAACCCTCTCTCCTTTTTCAATTTTTCTAATTCTTTATTTATAGCTTTTTCCGAGTTATAGTAAACCCCTAAATAGTGCATAACCAATCCTAATCCCCAGCCTAATGTTGGGTATACTGGCCAAAAACTATCATATTGTCCATGTCGTGCACGTAAAATAAACCATCCTAACCAAATGGTTATATTCACTACTAAGTAGTTTTTTGCATGTGCCTTGAAGGCAACCCTTGCCTTCGCTTCATTGCGTAGTTTTTGTTCTCCTATATGGATCATGTTATATATGTTTTTAAGTGATTAACATATGTTTCAAATGCTACAATTCCTTTTTTAGTGACTTTACAGGTGGTTAAAGGTCTTTTTCCTTTAAATGACTTCTCTACTGCTATATACCCTGCCTTTTCCAGTTTATCAATTTGAACACTAATATTACCTGCCGTTGCTCCTGTTTTTTCTTTTAGAAAGGTAAAGTCTGCCTGCTCTGCACCAATAAGTATTGACATTACTCCTAGTCGAAGTTGAGAGTGCAGCAATGGGTCTAAACTCTTGAACATAATATTTACTTTTTGGCAGCCAATAAATGACCAGGAATAATGTAACTCAATAATATTGCAGTTGCAAGTAAGATTAGTTGCATGTCAAGATCAAGCTGAAAGAAACCAAAGATTGCACACACCCAAGCAGCTATAGCACCTACTTTAAAAGGCTTAAAATCAAATATTCCTCCACTTACAAACGTCCCAAAACCATAAAGGAAGATCAGCATTGGATAAACAATCACAGGTTTTACTGCAGCCATTGCTATGAGGAAAACGAACATAGTACCACCAAAACCTGACCACAGCTGAATTAACATCTTGTCAATTTTAGTAACCACAATTTGCTGCTTTCCTTGCCTGCGATCAATCACTACTGCAAGCACACTACCTAAAATTAGTAGAATAGCCCAAGCAAATCCAATGATTGTTGCACTCAACAATGTTTAATAAGATGTAGTTTGTAACAGCTGCTGCAAAACCAACCAACCCCGAAGTAAAAAGTGCACACTGCCATCCAACAAGTTTCCTTTAGTTGTCGCGATCATTTCTTCTATGTACTGAATTTGCTTTTCTACTTCGCTCATTTTTTTGTAAAAATTCCAATAATATAAATAAGTTTATATTGTAAACTAAATAAATAAAAATATACCCCGAATAACTTCGGGGCATATTTTTATATTACCCTAATACTTCGGCTACCTTGTCAGCAGCTTCTTGTAATAAGATTGCTGAATGAACCTTCAATCCTGATTCATCAATGATTTGTTTTGCTTCTACAGCATTGGTTCCTTGTAAACGAACGATGATTGGAACTGGAATTTCTCCAATGTTCTTGTAAGCATCAACCACGCCCTGCGCCACTCTATCACATCTAACAATTCCACCAAAAATATTAACTAAAATTGCTTTAACATTTTTGTCCTTTAAAATAATTCTAAAAGCCTTTTCAACCCTTTCCGCATTTGCAGTACCTCCGACATCTAAAAAGTTAGCAGGATTTCCACCACTTAACTTAATAATATCCATTGTCGCCATTGCTAAACCTGCTCCGTTAACCATGCAACCAACATTACCGTCTAGGTTCACAAAGTTCAATCCTGCTTCTCCAGCTTCTACTTCTGTTGCATCTTCTTCACGAACATCCCTCATTGCAGCCAAATCTTTATGTCTGTACAATGCGTTTCCATCTAACGTTACTTTTGAATCTACAGCAATAATCTTATCGTCTGATGTTTTTAAGACCGGGTTAATTTCGAATAAAGCCGCATCTATAGATTCGTATGCTTTGTACAACGCAAATACAAATTTTGTCATTTGCTTGAATGCCATTCCTGACAAACCTAAATTAAAAGCAATCTTTCTTGCCTGAAATCCTTGTAACCCAACTTTTGGATCTATTTCTTCATGAAATATTAAATGCGGTGTAGCTTCAGCCACCGCTTCAATATCCATTCCACCTTCAGTAGAGTACATAATCATGTTTCGTCCAGTTGAACGATTCAACAAAACACTCATGTAAAATTCTTCCAACTCACTTTCTCCGGGATAATATACATCTTGTGCAACCAATACTTGGTGAACTCTCTTTCCTTCTGCAGAAGTCTGAGGAGTTACCAAATCCATCCCGATGATATCATTTGAAATTGATCGAACTTCTTCTAGCGACTTCGCCAATTTAACACCGCCGCCTTTGCCACGACCACCTGCATGAACTTGAGCTTTAATTACCCACCATTCTGTTCCAGTTTGCTCAGTCAACTTTTTTGCCGCTTCAACTGCTTCGTCGGGAGTTTGGGCAACAATACCTTCTTGTATGGCAACACCAAATCCTTTCAATGTTTCTTTTGCTTGATATTCGTGAATATTCATTCGATATTTATTTAATTTTTTCAGACCCAAAGTTAAATTTTTGACCTCGGAATAAAAAGCCTTTCAGAATATTATTATTCTAAGCCAATCGCATCTCAATCGGGTATCAATTTCATGGTAAAGAAATCATAAATTCGTTGTTAAAAGCAGAAAAATTGATAACAGGAAAAAACATACACAAGTCTTTCGATGACGTTCATATTCTTAAGGGAGTTGACTTACAAATTGAAAAAGCTGAAATTATATCCATCACCGGCTCTTCAGGCGCAGGAAAAACAACCCTTTTACAAACATTAGGTACGTTAACAAATGTTGATCAAGGCGAAATATTTTACGAAAACACCAATATTTCCGAACTAAAAGAGAAAGAATTAGCACGCTTTAGAAATCAAAACATTGGTTTTATTTTTCAATTTCACCATTTATTACCGGAATTCACTGCTCTTGAAAATGTCTGCATACCTGCTTTTATTGCCAAAACAACGAAGAAGGAAGCAGAAAGGGCTGCAAAAGAATTGTTAAACAGATTGGGCTTAGGCCATAGATTAACGCACAAACCCAATGAGTTATCCGGCGGCGAGCAACAGCGAGTAGCAACAGCGAGAGCGCTAATTAACTCTCCAAAAGTTATTTTCGCAGACGAACCCTCGGGGAACCTCGATAGTAAAAATGCAGACGAATTACACCAATTATTTTTTGATTTAAGAGAAGAGTTTAATCAAACCTTTGTTATTGTTACTCACGACAAAGCACTTGCAAAAATTTGTGATCGTTCGCTTTATATGAACGACGGGAAGTTTGAAGACACCCACTGATAAAAAAATCGTTGTTTAGAAATATTATTAACTTTATCTTTCAATTCTATTAATAATTTTTATGAAAAAAATAATTACACTTGTTAGTGCAATTATAATTGCATTCTCAGGGTTTTCTCAAACGTATATAAATGAAGACTTTAGCACCTTTATTAATCCGATTTTACCTCCTCTAGCATCAGGATGGAAAAGTGTAGACAGCATTCCAAACAGAATGTCTGATTCGATTTGGAGATTTGACAATCCTGGAATACCAGCAAGGACATTCTCGCTTCCTATAACAGCTCCCTTTGCAATTGCAGATGGAGACTGGACTGGTACAGGGTTTCTTGATGATACTTATTTATCAAGTACCAACTTTGATGCTTCTGTTGCCTTAGTGGTCGTTTTAGAGTTTGATCATTACTATAGAGCGATTGGGACAGGTGGTGGAGAAATTCAAGTTTTTGATGGGGTAAATTGGATTTCAGATACCATTTACACGGTCACTACTGCAGGAGGTGTCACAACACAGCCATTTCCTTCAACTCATGAGGTAATAGATATTTCTCAGTATGTTGCAGGAGTGCCTAACGCTCAAGTGCGATTTAGATTTATTGATCCAGGTTGGGGCTGGTATTGGGCAATAGACAATGTCACGATTTTCCAGCCAACGCCCGATGATGCCTCAGTGGTGTCAGTTAACTCTCTTCCAGATGTAGCTTGTTCATTGGATACAAACGAGTCTATCTGTGCTACAATTGTTAATGCAGGCTCTACTACATTAAGAAACATTCCAATTAGATACACCATTAATGGTGGTTCAATAATTCCAGAGACAATCGCCGACTCCATATTACCGGGAGATACATTGATCTATTGTTTCAACACAACAGCTAATCTTTCAGCAGCTGGGACCTATAACATAGCAATCTTTACAGGTGTTAGAGGAGATGTTATCAGTGCTAACGATTCTGCATTTTGGACAACTTCATTAATATCTGCAATTGCAAGCTACCCGTATTCTGAAGGTTTTGAAACTGGAAACGGAGGCTGGACAACGGGTGGTACAGGGAGTACTTGGGCAAATGGGTCTCCTGCGGGCACTATAATTACCTCCGCAGCTACAGGCGTAAACGCTTACGTTACAAACTTAACCGGCGATTACAGTAACAATGAAGAATCATTTGTTCTCTCACCTTGTTTTGATTTTTCTAGCTTAAATGCTCCTCAATTTAAAATGAATATTTGGTGGGAAGTTGAGAACTCCTGGGATGGAGCTGTTTTAGAAATGTCCCTTGATGATGGAATTACCTGGTCCCAAGTTGGAGCTTTAGGGGATCCTAATAATTGGTACACAGACGGAACAATTAATGGCCTTACCAATCAAGGTTTAACAGGCGAAGGATGGAGCGGAGACGCAAATAATCTTGGATCCCTGGGATGGGTTCTTGCTGAACATGACTTACCCGGCGCTGCGAATCAGCCCTCAGTAAGACTGAGACTTGTGTTTGGCTCAGACGGATCAATAACAAGCGAAGGAATTGGTTTTGATGATGTGTTAATTCAAGATGCTCCGGCAATAGATGTTGGAGTTACCTCACTAGTATCTCCGGGAAACAGTTGCGGCTTTGGCACAACTGATTCAATTGTTATTGCAATAGCTAACTTAGGCTCGGTTGCAATAAATAACATTCCTGTTGAATTTGAACTTTTTGGATTCGCTCCAGTTTTAGACACTGTTAGCTCAACTATAAATCCAGGTGATACCTCTTTATTTACTTTTACTACAGGGACAGTAAATCTTTCACTTCCTGGAATCTATAATTTGAGTATCTACAGTACCTTGCAGGGTGACGGTAACATTTCAAATAATTCTACTTCGGCAATTGTGGAAAATTCATTAAAAACAGCACCTTATACAGAAAACTTTGATGCCTTTAATTTAGGCACGGCTCTTCAAAATGGTTGGACTAGCACAACAACAACACCGAGTGGTGGATTTGGATCTTATTTATGGCAGGTAAACTCAGGACAAACTGGTTCGTTTGCTACCGGTCCAGTCGGTGACAATACCACGGGATCTGCAAACTACATATACACTGAGGCTAGTAACGGGTCTAGTGGAGACGTTACTTCACTAACTTCTCCTTGTATTGGCGTTTCAGCTTTAACAGGAGCATCTTTACAGTTTTATTACCACATGACGGGAGCAGACATTAATACCCTGTATATTGAATTATTAAATGACAATGGCTTGTTCATTATTGATTCCATTGTCGGGCAGCAACAAGCTGCAATTACTGATCCTTTTAACCTTCGCGTTATAAATTTAGCAAACTATTTAGGAGGCGGAAATATCTCAATTCGTTTTAGAACTTTTAAAACGAGCTTCGGAGGAGATGTATCCATTGACGACTTCAGAATTTTTGAACCATCTGCAAGTGATGTATCTTTAATTGACATCACTGCGCCTAAATCTAACTGCGGATTAAGTGCAGCAGAAGCAGTTAAAGTTTTAATCGTAAATGTAGGAACTGCTGCTGTTGATAGTATTCCTGTTGTTTACGAAGAGAGAGGTAATGTAGTAATTGACACCAGCTTTGGTTTGTTGAATGTTGGAGATACGATAGAGTTTACTTTTAACACTACAGTAAACTTCTCAATACCTGGCACATATAACATACTTACTTACTCAGACTTACTTACGGATGGTGATAGAAACAATGATACAATAGCTACCTCAATTGTAAATGTACCGGTTGTTTCAATTCCTTACACTGAAAATTTTGAAACTTCAAATGGTGGATGGTCTGCATACGGCAATAATTCTTCATGGGCATGGGGAACTCCTGCAGGAACTGTAATTAACACAGCAGGTAGCGGAACTCAAGCATGGGTAACTAACTTAACAGGAGTGTACAATAATTCTGAAAATTCTTATTTAGAGTCTCCCTGCATGGATTTTGGTACCCAGTCAAATGATCCTACTTTAAGGTATCTTCAAGTTTACAACACAGAATCTTGTTGCGATGAAGGTTGGGTTGAGCTATCGTTGGATGGTGGAGTAACTTGGAATAAATTAATTGACAACGGTGGCGCTTTCAATTGGTACAACAATATTATTAACCAATACTGGAATGGCGACAACCAGGGTGGTTTAGGAGTGTGGGACACTGTTTCCAATGTTCTTACTGGAGCTGCAGGTCAGTCATCTGTTAAAGTTAGAATTGCATTTTCTTCTGACGGTTCTATCATAGAAGAAGGATTTGGAGTTGACAGTGTTTCCATTGACGTAACTACGTCATTAACTCATACTACTTCTGAAACTCTTGCATTCAGTATTTACCCAAACCCATCATCAGGCGCATTCACTCTAGTTGCCCCGAAGTCTAAAGAATCAATTAACATTGAGGTTTTAGATACCAAAGGACAGTTAATTTACAATGGGGTAATGACTGCCGGAAGTGCAAGAATCACCAGCATTGATTTAAGCAAAAATGCAAAAGGAGTTTATTTTGTTAAAATTAGCAACGGGAACAGTTCTAAAATTGAAAAGTTAATTCTACAGTAATTAACTGTAACACGTAAAATAAAAGCCCCACTTTGGAAGAGGTGGGGCTTTTATAATAAATAAACCTATAAGCCAGATTCTGTTATTCTAACGAATTAGAATATTCTATCATTTATCTAAGCAGTCTACCCTCCGGAAGAGCGAGTAACTCCAGTTCCGGTTTATTTGACCTTGCAGCCCATAAGGTTTGCCATGCCCCCTCAGTTACCTTTGGAGCGGTGGGCTCTTACCCCACCTTTTCACCCTTACTCTAATAAATTAAAGCGGTTTATTTTCTGCTGCACTAGCTGTTTCCGACAAAATCAGAACCCTCATTTTCATAAGGTATGGTACTCTATGCTGTCCGGACTTTCCTTACCAAAAAAAATTGGCACGATAGAACGGTTTATTACCACAAAAGTAAGGCTATTCTCTAATCAAATTGATGAATAATTAATTCAGTTGCTCCGCCCCCATATTTTTGATAACTCCCATCGAAATACTCAATATCGGCATAAGCACTTGATAACATTTGTCTAATCTCCCTTCTTAACCTTCCTTTACCAACTCCGTGCACTAGAACAAACTTTCGCAAACGCTGCCGATTCGCTTCTGCAATGACTTGTCGTACTACTTGAAGCTGAAAACTTAAAGCTTCAGCATCAGAATAAGAATAATGAGTGGATGGTAAAAGAATTTCTAAGTGTAAATCTACTGCTACATTTTTAGAATTAAATATCAGTTCTACCTGCTCAGAGTAAGAACTTGGAACGGAAAACTTTGATTTCAGCTTACTTTTTTCAACTAACAAATTAGCCTTGGGCTTATTTTCAACTTCACCTTCTTTGTTAATCTTAAATACCTTGTTAATCGGAAAGCTATACTCAAAGCCATCGGAACACTCAATTGTAACAGTCTCTTCCGAAAAGTAGAGCAATGTACCTTCCAGATTTTCATCTGTAACAAATATTTTATCTCCAACGATTAGATTCATTATTTTAGCTTTGTGACACAAAAGTAATTAGAGCAAATGACACAGAAAGAAAACCCTTGGAAGACTTTAAGAAAAGAACTCGTATACAAGAACGCATGGATTAAATTAGAACACCATGAAGTACTGAACCCAAGCAACCAACCCGGAGTGTATGGCACTGTATCTTTCCAGAATTTAGCCGTTGGCATTATTCCAATTGATGCCGATAACAGTACCTTCTTAGTTGGGCAATTCCGATTTCCTCTGAACGACTACTCTTGGGAAATACCTGAAGGTGGGAGCAAATTAAAATCCGATCCTCTAGTTGCAGCTAAAAGAGAACTAAAAGAAGAAACTGGCATAGTTGCAACAATTTGGAATCAACTGCAAACAATACACACCAGTAATTCTGTAACAGATGAGTTTGGTATTATTTATACAGCGGAAGGTTTATCTTACTTCGAACCTGAACCAGATGCTGATGAAGAGCTTGAAGTGAAAAGAATTTCCTTAAAAGAGGTGTTACAAATGATAAAAGCAGAAGAAATAACAGACAGCTTATCCATCTCAGGCATACTAAGACTTCATTGCGACAGACCAGAGCTTTTTACTTAAAAATATAAGGGTCTAAATTGAATCTCCCTTCTCGAAAATCAGGCTTTGCGCAGATATTTTAATAAAGTTTACAATTTTAATAGCCTAGTTTGACAAACTAGGCCCAATGTCTTTGGTCTTAAAGTAGCATAAATTTTTAAAAAAATTATATTTCAATTGCACTACTTGCCTTTTTAAGAATTGCTCCTAAAGTGCAAAAAGTACTATACAGGATGTATTCGCTACAAAATCTCTCCAAAAAAAACCACTCCTTGCTATAGCAGTTGTATAACTCAACTGTTGTTAACGAGCGAAGTTTATACAATTAAATAAATCGAGACAAGACTTTTCGTAGTTGTTATGGTATAATTAAAATGACAATTTAAATCATGTATAAGTCGAGTAAAAATGTCCAATCTTATACGTTTGAATCTATTGAACGCTGTAGCTGAAAAAATGCAGATCACTATTCTAGTAGCCTTTATGCCGAAGATGATCTAGCAGAAATAAACCGATTCCAAACACTGCAGCCGAATAAATCCCCGTTCTCTTCTTTTTTTGAGCTAAGATTTATGAATACTGCCCGTAAACAAGAGCAGCAGGGACAATACCTGCTGCTAAAACTATTATATATCTACAGAAAAGCCTCCCATTAGTTGGACTTGATAAGCTTCTTCGTATGCACTTCGTTGTCGCCAACCACGTTCAGAATATAAACTCCTTTAGAAAGAAAACCTAACTCTATTACATGCTCTGATTTGTTATTAGAATCCATATTTATCTTGTAAACTACTTGTCCGCTAACGGATCTAACAACTAACTCATATTTCTTCTCTTTTGCTAAATCTGCTGTTATAGTAACCTGATTAGAAAATGGATTAGGACTAATTTTTATTTTACTAGAAGTGCTGCTTACCTCACTAATCCCCACCAACGTACAAGAGGAATCCACCACTGCTTTAATCGTAGCAAAGTTACTTTCACATGGCAACTCAGATACTCCCCAACGATAAAAATACGGGTATTCTCCAGTAGTATTTGAGCCTTTTAAGGTTACTAAATTGGAGATGGCGTAGGGAAAATTTGCTCCTGCAGAATTCTTATACATGCTAATGTCTCTATCGCTAAAAGAAACTCTATAATTAGAATCAGGTTGTAATGCAATATTTAAGTTTACCCGCAGTGCGCTAGAAGGAACATATACATCTCTAGATGCTACTAGAACTCCTAGACGACTCCAAATATCCATTCTTCTTGTAGCCGCCTTGTTCGAAAACAAAATCATTGTCTTCAACAAAATTGGCTTGTGCACATCAAATGTTATGTAATCGTTACTGGTAGAATAAGCTCCTGCTCCAATGTTATTCAATGGGCCACCTGAAAAAGTTTGCGGCACACTTACCTTCTTCACAAACAAAGTAGTATCCCTTCTCACATTCAAAAAACTGAGCGAATCACCACTAAAAACAGAACTCAAGGTCGAATCTCGATACCACCTTGCATTCGTGGCTCCATTTAATTTGAGGCCAGCCTGTTCTCCAATACATACCGTATCGTTCACAAAGGTCGGAGTGGCTAATTTGGCGACAGTAACTGCATTGGCTTTTGTGATTGTATTAGAGCCCGAACTATTGATTACTGTTAAAGTAACATTATAAGTTCCGTCGAGGTAATAAGTATGAATAGGATTAAAGTCTGACGAGGATGTTCCATCACCAAAACCCCATGAGGCTGCAGAGTATCCGCCTGTGGAGGTATTCACAAAAGAAATCTCCCCACTACAAGTCGTATCTGCATTCGGAATTAAATTTGCTACGGGAGCAGCGACTGCCGTTTTACATTCCCAATTGATCAAAAAGCCTGCATCATTTGCAGCTGCATCAGAAATCATTCTTACCGTAACTGAGTTAGAGCTTGATGTTACTTTATTATTGAACGGAGGGAAGTTGGTACAAAACCTTCCGATTAACGGAGAGTTAACGTCTTGACCGTCATAAACTTCTACAAAATCTTTATTGCAATTAAATCCGTCCCCTGCCTCTATCGCTAATGAAGTAAAGTCCAGTTCGATAAAATCTGCAGAACTGACGGTAATTGTTGCTGTTCCATTTTCGTTCGTACCATAGTCGTTACCAAAACCACCTGAATCAAATAACCTTCCATTGCAATCGGTTAAAAGTATGTTCGTTGAGTTGTCAAGTGTAAAGGAGCAAGGTACATTTGAAGTATCTACTATAATGTAGTTTGTTTTTAAAACGGTATCAGAGCCACAAGTACCTCCACCAGCAATTAGTTCCACAGTAAATGTTCCTGGTGTGCTATAAAAAGCAACAGGAGCTCTTGATGTGCTTGTTGTTCCATTGCCAAAATCCCAATTAAAATTTTGTACATTGGATCCAACACTAGAGAAATCTAAGGTTACCGGAAAATAACAAAATGCAGTATCTTGTATTGCCGAAAAAGAAGCTGAAACAACATTCTGATATTCACCTCCAACACCAACAGCATACCAAGCATTAGTAGTAGCCTCTACCTCAGGAGAGCATGCCCCATATAAGTCTATTGCCGATTTTATAGCATAAAACCTTGCCTCATCATGATTAGAAGAAGCATTTAAGTAAACAGTTAAATTTCTAAAAGCAATTTTCTCTGCTTTATTCATTCCCAGTCCTACTACTGTAAAACTGTCAGCAAGATCATTTACTCCAATGGCCCCAGTTACCAGCAAATAAAACCAGTGATTTTGAACACCACTGTTTGTGTGCACTCCACAACGATCGTTCCCAGCTGTTGGAGCACAATTTTGATCTATCCAGTTTAATCCGTCATACGTATCAGGATCTCCATTATTTTTAGGGCTCGACATACTTCGAAATGCTCCTCCAATGTCCTCACCAACCGTCCAGTTGGCGCGAGAAGGCCTTGCATAAAATTCTAAAGCAGTTCCAAAAATATCACTAAAAGACTCGTTCAATGCTCCCGACTCGTTGGCATAAATTAAATCTGATGTAAAGTCGGTTAAGCCATGCGTGATCTCATGCCCTACGATATCTAAGGTAGTTAACGGTCCATTAATATTATTCCCATCACCATACGTCATCACTGAGCCATTCCAAAATGCATTGACATAATTTTGATCGTAATGGATAAAACTGGTCAATGCAAATCCACTATCATCAATGCTATTTCTGTTGTGTACATTCAGCAAATAATCATAGGTAGCTTCAGTTCCCCAATGAGTATCTCCCGCATATTCATCTAAACTTGCACTGAAATTATTCCAAAAATTATTAGAATCTAAAAAATCAACAGCCCCTGTGTAGTTTCTTAACCCTTGAGAGTTTAAAGTTGTAATTCCGTTTCCTCGCACTGAATCTCTCAATCTAAAAACACTAGGCAAGCTGTCTGTTATTATTTTTTGGGTATCGCTATATGCTGTAATTGCAGTTCCTTTAGAATCTCCTCCCGAATGGATTAAATTTTCGTGAAATACGACACTTCCATCTTTAGCATCAATAAAAATTAACTCACGAATTAATGGTATAGTCGCATAAATATTAAACACATACGCTAGAGTAAGTTTATTTTCCCCTTCAAAGTAATTTGGCAAATATGCCAAATTTGGACTAGGATAAAATTGACTTTTTGTTGGATGAAGTGGCATATCGATATCCCACATGTATTCTTGCGCTCCTACGAAATTCATAGCCTTGAGTTGAGCGTTATTCTCATCAATACCAACAGATGTCGTTTTTGGTTCTTTTATTTTCAAGTTACCTGAAGCGGAAACTACACTCCCATTACTAGAGTGAACAGACAAACTTGAATATGCAACGTCAATTCCACTATAGGAAAGTCTGTAACGATTGTGGGTAAAACCTAACTTATCTGAGCTCGTATTTAGCAACTTAAAGTTCCAACTCGTGCTTAATTCAAATTCACTTCGTATCAAATTAAAAAATAACTCCTCCGATAGGTTTGATTGAGGTTTTAACTCAATATAGGATGGAAATTCATTTGACTCTTCAAGCTTAACCTCAATTGCTAATGAGAATACTTTAGCGGCTTGATCCCCTTTCAAAACAAAAAATTGCGCTTGAACTCCGAGAGAACAAGCGCAAAGTAAAATCACTACTATTTTTTTCATAAAATTAATGAGTTACAATAACCTTTTTGTATTTAATACCTTGGTCCGAACTTATTCGGATAAAGTATACTCCAGACTCCCAATTCGCGGTATTGATCAGTGTTTTCGATTCAAAATCATTCTTTTGGATAGCATACATAAGTTTCCCAGAAAGGTCCAAGACTTCCAATACAGTTACAGTTTGATTGATAGCTTCTAATGTAAAACTGCGATCTGACGGATTTGGAAAAATTTTAATCTCAGCTTGATTACTTGCAACCTCTTTTACGGAGGTAACATTACAATTACTATCTATTATGGCACTAACCGAAGTTCTCGGACTAACACAATCAGGACTTTTCACTCTCCAGTTGTAGAAGAAGTAATAAAACCCTCCTGGATTTGTACCTGCACTGCTACTTTTAATAGAGAGAATGTTTGCAATAGTATAAGGATAACTAACGCCGGTATTATTCCTGTATAAATTTGGTTGTGTCCCTGCTGTAACTCCCAGTTGGTAGTCCGTTCCTGGGTCAATGGTCATGTTCAAGTTAACTCTAAAAGGACCTGCAGGAATAAATCGAGACAAACTTTGTAATACAACACCATTTGCATCTCGAAGCTCTATCGTCCTATTTGCAGCAAGTCCTGAATAGACCAAAACTGAAACTAATTCCATTTTATCTAATACATCAAATATTAGGTATTGAAAATTATTAAAATTCGCTCCTCCTCCTATTGTGTTAGCTACCGGACCAACAATTTGTATTGCACCTGCAATTAAATTTTGAGACCATACCTGAGTGTTAGCTGTAAGGTTTGGCAAAGAATAACTATTTCCTGTGCCAATAGAATTGCCACCGAACTCATTCGCATACCAATTTACAGCTCCAGAGGCTGAAGCTGTTAAAGTAGCCGTTACACCTGCACAAACTGTATCGTTCCCAATGGTCGGACCATTGGGCCTAGTGACACTTACTACATTTGATTTCGTTAGGCTATCTGATCCAAACGCATTTGTTGAAACCAGCTTTACTGAGTAAGTGCCATTAGCCGTATAGTTATGTATTGGGTTTTCTAAAGTCGACCCATTTCCATCACCGAAATCCCATCTTCTTGAAGTTGGTAGTTGTGTAGAAATATCCGTAAATGTAATTTCTCCATCGCACGTCGTCAATTCACTTACTAAAAAGTCAGTTGCAGGAGATACCGTTGGATAATTACACTGCCAATCTATCTCAAATCCTGCCTCCTCTAATCCTCCATCTGACTCAAATTCGATAGTAATATTTCCTCTTGTTGAAGTAATTGAAGTTGGTAAATTATTATTACAGTACTCTCCCAATAATGCAGAGCTACTTGTAGGACCATCAAATATTCTAAGCACATCGTAATCACAAAGAGTACCACCTGTTCCTGACTCTATGTCAAAAAACGGGAAAGTAAGGGTTATACTAGCTGCATTAGCCGGAGATATTGTAACGACACCATTTTCATTTGCTGAATAATTTCCATTTGCTCCGCCGCTGTCATAAATTTTTCCGCTACATTCTGTTTCAACTGAATTTCTCCCATCATCAAGAATTACAACGCAGGCTAAGGTGCTATCAATGTCAATAAATGCTGCCTTTAAAATAGTATCAATTCCGCAAGCACCGCCGTTTGCGATTAACGAAACATCATACTGCCCAAAAGAGTTGTACGTGTGTGAAGGGTTTCTAACCGTGCTAAAAGTTCCATCACCAAAGTTCCAAGTGAAATTTGTTGCATTGTTGGAGTTATTTGTAAAACTAGTTCTTAACCCAGGAGCACAAGATTGTGTTAAATCTGCTACAAAATTAGAACTCACTCCCGGAGTATATGCACTTCCGACACCAACAGCATGCCAAGCATTTGTTACAGATATATGCTGAGGAGAACAAGCTCCGTATAAATCAACAGCCGATTGAATTGAATAAAATCTGGCGTCTGAGAAGTTTGAAGACTGAGTTAAGTATATCGTTAGATTCCTGAAAGCAATCGCAGCCGCAGTATCCATTCCCAAACCGACAACATTGTAAGCTTGAGGGGTTGGTGCGTTATTAGTACCCGAGCCACCAACAGTTAATAAGTAAAACCATTTATTTTGAACACCGGAATTGGAGTGCACACCACATTGATCATTCTGCTGCGTTGGTGCACAACCAATTGTTTGTCTCCAATTGGTTCCATCGTACGTATCAGGATCTCCATATTGTCTTGGATTAGATAGAGAACGGAAAGCTCCACCGATATCTTCTCCCAACAACCAATTGGCTCTATTAGGTCTCGCAAAGAATTCAACAGCAGCTCCAAATATATCAGAAAAAGACTCATTTAATGCTCCTGATTCGTTGGCGTAAATTAAATTAGCGGTAAAAGTTGTGAGCCCATGAGTAATTTCATGACTGGCAATATCTAGCGCAACTAACGGAGTTGAGGTTCCTGAACCATCTCCATAAGTCATTCTCTGACCATCCCAAAATGCATTGTTATAATTTACCGAATAGTGCAAGTAACTGTTCAAAGCAAAACCTGCATTGTTAATAGAATTTCTTCCAAATTTCACTTGAAAATATTCATGTGTATTTTCTGCCCCCCAATGTGCATCAGTTGCATACTCATCCCTTAACGTATTCACATTGTTCCAATTATTATCAGCATCTGTAAAGTCAACAGAATTCGCGTAACTCGTTCCTCTTAGCAAATCATACGTGTTAACTCCATTGCCATTTATTGTTTGTCTTAATCGAAAAGATCCTGGCGCTAGACTATCAACTTTTATAATTTGAGTTCCGCTGTAAGCCGTTTGAGCCGTTCCGCTAGTATTTGCAGTATGGATTAAGTTGTTCACGAAAACGACATCTCCGCTTGCTGCATCTACGTATACTTCTTGCCTGCTTAAGGGTTCTTGAGCATAAATATTGTATTTATAGGTTAACTTAAGATCTCCAGAATTTAAAATAGTATTCCCGCCGACATACTTCATTTCTGCAGCAGGATAGTAGGTTGCAAATGGGTTTCCAGTTTCTGATTTTAAATGCTTTTCCTCAGCAGGAATTTCCCATTTGTATTGTTTCGCTCCAACAAACTTTTTAGCCGCTGAAAATGCAGCTTTCTTAGACAGTCTGTTCTGTATTGAACCAGGAATTTGATCCACTAATTTCCCGTTCATTGAATAAATTTCATTGTTCTTTGTGTGAACAATCCATTCCGCAAACTCAATTGGAACACCTTGGTATGTTTGTTCGTATCGGAAGTGAACGAACCCTATTTGATCCACCTCTTGACCAATTTCGACAAAATCAAAGCCATCAATACCCTTCCAATAATTTTGAAATTGCGCTTTTAGCTCTGAAAGTTGAGGCCTTTTTTCGTTGGAATACTCAAAATAAGTTGGAATATCACTCGTTTCAAGCGAGTGGCGCTCCTTTGTTAATGAATACTGAGAGTCTTGCCCTGCAAAAGCCAAGTTTGCTGCTAACAAGATAGCAGTAGTTATTAAAGAAAATTTCATCTACAATTAATATTTTAAACCTTAAAGATAACTATAAAGCTTAAGAATTTGTTCATTTACTCGCCCAATGTCGTTTTGCTTACGATTAATATTCAGCAACAAAGGCTTTATCACTTCTAAAATTATAATACACCCCTTGTTCTTTTAGCAATTTAAGATCCTCTTTCGTTCGATAGTAGTAGTCAAATAGTATTGCTGTCTCATGCTCATATACGTCAGAATATTTACTCGTAATAACATAGCTCACCTGAGGAGGAATTCTCTTCAATATATGACGACTAGGAAATACTAAAACCGCTTTTCCGCCGACAGCAAGAACTTTATTTGGTTCATTTTTTATCTCATTCCAAGTAACATTGCTAACATGGATTGATTGCAGATGCTCCCGAACTATTTTTTTATCATACGCTCTACCTTCCTCTAAAAAGAATACGTCCGCAGTATTTCCCTTAATAACGCTCCAAGTTGGGTTCGCTAATGCATAAAATGTAATTTGATTGCGGCCAAGAGCTTTTATTGAGACATATAGCTCCACTAATTGAACACCGATTAATAATACCAAAGCGAAAGCTAACAATCCGACTGTTTTAAAATGCAAGTAACACACAGTTAAAAAGATTACACCTACAATCAGCCCAATTGAAATCGCATGAAACCAGAGGCCTTGAGATACAGCATATGGCAATTCGTTGACAACTTCAATTCCTCCATTAAGCAATGAGAGGACAGAACTTAATAGAACAGGTAATAAAAAATTAAATCCAAAAATTAGAGATAACGGAACCACAATTACAGCTCCCATTACAATAGCAAAAGCAAGTGGAATTACGAAGAGGTTTGCCAGTAGAAAATAGTTTGGAAACTGATGAAAATATGCCATTGTGAAAGGCAAGGTTGCCGCCTGAGCTGCAACAGAAACAACCAACAAGCTCCAAGCTTTATCAAATAGCCAATATTTAACACACACTAACTTATAAAGTGGAGGGTGAATCAGAACAATTCCAACAACAGCAGAATATGACAATTGAAAACCAACCTGAAAAATATTGTTTGGGTTTATGAGCAACAAAAAGAAAGCTGAAACAGCAATTGAATTTAGAATGTTTGAATTTCGCTTAACCAACTTTGATAGTATGACGAATGAAAACATCCACCCTGCTCGCTGAACGGAAGGAGATAGACCTGCCAAAAAGGCGAAAGCCCAAATAACTAGAAGTAACAGCACACTTTTAACAATCCTATAAACTAAACGATCGGGTAGTTTGGTTAGCAACGTACTGAATATTAAGAATACAATTCCTACATGCAAGCCGGAGACAGCCAAAATATGCATGGCCCCTGCTCCAGCATACTTTTCCTGAAGGTCAAAATCTAAAAATGTTTTATCGCCTAAAGTAAGCGCAACCAATACTGCAAAATTATCCCCTTCAATTCCTAACTCCCTGTACACAGCTATTACAGCGGCTCTGCATTTTTCGGCCAACCTCAGCAATGAATTTTTGCCGCTATCTACTTTTATATAAGAGTCTTCGTAAGTTGAGAAAAATACATTATTTTGACTCAAGAAAATTTGATAATTAAACTGAGCTGGATTTTGAGGGGCCATTGTGGGCTTTATTAGACTTTTACCGCCAATTAAGTCTCCAATATTTACATTGAAGGTGCTATCCCTGTTAAAAACCAGCAACTTGAAGTTCTCATCCCCCCAAGTTTTGTTTTGGTATATTTTTTTAACAACTACTAAAAACGAACGGACATTCTCTGCTTCTTTCCTTACGTTTACTACCTCTCCAAACCATTCAACAGGGGTCGATGGAATTTTTAACACCTTGTATTCACTCGCTTTGTTCAAAGAGAAATGAGATGCTCCCAATGCTAAAAACAGAGCACTGATGAATAACCCTCCTAGAAAGGAATGCTTAAACTTTGGATTAAAAAAATAAAAAAGTATCCCTAGAAAAAGTAAAGTTAACTCTATAGCGATGAGCGAATTATTTCTAAAATTGATAGAAAAAGTAGAAGCAATATAAATCCCTACTCCGAAAGGAATAACAAGTCTGATAAAAGGAAAAGAACTCCAAAAAAACAAAACGCTTAACGTTAGTTACAGTAAACTAAAGTTAAGCGTTTTAAATTTAATTTTAAAATTACGGCTAAGTCTAACCTACCAATGCAGCCTTAACAAAGCCTGCGATTAACTTTCCATCGGCTTTACCTGCTAGTTTTTGGTTTACAATTCCCATTACTTTTCCCATATCGGCCATTGAACTAGCTCCTGATTCAGCAACCAGTGCACTAACAATTGCTTTTACCTCATCATCGCCCATTTGTTCTGGCAAGTACTTTTCAATAATCGCAACTTGCTCTAATTCCGGCTGAGCCAAATCATCTCTTCCCTGCTCAGTGTAGATTGTTGCTGCGTCTTTGCGCTGCTTCACCAATTTCTGCAGCATCTTTAACTCCAATTCCTCCGAAGACTCTGATGCTCCTTTCTCCGTGGCTGCAATTAATAAAGCTGCTTTTATTGCCCGCAAAGACTCCAATTTTACTTTATCCTTCGCTTTCATCGCCTCTTTCAGGTCGACGTTTATTTTTTCTGTTAATGCCATCTCTTTTTTTATAAACTAATTAAGCAATTGACTTACGAATCATATTCAACGCAGAACCTGCTCTAAACCATCCAATTTGCTGCGCATTGTACGTATGGTTTAATTTAATTCCATCCTTACTTCCGTCAGCATGAATAACATCTAGGGTTAATTGCTTTCCTGGTGCAAATCCGTCTAAATCTGAAAAGTTAAACGTATCATCTTCTAAAATTTTATCGTAATCAGCTTCAATCGAAAACGTTAACCCTAACATTCCTTGCTTCTTTAGGTTCGTTTCATGAATTCTTGCAAACGACTTTACAATGACTGCACAAACACCTAAATGTCTCGGCTCCATTGCGGCATGCTCTCTTGAGGAACCTTCACCGTAATTGTGATCTCCAACAACAATAGAAGGTATTCCTGCCGCTTTGTAAGCTCTTGCGATAGTAGGAACTGGTCTCTTCTCACCGTTTAACTGATTTACAACTTCATTCGTTGCTTTACCGAATGCGTTTACAGCACCGATTAAACAGTTTTCAGAAATATTATCAAGATGACCTCTGTACTTCAACCAAGGACCTGCCATAGAAATATGATCCGTTGTACATTTTCCGAATGCCTTGATCAACAGCTTAGCTCCGTTGATATTTTTACCGTCCCATTCTGCGAAAGGAGTTAGTAGTTGCAACCTTTTAGAATCAACAGCTACATTAATATCAATCTCACTCCCATCTTCAGCAGGTGCCTGAAATCCGTTGTCTGCTACATCAAATCCCTCTTCAGGTAATTCCATACCAGTAGGTTCTGCTAATTTTACTTGCTCCCCTTTTGAGTTGGTTAATGTATCTGTCATTGGATTAAAATCCAACTTTCCACTAATGGCAACTGCAGCAACCATTTCTGGGGAAGTTACAAATGCGTGAGTATTTGGATTCCCGTCTGCTCTTTTAGAAAAGTTTCGGTTGAAAGAGTGTACAATTGAATTTTTCTCTTGCTTATCTGCTCCTTCTCTATCCCACTGTCCAATACATGGGCCGCAAGCATTTGTAAAAATACTTACCGATTCAAACCGTCTAAAGGTGTCAAATAAACCGTCTCTTTCAGCAGTAAACCTTACTTGTTCTGAACCTGGGTTAATTCCCAATTTAGAAACTGGTTTCACTCCTTTGTTAAATGCATCTTCAACAATTGAAGCAGCTCTTGTTAAATCTTCATAGGACGAGTTGGTACAAGAACCAATTAAAGCCCACTCAATTTCTGTCGGCCAATCGTTAGCTGCTGCCTTCTCTTTCATTTCTGAAACAGGTGTCGCTAAATCTGGCGTAAACGGTCCGTTTAAGTGAGGTGTTAATTCGTCTAAATTAATTTCAATTACTTGATCAAAATATTGCTCTGGATTTGCATATACCTCATCGTCTCCTGTTAAGTGATCAGCTACTTCATCAGCCAAAGCAACAACATCTGCTCTGCCCGTTGCAGCTAAATACCTTCTCATTGAATCATCGTATCCAAAAGTTGAAGTTGTTGCCCCAATTTCAGCACCCATGTTGCAAATTGTTCCTTTTCCGGTACAAGACAGACTCTTAGCTCCTTCACCAAAATATTCTACAATCGCTCCAGTTCCACCTTTAACGGTTAAAATACCTGCGACCTTCAAAATAACATCTTTTGCAGAAGTCCATCCGTTCAATTTGCCCGTTAATTTAACGCCAATTAACTTTGGAAATTTCAATTCCCAAGGCATATCTGCCATTACATCAACTGCATCAGCACCACCAACACCAATTGCAACCATTCCTAACCCACCTGCATTAACAGTATGCGAATCAGTTCCAATCATCATTCCTCCGGGAAACGCGTAATTTTCTAATACCACTTGGTGAATAATACCTGAACCCGGCTTCCAAAAACCAATTCCATATTTATCGCAAACAGAACTCAAAAAGTTAAATACTTCATTGTTCTTGTTGATTGAATCTTGTAAATCCGAGTCTGCTCCTAACTTTGCTAAAATCAAGTGATCTGCGTGAGCCGTTGAAGGCACAGCCACTTTCTTTTTGCCAGCTTGCATAAATTGTAACAATGCCATTTGAGCGGTAGCATCTTGCATTGCAACTCTATCTGGCTTAAAATCTACATAAGAATTACTTCTTTCAAACTCTTCACTTGCTGCACCAGCATCTAAATGAGAGTAAAGAATTTTTTCAGTTAACGTCATTGGCTTATTCAAGACCTTTCGAGCTGCATTTACTCGTTCGTCCATTCTAGCATAAACCGCTTTTATCATATCAATGTCAAATGCCATAATTTTATGTTTTGGTGTTACAATTTTTACAGGTTAGCGAAATTAAGCATTTCAGCTATTTTTTTCAACCATTCATCATTATTCATTTTTACAATACAGCTCATATTAGTTACCATTGTAAAGAAAAGCGGTTTAATTTGCTTCAATCACAATTAATCTCTGCTTAATTTTGTTACAGGTATGGTGAGTTCTATTCGAGAAAACATAAGAGAAGCTTTAAAATCAGTTCGCAGTCAGTTGTTGCGAACAATACTAACCGTTTTAATTATTGCAATTGGAATTATTGCCTTGGTAGGCATCTTAACTTCAATCGATGCAATTAGTGGTTCTATTTCGAGTAACTTCAGCAGCATGGGGTCTAACAGCTTTACCATTAGAAACTTTGGCTTCAGTGGAGGGCTACAAAAAGGCGGTAGAAAACGGAAGTATTATGAGCGAATTAGTTATGATGAAGCAGTAGAATTTAAAACCCGCTACGAATTTCCAGCAACCGTCTCTATGTCTACCAGAGCTTCCTCTTTAGCAACTTTAAAATACCAGTCGGAAAAAACCAACCCTAATATTTTTGTTTTCGGAGTTGATGACAATTACTTTGAGACTTCAGGTTATGAAATAGAACGAGGTAGGAACTTCTCTGAGACTGAAATCAGATATGGGTCTCATGTCGTAATTATTGGAAAAGATATCCAAAAGAAACTTTTCCCAAACAAAGAAAACCCCATCGACAAATTAATATCAGTCGGCCCGGGTAAATACAGAATTATTGGTGTCTTAGAATCAAAGGGCAGCTCTATGGGCTTCAGTGGCGACAAGAATGCATTCATTCCTATTATCAATGCACGACAATACTTTTCGCAGGCCAACCCTACATTTACAATTAATGTTAAAGCAAACACTCAAGGCGAACTAGACCGAGCTGTTGGTGAGGCAATGGGAATTTTCCGAATCATTCGAAAAGATAAAATTAAAAAAGAAGCAAGTTTTGAAGTTTCGAAGAGTGATAGCTTTGCCAATCTATTTTTAGAAAACATGGCCTTCGTTAGAATTGCAGCAATTGCTATTGCCATTATCACCTTACTCGGTTCTGCAATTGGCTTAATGAACATGATGCTGGTTTCTGTAACAGAAAGGACTAGGGAAATTGGAATACGAAAAGCAATTGGAGCAAGCTCATCCACCATAAGAATGCAATTTCTAATTGAAGCAATCGTCATTTGTCAGTTCGGAGGTATTCTAGGAATTATATTGGGCATTATTTTCGGAAATGCAGTCGGCAGTGTTGTTGGTGGCGAATTTATTATACCGTGGGCTTGGATGATTTTAGGTGTTTTTCTTTGCTTAGTGGTAGGATTGCTTTCGGGAATCTACCCAGCGTATAAAGCATCTAAACTAGACCCTATTGAATCTTTGCGGTACGAGTAGTTTTATTGAATGATAAAATGTAAAATGAAGAATTACGCATACGCATGATCATTCTTATGTAAGAATGTACATTACTCCGAACTCTCCGGTATAACGCAGAAATGCAAAAAAAATTAACATATTCCAACTATAGGCATCATGGGTTTTTCATCTCATGCTAGATCACAAACGAATAGAGATAATCTTTACGCTAAAAGCATAAAGAGAAGAGGAAGTTATTTTAAACTAAAAGCAGCGTTTTTAGAAGCCGCCAAAAAAAAAGGATTAGACTTTAAAGAAGCATGGCCGCATCAAATAAAAGCCATAAAGGAAAAGTTGAGAGCACAAAAAATTGAAGAAAAAAAGCAATTTTATAAAGCAATGATTGCTTCTGTTATATCAGGTCTTATTCTATTTTCGGAATTAGTTGGATGATCCGATTTGTTTTCTTCTAAACAAAAAAGCCCCAAGTTCTTCGATTACTCGAAGCACTTGAGACTTTAATTATCAATCAACCTACTAGTCTACTCAGCGATAACGTCGAAATCGATAGTTACCGAAACATCCTTGTGCAATCTAATTTCAGCTTGGTAAGTACCAACCTCTTTAATTTGAGAACCTAAGATTTTGATGTTCTTCCTATCCACCTTGTGACCCATCGCGGTGATAGAATCAGCAATTTGAATATTGTTTACAGAACCAAAAATCTTCTTTCCAGCTTCTCCAACTTTCGCTCCAACTTGAATCTTCGCAGACTCTAAAGCTTTTGCAGTTACTGCAGCTTCTTCTTTGATTTTTGTTTCTTTATGGCTTCTCTGACGCAAATTCTCTTCCCAAACTTTTTTGTTTGATGAAGTTGCAGCAATTGCCTTTCCTTGAGGAATTAAAAAGTTTCTTGCAAAACCAGGTTTTACATTTACCAATTCATCTTTAAATCCAAGGTTTTCGATGTCTTCTTTTAGTATAATATCCATTTTCTATCCTCCTATTTATTTTAACAAATCTGCTACGTAAGGCATCATCCCTAAATGGCGACATCTTTTTACAGCTTGAGCTACTTTTCTTTGATATTTCAAAGAAGTACCTGTGATTCTTCTTGGTAATAATTTCCCTTGCTCGTTTACAAATTGCAATAGGTAGTCAGGGTTTTTGTAATCTATATACTTGATTCTATTTTTCTTGAATCTACAGTATTTCTCTTTTTTAACGTCAATCGATGGAGGATTGAGGTATCTAATTTCTGATGAATTTTCAGCCATGTCTTTTAAGTTTTTTGGGTTTTACACTTCGCCTATGCTCAGTGCAACGCTTCTTCTATTTAGCTTTAGCGAAAGATTTAACTTTTTCAATACGCACTTTAGCATATTCTACTGCATGCTTGTCAAGCTTTACAGTTAAGAATCTCATCACTTTCTCGTCGCGTTTAAAAACCAATTCCATTTTTGCAATGAAATCGCCTTCTACTTCGTATTGAAAAAGTTGGTAAAAACCAGTTGACTTTTTCTGGATAGGATAAGCCAATTTTTTCATTCCCCAATGCTCATCATTGTGAATTTTTGCTCCGGCTTCTTTGAGCAGTTTTTTGTAAGTTGCAACTGTTTCCTTTGCCTGATCTGCAGACAAAACGGGTGTTAAAATGAAAACAGTCTCATAATGATTCCTCATTGTATAAGTGTTTATGTGTTATTCTCCCCAAAATTGGGTCGGCAAAAATACGAAATATTCAATTAATTATAACTTTTTACAATTAAAGAAGATTAATTGTAAACTTCAATCAAAAAGTAAATAGTCTTTCAGTCCATTTTTATGACTAAATGATTGATAAAATCATCTAATTAAATACTACTATCTATATGAAATGTTTTGTTTCTACACTTTCTATTCTCTGCTTATTAAGCATCATAACTTCTTAAAATAAAATGATATACCCGCTGTTGGCTCATTCACTTTGGTTGAGCAACAGTCCTTAGCAAATCTAATTTTACAACCTATTCGCGCTAATATATTGACTAATCATTGCGATATGAGACGGACTGCAAGTGTTGATATTCATTCAGACTTTGACTTCTTGCCCTTCCACAGAGTATACATTCAAAGGTTGGAAGACGATTTAGTTTTAAGTGAGAACCCACAATTTGTCTCTCTACAGCAATGGGACGTGAATTTCCCAATAGGTGCACCTTTTCAAGCAATCGACCCTTCACGCCCTTAAGCTAATTGTATAAATGCTGCAACAACCCTGTCCTACCTAATTGGAATCCCAATGTGCCAAAAGCCAGCTACTTAATCCTAAATTCAATTTAAGATAGCTTTAATGACTTATGAAATTTTCATATGAACCCCACTCAACCTTCTACAGCTTTCTGCTGCCCAACAGGTTTAAGCGCGGTTATAGAAAGGGATGCTAAACAAGGATATCCCGGTCCCACAATCACTCCTGGAACTATATCATTTTTAGCAGCACAGCAAGGAGGTTCTTTATATCACAATTTTGTGCATGGTGAAATAGAAGGCCTTTTTATAAATATGTTATCGCCAAGTTTTCCTGCACATTGGTTATGGCACGCATCTATTGATCAAATTTGGAAAGATTAGAAAGATAACTGCTCCAACTCCACTTCGCAATTCTTTGACCTTTTTATGAAAGACCACCCATCCTAGTTATGTTTGAGAGAGATTTAGGTGATGAACCAAGCATTTATAATGGCCCGCAGTATCTCAGCTATGATATATGGTGCAAAACCAAAATAATGGACTAACAAATGCAACTCATCAAAATCCAATTAACGATGGGATCAATCCAAATTACGTTTATGTTAGAGTAAGAAACAGGGGAAAATATGTTAGTCAAGGAACGGAAGACTTAAAACTCTATTGGTCAAAAGCCGCCACAAATTTAACATGGCCTCAACACTGGGATGGAAGCATTACAATGCCACACCTCAGTGGTAACGGCTCAGTCCCAATGGAAAATATAATTTCAACATTGCAAATACCTTCGATTGAGCCCATGGATCAAAAAATACTTCAGTTTAGTTGGATGCCACCCAATCCCTCAAATTACAATTCTTTTAACAACCAACCGGATCATTTCTGTCTTTTAGCTCGGATAGATGCACCCAAAATTGACCCGATGTACAATGAAGCTGCAACCGGAATTTGGAACTTAGGTGCGAACGTAAATGATAATAACAATAATATCATTTGGAAGAATTTATCGGTGATTGACAATATCCCAGCGTTTCACAACCCATCATTTCCAAACAACGTTACAAATGGAACTACTCTTTACACAGGAAGTTCCTCTAATGAAACAATTACTTTCGATCTTATTTGTGAAAATATTAGTCGTAGAAGTGGAAATTACATTGCAGAGGATGCTGAAGGTAGTATTCAATTAGATGATAATGTATGGGGTATTGGGGAAGAAAATGGACTTCAATCTGAAGGATTATACATAAGAAATACGGGAGAACTCTTGACGCGAGTAACGAGCACGAATGCAAAAATTATAGGACTTGAAATGAATGAGGGTTTTTTAGGTCAAGTTGGTGTTAAAATTAACTTTTTAGATGTATCTTCAGTCTTCGATGGATTAAATGTTGATTCTAAAACTCTAATGCGCAATTAATATGAAAAATTTAATCTCAATAATAATAATAATAGCTCTCTTCATAATAGTTACAACCTTCGCTCAAAACCCGAATTGGCGGCGAGTAAACACCAACAACGCAAAGAGTCATTTTTTAAAAATGGACTTTGTAAATGATACATTGGGTTATGCTGCCACTTACGGAGAATCACTTATATCATCAGACGGAGGTGACAGTTGGAATGTGTTTTTTACTGTAGACACAAGTCAAAACTTTGTTTTTGCGAATATGTACCGATTAGCTGATAGTGTTTTCTTTTTTGCACATGATTCTCAAACTGATTCTAATTATATTATACTGTTAAAGTTAGGAGTGGCTTAACTAACGTTCAGGTAAAAAATGGCTATAATCTTCAAACTACTGAAATATCAGCAATAAGTTTCAACGATAGTATTTGGAGTGCTACTAACTCAGGTTTAATTGCCCAAAGAAACAACCAATATAGAACTATAGACTCAAATCATTTTTACAATGATTTATCTGTTTGGAAAGAAACGTATTTAGCTGCAAGCACCACAACCAATATTCATTACAGCGATGACAGAGAAATCACTTGGTCGACAGCACCACTTCCGTTCACAGTTAATTATCCTTACAGGCAGGTTTTTAATTTTGGTGGGGATACCCTGATTTTTCATAAGGGTGGCTTTCCTTTGTTTGAATATATTACCTAATGATGGAGGATTAAATTGGATTCAAACTGCTGGCAACTCTGTTAGGCCATTTAAAATCGTGCCTTTCAATAAATCTAAGAAGTTAATCGCCACTAAAAGTGGACTAAATACAGAAATTCTAACCTCTACAAACTTAGGATATACGTACACCTCAGATTCAATAGGAGTAACCATTCTAAACTATTTTCAGCGAGACGACAGCACCTTTTTTGCGCTTTGTGCAAATGGTATAATGTATAAATCAACCAATACTGGAGGTACTGTTGGGCTTATAGAAAAAGGCAATTCATTAACTAGTGCAGTTCAAATTTCCCCAAGCCCAGCTCAAGATAAAATTAAAATTACCGTATCTAATTTAATAAATGTAACGGAGATGCGCCTTTTAGACATGAACGGAAAAGTGGTTTACGAAAGCGCTAGATTTAAAAGCACCATCAACATTGGCGAATTTAAAAGTGGTATTTACTTTGTGGAGCTCTCTACCGAAAAAGGTAAAATCCAAAAGAAGTTTGTGAAACAGTAGGAAATTATTGTTGATTAAATTTTATGGAACAACGTCACTTTTTTATATGAGAGTGCTACCTTTGTAGAAGTAAGTATCTATGGAAAATTTTGTTGTTTCAGCCCGTAAGTATCGTCCTGTCACCTTCGACTCTGTTGTTGGTCAAAAGTCGATTACAAACACCTTAAAGAATGCCATTAAAACGGAACATTTGGCGCAAGCCTTTTTGTTTTGCGGTTCTCGAGGTGTAGGCAAAACAACCTGTGCTAGAATTTTAGCCAAAACCATTAATTGTTTCAACAGAACTGAGAGTATTGAAGCCTGCAACGAATGTGATTCTTGTACTTCTTTTAATGAAGGAGCTTCGCTAAACATTCATGAATTAGATGCAGCTTCAAACAACTCGGTCGACGACATTAGAAGTTTAATTGATCAAGTTCGTTTCGCACCGCAAATAGGTTCTCATAAAGTGTATATTATAGATGAGGTGCACATGCTCTCCAACCAGGCATTTAATGCTTTTTTGAAGACACTCGAAGAACCGCCTGCGCACGCTATTTTTATACTAGCCACGACTGAAAAGCACAAGATTATTCCTACCATTCTTTCTCGTTGTCAAATTTTTGACTTTAGCAGAATTGAAGTAGAAGACATTAGCATGCATTTAGGCTCTATCGCCGAAAAAGAAGGTATAAAAGCAGAAGAAGAGGCATTGCACGTGATTGCACAAAAAGCCGACGGCGCATTACGAGATGCACTTTCAATTTTTGATCAGCTTGTTAGTTTCTCAGGTAAAAACCTTACGTATGAGTCTGCCATTGAGAATCTCAACATTCTGGATTACGATTATTATTTCAAAGCAACTGACGCCCTATTAAAAGGTGACATTCCGTCTAGCCTAGTATTGCTCAATGAAATTATTCACAATGGCTTCGATGGTCATTTGTTTATTAATGGCCTAGCTTCTCATTTAAGGAATTTGTTAGTTTGTTTAGATTCACAAACAGTGGATTTGCTAGAAGTTGGAAAAAGCATAAAGCCACGGTACAAAGAGCAATCTGCCAACTGTTCAGTAGGTTTTATTATTCGAGCATTAGAAATTTGCAGAGACTGTGATACAGAATACAGAGCAAGTAAAAACAAACGACTTTTAGTTGAGCTGTCGCTGATGCAAATTGCGTCTATTCTGAATCCTTCTAAACTAGAGGGCGAAAAAAAAAACGGTTAATTAAATCGGTTGCTGAAGTTAAAGCAAGCCACACTATTTCTGCAGTTGCAAGTCTTCCCAATTCAACTCCTGCGCCACCTGATGCTAAAGCACAAGCTCTAGTATCGAATCCTCCTCTACATCCAGAAGTAACGCAAAGTGCGGAAGAGCCTGCGGCAATTATAAACAAGCAACAGCCCGATTCAAGAGCTGTCAGCGAAAAAAAGCCAAGTTTCAAAAGCAAGTTTGCAAAACTAGAACAACAACAAACAAAGACCTCTTCCTTAAGTATAAATGAACTGACCAAAGATGTTGTAAAAACAGATGAAGAAATCGAAGCGGAAGCATACACTTCTGAAGCAAGAGAAGAATATACCCAAGATGCTTTTATAACTACTTGGAAAAAATTAGCTGAACGAATTAGAGACAGCGAAGTTGAAGGAAGCTCGATTGTTTATGCTGCAATGATTACCAGAGCGCCCTTACTGCAAGAAAATTTTCAAATAGAATTAGCTGTAGACAACAAAAGTCAAGCGGAAGAATTAATGGATCGAAGAACTGAGATTCACGATTATTTGAGAAAAAGCTTAAAAAATGGGGGCATCGAACTCTCTGTTCGGGTAGAGAAGGACCAGACAAAGCGAAAAGCGTATACCGACGAAGAAAAGTTTAATCGCATGGCTGAAGAAAACCCAACTCTACTCGATTTGAAAAGAGAACTAGGCTTAGATTTTATTTAAACTCTAAGCCACAATTCCTCAATTTGTGACTTTTAACAGAAAATGTGTTAAAATAAGCTGATAATTTTATAATTTCGTAACCTATCGTTTAACAAACTCAATTCAATGAAAATTAAATCAATTTTAGCAGGATCATTAACAGCAGCTTCTATCCTATTCATGGTAGCATGCGGCGGTAATAATACTGAAGCTAACGCCGACAACAAAGGCTACGAAACGGTTGAAAATGACCCAACCAATACCAGAATTTACACCTTAGACAACGGCTTAAAAGTGTATTTATCTGTAAATGAAGAAGCTCCTAGAGTTCAAACCTCCATTGCGGTTCGTGCAGGAAGTAAAAACGACCCCTCAACCGCAACGGGTTTAGCGCACTACTTAGAGCACATGTTGTTTAAAGGAACTGATGTTTATGGTACGTTGGACTTTTCAAAGGAAGGTCCCCTATTAATTGAAATTGATAGTTTATATGAAGTATATAGAGGCACCACTGACGAAGCAATAAGGACGGAACTGTACGCTCAAATTGACAGTGTCTCAAATTTAGCATCAACATTTGCCATTGCAAATGAGTATGACAAAATGGTGTCGCAAATGGGCGCAAAAGGAACCAACGCTTATACTTCTCAAGAGGAGACAGTGTATATCAATGATATTCCTACAAATCAGTTGGAAAAATGGTTGAACCTTGAAGCTGAAAGATTCCGAAATCCACAATTGAGATTATTTCATACTGAACTAGAAGCAGTTTATGAAGAAAAGAACAGAAGTTTAGACAGTGACGGAAGTATCGCTTTTGAAACGTTAATGGACAACCTTTACCCCACTCACCAATACGGACAGCAAACTACAATTGGAACAATTGATCATTTAAAGAATCCTTCCTTAACTGAGATCAAAAAGTATTTCAATACCTACTACGTACCAAATAACATGGCCATTTGTTTAGCAGGTGATATCAATCCAGATTCAGTGATTCAGCAAATTAAGATGCACTTTGGCTCATTTGAAAGCAAAGAAGTTCCAATTTTTGAAGTAGCGCAAGAAGCTCCAATTGCTACTCCAATTATTAAATCGGTTACAGGTCCTGATGCAGAATTTATGTACATGGCGTACCGATTTGAAGGCGTTGACACTCGTGAATCTCAACTGATTCAGTTGTGTGACATGATTTTAGCAAACTCTACAGCAGGTATCATCGATTTAAATTTGAATCAAGCGCAAGCAGTGCAACGAGCTAGTTCGTTCACATACATATTAACTGACTATTCCGCTCACATGCTAACCGGTAGTCCAAAGCAAGGTCAAACATTAGAAGAAGTAAAAGATTTGCTATTGGCGCAAATTGATAGTTTGCAAGCCGGAGCATTTCCAGATTGGTTGCCGGAAGCTTGTATCAACGATTTAAAGTTGGGTAAAATCAGACAATTCGATAGTAATAGAGGAAGAACAAGTATGATGGTTGACGCATTTGTTCAGCGAAGAGACTGGTCTGACGCAGTTGCTGAAATTGATGCATTGAAGAAATTCAGCAAAGAAGACATTATCACGTTTGCAAATGAGAAGTATAAGGACAACTACATTGCTGTTTACAAAAAGACCGGCGAAAAAGAAAATGATGTAGCTGTTGTTAAGCCTAAAATTACTCCTGTAAGTGTAAATAGAGAAGATGCTTCTCCATTTTTAACTAAGGTTACAGGTATGAAGTTTGACCCAATTCAGCCACGATTTTTGGATTATGCAGCAGACATTAACCAAACAGAATTAGCGAATGGAACTAAAGTAAGAACAGTAAAGAATGAAACAAACGGCTTATTTAGCTTGTACTATTTATTCGATATGGGTAAAAACAATAATTCTAAAATTGATTTAGCGTTAGATTATTTACCGTTTTTAGGAACGAGTAAGTATTCTCCTTCTGAAATTCAGCAAGAGTTTTACAAAATTGGTTGTGACTTTAGTGTATTTGCAAATGACGAGCGTTCGTATATAATTATGAATGGATTGGATGAGAACTTCGATAAAGGAATTAAATTATTTGAACACCTACTAGAAGATGCGAATGCAGAAAAAGAGGCTTTAGTAAATATGGTAGCAAACGTAATGAAGTCTAGATCTGATGCTAAATTAAGTAAGAGAAACATCTTATTTGGTGCAATGCAGTCTTACGCACAATATGGTTCAAACTCTCCTTACAAAAATATTCTTTCTGAAGAAGCCTTAAACAATTTAGATGCAGACGCATTGGTTGCCTTAATTAAGGATTTAAACAACTTCCAGCACAGAGTATTGTACTATGGACCAAGATCAGAAGAGGAATTGGTTTCAGCTTTAAACGACAACCACAGAATGCCAGAGAGCATGAAGGCAATTCCTGCAGCAATAGAGTTTGTTGAGCAAGACAATGAAGGAACGAAAGTTTACGTTGTGGATTACGACATGAAGCAAGCAGAAATTATGATGCTTTCAAAGAAAGAAATGTACAATCCTAAAACTGTAGCAGCTGCTGCAATTTTCAATGAATATTTTGGAGGCGGAATGGGCTCAATTATTTTTCAAGAAATGAGAGAGTCGAAAGCTTTAGCTTACTCAGTTTATTCAGTCTATCGTTCACCAGGAGATTCTTCAAAGTCTCATTACACCATGGCATACATTGGAACGCAAGCAGACAAGTTAGCCGAAGCAATGACAGGCATGACAGATTTGTTAAACAACATGCCAGAGTCTGAAAAAAGCTTTGAATTGGCTAAAAACGCAGCTTTAGAAAAAATTAGAACCGAAAGAATCACAAAAGCGTCTAAAATTTTCAACTATGAAACAGCTCTCAAGAGAGGCGTTGATCATGATTTGAGAAAAGACATTTACGATGCAATTCCGAACATGACAATGGAAGATCTTAAAGCTTTTCACCAAGAATATGTACAAGGTGGCGATTACAACATTATGGTAATTGGCAAAAAGGATGGTTTAGATATGGACGCACTTAAAAATTATGGTCCGGTAAGCATGTTAAGCTTAGAAGATGTATTTGGATATTAGGTAACCGAATTATTCCAATTGGAAACCCCTAGTTATTTTGGTAGCTAGGGGTTTTTTCGTTCTAGCACTAAAACTATAAAGCCCCTTGCTGAATAAATTCAGTTGGGGCTTTTTTGCGGATTAAGCGTTAGGTATTAAAAGCACAAAAGGGAGCTCTTACGAACTCCCTTTTGATTCAATTACTAACCAATCTACAAGTCTACTACCTCTTGTTCGACAAATATACAACTATATTTACTATGCATGCATAGTAAATGACTTTTTTTGTTATATTTGATAAAGCATTAGACAAACAAAAAAATGAAACCGACCGAAACAGTAGATTATCATATTAAATTCCTTTGGCATTCCATATCCAACTTGTACAATCAAATTGCACAGGAGTTTGATTTGACCCAAGCAACAGGTTATGCCTTGTTAAATATTGATTCTAACGAAGGAGTTGCAGCAACCAAGATTGCCCCATTAATGGGAATGAAAGCAACAAGCTTAAGTCGAATGCTAAAAAAAATGGAAGGCGACAACCTGATTTATAAAAAGAAATGTGAAAACGATGGTCGCTCGGTAAAAATTCATTTAACCGAGAAAGGGTTGAAAAAAAAGAAAATTGCAAGAAACGTAGTTTTAGAATTCAACGAATATATGTTGGAAAGGATAGATCAAAGCGACCTAAAACAATACTTTGAAACCATGCGTTCGATTACAAAAATTACAGAAGATTATAAAAATTTAAAACTCACATAACATTATGAGTAAACGAAGAATTAAGAAAGTAGCAGTTTTAGGCTCCGGAGTGATGGGCTCTAGAATTGCTTGCCATTTTGCTAACATCGGCCTGGAAGTACTTTTATTAGACATTGTTCCAAGAGAATTAACCGACGGAGAAACAGCGAAAGGATTAACCTTAGAAGATAAAGCAGTTCGAAACCGAATTGTAAATGAAGCCTTTACCGCTGCTATAAAGTCCTCTCCTGCTCCCCTTTATTCCAAATCATTTGCTAAAAGAGTGGCTTTGGGCAACTTCGATGACGATTTAGAAAAAATTGCAAGTGCAGATTGGGTAATTGAAGTAGTGGTGGAAAGACTAGACATTAAGAAAATAGTTTTCGAAAAAGTAGAGAAGTACCGAAAAGAAGGAACAATTATTTCTTCTAACACTTCCGGTATTCCAATTGAGTCGATGCTGGAAGGTCGATCTGAAGATTTTCAGGCTAACTTTTTAGGAACACACTTTTTTAACCCTCCAAGATATTTGGAGCTTTTCGAAATTATTCCAAGTTCGAAAACGAAGCCTGAGTTGGTAGCGTTTTTACTGGATTATGGAAGAAAGTATTTAGGCAAGAAAACGGTGCTAGCGAAAGATACTCCTGCATTTATTGCGAACAGAATTGGAGTGTTCTCAATTATGTCTCTTTTCCATACGGTAAAAGAAATGGGCTTAACGGTCGAAGAAGTTGACAAGTTAACAGGACCTGTTCTAGGCAGACCAAAGTCTGCTACCTTTAGGACTTGCGATGTTGTTGGACTAGACACTTTAGTGCATGTTGCAAACGGCGTTGCAGACAATTGCCCAAATGACGAGAAGAAGTCAGCTTTTGCAATTCCGAGCTATGTAAAACACATGGCAGAGCAAAACTGGCTAGGGTCTAAAACAGGACAAGGTTTTTACAAAAAGATTAAAGACGATGATGGTAAAAGTCAAATTTTATCACTTGACTTAAACACCTTAGAATATAAAGCTCAAGAAAAAGTTAAATTCGATTCCATTGGAAAAGCAAGAGAAATAGATGACCTAGCTGAGAAAACAAGAATTTTATTTAATCACAAAGACAAAGGCGGCGATTTTTACAGAGCAACGTTTACTGATTTATTTAGCTATGTTTCCTTTAGAATTCCTGAAATATCTGACGAACTGTTTAGAATTGACGATGGTGTAAAGGCCGGTTTTGGCTGGCAATTAGGACCATTCGAAAGCTGGGATGCACTCGGAGTTTCTACTGTACTTACTAAAATGAAAGAAAGCGGAAAAGCGGTTGCGTCTTGGGTTGAAGAAATGGTAGCTGCAGGAAACGAAAGCTTCTATAAGGTCGAGAAAGGAACTCGATTATATTACGACATCCCTTCTAAAAGCTACAAAGCAATTCCCGGAACAGAAGAATTAGTAATACTAGAGAATTTACGAGCTGAACATACGGTTTGGAAAAACAAAGATGCCACTATTGTTGATTTAGGAGATGGAATACTCAACCTTGAGTTCCACTCAAAAATGAATACAATTGGTGCTGGAACAGTTGCTGCAATTAACAAAGCCATTGATTTGGCCGAGAAAGAGTATGAAGGATTGGTCGTTTATAACACAGGAGGGAATTTCTCTGCAGGCGCCAATGTAGGAATGATTTTCATGATGGCTGTGGAACAAGAATATGACGAATTAAACTTCGCCATAAAGCAATTCCAAAACACCATGATGAGAGTTCGTTACTCCTCAGTACCAGTTGTTGTAGCAACACACCAAATGGCACTAGGTGGCGGTTGCGAACTTTCCATGCATGCTGACAAAGTAATTGCACATGCAGAAACATACATGGGCTTAGTTGAGTTTGGTGTTGGTGTAATCCCCGGCGGTGGCGGCTCAAAAGAGTTTGCCCTGCGATTATCAGATGAATTAAAACCTGGAGACATCAGAATTAATGCTTTCCGCGAACGTTTTTTAACCATTGGCCAAGCACAGGTTGCAACTAGTGGACATGAAGCTTTCGAGTTAGGTTATTTACGCAAAGGAATTGATGAGGTGATTGTCAGTAGAGAATTGCAATTATCAAGAGCCAAAAAAGCGGTTCTTGAATTAGTCGAAAAAGGGTATACACAACCTATGGAAAGAACTGATATAAAAGTGTTAGGTCAAGAGGCATTGGGAATTGTATACGTTGGAGCCAATACCATGAAGAGTGGAAAGTACATTTCAGAGCACGATCAATTAATATCTGAAAAACTAGGGTATGTTTTAGCGGGAGGAGATTTATCTGAGATAACAGAGGTTTCAGAACGCTACTTGTTGGACTTAGAACGAAAAGCATTTGTTGAATTGTGTATGACAAAGAAGACACTTCAACGATTACAAAGCATGATTACAAAAGGTAAAGTATTGAGGAATTAGATTAATTGACAATGAATAATTAACGGTAGGCAATTGTCTTTTTGCTTTAAACAAAAAAACTTCTGCCAGATTAAAAATTCTAGATTAAGAACTAAAAATTAAAGAAAACATGGACACATACATAGTAGCAGGATACAGAACAGCAGTTGGAAAATCTGGAAGAGGTTCACTTCGATTTACCAGACCAGATGATTTGGCGGCAAACGTAATTCAGCATTTAATGAAAATGAATCCGAGCATTACCCCTCAAGAAATTGACGATGTAATTGTTGGAAATGCGACACCTGAAGCTGAACAAGGATTAAACATTGGTCGTTTAGTTTCCCTCATGGGACTAAATTCAATTGATGTTCCAGGAATGACAGTAAATCGCTATTGCTCTTCAGGATTAGAAACCATCGCTATTGCAGATTCTAAAATCAAAAATGGAATGGGCAACCTGATTATTGCAGGCGGGGTTGAAACCATGTCACCCGTTGCTATGGGTGGCTGGAGGATTGTACCGAATGCAAAAGTTGCGAAGGAGAACCCAAGCTATTATTGGGGCATGGGATTAACTGCTGAGGAAGTGGCGAACAAGTACAACATCAGCAGAGAAGACCAAGATCAATTTGCCTTTGAGTCTCACGAAAAATCGTTAAAAGCGAATGAAAATGGAACGTTTAAAGATGACATTGTACCTATCGAAGTTGAACAAGTCTATGTTAATGAAAACGGAAAACGAAAAACGAGAAGCTTTACTTTTTCTCAAGATGAAGGCCCTAGAAAAGGCACATCTGTTGAAGCATTGGCTAGGCTAAGACCTGTTTTTGCACAAGGCGGAAGTATTACAGCTGGTAACTCTTCACAAACTTCAGACGGTGCCGCCTTTGTAATGGTAGCCTCTGAAGATATGGTGAAACGACATAATTTGAAACCAATTGCAAGAATGGTTTCTTATGCGACCGCAGGTGTTGACCCAAGTATTATGGGAATTGGACCAGTAAAAGCTATTCCACTGGCATTAAAGCAAGCAGGTTTAAAGTTAAGCGATATAGACTTAATTGAGCTAAATGAGGCATTTGCTTCGCAATCTTTAGCAGTAATTAGAGAATTAAATCTAGATCCCGAAAAGTTGAACGTAAATGGCGGAGCTATTTCTTTGGGTCATCCGTTAGGTTGCACTGGGGCAAAACTATCTGTTCAAATTTTTAATGAACTAAAAAGACGAAATAAAAAATACGGTATGGTTACTATGTGCGTTGGAACTGGGCAAGGCGCTGCCGGAATATTTGAAATGTTATACTAAAGAAAATCATGAGCGATAAAAAAACAATTAAAGGAGGAGAGTTCCTCATTACTGAAACCGAATCAAAAGATATTTTCATTCCTGAACAATATGACGAAGAGCAAAATATGATTGCTCAAAGTTGCCTGGATTTTCTTGAAACAGAAATTTACCCCGAATTAGAGGAAATTGACGCAATGCAAGAAGGCCTCATGGCAAGTAAGTTGACAAAAGCGGGAGAACTTGGTCTTTGCGGCATTTCTGTACCAGAAGAACTGGGCGGGTTTGGGAAAAACTTTGTAACCTCCATGCTAACAGCAGAAGTTACGGGTGCAGGTTACTCCTTTGCTGTAGCGCTATCTGCCCATACAGGAATTGGAACACTTCCTATACTATATTACGGCACCGATGCACAAAAGCAGGAATTTATACCAAAACTTGCAAGTGGCGAATGGAAAGGTTGTTATTGCCTAACAGAACCAAGTTCAGGATCTGACGCAAATTCAGGAAAAACAAAGGCCATTCCGACCGCAGACGGAGAGCACTACATTATTAACGGACAAAAAATGTGGATTACCAACGGTGGTTTTGCACATGTATTAACCGTTTTTGCTAAAATCGAAGATGATAAAGATCTATCTGCATTTATATTAACCGCAGATATGGCAGGTATTACCATGAATCCTGAAGAGAAAAAATTAGGAATTAAAGGCTCTTCCACCAGACAAATCTTCTTTAACGATGTAAAGATTTCAAAAGATAATTTACTCGGCAAAAGACAAGAAGGATTTAAAATTGCCTTAAATATTCTAAACATTGGCAGAGCAAAGTTAGCAGGCGCTGCATTAGGCGCTTCTAAAGCTGCTGTAAGCCGTTCTATTCAATTTGCAAACGAGAGAGAGCAATTTGGTAGATCAATATCCAAGTATGGCGCTATACGCTTTAAATTAGCTGAACAAGCTATTAAGTGTTTCGCTACTGAATCAGCCTTGTACCGATTGAGCCAAAACATTACCGATACCATCGAAGCGCATGAAGCAGCTGGCATGGACAAGCAAGAAGCAACACTAGAAGGTTTACGAGAGTATGCAGCAGAATGTGCCCTCTTAAAAGTTCACGGTTCCGAAACGTTAGACTACGTTGTTGATGAAGGAGTTCAGATTTATGGGGGTATGGGCTATTCTGCTGAAGCAGATATGGAAAGAGCTTACAGAGATGCAAGAATTAATAGAATTTTTGAAGGAACAAATGAGATTAACCGAATGCTAACGGTTGATATTATTTTGAAAAGAGCAATGAAAGGTGAATTAAACATATTGGAGCCTGCTATGAAAGTAGCGGAACAATTAATGGAAATTCCTGATTTTGACTTTGATGATTCTGCAGATTACGCGGCAGAAAGAAGAGTAATTGGCAACTTCAAAAAGGCAGTTTTATTAACCGCCGGAGCTGCAGCAAAAACATTGGCCGCATCATTGGCAAAAGAACAAGAAGTATTGATGAACATAGCGGACATGGTGATGGAAACATACATCTGCGAATCAATGCTGTTGAGAGTTGAAAAAATGAAAAGCATGGGCTTGAATTTTGAACTTCAGGAAAAAATGATGCAAACGTATTTATACGATGCTGCTGATAGAATGCACAAGCATGGAAAAGATGCTGTAAATTCATTTGTCACAGGAGATGAGCAAATGGGAATGCTAATGGGAATTAAGCGTTTCACAAAGCACGGACCACTTAATGTGAAAGAAAATAGACAAGCTATTGCACAAAAAATGGTAGCAGAAAATAAATATTGTTTCTAGTATTTACGACTATTTAGAAAAATGAAAGGCACAGTGGAACCCACTGTGCCTTTTTTGTTGCTTACTTTTTCCAGAAACATTAAAAAGGTCATATCCTAAAGACGAGACAAAAGACTTTATAAGGTTTAAACCCTATTAGCTCATGCAGTCTCTCGTAACCTCCGTTTACTTGAACTGTGATTTGATCAAACCATAATTCTTTAAAACCTTAAATTTCATGCTGTGCGAGACTCTCTCTAGTGTCGCTTAAGAAGAAGATTCAGAAGAACTCCAAGGACTTTAATATAATGGAAATCGCTGAATAAATTCTCAAGATATAATTCCTGCTCTTCATCCTTTATTTAAAAAAATGAAAGCTCAGTGGACTTTTCTGCTAGGCTTGTTAGTATACAACTTTTTCAAAGTTTAAAGGGTAAGCTGCAAAGTTAAACGAGGAACCTAATTTAACCCTAAAATATCACAGATTTTTATACCCTCCAATCTCCGGACTAGTTGAGAAATTTCTATCGACTATTACAATAAACACTGATTCTTAAAAACAAAAAACCCGAGTCTTTCAACTCAGGTTTTTTTAAAGTAATCTAAACTTCTATTGAATAATCAGTTTTTCAACTTTCATTCCAGTTTCACTCTGAATAATCATAAAGTACATGCCTTTTGTGAAAGATGTAAAGTCAAGGTTGTTCTTATATCTACCATTCACATTTAAGTCCTCAGTATATACATTTCGTCCTCGCGCATCTCTTACAGTTACATTGAAGTTCTCTCTTTCAAGAGTTTCGATATTCAATGTGAACAATCCATTTGATGGATTTGGCTAGACAGAAATTCCTCCTAACTCAGAAGCGATTGTTTTTACACCAACCAAAAAGTCTAAGCGAATGTCATCAATAGACATGTCACTTGTAAATCCATTTCCTCTGCTTCCTACAAATACGATGTTCA
>CAJJAT010000028.1 GCA_905182175.1 Flavobacteriales bacterium UBA1494 | reverse complement strand
GCAGGGTTAGTATATGGACCGGAAGATTATGTTTACAGCGGTGCTATTGATTATTCTGGAGTAAAGGGATTGGTTTATAATTTGGTTGTTGCAAAGTAGTAGTACTATTGCCACACGATGCAATCGTGCAGGAGCGGTGGAGATTGGGCTTGGGAGATTTTTTTGAAAAGAAACTTCGGCTCCGCTCAGTATAAAAAAATTGCGCCAATCGGAGATTGGCTATTTTGCTTACTTTCCTATACAAAACTGAGAGAAAATGGTGCCCAAAATGTCTCGATCAATTTCAATGGTTCCTGTGATCTCTCCTAAAAAATGCAACGATTGGCGAATATCCATGGCTAAAAAGTCACCTGTAATGTTAGTATCCAGTCCATTTTGAACTCTGTTTAATGCATTACCTGCGCTTTTCAGCGCTTCATAATGTCGCAGGTTACTTACTACCACATCACTTCCATTGTTCAACGTTGTCTTTGCAATTTCTTCTAAAGTCGTGGTCAATTTTTCTAAGCGCAGTTTTTTCAGTGCACTCAAATAAATAGGCTCTATTCCATCAGGGAACTTTGAACTGAATTCCTCAGGAATTTCCGATAAATCAAAACCTCCTTTATCTGCTTTATTGGCCAATACAATTAATTGCTTCTCCCCTCCTTCCAACTTCGACTGGATGTCTGCAATTACCTGGTGAATTTCTTCTTTTGTATCCAACACAACATCTACCAAATACAGCACAACATTTGCCTTTTCAATCATTTGAAAAGTTCGTTGAATTCCAATTTTTTCAACGATATCTGTGGTTTCTCGAATGCCTGCAGTATCAATAAATCGAAAAGCGATTCCTCCAATTTTTACCTCATCCTCAATACTGTCTCTTGTCGTACCTGCAATTTCAGAAACAATTGCTTTGTCTTCGTTCAGTAAAGCATTTAGTAAAGTAGATTTCCCAACATTTGGCTGACCAACAATCGCTACAGGAATTCCGTTTTTCATGACATTACCCGTTGCAAACGAATTCAACAACCCATTAATCATATCAACTAGGTTATTTACCAAGTCTTTCAAATCAGACCGATTGGCAAATTCAACATCTTCTTCTGCAAAATCTAACTCCAACTCAATTAGCGCGGTGAACTGAATTAATTCATGTCGTAAGTCTGCAATTTTTTTAGAAAACCCACCTCGCATTTGATTCAATGCCAAGCCATGTGCCGCCTTACTTTCTGCAGCAATTAAATCTCCTACTGCCTCAGCCTGCGCTAAGTCCATTTTTCCGTTCATAAACGAACGCATCGTGAATTCACCCGGTTTAGCAAGGTTCGCTCCTTTTTCCAACAGCAATTCAAGCACTTTACTTAAAATGTAGGAAGATCCGTGGCAAGAAATTTCAATCGTGTCCTCGCCTGTATATGAATTAGGCCCTTTAAACAGACTGATTAGCACTTCGTCGATCACTTCCTCCCCGTTAGTAATTTTACCAAAATGCAGTGTTTGCCCTTTTTGCTGCTCTAAATTTTTCCCTTCAAAAATAGAATTCGCAATAGCAACTGCTTTCGAACCTGAAAGTCGAATAACGCCAATAGCTCCCGAACCTGAAGGAGTAGATAAAGCGCAAATGGTGTCTGAAGAATGAATCATTGTGCAAAATTAACGTTTACTTCAAAGCTGAAACAATTTAAAATCAAAGTCTTTCTATACTTTCACAATTTAAGACATGAGCATCAAATGAATCACCTCGCCCACCTTTTCCTTTCACAAAGAGACACTAACCTAATGGTGGGCAACTTCATCGCAGATCACATTAAAGCAAATAAGATTGAACCGTATTCAGAAGAGATTCGAAATGGCATCATGATGCACCGAGCAATTGATCATTTTACGGATACACATCCTCTGGTAAAAAAGAGTAAATCGCGACTTTTTCCAAAATACAGGCATTACGCTGCGGTTTTGGTTGACATGTTTTACGACCATATTTTAGCCAAAAATTGGGAGACCTATTCTCCAATTTCGCTTGAAAGTTTTTCAAAATCTGCATACTTCGTGTTAAAAAGTAGAACTTCTGAAATGCCCCATCGCTCCGTTATGATTTTAGATTACATGAGCAAACAAGATTGGTTAACTAGCTACGGTAGAATTGAGGGAATGACCAAAGCGCTAACAGGCATTGCACATAGAGCAAAATTTAATTCGAAAATGGAAGAAGCTGCAATTGATTTGGAGCGAGACTTTAAATTGTACGAAGCTGAATTTACTCCTTTTTTTAAGGAACTTTTTGAGTTTGCAATGGATTGGGAAGCACCTGCTAAATAACTAATTTTGCCTTTATGATTCCATCTGCCCCACTTGCTGAAAGAATGCGCCCCACTTCGCTTGATAACTATGTTGGACAACAACATTTGGTAGGCAAAGGTGCCGTTCTGCGAGAATTAATAGAAAAAGGAATGATTCCTTCTATGATTTTATGGGGCAGCCCAGGCATTGGAAAAACAACCTTGGCTCACATTATATCGCAAACAACTGATCGTCCTTTCTTTTCGTTAAGTGCCATTAATTCCGGCGTAAAAGAGGTGAGGGAAATAATTCAAAAAGCAAAAAGCCAGCAATTTTTTAGTGCCCACAATCCCATTATGTTTATTGATGAAATTCATCGATTTAGTAAATCGCAGCAAGACTCTTTATTGGGAGCTGTTGAAAGCGGAACAATAACATTGATTGGTGCAACTACAGAGAACCCTTCGTTTGAAGTTATCTCTGCATTATTAAGTCGTTGCCAAGTGTATACGCTTGAACCATTGAACAGAGATGAGTTAATGGGTTTAGTGAACATTTCTTTAGAGAAAGACGAATTCTTGAAAAAGAAGAACGTCAAGGTAAAAGAAGAACATGCTCTGTTGCAACTCTCCGGTGGAGATGCTCGAAAGTTGTTGAATCTTTTAGAATTGGTCATCAGCAACCAAAACGGAGATAACATTGAAGTTACCGATGAAAAAGTAACAAAGATAGCCCAGCAAAACATTATCAAATATGATAAGGATGGAGAAATGCATTACGACATCATCTCAGCCTTTATAAAATCCATTCGTGGCAGCGACCCAAATGCAGGTGTATATTGGTTGGCCAGAATGATTGAAGGAGGAGAAGACCCGAAATTTATTGCTCGTCGTTTGTTGATTTTAGCTTCTGAAGACATCGGAAATGCAAACCCAACTGCCATTGTTATAGCGAACAATTGCTTTCAAGCAGTGAACGTCATCGGTTGGCCTGAATCGAGAATTATATTGGCACAGTGCGTTACTTATTTAGCATCCTCGCCAAAAAGCAATGCCGCGTACATGGCCATTAATCATGCTCAAGCAGAAGTAAAAGCAAGTGGCAATTTAAGTGTGCCGCTGCCGCTTAGAAATGCTCCTACCAAATTGATGAAAGAAATTGGATACGGGAAAAAGTATAAATACGCCCATGACCATCCTAATAACTTTATACATCAAGAATACTTGCCTGAAGAAATTAGTGGAAAAAAATTCTACGACCCAATGAGCAACGCCAGAGAAAATGAATTAAGAAAACGTTTAAAGACGCTCTGGCAAGAAAAATATGGGTATTGAGAGAATGTAGCATAGTAGTGTGATGAATTTAGAACGCTGAAGTCGTTTTGGGTATTTAGCCGGTGTGAATCAAAGTAACCTACTCCGCCTCCAATTCAAAACTCACCGCCTTTTTAACAATGTTTTAGTCAACCGCTTTGTAGTTACCTTTATTTAAAACAAAGTGCACCGTCTTTAAGGAATCAGTTATTTCTAATAAATCAACGGGAATAACTGCTGTTATATTCTCGCCATTATTAAAAGCAAATAAGAAGTAAAGACAATCTAGTTGTATTGGAGTTAAATCCATTTCAACCCATATTTTATTGTTTCCAAACAACCAAATTGGCCTACTATGTTCGTATACATTTTGTTCATGAAATACCATAATATCAGACCAGCTGGTGTCACTTTCTCCCTCGAAAGAAAGGTTGTTTAAATCAAAAAAACGGTGGGTTCATCTAACTCTAGCCTTTGACTTAAAAGCTGAGCGAAATTAATTTCCAAATGACTATCATACTTTGTTTATCAACAGTAATCGGATTATTTCCAGTATACTCGATCACTCTTCCGGCCATGGATTTAATCCAAGAAACTCCTAGATAACCTTCTTTAGCATGGTCATAACCACAATGAATTACAATTTTCTAATTGGAGTCGCTATCTATTATTGACTTTATCTTTTAAGCCTCATTTACTTCTCGTTGAAGACTTGGTTCTCGACCGAAGTGTTTAGATTCATATGGAAAAAGCCTGCAAACAATACTTAAAGCTTTCCTGGTAAGTTATACGAAATGAGTCCCTTTTATATACGTACCAGTTGTTACGGTAGGATATTTCCTAACTCATAAATCAGGAAAATCAGTATATAAAAATGTCATTGCCTTAAAACAAGTATATCCCAATTCTTGTAATTCTTCAAAAACGTCACTAATAAAACTCTATTTTTTGGTTTATGATACGATTCTTTAATTATTAGCACTTGTGTATTCTCGGCTCTTTTAAGAAAATAACCTTTTGCGTTTCTACCTGAAAAGTTAGATTCAAATTGTTTAACTAATGAATCTCCTAGACTTCAAATTCCGTCCATTCTTGTTTTCGTTTGTCAAAAACCATCTTGTAATTTCCTGTGTATAAAAATTCAACTCCTGCCATTTAAAACCTCCAAGGCTCCTCATTCGAGTGCCATTTCTCACCAATTTCTTGAGAGAACAAATACAAGTGCTGAACAGCGTGAATTTCCTGAATAATAATTTATTTTTTGACTTCTTCACAGCCAAAAAACACAAGCGAAATAGCAAAAATTTACAATAATTTCATCATCAAAATTTTAACTAGGATACTGATTTCAATTACTCTTGAAGTAAAACATTCAATTTATTACACTTCTAGTATTACTTAATAGCACGCAACCTTCGGAACACTCGTCAACAAGAAATTTATTCCATTAAAAACTAGAAATTAAGAGATTCAAAATTCACTTTTAATGTTGCCACCCTTGCGCTTGTAATTCAATTAAGCTCTCTGTGCCACTAGCAACCATATTATTACCAGAATTTTTATCTGTAACATGCCCGATGATTGACAATAACGGTTCACTCTTTAATTTTTCAAAGTGTTCAATAGAAACTGTAAATAGTAACTCATAATCCTCTCCACCATTCAAGGCAGCCATTCCAGGGTTTAAGTTCAACTCTTCACAGGTGTTTATCGTTTGCGGATCCAAAGGAATTTTATCTTCATAAATCTGAATGCCTACTTCTGAAGCTTTTGCCAAATGAATTAACTCAGAGGAAAGCCCATCAGAAACATCAATCATTGAAGTGGGCACAATACCTTCTCTAGCAAAGTATTCAATAATGTCTTTTCTTGCTTCAGGCTTCAATTGGCGCTCCAATATATAATCCTTTCCTGAGAAATCGGGCTGCATTGCTTCGTTATCTTTAAAAACACCTTTCTCTCTTTCCAAAATTTGTAATCCTGCAAAAGCAGCACCCAGGTCACCAGAAACACAAATTAAATCGTTCTCTTTTGCTCCGCTTCTTTTTACAACTTTCTCTTCATCTACCTCCCCAATTGCGGTAATGGAGATTACAGTTCCAGATAATGAAGAGGTTGTATCACCGCCTACTAAGTCTACACCATACATCTCACAAGCCAAATTAATTCCCTCGTAAAGGTCTTCAAGTGCTTCAATTGACATTCTATTGGAGACTGCTATTGATACCGTTATTTGTTTCGGCGTAGCATTCATTGCATATATATCTGACAAGTTCACAACTACCGACTTGTATCCGAGGTGCTTCAATGGCACATAAAGCAGATCAAAGTGAACCCCTTCCACCAACATATCGGTACTCACCACCGTCAATGACTTTTCATTTTGAATCAATGCTGCATCATCTCCTACCCCTAATTTAGTGGCAGTATTTTTTAATTCAATGTTCTTAGTTAACCTTTCAATTAATCCGAATTCTCCAATCTCTTTCAAAGGAGTTGGCTCATTAGTATTTTCACTCATGGTGCAAAAGTAAATAAAGGGGAATGTTAAATTAATTTAATGTCCTTAATTTTCAAGTATGAAAAGTTTTAAATGAATAATGGCATTCATTTATTTCTTACTACATCGTTTCTTTTGTGGATTCTGACTCTTAAGAAATTTGGAGATCAAAACAAAAGCGAATTTTTATACTTCAACAAAAGTTGAAAATAAAACAATCAGATTAAAACACAAAATAGCGGATTAATTCAATTATAATATTCTGCACAGAAGCCAAATGAGGAAATTGAGAGTACTCTAATTTTATTTTCACTGGTAGAGTAAATATTTAATTATTCAATAATTAACAATAAAATGTTGTCCATATTGACATTTCAAAACAACCGATTAATTACAATCCAGTCAATAAACTACCATCCATGCTTAGATCGTTTTACAACATTTTGACGTTTATCTCATGCCGAATAATCTAACCGGGAAATTCCGGTTAAACAAGGACTCATTTGTTTTTAAAACCTTTCCTTTAGCAGGAGTGTATTTGTTCCAGCACGCTGATATTAACAAATAATGACAGCACTTCAGCTGCTATGTATCCAAAAGAAGTTAGCGGAATTAGTTCGCCGCTGAATTTTGAACGATTGTACGACGCATTTGAAAGTACTATTCCTAGAAACCTCTTCAAAACTGCAGCTAATAAAGCGCAAGTCTAAATAGAAAAATAAATTATTTTTTACAAGCCCCTCCAATTCAAGAACAAACTGATGTTAAAACTCCTTACATTCTTATAATGTATCTAATAAAAAAAGTGCTGAAAATTAAAAAGACATGCCTATTCTATAAATTCCGACCCAATCATTAATAAAAGTAAAACGACCTATACAGCATGAATTGCTTTGAGCAAGTTGCTATAGTTGTTTAATTCAAAAATCCAATATCGGAAATACTGATTTTATAGAAGCAATAGGTACAGGCTCCCCTTTAAATGGTCCCAGGAATCCTTCTTTACGCAGCATTGCAGAGCATTCAGAGCGAATAAATTTTAAAACCGAAGTGATGTGATGTGGCGAAATAAAACTACCTCCGAATAAAATAAACCATATCACTTGTGACTGATTACATGTTCTTCTAAATATTTTATAAATATTTTTTACATATAAAACAATACCCTCCAGAGGGTGTTTTTTAATTAAATTAACCCTTATTTAGAGTTAATCTAAATAAAGATAAGTAGTTTTGCGTAGAGAAAAAATCAAACAAATGATTAAAATAAACGATAGAGCAAAAGAAAAGATAATGAGCCTTTTAACCGAAGAAGGCAAAGCTACAGATAGTTTTGTTAGAGTAGGTGTTCAAGGAGGTGGTTGTTCAGGTTTAATGTACAATTTAGACTTTGACTCAGAATTAAAAGAAGAAGATAAAGTCGTTGAAGACAACGATGTTAAAATCGTAATGGACAAAAAAAGCGTTTTATACTTAGTAGGAACTGAATTAGATTTTACCGGAGGGTTAAATGGTAAGGGATTCAGTTTTATAAATCCCAACGCCTCAAGAACTTGTGGTTGCGGAGAAAGTTTTTCAATATAAAATATGAGAGAGATGCAAACAGAAGACGAATTAATCGAAGAAATAACAAATAGCGAATACAAGTACGGTTTTTATACTGACATGGATGCTGATCAAGCTCCAAAGGGTTTAAGCGAAGATATTATTCGTTTTATTTCTGCGAAGAAGGATGAGCCACAATGGATGTTGGATTACAGACTGAATGCCTATAGAATTTGGGAAAAAATGGAAGAGCCGGAGTGGGCTCATTTAGGATATGAGAAACCTGACTTCCAAGACCTACACTATTATTCCGCTCCAAAGCCTAAAGTGCAGTTAGATAGTTTAGACGAGGTTGATCCTGAGTTACTAGAGACTTTTAAAAAATTAGGTATATCTATTGAAGAGCAAGAACGTTTAACCGGAGTTGCGGTAGATGTTGTAATAGACAGCGTTTCTGTTGCGACTTCATTCAAGAAAAAATTGGGTGAGTTAGGAATTATTTTTTGTTCCTTTAGTGAGGCAGTTCAAGAACACCCCGAATTGGTTCAAAAATATTTAGGAACTGTTATTCCGACAGGAGATAACTTTTACGCAGCATTAAACTCAGCGGTATTTACTGATGGTTCTTTTTGTTACATTCCAAAAGGCAAAAGATGCCCTATGGAGTTGTCAACCTACTTTAGAATCAACGAAGCCAATACAGGTCAATTTGAAAGAACGCTTGTTATTGCAGATGAAGGCAGTTATGTTAGTTACCTTGAAGGTTGCACGGCTCCAATGAGAGACGAAAATCAATTGCACGCAGCGGTAGTCGAACTAGTAGCGTTAGACGATGCAGAGATAAAGTATTCTACGATTCAAAATTGGTACCCAGGCAGTAAAGAAGGAAAAGGTGGAATTTACAATTTCGTTACAAAGCGTGGTTTATGCTTAGATCGTGCAAAAGTTTCTTGGACACAAGTGGAAACCGGTTCGGCCGTAACTTGGAAATACCCAGGTTGTATTTTGAAAGGAAACAACTCCATTGGTGAATTTTATTCTGTTGCAGTAACTTCCAATTACCAGCAAGCAGATACCGGATCAAAAATGATTCATCTAGGTAAGAACACCAAAAGTACAATCATCTCAAAAGGAATCTCCGCAGGACAAGCGCAAAACTCATATAGGGGTTTAGTTAAAATAGCAAAAGGGGCTACCAACGCAAGGAACTTTACGCAGTGTGATTCATTACTAATGGGCAACAATTGTGGTGCACATACCTTCCCATACATTGAGGTAAATAACCAAAGTTCTAAAGTGGAACATGAAGCAACAACTTCAAAAATTGGGGAAGATCAGATCTTCTATTGTAAGCAAAGGGGTATGGATGAAACAACAGCAATTAACCTAATTGTAAATGGATACTGTAAAGAAGTACTCAATCAACTACCAATGGAATTTGCAGTTGAAGCCCAAAAATTATTAGAAATAAGTTTAGAAGGGTCGGTTGGCTAGAGAATTTAGTCTCAATTTTTAATCGTTCAATTATTAAAAAATAATAATTGAACGATTAAAACAAATATAAAATAGAACAAAAAAAATAATTTGATTCATTCAATTTTTGCTCAGTCAATGAAAATTACGCTGAATAAAATTGAGAATTAAAAATTAAAAATTATTTGATGATTAAAATAAAAAATTTACATGCTTCCATTGATGGAACAGAAATATTAACAGGCATTAACTTGGAAGTTAAAGCAGGCGAAGTTCACGCGATTATGGGACCTAATGGTTCTGGAAAGAGCACTTTAGCCAACGTGTTAGCAGGAAGAGACGAATATGAAGTAACAGAAGGTTCTGTTGATTTTTTAGGCGAAGACCTGCTAGACATGGATCCTGAAGATCGTTCAAGGGCAGGTTTGTTTTTAGCCTTTCAGTATCCTGTAGAAATTCCCGGGGTAAGTAACATTAACTTTTTGAAAACTGCGATCAACGAAGCCAGAGAAAAAAGAGGAGAAGAACCAATGTCTGCAAAAGATTTCTTGAAGAGAGTGAAGGAAAAATCTAAGCTAGTTGAGTTAGACGGTCGTTTAGCAAATCGATCGGTGAACGAAGGTTTTTCAGGTGGAGAAAAGAAGCGTAATGAAATCTTTCAAATGGCAATGCTTGATCCTAAATTATCTGTTCTAGATGAAACTGATTCAGGTTTGGACATTGATGCATTGAGAACAGTGGCCAATGGAGTGAATCAGCTAAAAACAAAAGACAACGCATCAATTATAATTACTCACTACCAGCGTTTGTTAGATTATATAGTACCTGACTTTGTTCACGTATTGTACAACGGAAAAATCGTGAAAACCGGGCCGAAAGAATTGGCATTAGAACTAGAAGAAAGAGGTTACGATTGGATTATTAAAGACTTAGAAAAAGTTTCTGCTTAAGCTATGGAAGTAATGAACGAAACAGCAACACTAACAAACAAAGACAAATTCTTAAGTCATTTCGATTTAGTCGATTTTTCAATGGATGAAGATTTTTCTTCTGACGTAAGAAAAGAAGCGATGGAATTGATTCAATGGCTGGACTTTCCTACTTCCAAAGCGGAGTATTGGAAATACACAAGAGTTAATAAAATTATTAAAGGTGATTACAAAATTTCAACTCCTGAAAATGAGATTGAAATTGACTTATCTGTTCCAACTAAAAATTGCATTGTTTTAATTAACGGCTATTTTAGTGAAGAGTTAAGTTTCTTTGATAAAACGGAAGGAATCGAATTTAGTAGTCTTTCTCATGCAAAAAAGAGCAGTTCTATTTTGAAAGAAAAGTTCAACTCTTTGGTAAAGAAAGATGAAATATTTGCCGACATCAATACAGCATATCATCAAGATGGCGCATTTATGCACATTGCGAAAAATGTTCAATCAGATGAACCTTACTATATTTTAAATTTAGTAGATGATTCGAATATTATGTCGAATCCAAGAAACTTCATTTTTGTAGAGCAGGGAGCAAACGCGAAAGCAGTTTTAAAAACCATTAACACTGGAAACACTGGTTCTTTCACAAACATGGTATCTGAAATATTTGTTGATAAAAATGCTCATTTTGAGATTAATAAAATCCAAGACGAAGCGGAAGATTCTTTTCAAATTGCAACTGAACAAGTTGTGCAGGCAGACGACAGTACATTTAAGATTAACACTTTTACCTTAAACGGTTCAATTGTTAGAAATAACTTAAATATTGATTCGCTCGGAAAAAATACGATGACGTATTTAAATGGATTGTATCCTTTAAAAGGAAAGCAACATGTAGATAATCATACGTATTTGTTACACCGCGAACCAAACGGAGAATCCCACGAATTGTATAAGGGTATAATAGGAGATTCATCAACTGGAGTTTTTAACGGGAAAGTATTCGTTCACAGGGAAGCACAAAAAACAAATGCTTTTCAATCGAATGCAAACATTGTAATGACAGATACTGCTACAATTAATTCAAAGCCTGAATTAGAAATTTATGCTGATGATGTAAAGTGCAGCCACGGTTCAACAACAGGACAACTAGATGAGGAGGCGTTATTTTATTTAAGAGCTAGAGGTTTGTCTAAAGACAGTGCAAGAGCTGTTTTAGTGAACGCTTTTGCTTCTGACGTAATTGATCAGATTGGTGTTGAAGCAGTAAAAGTTGAAATAGAAAAGTACATAGACGATAATTATCAAGGGATAAAGTAAATTTTAAATCAAATCTGCGATAATTTTTAATCATTGCTTCTTAGCAATTCTACTACTTATAGTTTGTAATTAAAAACTAAAAATTAATTAATGAAATTCAACGTAAACGACATTAGAAAAGATTTTCCAATACTTTCAAGAGAGGTAAATGGTAAAACCTTGGTTTATTTGGATAACGGAGCAACTTCTCAGAAGCCTCAGATTGTAATTGACGCCATCACGGGTTATTACTCGAACGACAATTCGAATATTCACCGTGGTGTGCATACTTTGAGCCAAGTTGCTACAACGGCCTATGAAGAAGGTAGAAAGAAGATTCAAGCATGGATTAATGCAGAACATTCTGAAGAGGTAATTTTCACGAAAGGCACAACCGACGGAATCAATATGATTTCAAACGCTTGGGGAAGAGCTAATCTGCAAAAGGATGATGAAGTAATTATTACCGAAATGGAGCACCACTCTAACATTGTGCCGTGGCAGATGATTTGCGAGGAGAAAGGCGCCACACTAAAAGTGATTCCAGTTAACGATTCAGGTGAATTGTTGATGGAGGAATATAAAAAGTTACTTTCTAGCAAAACGAAAATGGTAGCGCTTGTTCAAATTAGCAATACACTCGGAACAATAAACCCGGTAAAAGAAATTATAGCATTAGCGCACGAAGTTGGAGCAAAAGTGTTAGTGGATGGAGCGCAACAAGTAGCACATGCTGCACCAAATGTGAGAGAGATAGATGCAGACTTCTACGTTTTTGGGTTACATAAAATGTTTGGTCCCACTGGAGTTGGAATTCTTTATGGAAAGAAGGCTTTATTAGAAGAAATGCCTCCTTATCAGGGTGGTGGCGATATGATTAAGGAAGTAACTTTTGAGAAAACTACCTACAATGAATTGCCACATAAACTTGAAGCAGGAACCCCAAATATCTCTGCAGGTATAGCAACTGCGGCAGCGGTAGACTACATTAATTCTTTAAATTGGGACGAAATTCATGTGCATGAACAAGAATTGCTTGATTACGCGACTGCCCAATTAAAGAAAATAGATGGTCTGAAAATAGTTGGTGAAGCAACGAAAAAAGCCTCAGTAATTTCTTTTGTGGTAGAAGGAGTGCATGCGTATGATATTGGAGTGATTGTAGATAAAATGGGCGTAGCAGTTCGAACAGGTCATCATTGCACACAGCCTCTAATGAACCGATTTGGAATTCAAGGAACAGTAAGAGCAAGTTTTGCTTTCTACAACACAAAAGAAGAAGTTGATTTATTAATTGTTGCTCTAAAAAGAGCCATAAACATGCTTTCATAATGACAATTAACGAGAGACAAGACGGGATAATTGAAGAATTCGAAATGTTCGAGGACTGGATGGACAAATATGAATACTTAATTTCATTGGGTAAAGAACTCCCATTAATTAAAGAGACAAAAAAAACTTCGGAAAATATTATTAAAGGTTGTCAATCAAGAGTTTGGTTAGCTGCTGACTTAGAGAAGTCTAAAGTTCACTATACGGCTGACAGCGATGCAATTATTACCAAGGGAATTATATCTTTAATGATTCGAATTTTAACGGATTCTTCCCCAAAAGAGATTATGGAAACTGAACTTTATTTTATTGATAAAGTTGGATTAAAAGAACACCTTTCACCTACTCGGTCCAATGGATTGGTTAGTATGGTAAAACAAATGAAAATGTATGCAATTGCATATTCTTCAAAAGTATAAGTTATGGCTGAAAAGAACGTAAGCAACCTTTCAAAAAAAGATGTAGAAAATCAAGTAATTGAAGTCTTAAAGACTATCTACGACCCTGAGATACCCGTAAATATTTACGACTTAGGGTTAATTTACTTTGTTATTGTAGACGATGAGTTCAATGTAAAAATTGAGATGACATTGACTTCTCCCAATTGCCCAGTTGCTGAAAGTATGCCTGAAGAGGTTCGAGTGAAAGCAGAAAGTTGCTGGTGCGTAAAAACTTCTGAAGTAGAGATTGTTTGGGAGCCTACTTGGGGTAAAGAAATGATGAGCGAAGAAGCAAAGTTTGAATTAGGTTTCATGTAGTGAAACATGTGCACTAATATTTGTTGAGTGATATTTGCACCATTAATAAACGTTGGCATCAAATAACCAGAGACAACAAGGAAGTTATCAATAAAAAGAATGGCTGAAGAAATCATAAATAGAGTAGTTAATAGTGGTTTAATTACCTTTAACTTAGAGGATATTTTTCCTGAAGGTGAAAGAGTATTGTACGATATCAAAGAGAATCTTTGGCAAGAAATTGCTTTAAAAGAAAAAGATTTCCGCGAATTTGTAAAGCACCACGATTGGACGGCTTACCAAGATAAATACGTTGCTATTTATTGTTCAGTTGATGCTATTGTACCAACTTGGGCTTATATGCTGTTGACAACAAAGTTAGCACCCTTTGCTAAAAAAGTAGTTTTTGGAAATCTTGAAGAATTAGAAACCATTCTCTTTGAAGAAGCAATTTCAAAAGTAAACCCTAATGATTACATCGACGCACGAGTTGTAATTAAAGGTTGCAGCGGCAAAGTAGTTCCTCCCTCAGCCTACGTTCGTGCAACAGAACTGTTGCAGCCTGTTGTTAAAGTATTAATGTATGGCGAACCTTGCAGCACGGTTCCTCTATATAAGAAGCCGAGAAAATAAATTTTCTCTATACTTTTAACTAATTTTCTTCTGCAGATTAGTGATTTGTGCGATTCACTTCGGGTAGCGCTCAATATAAACGCTGCTGCTCAATGTAATAAATTAGGCATTTGTCCTATACTTCGACTCCGCTCAGTATGACAAAATAGAAACTCCGATTGGTGTAAAAAAGAGTTTTCACAATTTCTCAATTTGCTATTCTCTTTTTAAATTCGCCCTTTTTCTTCCTCTGCTGCAGAGCTTCTTCTGCGTTTTTCCTTTACGTCATTTTGACCAAAAGTATAGCTTAGGTAAATGCTTACATTTCTGCTATCACTTCCTCCAGTCCCTGTTAAAAATAAATCCCCAAAACGATTTTCTGCTCTCCAAGGGCTGGTAAATAACACATCATTAAAAGATACCTTTCCGGTCCATTTATCCCATCTTTTTTGAAGAGCGAGACTCAATGAACCAATACTTTTAGTTTTAAACGTCCCTCGCCATATAGAGGGTCCGCTATACCAACCACTCACTTCAAATCTGAAGTTTTTAGGTAACGTAAAAGTACTTTGTGCAAAACCTCCGTAAACTGTCCTGTTAATCGCTATAAAGTCAGGATGGGTTGGCGTGAAATTGGTGTAGTATAAGTATGTACTTGCATAAATACTCCACCATTCTTTAATTTTTATTGGATAACTCACGCTAAAATTATACACCTGCTGATCAGCAACATTTCGAGTATTGATAAAACTTTTACGGTCACCCTCAGCCTCCGTTACTTCAGCAAAAAAGTCAGAAATATAAGAATAGGTGAAGCTTGTATTTAACTTGTATTTGTATGAATTGGAAAGCTTAATGTTGTGCGTGAACTGAGGTTGCAAAAATGGATTTCCTCTTCTAAAACTTAACTCGTTAATTTGGGATTCGAAAGGATTTAAATTTCGGTAACTCGGTCGTTGAATTCTTCTACTGTAAGTTAAAGCAAAGGTGTTTTCCCAATTTCCTTGATAAGTAATTCCTCCTGATGGAAACAGGTTAAGATATTCTCTACTTACACTGGTATCTTGACCAACTAAAGTAGTTAAATCTCCATCTGAGTAAGTTTGCTCTGCTCTTAAGCCAGCTTGAAAACTCCACTTTTTAAGCTTGTACTTGTAATTCACATACCCCGCTAAAATTGATTCTACATAATCAAATTGGTTGCTTCTGCTACTGTCCAAATTATTGGATCCATTCTTTACTTGATAGAAATCAAAAGTGTTGTCCGTTTGTACACTTGAAACTTTTGCCCCAACAGCAAAAACACCCTTCCATAACTTTTGCTCATAATCTACCATACCACTTAAAACAGTGATGTCAATTGGCGTTTCTTGGAAATTCTCATTCCTACCTAACTCAATAGTCTCGTTAGGACTCAAATAAATGTTTGGTTGTAAACTTGATTGATCTTGTTGGTATCGAACTATATCAAAATCAGTGCTAAATGTTCTACCTGCCGAATCTTTATACGTATAGTTCAACGTTGCATTGAGATTAATGACTTTATTATCGTCCACATTGGGAGCCCTTAAAATACTATCCACTTCCCCATCTATTTTACTAATAGGGGTTTCAGATGTTGACTTATTTAAGTCGTCGCTTACGTTTCCACTAAACGATAAACTCACCGTATTTCTGTCGTTCAAATAGAAGTCTCCACCAACGTTTAACCTATCGTTTTGCATTTCCTGCACTGATTCTGTCTCACCATTAAAAACATTATTTCCTTGTATTCGAAGCATATCAAAGAACCGAGTGGATTTCCCTTGGAAATGAGAATAGGTGGTGAATAGAGCAAAGTTTTTACTTCTGTGATTAAGGTTCAAAGTAGTATTGTTTCTTCCAAAATCGCCGTAAGTAAATGTATTGGTAATGCTGCCTTTTGTCCCCAGTCCTTTCTCTCGTTTCAAGATGATGTTTAAAATTCCACCACTTCCTGCTGCGTCAAATTTAGAAGAAGGTTGAGTAATAATTTCAATACTTTCAATTTCTTCAGCTCGAATACTCTTCAAATAATTTGTTAAATCTTGACCTTGTAAAAAGCTTTGTTTCCCATTAATATAGACGGTAACTCCTGATTTTCCTTCTAAAATAATATTGTCGTCGTTGTCAACTTGAAGCCCAGGAGCTTTCCGCAAAAGCTCAACCCCATTGTCTCCTGTAGTACTTAAATTTTGTGATACATTAAATATAGTTTTATCCGCCTCTACTTGAATCATTGGTTTGTCTGCAGAAATTGTCACCTCCCCAATGTCTGTGGTTGATTGGTTCATTGTAATTCGTCCTAAAACACCCTTATCAATCGCCAAATCTATCAATTTTGTTTTTACCTTAAATCCAATAAAGCTAATCTCTAAACGATAATTATTTTCGGTCAGATTTGTAAACCGAAAAGTTCCATCTGCCCTAGTAGTCTCCACTTTTTGAACAGAGCTGTCAGCTTTAAATAACTGCAACGTGGCAAAAGGAAGCCCCTCCCCGATCTCATCTAACACCACACCTTGAATAGATTGAGCGAATGAAAAAGCAGAAAAGGAAATAAATAGAAAGAATAGTATTTTTTTCATTGAAATAATTTTAAGCAAAAATCAACTTGTTTTTTAGGTTGTAACAAAGAAAAACGATAGATGGACAAATGGTTCGATGAATGGAAACTAATTATTTTGTTTCGAGCAATTCGTCAAGTTTAAAAAGCCAATATTAGTCCTTGTGGGCAATTTTTTTACTCATTGCATTATTTGTTTATTGTAAAAATTAGAGAATAGAAAAATGCCCATTCCAACCTCAATTTAAAACTCTATTCTAATAATAAACCACCCATCACAATTCAGTACCTTTCTATACATAGTAGTATTAGTTTTGACCATACTTACACAAAAGTGCTCTTTTGTAGCGTTTCTGCTACATCAACCACAAAACTTTCTACTATGAAAATCAGTGATTTTTTTATTTGGTGCGCTGGCAGCGACACCGTCTTACTTTCACATTGCTCTAAAAAAGAACGAAACAAACACATCGGCTATGGAACGCTTGTACTTGTTCCTGCTACTCTTGCGTTTGTTTCCATGTCTTTTGCACTTTCAACTGTTGAGGGAATTACGGCTTTGCCTCTGCTCTATTTTTTCGGTGGTTTTATTTGGTCATTGATCATCTTTTCGTTTGATCGATTCATCGTATCCACTCACATTCGCAAAATGGACAACAGAAGTGAATTGAAAAACCCTGCCTTCTTCTTGCGCATGGGGTTTGCTTTGATTTTGGGAATTGTCATTTCTCATCCACTCGTAATGCTGTATTTTGATGGAAGTATTCAAGACCAGATTACAGAAAACACAATAGCACACAAGAAAAAAATAGAAAAGGAATTCGATGCTAAAATCTTTAACATTGAGTTCAAACTACGTCGACTGGATAGTTCCGAAAAAAGCAAATTAGAACAACGGGACATTCAATTCGAAATAGTTACAAAAGAAATAGATGGTGAAGTAATTAAAAATTCAAAAGGCGAAATTACCACAACGGGCATCTATGGTAAAGGTCCTTCAGCTGAGAATAAGATCAGACAATTAAATACGATTGAAGAGGAGTTAAAATCGTTGAGAGTTAATCAAGTCGTAGAAAGAAAATCCCACAATTCAGAGTTAGCTCAACTTAAAAATCAACAGGACAGTACAATTTCCGCTTACTCCACATATACTGATTATTTGAGACGTGAAATGGCGCTTGAGCAGTTAAAAGAAAAGCATTCGATAGTTCGTATTACCCAATACATATTGATTTTACTCTTTATCCTAGTTGACATTTTGCCCTTCATTTTTAAAACCTTTTCCCCTTTTGGAATGTATGACCGAATCTTATTAGACGACGATTTATTAGTTCAAGAGTTAGACAATGAAAGTAGAAGAGAATATTTGGAGAAATTATACAATCAAATTAGCGAAGCTTAAGGTTTCAATATATCTCGAATAATTTTTAAATGGTGTTCTGTATGAATTTGGATAAAATGACTCGACTGTTCTCGAATTAATGTGCCGAACATAGGATGTCTAAAGTGGGCTTTTTTTGGTATTTTTTTAGAACTTAAAATATTCTCAAATGCAAAACCTAATCTTCTTTTGAGGTCGCTTTCGCTAATGTGATAATCAGGCATAACTCGCTTTGGAGGTTTACCTTTACCTCTTGGCAGAAAGTTGAGTGTTAAAAAAAGAAATCGCCATAGATTTGCTCTTTGTTGGAATAGGTTCGGGTCCGAATCCTCCAATACTTCAATTATTCCATTCACAACCCTCAAGGAATGGTCGATTTGCCAAGCCACAGAAACTTTTGATACATCAAAATTTTCTTTTTCCATAAATGGAATGAAAAGTTCTAATTCAACCAGCTGTTGTTCCAATGTCTGCATGAATTAAAATTACTAAAACCAGGGTATAACTCATTGAATTGGTGCATTTTTAACATTTAAATTGAAAAAGAATGTCTTAAAAAATTACGCACTGCAACGAAATCGCCAACCGATTAACCTTCCTCTGTTCCCCATTTTATTGGCTCAATTTTCGGTTTCTCGACACATTCTAATAAGTGCTAATACAGGAACGGCCAAAGTTATGTTAGTGCCAAAGATGGAAGAATCATGTCGGCATTAAATTACGACTTCATTGCTAGGTTTACTTGTTGACAAGCCAATAGTATAGTCGGATTTTATTACAACAGCGGAGTAGTATGAGATACTTTTGTAGGGTGTATAATAGTTAATCTGAGTAATATTACAACTAACATCAACGTCAATATTGCCATGGTTAGAGACATTAAAACTAGCAGAGATGACAGAAGAACATTTAATATTAATGCCCATCAAGATCAAGAATTGAGTAATTCAAGCGAGGTAACAGTAGTTTCATAACTATCAACGGCACGAATTCTTTCGCTCTAAATTCAGATATTTTCAGATTTCAAGCCAATGCTCCATCATTGGGTATAAATGAAAGTCAGAATACCTTTTTTAACTCCAACACATAAATAATTGAAGCAGTTATCAATGTGGAAATTTCAACTAATCATTCCAGCGTTAGCTACCTACTATAGTGCGATTAACGTAATCTCAGTTTCAGACCCCTCCCTAATTCACTACAAAAATTATTTAACTAATACAAGAAGTGGCTTCACAAGAGCTGCAGACCAAGGATACAATGTTTATACAAGTTTGAATTCAAAAACTGTAGTTTGCTTACTTTTCGTCCATGAAAAGAATCCCTTTATCTCTCCTACTTTGTTGTATTTTAACAACAAGTTTTGCCCAACAAAAATCGGCTAAAGAATTCCAAAAAGAGACGAACGAGCAATATGCTGACACTTCGAGTTCTCCACTCCTTAAAAAAGACCTCAATGATTTTAAAGGTCTACCATTCTACAAAATTGATTCGCAATACATTGTTACTGCAAAAATTGAACGAATTGATAAAACAAAACCTTTTAAAATGAAAACGACGACAGATCGAAGACCAGAATACGTGGTGTACGCTGTTGCTACTTTTAAAATCAAGGGAAAGTCGCATCAATTAAATATTTATAAAAGTTATGGAATAAGCAAACCAGAATATGAAGATTATTTATTCCTCCCCTTTACGGATGAAACTTCTGGTAATGACACCTATGGCGGTGGCCGTTTTATTGATCTAAGGATGACAAAAGGAAATGACATGGTCATTGATTTTAACCAAGCATACAATCCTTATTGTGCTTATAATCATAATTACAGCTGCCCTATTCCTCCCAAAGACAATCACCTAAAGGTTCGAATTGAAGCTGGTGTAAAGTACGTATCAAAAGACTAGATAATTCCCGAACTTTACAGCAATGGAGAGCATTGTACAATCTTCTGTTGAAAAAGCCATAGCGTTGCTTAAAAGCGGCGAGGTCGTTGCTATTCCAACAGAAACAGTTTATGGTTTAGCGGCGTCAATTGACCACCCAAAAGCGATTGATTATATTTTCGAATTAAAAGGAAGACCAAGAACAAATCCGCTAATTGTGCATGTAGCTAATTTTGCGCAAGCCGAAAAGCTATGCATTAATTTCCCAACGCCGTTAAAAAAATTGGCGGAGCAATTTTGGCCAGGCCCACTAACTTTAGTTTTACCAAAAGCTGAGCACATTAGTAACCAAATCACAGCAGGAAAAAATACAATTGGGCTTCGAGTTCCAAAACATCCTATGTTGTTGAAGGTGTTAGAAGAAAGTGGACCGATTGCAGCGCCAAGCGCAAACCCTTTTGAACGAATTAGCCCAACCACAGCAAAACATGTTGCCGACTACTTTCCTGAAGGTTTAAAAATGGTATTAGATGGCGGCAACTGCTCAGCCGGAATAAAATCAACTATTATTGGGTTTGAAAACGGTGAAGTAATTCTATATCGATTGGGCGCAATTAGTGTAGAAGAAATTGAAGGAGTGGTTGGAAAGCTTGCATTTTTTAATGCAAAAAAAAGCACTGTAGTAACGCCGGGTATGTCTAAAAAACATTACGCTCCAAAGACTAAAACTGTAGTAACACATGACGTTGGAAATTTTATAGTGCAACATAAAACTTCGAAAATTGGTATCATAAAATTCAAAGAATCATCCCAATTCCATATTTACAAGGAAGTTATCCTATCTAAATCAGGCGACTTAAATGAGGCAGCACAAAATATTTACAGTACTCTCCACGAATTTGACCAACTTGATTTAGATTATATTGTTATTGAACCTTTACCAGACGAAGGTTTAGGTAGATCTATTAATGATAGACTTAGCAGAGCAATGCATGTTTAAAAAGACGATTAATCAGATAAAATTTTAAGACAAAATTTAATTTACCACTCCTACACTCTTAAACAGGGAAGCTAAGAGTAACTCGAGTCCCTTTGCTCGAATCGATGGTTAAGCTGCCATCTATCTGTTTTGCTAAATCGTTCATTAACTCCATTCCTAGTCCTGCTTCTGCCTTTTTAGGAATAAACCCTGAACCATTATCTTCAATTACTATAACAATTTCATTATTCGTTACCTCGCTTGAAATACTTATCTGAGAGGCTTCAGCACATTCATTAAAGGCAAATTTATAACTGTTCGTAATTGCTTCGTTTGCAATTAAGCCACAAGGAATCGCCTTGGTAATATCTAAAAATAACGGACTCAATTTAAACTTAATAGCAATTTCTTTCCCAAAAGATTCATTCAAATTAGTAACTATTTCGTGTAAATAATGATGCAATTCAATTTTATTCAAATCAGAACTCCCATGTAAATTCTCTTGCACCCTAGAAATAGAATATAGTTTGTGACGTAAATCATGAAATCTTTGTCGTTCTTCAGCAGATTGCGCTTTATTACTTTGAAGGTTAATCAGACCTATAATTAAGGACAGGTTATTTTTTACTCGGTGGTTCATTTCCGATAGTAAAATTTCTTTTTGTGTAACAGCACGCTCAAGCTTCTCTTGGTACCTATTCTTTTCAGCACTCTCCATCGCTAATGAGATTAAACTAGCAATAGACATTGCAAATTTTTGATCTTCAATTTTCCACTCTCGCTTTTGAAAAGTAGATGCAAAACAAACTACTCCTATCATTTGGCCATCAGAACGCAATGGAATATCAATTAAAGAAACAATATTATTAGGATTTAAATAAATACTAAACAACTCTTCATGCAGTGAATCTTCTTCAACATTATTGGAAATAATTACTTCATTTTTTTCAAGATAACTAAAGTACTTTGGAAGGTCCTTTCTGTACAAAGAAGCCTCCTTTGTAAATTGACCAGTAATGTCTTGAAATGACAGAAAATTTGATAACTCTGAATTGTTGTTTTTAAATACCCAAATGTTAGTTCGATTGCACTCCAAAGCGTCCATGGCTTTTCTGAGTAACTCTTCAGAGAACGTTTCAATTTCTCCATTAATAATGTTTTTACTTTTCGCAAGAGCTTCTATAGCTTCGAAATACCCTAATATCATTACATTATTTTATTGAACATTAACAAAAATATAAATTTAATGGATTTTAACCACAATAAAAAAGCAACTCACAAACATGCGAAACATCCTAATCCCCGTAAAGTAGAATTATGGTAAATTTATATACTGGAAAGATATAAATTTATAAAATACGGTCTTCATATACTTAAATTCTGAAATTAGTTTATAACGGACAAAAAGCCGGTAGTATAATTGATAGCAATGCTAAGGTTTCTCTAAACGTATTTCTTTCAATTGATGTTGGATGTTCCCTAAATGAGTAACATTTGTCATCACGTTTTTTAGAGAAAGTCTAAGCTTTAATGTGAAATTAAAACCCAAGACAATAAAAAAATAGACCCTGTAAGCAAGATTGTGAAGTGATAGTTGTGGACACTTGATGTATATCGAAGTCTTTTAAGTAAATAAAAATCAATTACTTAGGAAAAGGGGATACCCTCCTGCAGTATAAGCTGAGAAAATTAAAGACTATTATTAATTTGACAGATATACACGGTGGAAGCCTTGAGCAAAGTATAATCAAACAAAACAAATAGATTTTTCTATTTTCAACAGCTTCAAATTAGAGCAGGATAATAAATAAAATCTTTGAACCATTACTTCTTAATTACAATTAAAAAAGTTTCAAAAACACCCGATAAGGGCAATTCCATGCGCTTCCTCAACTAGATGACGCTACCAAATTAGCAAGCATTGCAACCCTCTAATATTGCTAAAATTATTACTAATAATGTATTAAATAGATCCAATTTGAACTAAACAGAACCCTCTTGAGGATTTACAAAGGTTTTGTGCTCCTGATACATTCTTTACCTACTTAACCAATACAAAAAGAAACTTTATTCAAATTTTGGACACTGCTTACTATTAGAATGTGGCCTTCATTAGATACTTGATAACTTAAAAAGTTATGCGTGCAGGTTTTATGTATTGAAGACAAAAAACTCAATTACTCCCTTAGCAATATTGAGCTATCGCCGTAGCTTAAAAAACGAAAATCATTATTAAATGCATAGCTGTATACCTTTTGCCAATCTTTACCAATCCAAGCAGAAACGAGAGACAATAAAGTGCTTTTAGGTTGATGAAAATTAGTAATCAACCCATTTATTGCTTTCCAGTTGTAGCCAGGCATTATGAACAAGGCAGAATGAAAGTCAATTTCCATTTTTCCTGTTTGTTCTAATACACCGAGCAAGTAATTACAAGCAGTCTGCCAATTCCAATCTTGTGGTAATTTGTAAGCATCTTCTTGCGTTACCATGTTCTCTGCCATATTTCCTGTATGATTCATCTTTACAGCCAGCCAATACAGGCTTTCTAATGAACGAAGACTAGTTGTACCCACACAAATAACCTTGTCTTGTTTTGCAGCCAATTTATTTATAGTAAGCCTATTAACTACAATCCGCTCTTGGTGCATATCATGATCTACCAATTTGTCTGCTTTTACAGCTCTAAATGTTCCTGCACCAACAAACAAGGTTAAGTAAGCTAAACCATGCCCCTTATCTTTTAAATCTTCTAACTGATTATTGACGAAATGTAACCCTGCAGTTGGCGCTGCAACAGCACCTTCGTTCTTAGCATAAACTGTCTGGTAAGTTTCCTGATCCGCCAATTCTGTTTCTCTATTTAAATAGGGCGGCAAAGGAATCTCTCCGGCTTCATTCAGTATCTCTGAGAATTCAACTCCTCCCTCCCACTCAAATTGAATAATAACATCGGAAGGTCGCTTTTCAACAATACTCGCCTTTAAAATGGTTCCCGCAATATTTAACTCTAGTACCTCGTCGGTTTTAAAACGCTTTAAATTGCCTACCATACATTGCCACAGGCAACTCTTTGTAGCGCTTAACGCTTGTTCTACGGTAGTTAGGTTCGGCTCTAAACAAAATATTTCAATTTTAGCTCCCGTTTTCCGTTGAAAGTACAACCTTGCTGCCAGTACTTTAGTATCGTTAAAAACCAAGACAGCATCCTTTGGTAAATGATTTTTTAAATTAGAAAATATATCTTCTCCTATTACACCATTTTTATAGGTCAGTAATTTTGATTGATTTCTGATAGTCAAAGGATATTTTGCAATTCGATGATTGGGTAAATCGTAACTAAAATCGTCTGCTTTTAACTGCTCTCTTTCCATAATTCAAAGTTAAGTTGACAATTCCCCACACAACCTATTTCAACGCGAAATAATTAGAAAAATAAAAAAAGATAAGTGCGAAGCTTCCAGAGCAACCTAAAATATACAATATTTCGTATATTGTGTTATGGTACTTATTACTAAAAGAATATTTATGAAAATATTATACCCCTTACTCGTCTCTATTTTATTGTATAACAATTGCTTGGCTCAAACTATTCAAGATAATTTTGAAGGAAACGGCAACATAACTACTTGGTTTGGAGACAATTGTGCAATAAGCACGAACCTTAACAATCCACATCAAAATGGAATAAACGTTTCAAGTAAAGTACTTGAATACGATGACACTGGTTCTCAGTACGCTAACATACGATTTGATGCAGGAAGAAATTTAAACATTCCTAATTATTCGACTTTTTCTATTAAAATCTATGTTCCTTCAAGCAGTATAACAGGAACTTCACCCAATCAAATTTCTTTGAAGTTACAAGATGGTAACCTTCCCTCTCCTTGGTCTTCTCAGTGCGAAATTATAAAACCGATACTATTAAACCAATGGCAAACTGTAACATTTGACTTTGCCTTGGATCCATATTTGAATTTTGATGCTTCATCACCTGCACCAACTAGACGTGCAGATTTTAATAGAGTTGTGCTTCAAGTAAATGGAGAAAACAATAACGATCAGGTTATTGCATATATAGATAATTTCTACTATTTCGACAGCACCTTTATATCTCCTCCCATCCAAAGGCCAATATACAATCGCTTAGTTTGGTCAGATGAATTTAATACCAATGGAGCGATAGACAACACAAAGTGGTTTCACCAAACACAGTTACCAAATGGCGGAAGTTGGTACAACGGAGAAATTCAACATTATACTAACAGGACAGCAAACTCTGTCGTAAATAACGGCGTTTTAAGTATAATTGCAAAAAAAGAAACGTTTACAAATCAAGGTCACACAAAACAATACACTTCTGCAAGATTAAATTCCAAATTTGCTTTTACTTACGGGAAAGTTGAAGTGAGGGCCAAATTACCAACAGGTGTTGGCACGTGGCCTGCTATTTGGACATTGGGTAAAAATATAACAGAGTCGGGGGCATATTGGCAAACACAAGGATTTGGAACAGCTTCTTGGCCTGCTTGTGGAGAGATCGATATTATGGAGCACTGGGGCAACAATCAAAATTTTGTTCAATCTGCAACTCATACTCCTTCTAGCTCAGGTAATACAGTTAACCATGGCGGACAAACAATAACGACTGCATCAACCAAGTTCCATGTTTATACATTAGAATGGTTCCCTGACGAATTGGTTTTTAGTGTTGATAGTGTAGTGCATTTTATATACCATCCTAACGTCAAAAATTCCAGTACTTGGCCTTTTAATGCAGCTCAATACATGCTTTTTAATCTTGCAATTCAACCGAGTATAACTTCAGGATTTCAGCAAGATTCCATGAATATAGATTATATAAGAATTTATCAATCGTCACTGACTTCCTTGGAAGAAATACAATTCGATAAAGACCTAATTGTATATCCAAATCCATTTACAGATAACCTTACAATTGATTTAAACAAAGATTTAAATTCCACGGTACAAATAGATTTCTTAGACATTACTGGTAAACTAATTCGATCAATTTCAGCTACTTCGTCAAAAGGTTTATTAAAGTTAACTAATTTAACAACAGTACCAAAAGGAATTTACTTTATAAATATCCTTGGAAAAGACTTTTCTAAAACCGTCAAATTGCTTAAATGATAGGGCACATAATAAACGCAACATCTTTGGAATATTTAGATTCAAAGGTTTAACACAAAATACTAGTGTGAAATATCATTTCTATCTCTAAAATAAGGGGTACATTTTAAAATGTACTAACTAGAAGCAATTAATAAAGTTGAACATAACCTAGAATGTTTTCTATTTGATTGACTGTTTAATACCTACTTTTGTGGCAATAAAAAAGAGATACATGTTCAACCCTTGGCACGACGTCCACATTGGTAAAAACTCCCCAGAAACTGTAACCGGAATAATTGAGATTCCACGAAATAGCAGAGCGAAATACGAACTAGACAAAGACTCAGGTCTTTTAATATTAGATAGAGTTTTATATTCTTCTATCAACTACCCGTCGAACTACGGTTTTATACCTCAAACTTATTGCGACGATGGTGATCCTCTAGACATCTTAGTATTGTCCCAAATTGACATAGTACCAATGTGTTTGGTTGAAGCCAGACCAATTGGTGTTATGAAAATGTTAGACGAAAGCGAGAGTGATGATAAAATTATTGCAGTTGCCGTTAACGACATGAGCGTGAGCCACATTAATGATGTTTCTGAATTACCTGCGCACTCAATAAAAGAACTAAGAAGCTTTTTCGAGGATTATAAAAAATTAGAGAAGAAAGAAGTAATTGTAGAGGAATTTCAAGGCGCAGAGGTAGCGAGAGAAGTAATACTACAAAGTGTAATAGACTATAAAAAATTAATGAAGAAGTAATCAATTTTTGAACTTACAACAAAGGCTTTCTAATAGATAGAAAGCCTTTGTTGTTTCGTCATTATTCGTCTCATTACTTTCTCCTTCCAAAGTAAAGCCAAATTCTAAACAACAGGTCACAGTTATTTTTCCAAAATACATTACTGCACGACCTATTTGTAAAACTTAAACACTTTGATAACCCATTCAGGTTCAAATTTATCAATAACCTACAGCGCTTGTAATTAAATCCCACCCGTAAATAAACTAATCGCTTTCTTAGCAGAAACTCTAGCCGGACCCAATTTTAATCTAAAATTGTGACAACAGAAAGCTAGAATATAACAAGAACTCTTTAAATAAAGGATGTAAATTCCCTTCTAGAAAAATAAAACCAAACGTTAAAACAGTAAAAACTTAATCTACCAATCTACCGATCTCCAATTCTAAATTAATATCAAATACAGAAGCTCAAACAATGAATGCATTTTCCTTTTAAAACCAAATTATGACTATCTCTTGTTTTGGATACGACCGGTTAAAATTAAATTCTATACCTCCTTTCTTAAGGACGTGCAAAGGCAAAGCAGACCTTACATTTAAAAGATAATGTTCCTAAGCTTTAGGAATAAAATTTATATTTGAAGTATGGAACACTTTCAATTTAATTGAATCTATTTCTGTCATTTAGAATACAATTTTAATTGCCGACCACCAATAGTCATATTTTAAAGTTTATAAAAAAGGCCTAACAAAAATATCAAGCCTTTTATATGTTTAAAATACTCATTTTACTAAAACCTTTAAAAGAAATACTATCGGTTAAAAGTCTGAAAATATTAATATCCAATGTTGTAAAATATTCCGACTCAAAGTACACTCGCTGCATCACTTTTAGAGTTTAATAAATATGAAACTCTAAACCCAACAGGTCGTTCAATTATTATTGCTCTAATACCTCCATTAACGATTAAACCAGCTGCATCATTGTGACCAACTCCAAAATCATCTTATGCGCCCATTTTACTTATTCCATAACCGAAACCAACAAATCCTGCAAAAGAGCTTCGAGCATCCGGATTTGCTCCATGTCCAAAGTTCAATTCTGCCACTATCGGAAGATCAAGAACAAAAGAATTACTCGAGCCTTCACTGTCTGAACTAAAATTAAATCCCAATCCTAAGTGTGTTCCGACAGACAAAGTAACTTCATCGACTATTTCTACTACGTTCAATCTTAGGGAGGATGTTATACCTATCCCGTCAACATTCGGACTAATGTGAGCAGTACCTACAAGTGAGTGTGAAAATGAAGTTTGGGCGCTAATCTGACCAATACACAATAAAGCGAACAAGCCGGTCGTAAATAAATAATTTAATCTGATATCTAGTAGTTTATACCAAAAAACCACAAAAGAATTACACAAAACAATAGTGATCGATGAGAAATATTACCTTATTTATTTAGCTAAACAATAAAGGCCCACCAAATATGGTGGGCCTTTATTAAGCAATAGCTTTCTTAAAAAATATTAACCTCCAAAATCATCAAAGGAAACATTCTCTTCAGGTACTCCCCAATCGTCACACATCTTAAGGACCGCTTGGTTCATCATCGGTGGACCGCAGAAATAATACTCAATGTCTTCCGGTGAGTCATGCTTAGATAAATAATTATCAATTACCGACTGGTGAACGAATCCAACAAATCCATCACCTTCGCTTTGCATGTTATCCATTACTTCCCATTTGTCTACTTCCATTGGTTCCGAAAGTACCATATAGAATTTAAAATTTGGAAAATCCTTTTCTAACGCTCTAAAATGATCAATGTAAAATAATTCTCTTTTCGAACGACCTCCGTACCAATAAGAAACCTTTCTTCCTGACTTAATAGTTCTGAACAGATGATACAAGTGCGAACGCATAGGCGCCATTCCAGCACCACCACCAATATACAACATCTCAGCATTAGTCTCCTTTATAAAGAATTCTCCGTAAGGTCCTGAAACAATAACTTTATCTCCTTTTTTCTGATTGTAAATGTATGAAGAAGCAACGCCTGGATTTACATTCATCCAACCATTCTTATCTCTATCCCAAGGTGGAGTGGCAATACGAACATTCAACATAATTCTTCTTCCTTCTGCAGGATAAGAGGCCATCGAATAAGCCCTTTCAATTAATTCTGTATTTTTCATTTGTAATGGCCACAAGTTAAACTTATCCCACTCTGCCTTAAACTTATCCGGTTCACCAGGATGCTCTTCCGGGTGCGCTTCTATGTCTATCTCTTCAAAATTTACAACTGTCTTAGGAATTTCAATCTGAATGTAACCTCCAGCTTTGTAATCCATATCCTCAGGTAACTCAACAATAAATTCCTTTATAAAAGATGCGACAGAATAATTTGAAACAACAGTTGCTTCCCATTTCTTAATTCCAAAGACTTCTTCAGGAACTTCAACCACCATGTCCTCTTTCACTTTCACTTGGCAACCTAACCTCCAATTATCAGCAATCTCTTTTCTTGAGAAATATGGCTTTTCTGTTGGCAAAATCTCTCCACCTCCACTTGTTACTTGGCACTTGCACATCGCGCAAGTTCCACCACCGCCACAAGCTGAAGGCAAAAATATCTTTTCACCACTCAAAGTTGAAAGTAATGTACTACCTGCCTCAACTTGAACATTTTTCTCACCATTAATGATAAGTGAAACGGGACCTGAATTTGTCAGCTTAGCTTTTGCCCAAAGCAAAAGACTAACCAATAACAACATTACTATTAGTACTACAACTACTGCTGCTCCTACTGTTACTGTATTTAATGCTAATATCATCTTTTTATAATTCTTTTAATTACAATTCAATTCCCATAAAACTCATAAAGGCCATTCCCATCAATCCTGTAATGATAAATGTTATTCCCAATCCTCTTAACGGAGCAGGTACTTTTGAGTATCTAATTTTTTCTCTAATCGCAGCAATTGCTACAATTGCTAAAAACCAACCAACACCTGACCCTAAGCCAAACACAGTTGCTTCAGCAATGTTCGCGTATTGTCTTTCTTGCATGAATAAAGAGCCTCCCAAAATAGAGCAGTTTACTGCAATTAAGGGCAAAAAGATACCCAAGGCACCATACAGTGCCGGAGCATATTTTTCGACTGCCATTTCAACCAACTGCACCATAGACGCAATTACTGCAATAAACATGATAAAACTCAAAAAGCTTAAATCAACGTCAGCAAATTCGGGATCTAACCAAGCTAGAGCACCTTCTTTCAATACATAATTTTCAAGTAAGTAGTTAATTGGTACTGTAATTCCCAAAACAAAGATTACAGCAGCTCCAAGGCCAACTCCAGTTTTAACAGTTTTTGATACAGCTAAATAAGAACACATTCCCAGGAAATAGGCGAAAATCATGTTGTCGATAAATATCGACTTAATAAATATATTTACGTATTCCATCTTTATTAATTTTCTTCGATTAGTTTGGTGTTTCTAGAGCGTTGAATCCATATGATGACTCCAACGGTAATTAATGCCATTGGAGGCAAAATCATTAATCCATTGTTATAGTATCCGAAATCATAAAAAGCCTCCGGAATAACTTGAAAACCATATAACTTTCCTGACCCAAATAATTCTCGAACTACAGCAACTGCAATTAGAATCCATCCGTAACCGGCTGCATTACCCAACGCGTCTAAAAAAGATCGCCAAGGTTTATTTGCCAAAGCAAACGCTTCTAAGCGACCCATTATAATACAATTGGTAATAATTAAACCAACAAATACCGAAAGCTGTTTACTTACCTCATACATGTAAGCCTTCAAGACCTGATCCACTAAAATTACTAATGCAGCTACAATAACTAATTGCACGATAATTCTTACTCTCGATGGAATTAGATTTCTCAATAACGAAACAATTAAACTTGCTCCGACCATAACAACCAATACTGAAAGCGACATTACTACTGCCTGCTTCACCTGAACAGTAATCGCTAACGCTGAACAAATACCAAGTACCTGTATCGTTATTGGATTGTCATCATTTAGTGGATCAGAAAGTAATTTCTTATTCTTCGAAGAAAATAACGGCTCTGTTGGTTCTTTTACAACTACTGTTGCTTCTGCTGTTTCACTCATAGCTTAGTTCGGTTTTAAAATTATAAAGCAGCTTTTTGGTTGCCTTTAAAATAAGGAACATATACGTTTAAGGTTCTTTGCATCATCTCGCTTACTCCTTTCGAAGTAATAGTTCCACCGGATATACCGTCAACCATGTGACTTTCGCCTTCCACATCTGCTCCACCTTTCACAACTTCAACTGAAACATATTGTGTTCCGTCAAAAATTGTTTTCCCAATAAATTTGTCTTGAAATTCAGGCTGATTTATTTCTGCTCCCAAACCTGGTGTTTCTGTTTTATGGTCAAAAGTAGAACCATAAATGGTATTCATGTCGCCTTCAAAAGCAACAAAACCCCAAATAGGACCCCATAGACCGTTACCTGCCATGGGCACAATATATTTTCTAGTACCATTGTCTTCAAAAACGAATAGAGGGTAATTTCTCTTCTCAATATCCAATGTCTTGAATTCCTTAACTACATCAATATCAAAAGCAGTTTTACCCTCAGATATGACAATATTGCCTTCGTTGTCTAGCATTACTTGCTCTATAATGTACTGCTTAAATTTTTCTCCTGCTTCTTCAGGTGTGGCTTCAACCTTGACAGAAGCTAATATATTCTGCATTTTTTCTAATCGTACATTTTCTTTTTGCATCGGCTTCAAGCCTTCTGCCGCAAAAGCCAAAGCCGTTCCAACAACAATAACAAGTAGTGCGGAAAAGGTAAATGTATATGAGTTTTTATTTACGTCCATTTCTTTAAGTTTTAAGCGGCAACTGCCATTGTTGTACGTTTTTGTCTTCTTTTTATATTTGATTCTAACACATAGTGGTCAATTAACGGAGCCATCACGTTCATAAATAAAATAGCTAACATGATTCCCTCAGGATATGCAGGGTTAAACACTCGAATCATAATTCCTAAAATTCCAATTAAGAACCCATAAATGTACTTTCCTGTTGAAGTTTGAGCTGCAGACACAGGATCTGTCGCCATGAAAACAATTCCAAAAGCAAAACCACCGATTACCAAGTGCATGTGCGCCGGCACTTCCATAAATGGGTTAGCTCCCCAAAGGTTGAATAAAAGTCCCATTACGTAAGCTCCTAAAACACCAGAAAACATAATTTTCCAAGATCCGATTCCCGTAATTAGCAAAATAGCTGCACCAATCATTATTGCAAGTGTGCTTGTTTCTCCAACTGAACCAGGAATTAATCCTAAAAAGGATGACATAAAGGTATCAGTGTACGCGACACCTGCAGCATCGACGAATCCCGAAGACCTTTCAGTTGCTTGAGCTAAAAGCGTCGCCCCTGTTGACCCATCAGCATATGCTACTGATTCATCCATTCCTCCACCAATCCAAACTTTATCGCCTGACATCCAAGTTGGATATGCAAAAAACAAAAAGGCTCTTGCAGTTAAGGCAACGTTGAGTATATTCATCCCTGTTCCACCAAAAACTTCTTTGCCGATAATGACTGCAAAAATTGTCGCAGCAGCTACCATCCACAATGGAATTTCGACGGGTAAGCAAAGCGGTATTAACATCCCTGAAACTAAGAAACCCTCTGCGACTTGGTGTTTGTTGATAATGGCAAAAACAAACTCAACACCCAACCCTGCTGCATAAGAAACAACAACTAGAGGTAAAATTTTCAACGCACCATAAAAGAAAGCATCCATAAAGGTATACGCTTCTCCTGTTGCTAAAAAGTGCTGATATCCTGTATTCCACATTCCAAAAAGCAACGCCGGAACCATCGCTAAAACAACCATAATCATGGTACGTTTCATATCTATTCCATCTCTAATGTGAGAACCTTTTCCGTTTGTAGTGTGACCTGGAACAAATAAAAAGGTCTCCAATGCATCGTAAGCGGGCAGGTATTTTGCTAGCTTCCCACCCTCATCAAAGTTTGGTTTTACTGTGTTCTCTAAAAATTTGTGAATTGCATTACTCATTTCAATACTATTATTTATTATTTAACTCATTTCTTCACGCAACATGGCTAAGCCTTTACGAACAATGGTTTGGGTTGGTATTTTTGATGTACAAACAGTTTCACAGAGAGCAAAATCTTCTGGAGCTACCTCATAGATTCCTAGATTTTCCATCAATTCAATATCTTCGACCATAATGGCTTTTACCAATTGTACAGGGTAAATATCGAAAGGAAACACTTTATCATACTCTCCGGTTACAACAAATGGTCTTTCTTCACCATTCATATTTGCATCTAAATTGAACTTTTTATTTGGAGACATCCAAGACACTAATGCTCTTGAAATGCTAAACTTATCTGGGTTTGGTGTTATCCAACCAAACATTTGAGCTTCTCCACCTTCAGGAATAACAGTAACGTGATAATCATAAAAACCTAAATAGCTTTCCGTACTAACTTTTTCACCTGATAATACATTCCCACTAATTATTCTGTTGTTACCCTCTTTTAGATTCTCTTCTAATAAAGATTTTATACTCACTCCTTGAATTGTTTTGAAATATTTGGGCGACTTAATTTGGGCTCCCGAAACAGCAACAACTCTACTAGCGTCATATTTTCCTGTTAAAAACAGTTTCCCAATTGCTAAAACGTCCTGAGGCTTTACTGTCCAGACAACTTCGCCTTTGCTTATTGGGGCGAAATTATGAATGTGTACACCAACGTTACCTGCCGGATGAGGACCTTCAATTGAGTGAAGTTGTACATTCTTGGCCTGCAGAAATGCTTCATCTGCTTTAGCAGCATTGTCCACTGTTAAATGAACCTCCGTTAATTTTGCTAATACATCAAGTCCAGTTTGAAATGCTAAATCTTGACCGTGAACAATAAAATCATTATCCGGAGCCAACGGAGCGGAATCAAAAGCTGAAATAAAGATAGCTTTTGGTTTATCGTTCGGCTTTGCAATTACGTCATAAGGCCGTTGCTTTACAAACGGCCAAAGACCAGATTTACAAAGCTTTTCAATTACTGAGTCTCTGCTTTCTAAAGTTGGGTTTGAAGCGCCAAAATCTTCGTATTTTATTTCCTTATCTGCAACGATAACGATTTCTTGAATTACCCTTTTGGCTCCTCTTTTAATCTCAGCAACCTCGCCACTTACAGGTGAAACAAATTTAATACGATCATCATTTTTACTAAAGAATAATGTCGAACCAGCTTTTACCTCGTCCCCTTCTTTCACCGCTAACTTTGGTGTAATACCTTCAAAATCAGTTGGCTTTACAGCAACGTAAGAGGGTACAGGTGCGTCAGCGAGTATTTTCTCAGCTGCCCCAACGAGCTTTATATCAGCTCCCTTTTTAACTTTAAGCACTTTTGACATAATAAGTAATAGGTTCAATTTTCGAGGGCAAAAATAAGACTTTCGAAGATTGCTTTTCCCTTTAATAATCTTTTTTATGCTTTTTTGATGCAAAAAAAAACTAACCATTCCTCTATTTTGTTTTAATACAAACTAAATTTACTTTTTAAGTGTTTTTACACTGCATTATTTTTACTTTTAAAGACCGAACCGAAACCCATTTCATGAAGCTTCTAACTTTTTTAATCATTGCTCTTTTCGCAACTCACTCAAGCTACAGCAGAAATGTAGTTCAATCAAGCATGGAAAAATCTGCAGAGCTTGCTTCGGAAGAAGAAGAAATGATTAAATACCGAGATCACACATACCGTGATAACATTAAAACAGTTCAACTTTATCGAAATGAGGACCAACTCTCATTTCCGGTTTTATTTTTAGGGGGTACAGATCAACTTGAATTACACTTTGACGATTTAAGCACTGACTTTCAGATATACAATTACACAATCGTTCATTGCAATGCCGATTGGACCCCATCGGACTTGGTAGTAACGGAATATTTAAGTAATTTTTTTGATGGCTTTATTGAAGATTATAAATATTCAATAAATACCCTTTTTCCATACATTCATTACACGGTTGGTATTCCGAACAATCAAGTGAAGTTTAAATTGTCGGGCAATTATTTATTAAAGGTATATGCCAACAATAACGAAGAAGAACTTTTACTGACTAAAAGATTCTATGTGGTAGAAAAAAGGGTGAACATTGATACTGACATTCGAATGGCAACCATGGCTAGGCACAGAGATTACAAACAAGAAGTTGACTTTACCATTAACCACAGTACGTACCCAATTCAGGATGTTTACGCTGATTTGAAGGTCATTATTTCTCAAAATAGACGCTGGGACAACGCCATAACGGACTTAAAGCCTCTTTTTATCCGTTCTCCTGAACTAGTCTACAACTACGAAGATAAGAACCTGTTCAACGGTGACAATGAGTATCGCTTTTTTGAAACTCGAAACTTACGCTACCAATCATTAAACATTGATGGGATTCAAATTATGTCTGGTAAAACCCATGTTTTTCTCTTGCCGGAAGAGCCTAGATCTTTCAAACGCTATTTATTTTGGCCAGATATTAATGGAAAACGAAGAATTAACCGCGAAAATAGCCCCATGTCAGATCGAGAAGGAGATTACATGGTTACACACTTTTCGCTAAAGCGAGAAAATCCAGTGCTTGGAGGACACATTTATGTCTTCGGTGAATTGAGCGATTGGGAATACAAGCCTGAGTTTAAAATGAAATATGTTGAAGCCAACAGCGCATATGAATTAACAACCACAATCAAGCAAGGATATTACAATTACAACTACTCATTCTTACCTCAAGGTGAAACTGTAGGGGATCTTTCGACCATAGAAGGAACACATTCAGCAACAAATAATGATTATTACATTTTTGTATATCACCGAGAAAATGGAATGATTTATGACAAATTAATTGGATTTCAAATTGAAACTATTAACCCTCAATAAACAAAAATTGTTTTTATTAATATTGCTCTATGTCAACATTTCTAACAGATAACATAAATATTTCTGTGCGTCCTTTATATGAGGAGGCTCACTCAGTTCCTAGTTCTAACGATTTTGTTTTTAGCTATGCCGTAACGGTTAAAAATAAAGGAGAAGTAACTGTTCAATTATTAAGCAGGCATTGGTACATTTTCGATTCCAACGGAAGTTATTCTGAAGTAAAAGGCGAAGGCGTGATTGGAGAGCAGCCAATAATTCGCCCCGGCCATTCTCACGCCTATCAATCCTTTTCTAGTTTAAAATCAGACATTGGAATGATGTGGGGAAGTTACTTGATGAAGGAAGTTGAATCAGGAAGACTTTTTGAAGTCGCCATTCCCGAGTTTCAGCTAATTACTCCTATGCGCTTGAACTAATTGCATGAAGTCAACAACTATTCGTTGCACTGGAGTCCCTGAGCACTTTAACCTTCCTTGGAAACAAGCACTAAAAAAAGATTTATTTGCTAAAGAAGGTATTCACTTGATTTGGGAGACAGCCTACGGTGGAACTGGAGCAATGTGCAATGCGCTGAGAGATGGAGAAACTGACATGGCAATTGCTTTAACCGAAGGTGCCATTAGCAACATTCAAAAAGGGTTAGACGCAAAAATTTGTTCATTTTTTGTTGACTCGCCTCTACTTTGGGGAGTTCATGCAGGTGCTACAAGTAATTTAACATTAAGAGAACTGCAAAACAAAGCCCAATTTGCTATTAGTAGATTCACTTCCGGTTCACACCTTATGGCATTCATGTACATGAAAAACCTCGGAGTTAACTCGGGCGATTTAAAATTCAATACAATACAACATTTAAAGGGTGCAATTGAAGACCTTTCAGTGAACCCTAATCAATTATTTTTATGGGAAAAGTTTACCACAAAGCCCTGTTTAACTGCAAGGCAATTTAAGAGAGTTGATGAAATTGCTACTCCGTGGCCTGCCTTCTCTATCATAGCTTCCAACGATTTATTGGAGAATCATGAGAAAGCATTGAAAACGGTTTTAAAAATCGTGCAAGAAGAGGCAAAAAAATTATCAGCTGATCCAAAGAATACGATTGAGCTTATTGCCAAAGAGTACCACCTGCCTTTAGCAGACAGCAAAGAGTGGTTTAGCACACTAAAGTGGAGCACCTCAACCCAAGCAGATTTATCAGCTTTAGACTTTGTAGCCATTATTTTAGATGAGCTTGGATTGACGGAAAAAAGAGCTTTCTTAAAAGACTTTTATCATCCGTTGCAGGAATAAAAAAGCCCAATGTAGCTCACGGCAGAACCGTAAAACACATTGGACTCAAAATCTCTCTTTTTTTAATCTCTTTTTACGATCACTTTTTCTGTTAATTTCTCACCATTTTGTAAGCTAAACTGCACAAAATAGATACCTGAGTAAACAGTTTGAATATCGAAGTAGGCAATGGAACTTCCTTTTTTCACCACTGTTTGATCCACTACTTTACCCGAAGCATCAATCAACTGAATGCTAACATCTTCTTTTACTAAACTTCCAATTTGAATTGCAATTAATTCTGACGCTGGATTGGGGTAGATAGATATTTTGTACTCTTCAAGATTTGCATTCGAAATTCCTGTTGCCGCAGGAATAAAACGTGTCGTAGATTCGGTAATTGATGTAATTTTTCGATTTGCATATGTTCCGTAAAATGTTGGACCAACTGCATAAGGATAAGCTGAGTTCCAATTAGAATCTACAGTCGCAAAATATGCATACGTTCCGTTAGGGTATTCTGGAGTAACGCAGAAACGACCGTTGTGCTCGTCTAAAACATCTGACGCAGCAGTTGCAATAAATTCATAATCTTCTCTAAAATATCCAATAGAATACGTTGTGTTTACAGCTGGACCTGAGGTTACAGTTCCACCTGTTGGTGATGTTGTCCGTGTGGTGATATTCCTTACGGAATAACCAGATTTCATTCTTGTAATTCCACCTGTTCCATTGGTAGCGTTAAAAGCGTATGCTCCGTAAATCGGAAAACCATCGTACGCAAAACCTATTAATGGCGAATGCGTTGTGCTATCGATCATGTACAGACCGTTTGCAGCGTATAAATTACAAATATTGGAGAGTACTACTTTGTCCAAATTAAAGGCTGAAGGGTTTTGATGATGGTGATAATTCCCCATGGCAGGATGACCTTTTGAGCAGTCAAAACCTACCATCTCTGCAGGAATTGCATCTCTGTTCCAGTCTTGAGTAGAGGCTGGTCCGCCCGGGCACATGGGATTACCAGGGCCGCCGCAAAGTGCATTTGTGGCAGGATTCCAAGCCACACCATCTCTCCAATCGAATAAAGAAACTCCATTTATAAAAATTCCAATGTTCCCACCAACTGTAGATTGCAGTGTTCCTGTATTTTGAACAGGGTTTCTTGGAATTTGATAAATTGCATTTTGCGCAGATGCTTGAGATGGATTGCCGTCTAAAAAAGGACCGGTAGGATAAGAAGGAACACCCTGAGTTGTCACATAAACACTGTTAGTCGAGTATTCTATTCTTTGACAATTCACCAAAATACTATTAGATATTGGGGTTGAATTGTTTTGCATGTAGTATGTACCAGTAGTAACAGTGTCTTGCAACCAAGACGTTATATCTGGTGTTACTTGAGCAGTAGCGACAAAAGCAGAGATTCCTGCGGCTAACAATAGTGTAATTTTTTTCATTGGGATTGGTTTATTTAATGATTAGACGAGGTTGCTTTTCTATTCCTTCGTTTTGGTTAATAATTCTTTTGGGAATCTGTGTTTGGGGTTAAAAACAAACTCTTTATCATTCAACGTCAGCAAAAAAGCGATCAAGTCTACTTTCTCATCTCCTGACAGGTAAATAGGACTTTTATTGATAGATTTTAAAAATTGAGCTTGCACTGTTGAATCTGTATAATGATTTAAAACCTCATTTAATTTTGTAAATCGCCCATCGTGCATGTATGGAAAACTAAAACTTAAGTTCCGCAATGATGGCACTTTAAACTTCATAGAATCCTTTTCATTTAGAGTAACCTCTACCCTGCCGTTGTCGTTTAAAAAAGCATTCAAAGGCAAAAAATTACTTTCGAATTCATAACTTGAAAAAAGTGGTTCGATGTGGCAAGAAACACAGTTCTGAGAAAACAATAAATACCCTCTTTTCTCCTGCTCAGTGAATTGCTCTTTTTCTAATCTCACTCTATCGTACTTTGAATTAGCTGAGATTAAAGTCAATTGAAATTGTGACAGTGCTTTTAGAAATCGCTCTCCGCTGATCTCATTTGAATCAAAAGCAGCTTTAAATGCTTTTTCGTAAAAAGTCTGCTTGTTGATTTTTTGAAGGACGTGATTCAAGCTCTCCCCCATTTCTGCAGGGGATGACAGAGGAGCTAGTGCCTGAAAATCTAAATGATTGATTGCGCCGTCCCACATGAACAAATTTTGCCAAGCTAAATTAAAAAGTGTAGGAGCATTTCTTCTTCCAATCGTATCATTTATGCCATGACTTAAGCTGTGATCTGTATGGGCAAAAGCGTTGAACGGAGAATGGCATGAAGCACAAGAGATAGTACTATCTTTCGAAAGAACTGGATCAAAAAATAAATAACGACCCAATTTTATAGCATTTGAGTCAAGTGGATTATTCTTGAAGTTGTATTCGGGTTTTGGAAAGTAACTGGGCTTTGGAAATAACACTTTTCTAGCTTCCCTGAAAGAAAACAAAAAAATCACAACAGCGAGAAATGCAAGTAGGTTCTTTGCCATTTACCTTGTGTAAAAACTTGAAGCAATTTTCTCAGAAATAGATACTGCTTCCAGACTTGGACTCATCACCATTGTATGTTTCGAAAGTATCTCTTTCAATATTTCTTGCAAAGGGAGTATGACCAAAATATCCTTTATTGAGTCGCCTACAGGCAAAACAACCTTTTGAACCGCGCTAAAAGGAGAAGCATAACCTCCTAAATGCAGTATGTAATTTTCATTTACCGTTTTTCCCTCCATTTTAAAATTAATGTACCCACTTTGCCAACTCCAGTACATTCCTTTTGTAGGATCTAAGGCTCCGCCAAAAGCACCAGAGACGTTTGTAATTGAATCTATTCCTAATTTAAACTGAATCGCTTTAACTTCTTTTTTATTAGGATTAATAGCTTCCAGTAGAAGCGAACTTGAATTACTAAAGTCAATTAAATAATAAGGAGCCATTTTCAAAACATCCCCATCCTTGGTTTCTAATTGCAAATCAGAAACGTAAAACATCAGTTTCGAAACAACGTTAGACTCATCTAAAATCTCAATTGTAGAATCCTCTATTTCGGCAGAAAACAAAATGCGCTGAGCAGTGAGATGCAATGAATTTAGAAAAGCAAAAAGTAAAACGAGCCTCATTTTTCTGGTCTATGCTTAAGTCTTTCTGCACGCTTGGCAAATATCTTGGCCAGATCTTTACTCAACGCTTCAAAGTCATCTAACTGATTCGACGCGCAAAGATTTTTAATCTCGTGAAAATGAGAATAATTTAATTCCTCCAACTCAGCTTGATTGCTTGCAATAGAGTCGAACAAAGCTGCTTGAATGGTCAATTTCCCTTTTCTCGTTATTTGAGAATAAAGGTCATTTCTCCCTTCTTGAACACCCTCCATTAATTCATGCGTCTTTTCCCTGTGGACTTGAATTAATTGTTCATATTTAATAATTTGAGATGCATCAAGTTTCAGTCGCTGAATCACTATTTCTCGGGGTGAAGTATGGAAGTGCCTATTGCGCCCTTTTTGAATTATAAAAAATATCAAAACACAGTTTGATAGCAGTAACCCTAAAATGACAATCGCATAAAACTTATTTTTATTCATGGTACAAGGTATTATCAGCTGTTTGAATAAGCTCGGTTAAATCTGTCGTCTGAACTTGGTTGGTCAGTACATATATTTCTACTGAGAAAACACAAACAAATACTGCTGCTGCAACTTTTATCCAACTCAAGGGAACCAAATTACTATTGACGTTATCAATTTTTTGTTCAATTTTTAAAAGTAACCCTTCAGGAGGATTTACTTTTTTAATTGACTTTAGAAGTTCTAACGAATTTTCCATTTGTTGATTTGACGCACTATCAATCATTTTCCTTCGATTTATCAATAATTACTTTTAAGTTTTGTTTCGCTCTGCCCAGAAGAGACTCTATTCCTTTGTAGGAAAGTTCCATTACTTTGGCAGCCTCCTCCATCTCCATTCCTTCAACCCTCACCAATATAAGAGCTGTCTTTTGTCTTTCATTTAATCGATTTATAGAAGCAAACAAAAATGCTAATGCCTCTTTTTGTTCTAGCTGAACACCCGGATGATTAAAATCAGAAACACTGGAGACTCCTTTTGTATCATCAATACTCCTAGCAGATAAAATTGACCAACGTTTTATAGCCTTTTTAGCTCGCAAGAAGTCTAGTGATTTATTGATACAGATTCTGTAAATCCAAGTTTTAATCTCAGACTCATTTCTAAAACCTGCCATTTTTTCGTTCACCTGAATAAATACATCCTGCGTCACCTCTTCAGCATCTTGTTTATTCTGGGTATATTGTAACGCTAAATTATACACCAAAGCACTGTAAAGATGATATAGTTCAACTAGGTTCATTTATTAAAGGTGATTGGGGTTGCAAATATTGTAAAAAGAAATAGACCATTACAGTTTACAATGCAGATCCCTTATGATTTGGTAAACTTGTTTAGCGAATCAATTAAAGCCATAGCCAACTGACCTATGCCAGAACCTCTAAAAAATATCTACACTCCAGAATTTGTAGCTCAGCTTTGTTCTAGTTGGAAGGCTCTACTACCCGATTTAAATGCAAAGCAGTTTGCCAAAAGTATATTTGAAGACAATTGGACAGTCTTAGAACTAAAACAGCGCATGAGTCGATTAGCTGAAGTTACAGCTAAGGAATTACCATCAGATTTTAAAGTAGCTGGTCCCCTATTGCGAAAAATGATAATCCAATTGGTAAATGAAGGCGCACAGGTTGGAGGTTTTGAATACATGTTCGTTCCTGAAATTGTACTAAATTTAGGCATAGAGCATTGGAAAGAATCGATGATAACCATAGAATTTATTACAAAACATACGTCTTGCGAATTTGCCATTCGACCATTTATCTTAAAGTATGAAGAAAGAACAATGCAACAGATGCTTCAATGGTCAACACATTCGCACCAAAACGTAAGAAGACTCTCATCTGAAGGCTGTCGTTCTCGTTTGCCTTGGTCTATGGCTTTGCCTCGATTTAAAAAAGATGCCACCTCACTTGTTCGCATTCTTGAAAATTTAAAAGCTGACGATTCTCTTTTTGTAAGAAAAAGTGTCGCCAACAACTTGAATGATATATCAAAAGACCTGCCTGATTTAGCATTGCTATTGGCTAAAAAATGGCACGGTAAAAATGACTACAGTAATTGGATTGTAAAGCATGGCATGAGAACCTTGCTGAAGTCCGGTAACCCTAAGGCTATGGCACTATTTGGATATGCCGACGTTAGCGGCTTAGCGCTTTCTAGTTTCGAGTTAAATCAAAGAGAAATCGATTTTGGAGAATCAATTTCATTCAATTTTACAATTGAAAATAAAACAACAAAAAGCGCAACTGTACGACTAGAGTATGCCGTATATTTGATGAAAAAAAATGGAAGGCAAACAAAGAAAGTCTTTAAGATTACTGAAAGAGATTTTCGCAGCAATGAAAAATTACTGCTTTCAAAAATTCATCCTTTTAAGCCTATCAATACAAGAAAATATTACTCAGGAGAACACGGGATTGCATTGGTAATAAATGGAACCGAATTCAAAAAACACTCTTTTTTACTGAATATATAAGCGGACAACCGCTCCTCACATTTTTGGCAATTTTTTTGATGTTTAGATTTAAATTAGGAGTCATGGACGTAGATGTAACAACACTAAATCCCGAAGTAATCTGGTTTTTAATTGGAGTCGGATTATTATTACTTGAGTTGGTAATTCCGGGATTAATTTTTGTTTTTTTTGGAATTGGAGCATGGGCCACGGCTGCCATTTTATTAGGAGTTGACTTATCCATCAACACTCAACTGTTATTATTTGCAGCCACTTCTTTGGGAAGTTTGTTGTTACTCAGAAGAAGTATCCGAAAAAAGTACATGGATGTTTCCATCAATGGTGAAGAAGATGCGGACAATAGCTTTATCGGCAATCAGGCAATTAGTCTCACAGAAATTTCTCCAGGTAAAGATGGAAAAGTAGAATTCAACGGAAGCCAATGGGAAGCATGCTCTACTGCTTCTATAGAACCTCGAATGGCAGTTACCATTATAGGAATGAAAAGTATTAAATTAATTGTTGAACCCTTAAAATTGTAAATTATGAATCAAGGAACTATCATGCTCATGGGATTAATTATAGTGTTAATCTTCTTGTTTATTTATACCATTAAAATTGTACCACAGCGTTCTGCTTTTGTTATTGAACGATTTGGAAAATACAGAGATACGTTAACAGCAGGCTTTCATATTATTATTCCATTTATGGACAAAGTTGCCTACAAACACACTTTAAAAGAACAAGTTATTGACGTTTCAGCCCAAATCTGTATCACCCAAGATAACATATCAGTTGAAGTAGACGGTGTTTTATACTTACAAGTAGTCGATGCTAAAAAAGCTTCTTACGGAATTGATAACTATCCTTTTGCCTCCATTCAATTGGCGCAAACTACCATGAGAAGTATCATTGGAAAAATGGAATTAGATAAGACTTTCGAAGAAAGAGATCACATTAACTCTACCATTGTAAATGCAGTTGACAAAGCTTCAGACCCATGGGGAATTAAAGTAACCCGCTACGAAATAAAAAACATTACTCCACCACAAAGTATTAAAGACGCCATGGAGAAGCAGATGCGAGCAGAGCGTGAAAAAAGAGCGACAATCGCAACATCTGAGGGTGAACGTCAAGCGACAATGAATCGTGCTGACGGAGATAGACAAGAACTGATTGCCAGATCTGAAGGTGAAAAGCAAAAAAGAATTAACGAAGCGGAAGGACAAGCTGCTGAAATTTTGAGTGTTGCCGCAGCTACAGCTGAAGGTATTTCTAAAATTGCTGTAGCCATTCAAACACCGGGGGGCTATGAAGCGGTAAACCTGAGAGTTGCAGAGCAATACATAGAGCAGTTTGGAAAAATAGCAAAAGAAGGAAATACATTAATTTTACCTTCTGATTTAACAGATATTTCAAGTATCGTTGCAGCAGCGACCTCTGTTATTAAACAGCAAGGAAAAGTGTAAAGGATGAACAAGCAATTAACCTCCGTCACATTTTTTACAATTGCTCTTTTAGCTTTTGGTTTTAGCGCCTTAAATTTTGATAATCCGGCAATTTTAGAAAACAAAAAAGCATACCTTGCTATTGTAGGAGGAGTTGCACTGGTTGCTATTTACATCAGATCACGGAGAAAAGAAAAATAAAACACTTGAAAGAAGGGCACACATTTGATTATACAATTATAGGAGGCGGGCTAGCAGGAATGCAGCTCGCCTTAGCTTTTTGTAATGACTCGTTTTTCAGCGAAAAGAGAATTGCTATTATTGAGCCTAGTTCTAAAACAATCAATGACAAAACGTGGTGTTTTTGGGAAAAAGGTAGCGGTAAGTGGGATAATTTATTACTGCATCAATGGGAGACAGGATTGTTTTACGGTGCACAAAAAAGTATTTCTATGGATTTTGGAGATTACTCCTACAAAATGTTACCAGCACTAAATTTTTACAATTTCGCAAAAGCAGAAATCTCTAAGAACTCGCATATAAAGTGGATCGAAGATCGAGTTGTAAAAGTTACAGGTGATGAGATTATAGGAGAAAATAATGTCTACAAAAGCTCGTGGATATTTGACAGCAGGGTTCCCGAAAAATTTCAAGAAGACTCAAAATCGGTGACTGTTTTACAGCCTTTCAAAGGTTGGGTTATTGAAACAGAAAAAGATGAATTTGATCCTGAGTCTTTCACTTTTATGGATTACAGGTTAGGACACGAAGATAAAACTTGCTTCACTTACGTATTGCCGATTAGCAAACGAAAAGCACTGGTAGAATTTACCTTTTTTATTCCTGAATTGATTGAGGATAGAGTATATGATGAAAAGTTAAAACAATTTATCAGTGAAAAACTAAACATTGAATCCTACTCTATTTTAGAAGTAGAGCAAGGTGTTATCCCCATGAGTAGCTACCCTTTTTGGAACGAAAACAACAAAAATTACCTTAAGATTGGAACCGGAGGCGGCTGGGTAAAAGCATCAACGGGATACTCCTTCAAAAATGTAGAACGAAAAGTAGCAGAATTAATTAACAGTCTAAAGTTTACTAAAACACCTCAAAAAGCCGCTTGGCAGAAACGCTTCCGTTTTTACGATGAAGTATTGTTGAACATTTTGTATCAAAAAAACAAAAAAGGACCAGAAGTTTTTGAGCGCATGTATTCAAAAAATAAAGCGCATGAAATCTTTAAATTTTTAGATGAGGAAACTACCTTTACCGAAGAATTAAAAATAATGTGGAATACCGATCGATTACTCTTTATGAAAAGTGTTTTCGGTTTACTAAAAAAGTAGAATTATGTTTGGAAAGATGGGTGATATGATGGGCAAGATGCAGGAAATGAAGCAGAAGTCTGAAGAGGTAAAAAACCGACTAGATACAATCAGCGTAAGTGGAGATGCAGAAAACGGTAAGGTGACTGTTATATCTACAGGCAATCGAAAGATTACCTCAGTTCAGATTAATCCAGAATTAATGGTAAACGGGAATAAAGAACAGCTAGAAAACTTGATCATTTTAGCGGTAAATAAAGCACTTGAAAAAGCGGAAAAAGTGAACGAAACTGAAATGGCTGGAGTTGCCAAGGGAATGTTACCAGGTTTTTAATCTGTTTCATTTTTCATGAACATACTATTCGAAAAATTAAAAGCTTGGAATGCCCAATATGCTATTTAGTTCTTCTTTACAGATTTCTTCTTTTTATTTGGAGTCTTGAATTATAGGTTGAAATCCGGTCTTGCTTATTGGATTGTTCACATTTGGCATCTCTAGCATGCTTTTTACACAACTTTTACTTTTTCATGAAGAAGTAAAAGTTGGACAGGCCTGATTGATTTGATTCTTTTTTCACCGATGTTCCTTCTATTTAAGATAACTCTATATTCTAATGCAGTGCATGTTGTAAAAATGATTGGCTTAGCTGATCAAATTAATGCAGACTCAAGACAAGCTATAAATCCAGTACTATTTTCCATGGTTAGTAGCTTTCGTATTTTAAACTACTACTCGAGCTAATACACGATACTAGTTCGTTTAAAGAATGGAAAATACAAGAATTCTTAGCTCTAACACTTTCTTCGCTATGTTTTAACCTCTTCTCTCGTAATTTTTATGATTGCAGTTTTAGTCTATTTTCAATTTGGTCTTTTTACAGCACTATTGCACTGAAAGCAACATTTAGAGTGTTCAATAAATAAATAGGGTGCAGCCCTGAATCTACTGATGAATGCCTATCCGCATTCCAAACTCATATTGTGGTAAATTCCTAAACCCACTTCTATCGGTAAACAGGTTTGTCATTCGATACCTTCCATAAAATACAAATCGATTGAAACCTATTCTTGCTAACAACCCGTAATTGTAATCTCTAATGTAATCTAACCGGGTATCTAATGTTTTGGTCTGATTTGCACCAGGATTAGGTCTTTTCTCAACAGACTTATGCCTTACATCATATTGCCAACCAGCATAGCCTCCTAAATCGATAAATATTCCGTTGGAGTGTAATCTGTTGACTAGCTTAATGCGAATAAATGGGGAAACCACAATCGAGTTAAACACCAACTTCTCTCTTTTATAAATTATTGAGTTCGGTATAATTTTACTGGAATCTTGTTTTAAATGAAATGCAGATCGATGATAAGCAACATCAAAGCCAAGCTCTGACCATTTAGCCAATCGCCATTTCCACAAATAACCAATGGAAAAAGCTCCAGATTTGCCGAAAATTATTTCTGAACTATCATTGTCTAACCCGGTTATAAATGCATAAGATAAAAATAAATGACTGTATTTATCTTGGTTAGGCCCTCGTTTGTTTATGGTTAGAGCCTCTAAGTCCCTTCCGTAAGGGTCTTTCTCGTTTACCTGTCCGAAGGAATAACCAATAAAAAAGAGAGAAAGAAAGGCTATAATTATTTTTTGATTCATCAGAATCTTATTTTTAGAGTATAAAGAATGACAAGGCTAAAATACAAATTGTACAAAGATGATAGTGGATTTAAGAAGTGATACCGTAACGCAGCCATCTGCTGAAATGAAAAATGCAATGTTACATGCCATTGTTGGGGACGATGTGCTAGGAGATGACCCAACTGTAATTCAATTGGAAGAATTAGTAGCCAATCGTTTTGGCCACGAAGCTGCCTTATTTTGTCCCTCTGGCACCATGACCAATCAGATTGCAATCAAGGTATATACGAACGCTCCAGGCGAAGTAATTTGCGATGAATTAGCTCACATATACAGGTATGAGGGCGGAGGAATGGCATTTAATTCAGGTGTCTCAAATCGGCTTATTCATGGCGACCGAGGGAGATTTACTTTAGAACAACTGCAAGCGGAAGTTAATCCCGATGACGTTCACTTTCCTCCTACTCAATTGGTAGCGCTGGAAAACACGTGCAACAAAGGCGGCGGTTGTTATTGGAAGATGTCAGAAATTGAGCGAATTGCCACTTTTTGCCGAACGGAAGGAATTCCAATTCACTTAGATGGCGCTCGATTATACAATGCTTTGGTAGCTCAAAAAACTTCAGAAGCTGAGATGGGAAAACATTTCGATTCTATCTCACTGTGTCTTTCCAAAGGTCTTGGCGCTCCGGTGGGCTCCCTTTTAACAGGAACGAAAGACTTCATTAAAAAAGCAAAACGCATTCGTAAAATATTTGGTGGAGGCATGCGGCAAGCAGGTTATTTAGCCGCTGCAGGAATTTATGCTTTAGACAACAATGTAGAAAGATTAGAAATTGATCACGCAAATGCAAAGAAAATAGAGAAAGTACTGCATGCAATGAGCTTTGTAAAATCAATGAAGCCAGTTGACACTAACATTGTAATCTTCACTTTACAAGACGATATTAACCTAATTGATTATTTGGCTAAGCTAGAGCAAAAAGGAATAAAAGCCGTAAGCATGGGAGCTCAAACTGTTCGTTTTGTCACACACTTAGGAATTGGAGAAGCTGAAATCGAATATTTACTTAAGACTCTTTAACCCTACTTAATTGGAATGTAGCCTTACTGCTATTTTAATCCCTGACGTAAAAAATAATATCTATCTCTTAACATGTTTCATCAAAAAACTGAATTGTCTTAACATCGTCGATTAAATACCTATTTCTTTGAGCTCTCCCAAGAATAAAATCCGACTAAACTTGACAAATAAATTTAGATAATTTTAAGCTTTCCGAATCAGTTGGCAGTCCTTTAGACTGTTGAACAATGTAATAATCATTCTCTTCTTCTTTAAAACTGAAAGTAAATAAGGAGTCTGAAAAACGTATAATTTGACTGTAGAGTTTGGTTTATCTTCTAACTTCCGCGGTGTAATTTCTCCTACTAGGCTTAATTGACCGTAAGGCGATGAAAAACGTAACATAGCGTATTTTTTTTAATAACTCCGTCATCCAAGGACTGATGAATCAACCCTAAAAAATCGAACACCGTACTTATCTTCGAACTCTCACAGTGATGATTCATTCACGAAATAACTGAACCTAGCTCAAACCACCCCCTTATTCCAATCAAATCTTCCGAAGGAAAACCGTGGTGCTTAATCAAGTGCATAAAAAAATCAGTATTAGCGCTGTCCATAGAAGCTGTAGAAGAACTGTATTTTTCTGATCTATAGTATTTATTTACAATATCCTATCTACAACATACAATGAATTGTATAATGCTCTCAACTTTATAGTGGGGTGTTATTTTAAACCTTCCAAATTTTTCCTTCCTTCTGTGGTGGCGAAATAAGTCTTAAAACTTTCTTTTTCGACTAACAAATTAACATTAAATCCTTTTTTAACCCACTTTTCTAAATCCTGCTTAGGCCTGCGGTAAATGTGAAAATTTTTAAAGATCAGATTTACTGAACCCTCGTGATTCAAACTTTCTTACGACTCAACTTCTATCTCTACAAAGTAGCCTCCATATTTCCGAATGTTGATCACTTTGCCTCCTTCAAAAAGTAAATATTGCCCTTTAATGGCCTCTAATGTTCCTTCAATTATTGGCTCTTTATCTAAATTGTGGCTTTTCACCTTTTCAGGAAAGCGAATAGATGGATAATTCAATTCTGTTACCTCATCATCGTCGCTAACCAATTCCATGAATTCTTCATCAAGTTTATCAATCAGCGAATCTTTAGCCTCAATAATATCGATGTCTGTTGCCACTTCGTTTTTCAACATTCGTTGCCAATGCGTTTTATCCGAAGCAAATTCTTTCAGAGCAACTTCCATCATTCCTGCTTGATACCGGTTTTCAGTAACAGCAATTTTTACAGCTCTTGAGGCACCTTGGTCAATCCAACGATACGGAACTTGAGTTTCTCTAGTAACCCCAACCTTTATACCTGAAGAAATTGCTAAATACACAACATGAGGCTGATTGTGATTTCTTTCCTCCCATTCAGGATCTCTTCCCTCACCCAAATGAGCTCGACATAATTCAGGACGAATAATGCACTCTGCGTTGTTTGGAGAATCTCTAAAACAAGGAAAACAAGACCCTTGAGCAAACGATTTTTTTGTTGCCCTTCCACAATTCACACAATTAATTTGACCGGTAAATCTCATTTTAAAATGAGTTCCCACCAAAGAAGTCATGTCAATTTTATCTTCGCCTAATTTTAAAGTATACTGTATTGGAGCAGCTAACTCCGTTTGCATTTTTCTTAAGTTTCCTTCAAGTACTCTTGTTTCCATATTGCAAATTTAGTTTATAATGTTACAATTCGTCGAAATAGTAATCAGATCATTGTTACACTAACTTAATCCATGTGTAACAGGTCTCTAATTCCTTCTCGTAACTATTGAAGTTCAGTTTGGTTTATAACCCCAAGTTTAGTTTCCAATCTATCTGAAGAAATGGAGCGCACATGCACTGATTAAAGCCTCAGAATCTTGTTGTAACCCATTCTCTTAATTAAGCGAAAGAACTACATCACCTTTATAATTTTTTATTTTAGTTGTCAAAGGACAAACGTAAACCACAGAAGCATATGTATTCAATAAATTCCCACTGACAATAACTACTAGTCTTCTGCCAGCTTGCTCGCCTCCTTTTGTTGAACGAAGATTCACTTCCTAAATCTCTCCTTTTTTATAATTCATTATCAATTTGTTTGATATATTCTGCCATCCCTTCAGCGGCTATACTTAAAACATCTTCATCGTTTTTCAATTGATTGCAAGAAGTAATGTGTTGGCGTCATTTTATCTCTTTAAGGTAAACCGCTAAAGCTTTCTCGAATATTTTATTTTTGGGAATAGCACGTTGTTCTGCAGCTAAGAAAAGTTATTTTAAAAGATGGGCCTCTGGCTATGGAACGCTTGAAAAAGTATGTTCAGAATTTATCCTTTTTAGACTTAAAAGATAGTTTCTATAACCCTATTGATGCGCTAAACTATTTGAACGATTTGCAAATGCAGTAACCAAGGTTAAAGATTCGCTAGAAACATCAGAATGTCAAAATACAAAAACCTTCCTATTTATTAAAACAGAAAACCAGCTTGAAAAAATAAATTTTAACGACATCATTTACATTAAAGGAATGGGAGATTATAGAAGAATTCATTGCCTGTCCAAAAAAGTAATGACCTTGCAAACCTTCGGGGAATTGGTAAAATTAATTCCCAAGGAACTCATTCCAAGAGTGCATAAGTCTTTTATGGTCTCTATTGATAAAATTGAATTCATTGAGAAAAATCAAATTTTATTGAGCAATTAGGTAATTCCAATTTTCAATGGTTACAGGTTAGCTTTTTTAAGCCTAATTAGTAAATCCTAAGTCAATACGAGGTATAAATTATCTTTCAGAAATGGTAATTTAGACCCACTATGAAAAAGCTCTCCAAGCTACAAGTATTTGGGTTATTTGCAATTTTAGGATTCCTACTTTATGGTAACACCCTAACACACGAATTTACCTTAGATGATGCCATTGTTATTACTGAAAATGACTTTACCAAGGAAGGGCTTTCGGGCATTTGGGATCAGCTAAGCAATGACCAATTTGTCGGATTTTACGGAACAAAAAAAGAACTCGTTGCAGGTGGCCGTTATCGTCCGCTATCGATGGTTGTTTTTAATATCCAATATGCCTTTGCCGGCGAAAACCCTTTTTTCGGGCACTTAAGCAATGTTCTGTTTTATATCCTAAACGGGTTTCTACTGTACCTGGTGTTAAGCAAATTGCTACCTAAATTCGATGGAAAACTAGAAGCTTATTCCTTCCCTCTTTTGGTGAGTTTACTGTGGTTTTTTCACCCAATACATACCGAGGTAATTGCCAACATAAAGGGGTTAGATGAAATCATGGCATTTTGTTTTGAGTTGACAACAGTTTGGTTTGTGATTCAATATCTTGAAAATAAAAAGATTCAAAATTTGATACTAGTCTCAGCACTTTTCTTTTTAGGGCTTCTTTCCAAAGAAAATACAATTACTTGGTTGGCAGTTATTCCGCTAACTATTTACTTTTTTACCAATTATTCGAATAAGAAAGCACTACCCGTTTACGGAGCGTTACTCTTAGCCTCTGCGGCGTGGGCTGCAATAAGATACCAAGTAGTTGGAGGAAGTCTAAGTAGTGTCGCCGACAACATTATGAATGATCCATTTCTAGAAGCTACATCATCCGAAAAATATGCCACCATCATGCTCACCTTAGGCAAGTATGTTCAACTGCTAGTTTTTCCACATCCACTAACCTACGATTATTATCCAAAGCACATTCCTATTGTTGATTGGGGAAACAAGTGGGTCCTATTTTCTATTCTAACCTACATTACATTGGCAGGAATTACAGTTTGGGGCTTTTTCAAAAAGAACCTGATTGCTTTTGGAATTTTATTATTTGTTATAACTCTCAGTATTGCTTCCAACATAGTGTTTGTAATTGGAGCCTTTATGAATGAGCGATTTGTCTACGTTTCTTCCTTAGGCTTTAGCCTAATTTTAGGGTATGGTATTTTCAAATTACTAGAAAACACGACGCTAAATAAAAACATCATTTGGGGAGGGTTAATTGTAATATTCGGATTGTATTCAGTGAAAACCATCAGTAGAAATAGAGTTTGGGAAAGTAACTTAACACTATCGACTAATGATGCTAACATATCTGTAAATGGGGCTAAAAGCAATGTTATGGCAGGGGGGATTTTAACTGAAAACGCAGTAAAATTGACCAACGTTGTTGAGAAGCGAAAAATGCTAAAAGAAGGGATGGTATACTTAGAGCGAGCAACTTCCGTTTATCCTGAATACATTGATGCACTAATTCTGATGGGAAATGCCAAATGGGAATTAACAAAAGACATTAAGCAAGCTCTCCCCTATTATTACCGAATATTGGCCATTAACCCCTATCACACAAATACGCTAGACAACTCATACATTATTATTGAGCAAAGCAGAAATGCTGATGATAAAATAAACGCTTACAAAACGTTACTACAGTATAACCCAAACCAATTGCAAGCCTATTTAAATTTAGGAAGAACCTATGGAATAGAAAAAAAAGATCTCAAAAACGCTCAATTGTACTTGGAAACAGCCCGCAAAATTTCCCCAGGTAATTATGACGTATTGACTAACTTGGGTACACTTTATGGAATATCAAAGAGTTACGATAAGGCAATTGAAGTTCTAGAAAGGGCGATCAGCATCCGAGCCGACATTGCTAAAACCCATGTAGACTTAGGCTTGAGTTATTTCTTTACCAATCAATTGGAAAGAGCTAAAAAAGAATTTGACACAGCAGTTCAGCTTGACAGTTCTATTAACAGATTACAATTTCCAATTTAATGGGACCTACAATTAATTTTCCCGTCATACACCCTATACTTGAAACTGATCGTTTGAATTTGAAACCTCCAACCTTAGCTGACGCGCTTGATTTTTTCGAAATACGATCAAACCATGAGTTTATGAAATATATTGGTCGACATCCGATCACCCACATTTTGGAAGCCGAAAAGTACATTCAAAGAATACTTGACGGGTTTAACTCAAGAACAGGGCTATCTTGGAAGATTTGCGAAAAAGGAAGCGATAAACTAATTGGATATATTGGCTTTTGGTCAATAGACTACACTCATTTTCGAACTAAAATAGGGTACGGCTTACACCAGGATTATCACCGAAAAGGTTATTTAACCGAAGCCCTAAATACACTGACACATTTTACATTTAATGAGCTAGGACTTCACAGTGTTCTCGCAGAAGCAGATGACAAAAATGTCGCAACCATTAAACTGTTAGAAAAGTGCGGATTTAAAAAAGAAGCCCATTTTAAAGAGAGCTTTTACTTCGATGGCGAGTTTCTGGATAGTGCAATTTATTGTAAAGTGAAAATTAGTAACAATTCAATTTGACACTTTCCAGTTTTTAAACCTACTTCTACCAATCAATCTTTAAATTTGAAGCAAATAGAAAAATTTTGAAAAACCCAGAAATTGAGGAAATAAAAGAAAGAATTAATCATCGGTTCTCAAATAAGGATTTGACTGATAAACCAGTTGAATCGGAAAAAGAATATGCGTTTGAGAATTCTGTAGAATTAGTTAAAGAGCAGTATTTAGAAATAGAATTGGGCTTACAGCAAATCGAAAAAGGTGAAGTTGTTGATGGAGCGGAATTTCTAAAAAAAATAAGAGGATTATGATTGTATTTTCAGAATTAGCAAAGCACAAAATTGAGCTCTTAAACATTCACATAACCATCGTTTGGGGAGAAAATGATTTTGAAGAATTTATCTCGAACGTTGAAAAGAGTCTTGCAGAGATTGAGAAAGATCCAACTTCATTTCCTCCAATATCGAATCAAAACCTAAGAATTTGTGAAGTAAATGAAGATACTTACTTGGTTTACAAGCATACGAATACCACGATTGAAGTAATTACAATTTATGACTATCGCCAAAATCCGGTACTAGTTTATAACGACTTAACTGAACACTTTCATGAAAATTAAATACTTACTTGCAATTTTAATTGCTACAATTTCAACAGCTTCGGCCCAACGAACAATTGAAAGCTCTTCTGACATTTATCAAGAAATTAAAAAGCTTGGCGTTATTACCAATGTTTTGTATTTGGCAGCTCATCCAGATGATGAAAATACTCGCTTAATTGCTTGGCTCGAAAATGAGAAATTAGCAAGAACTGCTTACTTGTCTTTAACAAGAGGCGATGGTGGTCAAAATTTAGTTGGCACTGAAAAAGGAGATGCCATGGGCGTTTTGAGGACACAAGAATTATTAGAAGCTCGAAAGGAAGATGGAGCTGAACAATTCTTCACCAGAGTTGATGACTTTGGTTACTCTAAAACAGCGGAAGAAACCTTTGAAAAGTGGAATAAAAAAGAAGTACTTGCCGATGTAGTTTATACCATTCGAAAGTTTAGACCTGATGTTATTGTCACTCGTTTTCCACCTGATTCAAGAGCAGGTCATGGTCACCACACCGCTTCGGCAATGTTAGCCGAAGAAGCTTTTAAATTGGCAGGTAACAAAACAGCTTACCCTGAGCAGCTAGAAACGGTAGAGGTATGGCAACCAACTCGCATTCTTTGGAACACTTCAGTTTGGTGGGACAAGCAAATCCCTGAAAAAGCGGCTGAAAGCCCTGCAGATTACATTAAAATTAACATTGGCGAGTACAGTGAATTATTAGGTCTATCCTACTCTGAAATAGCAGCAGACAGTCGTTCTCAGCATAAGAGTCAAGGATTTGGAAGTGCTCGTAGTAGAGGAAATAAACTAGAGTTTTTGAAACATACTGCCGGAGCACCTGCCCAAGACGATGATCTTTTTCATGAAATTGAAACGAGTTGGGACAGAGTAAAAGGAAGTGAAAAGGTACAAGAGTTAATAGATGAAATTTCTTCGAACTACAATTTTACAAATCCTGCTAACTCAGTAAAGCTTTTGGTAGAGTTGCACAAAGAAATTCAATTAATGCCCACTAACTTTTATCGAGATCAAAAGCTTGAAGATGTAAAAGCCATTATTAAAGCAGCAGCTGGCATAAAAGCCGAGGCACTTGCTGATGAATACAATTATGTCTCTGCTGACAGTATCACTGGTAGCTTCATGATCGTTCAACGATCTAATATTCCAATGACGCTTAAAAATGTGACTCCTATCTTGGACTCTACTTTCTACAATCTTGCACTCGAGTCAAATGATCAAAAATCGTTCACCTTTAAATTTGAAACACTTACAGGAAACTCTCATCCATATTGGTTGCCTTACGAGAGTTATGCAAAAAAATTATCATTTAATGCGCTCCTTTTAAGGGGACAAGCTGAAGCCAATGCAATAAAAACATTCAAATACACCGTAACACTTTTCGGTGAAGACATTGAATTTAAAGAGGCCATAGATTACAAATGGACAGATAGAGTAAAAGGAGAATTACATAGAAGTGTTACAATTAGTCCCATTATTACGGTCACTCCTGCTAAAAAAGTCTATCTATTTTCATCTAATGAACCACAAAATATAAGCTTTTTAGCTGAAGGAAATTTAGTTGGAGCAATTGGCACTGTTACGTTACAAACACCTAAAGGATGGACCGTTGAACCCTATAGCATAGATCTTAAATTTAATTTTGTTGGCGAGCAGAAAGCCTTGAGTTTTATGCTTACTCCTCCTGAGAATCCATCTACCGGCGATATCGAATTTAGAGTAGATGGAGTAAATGGAAAAGCAATTCAACGAATTGATTATGATCATGTATTACCTCAAGTAATGTTCCCACAAGCAGTTGTTAAAGTAGTTAAAATGGACTTAACCGCAACTGTTAAAAATATTGGCTATGTGAAAGGCAGTGGCGATGAAGTAGCTCAAAATTTAGGTGGTGTTGGATTCAACGTTGTTTCTTTTGATGCTAAAGATTTAGCGGTAATGGATTTATCTATATTCGAAACAATTATGGTTGGCATTAGAGCCTACAACACTGAACCAAGTATGAAGAACGGAAATACTATTCTGAATGAGTATGTTAAAAATGGGGGGAACGTAATAGTGCAATACAATACTTCTCGGGGAATCGACAAAGGAGCAATTGGCCCTTATCCTTTTCAATTGTCAAGAAATAGAGTTACCAAAGAAGAGGCGAAACCGACCTTTTTAGCTCCCAAACATCCATTGTTGAATACTCCTAACAAGTTAACCGAAGAAGATTTTGACAATTGGGTGCAAGAAAGAGGTTTGTACTTTGCTGACGAATGGGACGAAAAGTATACGCCAATTATTGCATGGAACGATCCGGGTGAAGACCCACAAAAAGGAAGTATACTCGTCACTGATTATGGCAATGGACACTTCATTTTTACAGGGATTTCTTTTTTCCGTCAACTGCCTGCTGGTGTTCCCGGAGCTTACCGATTATTGACAAACATGATTTCTTATGGAAGATAAACTCGAAGAGAAGCCTCCCTTTTTCAAGGAGTGGAAAGGTTTGTACACCTTCATTTTAGTATTTGAAATCGTTCTAATTTTGATTTTTGTTTGGATGACAAATACTTACGCAGCATGAACGGATTAAGTTGGATTGATTGGACCGTAATGCTCGGCACCTTGTTCACCATTGTGGCTTATGGTGTATGGAAAACGCGAGGAACAAAAAACATTGAAGGTTATTTGCTAGGCGGTAAAGAATCTAATTGGTGGACGATTGGTCTGTCTGTAATGGCAACCCAAGCATCGGCTATTACCTTTCTTTCTACTCCGGGCCAGGCCTATATGGAAGGAATGGGCTTTGTGCAATTCTACTTTGGTCTGCCTTTGGCGATGATTGTTATCTCCACTGTTTTCATTCCGCTTTATTATAAGCTAAAAGTCTATACCGCCTACGAATTTCTAGAATCTCGATTTGACAATAAAACAAGGTTGTTGACTGCTTCTTTATTCTTATTACAAAGAGGGTTAGCCGCAGGCATTACAATTTATGCCCCTGCCATAATTCTATCTCAAATACTTTCAATTGAATTGAATTACACCATCTTCTTCATTGGTGGGTTGGTTATTATTTATACTGTTTCCGGAGGTACAAAGGCCGTGAGTCAAACGCACAAACAGCAAATGGGAGTTATCTTCTTAGGCATGTTCATAGCAGCAGGCTTCCTGATCTCCTATTTAACCGATACCATGTCCTTTTCGGAAGGAATACAAGTAGCTGGGGTAATGGATAAGATGGAAGTAATTGATTGGAACTTTGATCCGGGTAGTCGTTACAACATTTGGTCAGGTATCTTAGGTGGTTTCTTCTTGCAATTGAGTTATTTCGGAACCGATCAATCGCAAGTGCAGCGTTATCTTTCAGGCAGTTCAATCAGAGAGAGCCGGTTAGGACTAATGTTTAACGGTTTGCTAAAAATACCGATGCAATTTTTCATTCTTTTTGTTGGGATATTATTGTTTTTGTTTTATCAGTTTGTAATGCCTCCACTCCACTTTAATGCTGAGAATGTGGAAATGGTAAAGCAGTCGGAATATGCCATTCAATATGAGGCCTTAGAAGAAAAGCAGCAAATTGTTTTTGATGCAAAGAAGGATTTGATTTTAGAATTCAACGAGAATCCAGAAGACCAAGAGTTAAAAAGTGCTATTCAGGCGTATCATGTAGAAGAACAGGCTTTAATGAAAGACAGTAAAGCCTTGATTTTAAAAGCCGACCCCAATGCTTCAACAGAGGACGATGATTATATATTCATCACTTTTGTTACCAATTTTCTGCCTATAGGATTGATTGGATTATTGTTGGCAGTTATTTTTTCTGCCGCCATGTCTTCCACCTCAGCAGAATTAAATGCTTTGGCAAGCACCACCACCATAGATATTTACAAACGCAACATCAAGCAAGACGGCGATGAGAAACATTACCTGCTTCGCTCAAAATTATTCACGTTCATGTTTGGAATATTGGCGATTATTTTTGCGGTAATGGCAGACTTGTTCGACAATTTAATTGAAGCTGTTAACATATTGGGATCCTTATTTTACGGTACAATTTTAGGAGTATTTTTGGTTGCGTTCTTTTTCAAAAAAGTAAAAGGGAATGCGGTTTTTATTGCAGCGTTAATTTCTCAAGCCATTATTATTGTCTTGTACACCCTCAACAAATACGAATACATAAACCTTGCCTATTTGTGGTACAACTTAATTGCGCCTGGTTTGGTAATTGGTTTTGCGGTTTTGATTCAGGTGATTGGTAAGGAGAAACCTATAAAATCCAAGTAATATAATATTAATAGAATTAATTACATTTGAGAGATGTCCAAAACTGCAATGTTATGTATTAGTTTTTTTATTGCGATAGTAGCGAATTGTCAAACCACATTTCTTGGTTTCGACACTACTGTTTGTGGCAACTCTGTTAACTTTTACTATACTTTCGTCAATTCTCACTATGGAGGTGGTGGTAGTTCATCGGGTAGTCAATTTACCATATTTCGAAACGGAATTCAAGTACATAATAGATTTGGATTCAGTATGTCTTTTGATGACCCAACTGCTGAAGAATTAATTTTCATTAATGATTCGGTTGGTTTTCTAGCATATAGTTTGGCCGGCGCATTTGTTTACATCGATAAAACAACAGACTATGGCAATACTTGGACTCGATTTGATGGTTTTCAACCAGGCAATCCTTGGGCTGATTACGTAAGTTCATATATCGTCAATGAACATACTTCTTATTTAATTATGTTGCGCGTCCCTTTTCCCGGATTACCGAGTCAATTAAGAGTTAGACGAAACAGCCAAAATACAGGTAGTGGCTCTTCTGGTACAATCTTATTTACTGACACTAATTTTTTCGGTACGGTAGTTATACATGATACGATAAACGGTTTGAATCTTTGTGGCAGAGACACTTTAAAAATGTCATTTTCACACAATAGTCAAATAGCATACTATCATTTTATTTTACATCAAACACTTACCTCTATAAATGAAAAAGAAATTATCTCAAGTAAAATAAAGATCTATCCAAACCCAAGTTCAAACTTCTTTAGTATTATTAATCTCCCAAAGAAAACAACAAATATTCAACTCTATTCGATGAATGGAAGTCTAATAAAAAATTACAACGCTGAAAGCCGGAGTATTAATAAATTTGACATTAAGGGGATAGATCCTGGTATCTATTTAATAAATATTATTACAAACAACTCAAGTAGCACTCATAAACTGATAATTTCTCACTAATTCAAAGCCTTAAACCCTTCCGATGAGTTAAAAACTAAAAAAGAAAATCTATTTGCTTAAAACTCCAAAATAATATCCTTTCAACCTCAGTCTCTGAACATTTCTTCGAAGGAGCAAAAAGTTTCGAATCAGAATGAGTAAGCCTATTTCCAACAATAACTACCCCATAAGTCACATTTAGTCAAAAGAAACAATTTTTATACATCATCGGTGGAATTGTGCTTCTCAGCGTACTTTTCACGATAGGGTTTAAAGTGTTGGTAAATAAGTTTTTAATCATCAAGACCGCAAGAGGTTCAATATTGATAACATTGAACTTCGAACAAGCATTGACATACCTAAAATTGAAAATGCTATTTGCGAATGCGCTTCGAGAACTAGAGACGCTCTATCCACCCTAAAGCTCAACGCAGAAGATCTCGAGTATTACTTCTCACGAAATAAATTTAACAGGTTAAAAAGTGCTTTCGTGAACTCGAATGAAAATGATTATACCAAGTGGATTACGACTCTAAATACTGCAACACAAAAATTAAAAATCAACATTTACTATAAAAAATAGTTGATTTTGGTATCTTTATAGCATGCTACCTTTTGAACAGCTTTCCTTTTGGGAAAAAGAAACGTTTCTTTACAACGTCGATTATTTAATCATCGGTTCGGGAATTGTTGGCTTATCAACGGCCATTCATTTAAAAAAAAAGCAACCTCGCAAAAAAGTATTGGTACTTGAAAGAGGTTATTTACCCTCAGGAGCGAGTACAAAAAATGCAGGGTTTGCCTGTATAGGCAGTTCTTCGGAATTGTTAGATGATATAGAAAATAGCTCAGAAATTGAGGTTTTCAGAACGGTTGAAAAACGATGGAAAGGACTACTATATTTAAGACAACTACTTAATGATGAGGGCATCGATTTTAAAAAGCTTGGCTCTCATGAGTTGTTTCAAGCAAATGAAAAGCAATTGTATTCTCAGTCCTTAGAAAAACTAGACTATTTAAATCGCTCGTTAGAAAATATCACTTCCATTCCACGAGTTTTTCAAACTGCACCTCAGCTAATTTCGAAAAGCGGAATGAGCGGTTTTCAGCAATCCATATCAAATGCAGCCGAGGGGCAAATTGATACAGGAAAGATGATGAAATCGCTGACAAGCTTAGCAAAGTCGGTTGGAGTAGAAATTTTAAATTCAGTTCAAGTAACTGAAGTTTTAGAAATCGAGGTGGCAACGAACTATGGTAAAATAAGATTCAAAAAATTAGCGATTTGTGTAAACGGTTTAGCCAAACAATTCCTACCAAACGAAGATGTTACCCCGGCTAGAGCGCAGGTAATTGTCACTTCTCCTATTTCAAATCTTCAGCCTAAAGGCACCTTCCATTTCGATAAAGGATATTATTATTTTAGAAATATTGGTGATCGCATTCTGTTTGGTGGAGGGCGAAATTTGAACTTTAAAACTGAAGAAACGGATGAACTCAACACCTCTGATCAAATAACAAATCACCTAAGCTCTTTGTTAGAAACTCACATTTTACCAAATTCAGCATTTACGATTGAGCATCAATGGGCAGGGACGATGGGAGTTGGAAAAGGTAAGGCACCAATTGTAAAACAACTAGAGGACAATGTGTATTGTGGCGTTCGTTTAGGAGGCATGGGTGTGGCTATTGGAACAATTGTTGGTAAAGAGTTGTCTGAGTTAATTGTAGAGACAACTTCATGAAACAGTTTGCTATTTTAATCTTCATTTGTATCCTCACAGCTTTTTCTACTTCAAAAGGGAAAGAACCAATTGAGTACGACGAAAAACAGGAACTCACTTGGCAAGATTACAAAGGTAAACCCAACAGATCTTCTTCTTTTAAAGCATTAACCGCTACAAAAATTTCATTCAAAGCTAGCTCAAATGGAGAAATTTTAAGCTTAAGTATTAAAAACAGTTTTGAACCCCACTCTTCGTGGACTAAAACCACCGAGAGTGAAGTTTTACTAAAACATGAACGGTTGCATTTCCATATTTCTGAAGTATACGCTAGAAAGCTGAGAAAGGAAATTTTAGAGTCCCAATTCAAATCCAGTGGTCAGAAATTGATAACTGAAATAACTAAACTCTACGAAAAGAAAATGAATGAGTTAACTCGCTATCAGAAACAATACGATAGAGAAACAGAACACTCAATAAATGAAAGCAAACAAGAGGAATGGGAGCTAACCGTTTATATGGAATTGGATCTTTTGGCGAATTACAAAAACAGTAAAATTGAAATCAAATTGAGATGATTTTTGAGCCATTCAAAACTTCTCATATTTTACTTTGAAAATCCCTCTATAAACGTGCACGTTTAACTTCACTAATTATTCTCACAATGAATGCATCAAATTTTTAGGTTTAAATACGAGGAAAAGGTTGTTACAAACAAAATTGAGAAACTCCTTCTGACAGGACATTTCAGATTTTTAGTTAAGGGGTAGAATAAGCTAGTTGGCGTATGCGGTTGTGTGCGACATTATACAACACCGTTTTATACAACATTTGGCTATTTTCTTTACAGAATAGTTTAAGAATAAAGATTATCTACCAGAAATAGCACAACCTATAATGAATTATGGATTCGCTGAAATGAGTTCATGCAGCATTGAAGAAATTGGCAGTCCGAATAATGTTCCTTCAATCAGCACAGTTGAAAATCAGGTTTCTCAAAAAGATGTTAAATGAAAAGCCGTGATTGTAAAAATGGTACAGCAGATGTTCTTCAATACTTGCTTTATTCGCAAATTAATATCTAAAATGAACTACTTCTACTCTTCCCTTTTGGAATACGGTAACGATATACAAGTTGTCATATTCGCTTTCCAGAATATTTGAATAGAACTTGGTTCCAGTTAGCACATTTAGGAAACTAGGCGTAGTATTTGAATGACCTACAACTAAAATTGTCCCATCGTGAAACGTATTCAAGACAAGGTCTACAAGTGGATTTAAACTCGAAGGATTGTACAGTGAAACGGCTAACATTTTTGCTGCGGCGGTAGGCTGGACAGTTTGTTTTGTCCTATTATAATCCGTTGAATATATCGCATCTAAACTTACATTTACGAGTAAATCTCTTAACTTATTTGCTCTGATTTTTCCTGCCGCACTTAAGGTAGGGTTGGTCCCTGTGCTTTGTTTTTCTGCATGTCTTAACACGATAAACGTTGTCGCGGTGTCTGTTATGTTGTTTCCAATTGCAAGGGTATCAACAATAGTTAAAGTATGAGTTCTCAATACCGTATCTCCGACTATACCAGTTACCATATCTTGCTCAAATACAGTATTCTTTCCAGTTTTATTTTCAGGCTCTTGAGCCCAGCCAACTGAACAAATAAAGATACTTACCGCGACAATCACGTGATTTACAAGCCTACTTCCCTTTCCCATTTAGTAAGGATAGGGTTTTCTGACAAAAACAACAAACTTCGAAACTCGTTAATCCAATGAAACATTAAGATGAACGCATGTATAAGGAGAATCAATCCGTATTTTTGAATTAATTACTAGGCTCTTTTGAAAGATATTTTAATTCTAACCCCACCCTTCACTCAATTAAATACGCCTTATCCCGCTACGGCCTATTTAAAGGGATTCTTAAATACCAAAAGTATCTCTTCCTTTCAAATGGATTTAGGAATGGAAGTAATTCTTAGCATTTTTAGTTTCGAAGGATTAACCCAATTGTTTCAATTTGCCGAGGAAAATGAAACGATTACCACCGCAAACGCTCAGCGAATATTTCATCTTAAAGCAGAATACACCAAAAGTATTGAACCTGTCGTGGCATTTCTTCAAGGCAAGAATCAAACCCTGGCTCGTCAAATAAACAGTTTAAACTTTCTACCACAAGCTTCTCGCTTTAAAACTTTGGAGGATTTAGAATGGGCTTTTGGTAACATGGGAATTCAAGATCAGGCAAAACATTTAGCTACTTTATATTTAGAGGATATTTCAGATTTTATTGTTGATTGTGTTGATGAGAATTTCGGATTCTCGCGCTATGCTGAAAAACTTGGAAGGAGTGCAAATTCTTTCGAAGCAATTCATCAATCTTTAACAGCTGACCCCACGTACATTGATCTCATCACACTTAACATACTGGCAAAGCAAATTTCAACCATACAGCCAAAATTGGTTTGCTTCTCTGTTCCCTTTCCTGGAAATTTATATTCCGCCTTTCGATGTGCCCAGTGGATTAAAAAGAACTACCCAACCATTAAAACTGCTATGGGTGGCGGATTTCCGAATACCGAGTTGCGCAGTTTAAAAGAAAAGAGAGTTTTTGATTACTTCGATTTCATCACACTAGATGACGGAGAGCTGCCGATAGAGCTGCTGCACGAAAGCATAAGGTCTGATAAACCCAGTCGTTTTAAAAGAACGTTCTTGCTTCAAAATGGTGAGGTAACCTATAAAAATGATTCGCTTCTCCCAGATTATAACCAAGCTCAAGTCGGCACTCCAGATTATTCTGATTTATTACTAGAGCAGTACATTTCTGTAATTGAAATTGCAAACCCAATGCATTCCCTTTGGACGGACGGGAGGTGGAACAAGCTTACAATGGCCCACGGTTGCTATTGGGCAAAATGTTCCTTTTGTGATGTATCTCTCGATTATATTAAATTGTACGAGCCAGTTACTGCAAAGTTACTAGTTGATCGAATGCAGGAAATGATTGACACAACCGACGAAAATGGATTCCATTTTGTTGATGAGGCCGCACCACCTGCTTTAATGCGAGAATTGGCATTGGAAATAATTCGAAGAAATTTAGCAGTAACGTGGTGGACAAATATTAGGTTTGAAAAAAGCTTTACTACAGACCTTTGTAAGCTACTGGCAGCTTCAGGCTGTATAGCAGTTTCCGGTGGACTAGAAGTTGCTAGCGATAGGCTATTAAAACTTATCGATAAAGGCACAACTGTTGAACAAGTGGCCCAAGTCACTCAAAACTTAACCGAAGCCGGAGTAATGGTTCATGCTTACTTAATGTACGGTTACCCTACACAAACGGCCCAAGAAACCACAGATAGTTTAGAAATGGTTCGTCAACTGTTCGAATTGGGAATAATACAATCAGGTTTTTGGCACCAATTTGCACTTACGGCGCATAGTCCTATTGGGTTAAACCCAGAAGAGTATGGAATTACTCCAAAACTGGAAAAAATTGAATTTGCCAATAACGACGTTGAATTTTTAGATAAAACCAATATCGATCACTCAAAATTTAATGCGGGATTAAAAAAATCACTGTACAATTACATGCACGGTGTTGGTTTTGAGTTGCCCCTTAAAGATTGGTTCGACTTCCACATTCCTTCAACCACGGTAAAATCTACTTTTATTGAAACCTGTTTAAGTCCTAATTTTAACATGAAACTTAAACCCAATTCTAAGGTGATTTTTATGGGAAATATCCCTTCAACTTCTGATAAAGGTAAAAAGAAGACACTTCATTTTGAGCTAAAAACAAGCAGCTTTTCCATAACACTTGAACAGCTAAAAGCGGATTGGCTTCTAAAGAAGTTAAACGAGGTAGCTGTGCATCAAAGAAAAGCATGCACCGTGGCGATGCTAAAGGAAGATTTTGAGTCTAAATTCGAAGATTTTGAGCCATTTTGGTTTTCGAAACCAATTCAAACATTAAGAGCAAAAGCACTTTTAGTGCTTTAATTGAATGTCATTAATCTATCGTTAGAAAACCATTTCCTATTAGACTTTGACCGTTTCGCTCAAAGTCTACATCACAAAACCTTAAGCTTTCTGTGCCGAGGGAGTCAACCATGTAATAAACCGACTGGCTATCAAGTGCATCGTATCTAATAAAACCAGAACGGTCAGCGAACCAAACACTAGTTTCCCAAAACTTGTCTCCTATTATAAATCGCTTGCTTTGCAAAGGAGTCTGATTTCTAGGCATAGTGAAGTTGACAGTTTCACCGTTGTACAATGTAAATTGTATCCATTCTTTGCTATCTACGCTACCTATATTGAAACTAGATGAGACAGAATGACGAGTGTTCCCGAGTGTGAATACATCTTCTTCTAAAGCAGTGCTACACGGAATTACCACTTCGTTGCAAGGCTTACATTTGCCTCCACAATCCGTATCATGCTCATCATCTTCATGGTCAAAAACTCCGTTATAACAAAATGCGATATCTTGATAATTACTAGGATTATACTCCCAATAACATGAAGTAACTCCTAAAGAAACAGTGCCACCTGGACTGTACAAAGTAATATTACTTTTAGTGGTTTCTGCTATATCCCCGTTCCAAGTATACTTCACGCTAAAATACCCCATATCCTTCAAATCACATTCCCCGGGAAACAGGGTATCTGCGACGTAATTTGTTCCCCAACCGTAAACAAAAATTTTATCTGTGGTATTATTGCAAAGATTTATCTGCGCATTGTCGCACTCTTCATCTTGATAATCTCCTTTCCTACAAGAGGTGATCGCAATTACGAGAAGAAATGAAAATATTAATTTTATCATGTGATAAATTTACCTATTTCTCGAAAAAATATCTTCATAAAAATTAGTTAATTGTCTATCGAACAGAAATGTATCGACTTAAACAAATTCATCGTACTTTTGCACTTTATTATATCTCTAAAGTTCCACACATTTTTCAAGGAACGATCACACAAAACATTTTATGACATTTAAAGATCTAGGTCTTATCGAACCGATATTAAAAGCGGTTACGGAAAAAGGCTATACATCCCCAACTCCAATTCAAGAGCAATCAATTCCGATTTTATTGAAAAAGAAGGATTTATTGGGATGCGCACAAACAGGAACAGGAAAAACAGCAGCTTTTACCATTCCAATTTTACAACATTTAGCAACAGCAAAACAGACGAGTCAGAAAAGACAAATAAAGTCTCTGATTGTAACGCCAACAAGAGAGTTAGCACTTCAAATTGAAGAGAACATTAAAGAGTACGGCAAGTACACCAGCATTAAAAGCACTGTAATTTTTGGTGGAGTAAATCAAAACCCACAGGTTAACAGACTTAGACAAGGAATTGACATTCTGGTGGCTACACCGGGTCGATTATTAGATTTAATTAATCAAGGTTTTATTTCTTTAAGCCACATTGAGTATTTTGTTTTGGACGAAGCCGACCAAATGTTAGACATGGGCTTCATTCACGACATCAAAAAAATTATTGCCAAACTGCCTAAGGAAAGACAATCTCTTTTCTTTTCTGCAACCATGGCGAAGCCAATTGTCGATTTATCGAATCAAATTTTAGGTTTCCCTGAAAAAGTAACAATCAAGCCAGAGCAAACTACTGCAGATAAAGTGGGCCAGTCTCTTTACATGGTAAGTAATGAGGATAAAATAAAGCTCCTTGTAGACATCATTGAAGAACGAAATGCTAAATCGGTACTTGTTTTTTCAAGAACAAAACACGGAGCAAACAAGGTTGTTAAGTTGTTAGATAGGGAGGAAATAAATTCAGCCGCTATCCACGGTAACAAAACACAAGCTGCAAGAGTTAAAGCCTTAAACGGATTTAAAGATGGTTCAATTAAAGTTTTAGTTGCCACTGATATTGCAGCTCGAGGCATTGATGTTTCAGAATTAGAGTTGGTCGTGAATTACGATTTACCAAACATTCCTGAAACGTATGTTCATCGAATTGGTCGAACAGGAAGGGCAAAAGCAAGTGGTGAAGCAATTTCGTTTTGCTCTGCAGAAGAAAGAAGTTGGTTGAGAGCCATTCAAAAACTCATTAGAACGGATATTCCTTTAATTAAGGACCAGCCTTACCATGACACAAGTCCTGAAGAAGCTCCACCAAAGCAAGGTGGCGGTGGCGGCGGCCGAAGACAAGGCGGCGGAGGTGGAAACCGAAAGCCAAATTCTGGTGGAGGAAATAAACCTCAACGAAGTTCTAAACCTAGAAGATAAATAACCTTGACTTTTAAAATAGTGTTTCGCTAAAAACAAAGGTCAATTCAACTAAAAAAGCCTCAATGAGAATAATACCTCGTTGAGGCTTTTCTTTTTTACTATAGTACAATTACTCTTTTCCTTGTTCTTTCTCCATTCAATTCAAGCTCTATAAAGTAAACGCCCGACTTCAAGTGTTCTTGGATTAAGATCTTGCCCGAAGCAGTTTCACTCATCTGAACGACCAATTGACCTGAAATTGAATAAATTGAAACGTTCGCATTTCCTACCAAGTTCTTTCCTTCCATTGTAAATCCTCCATTTGTGGGATTGGGAAATAAATTCAAATCATATCCTAAACTTTCTTCTGTTAGGCCAACTGCTCTATCAACAATAGCCAAAACAACATCGTTACTCGAAGCTTCGTCATTCGCAGTATTTATTGAAATAACCATGGTGTAAACCAAATTAATGTTGAAAGTAAATGGTGTTGTAAAGGTGTACTCCAAACTATCGCCTGGTAATATGCTAGATGAAATTGTTTCGACAGCTACCTGATTTCCGTTAATAGATAAAGTTGCTTGAGGATTTGACATAAGCGACGATCCATAATTTTTTAGCATTACTTTTATGGGTGAGGCAACTGCGAAATTCGAACTAGTTGGCGATGTAATTGCCGTTGCTGCTAAATCATTAAATACTGTAGAATCAATGTACTGATCTGATTTCTCCACCAAATAAGAGTGAACCTTGTAATGCGGTTGAGTATGATTACTACCATTATAACCTGTTCTTAAATTGTTAGTGTATGGCTGCAAGACATAGTCCACAGTTAAATTGTTACTTGCACTAACGTTGGAAGTCATGTTCACATGATATGGGTCAACTGCTTCTCCAGGGCACCAGCCTGCTCTTGCAAATTGCCACGTTCCAAATTGGTTGGAGCAAGTGTTTGTATTGCAGTTTGAGTTCCATAAAATGTGGGAGTTTATGTTGGATCCATTTACTGCAACCTGGTGTGTAAATTGAGAAAACTCCGCTGCATTGTTTGTATTTCCTTGCCCGTGACCGGTAATGGTCATTCTCATGCCAACATAATTGGTATTGCTGTCCACTGTTATTGCTCTTGCAGGCAAGTCATAAGATACGGCAGGATCTCCATACACCCAATTATCGCTTGCCCAAAGTGGTGTTAACTTTTGATATGGATTGGCTGCTGGAGTTCTATCGTAAATCAATTTAGCATTCAACAACCACCCAGATGCGCCCCAAACTTGAATGTATGATGCAAATTCGGTATAACCTCTAAGTAAGGTTTTAAAATCTGTTACATCAACAACCCAAGGACCACAGCCCTTTCCATAAGGTGTTATGTACCTCGCAATTTCGTGCAATTGCCCATTTTTACTGATGGAAATTTTTGCTGGTTGATCCCAAGGGTCACAACCGGAACTTGGGCAGGCGACACTTATTTCTAGTGTAATTGTACCATAATTCAAATTATCATCTGGTAGCACTACTCCTTTAAAATGGTTTTGACCTGCAGCGCCAAAGTTGTGCTGTTTATTTGTAAAAATGGGAATTTCTATTGAACCATTCGAATTTGGCATTGGGTACAAAACAGTTACTGAATCATTCAATGCATTTAGGTCTCCGCTTGTACTTGCAAATGCCTGTAAACTAAATGCAGAGTCTCGCTTCGATAGAAGTTGAGAAAAAGTATGAACATAGGCATCACCAGGAAATAAAGTTTGGTTAACTGTTTCTGTTACCGGAACACCTGCGTTCAACAAATAACCTACACTAAATGTCGAAATGGTATCATTCCCTGTATTTGTGAAAGCCACTTTTATTTTACTATAATTGCTGAATGCGGTAATTAAATCCGGTGCTTGAATTGATGAAGTAGTTAAATCTGTAGATGTTACGACGTACCCTCCTGTCAAACTTACAACCCCTGTAAAATTTTGAAGTGTGCCGTTTGAAGTTGTCCCTATTTCATTAAAAACGGTATTTCCGGAAAGCGAATCAATTTTAAAATATGCCATGAGATTTGGAGTGGTTGAAGGTAAATCGACCATCATGTTACTTGCAATGTCCGAAGCACTTCTGACCGTATTCCAAACTCTTACCTCATCAATTTTACCGTCGAACACTCTACCAAAAAATCCTGCACTCTCACCAATATAAACAGGCCTCGTCGAATTTAACATTGGTCCTGAAGCCAAAGTTGACACTTGATTTCCGTCTATATACAGTCTTAACATACCGTTATCCATAACTGCAGCAACATGGTGCCATTTATTTATTTGCATGACAGGCGCGCTTAACACTTCGGTCCAATTTCCGTTGCCATTTCCAACTGTAAAGCTTAGAGATCCATTGTTTCCACATCTCAATACATAACCTAACGCTCCTGTCTGATCTTTTGAAACTATTGTTCCCTGCCAGGCATTTGCACGCCAAGCATCTGCATAAATCCATGCTTCTAACGTAATGGCACTTGTAGCTCCCGGATTTAAGCCGGTGCTGTTGTTTACCAGAATTCGATCATTCGTTCCGTCAAAATCAATACTATGGTTTTGGCCATTCGTTAGCAACGAGTATATTAAAAGGAATATTAAAGGTACTATTCTTGTCATACTGTTGGGGATATAATTCATTTATAAAGATAATGAATACAATCATTATCTTCTAATTACATGCAGACAAATTTTGCTATTCCTGTGTACTTTAGCCTTCTATGTTCGAGTTTATTCATAACATTCGTTACCCAAAATCTAAAAAGAAAGCGTGCCATTTAATTTTAATGGAGTTTGGCGGTTATTACCAAAGGTTAAACGAAAACATGCAGCGCATATTCGTGCTGCGAACGTTGTATTTTTTAAAACAAATTAACTTTCATTCCTCGAAAGAAATCATGTTAAATTTTGAGATTAAAGTCATGGTTGCTAGTGGTTTTATTCAAATTACATTTGGGTTAGCTCGTTACAGTTTAATACATTTCCAGAGTATCTACATTGCACACAAGTCGTACGTTTACGAAAGCATTGGAATTCCTTATCACGGAGACACCAACCCCCAAACAGCAAGAATAAATTTAGTTTGGTCAGTTGTTAAAAAAGGGTTTTTGATTCCCGATGATGCACTGAACTTATCCATTCACGAATTTTCCCATGCCTTAATACTGGACAACAGAGAGCGGATGCGCTTTCGAAAAATCTACCGTCACCGCGACTTTATGCGCTACTTATTGGCGGCAAAGCAAGAGATGAATCAAATGAGAGAAGGTGGAGAATCAATTTTTAGAAAGTATGCTGCTACAAATCTAATGGAGTTTTTTGCTGTATCCGTTGAGGCGTTCTTCGAGCAAACGGATCGTTTTGCTATCGATCAACCCTTGCTATTTGAGCGCCTTTGCATCTTATTAAAGCAAGACCCTAGAAAATCGGAAAACCCTAGAATTAATTAAATTAATCTTCGTTGCCTTCGTCTAATTCGTCTTGACTGAGTTGTCCAATAATTTCTAATTCTGTTCTCCTATTTAGTTTACGCCCCTCCGGATTGTCTGACCCATCGGCTTTGGTATTTTCAGCGATTGGTTTCGACTCTCCATATCCTTTTGCTTCTAAGCGATCTTTCCTTACACCCTTTGATATAAGGTATTTAATTACGCTTGTTGCCCTTTTTTCTGATAGGCTTAAATTGTATGCTTCTGTTCCTTTGCTGTCTGTATGAGAAACTATTCTAATCTTTATTTGGGGATTTTCAACCAGAATTCTGTACAGCGTAGAATCTATGGCCGCCTTTGCTTCAGTTGTTACTTCTGGACTATTAAATTCGTACAAAATATCGGTCAACTGAATTGGTTTACTTGGAATTTCTTCTACCAAAATATTGGAAGAATACACTTTTGATTCTTTAACTGTTTTGGTATCGAACTTATTTACTGAAGTAAAATACCCGTCTTTCTCAATTTCAACACTGTATTCCTTTCCTTCATCTAGGTTAATCTTAAACCCACAAGTGTCCACGGTGTAACTTTGCGCCAAGTACTTGTCTTCTGAATCCTTCTCTTTTATAAAAACATTCACTTTATAGTTTTTTAAGCAATCCTCTTTCCCCATTACATTCGCTTGCAAGGCAATGCTTACATACTCAGAAAAGACAAATTCATAAATATCATCGCAGCAAGTTTCACTTAGTAATGCCGCTCCTCCCTTTCGGTTAGATACCACAAAGCCGCCTTTTTTGCTCTGGTGCAACGTAAAATCTAGATCATCTGCCGAGGAATTAATGGTCGCTTCCATATTTTTAGGCTCTTCCCATTTGCTCTTTTCTCCATCCGCAGAATAAACATCTAAGCCTCCTAAACCAATCTGTCCGTCGGAACTAAAATAAAGCTTGTGCGATGAGATATCGTAGAATGGCGTGCATTCTGTGCCCACACTGTTTATTTTTGAGCCCGCATTTCTTGGAGATTTAAACTTATTTCTTCTCTTGTGGAATTCTGTGTACCATACATCTAACCCTCCTTTTCCTCCCGGTCTATCGGAAACAAAATAAAGCACCTCTTGATTTGACTTAGATGCTCTTCCAATAGCTGGCTGAGTGGTAGTAAAGTTGGGTAAATTAATTTCGTCGTTTAACTTAATTGGTTCTGACCAATTTTCTTCTTCTTTTTCGGATAAGAATAAGTTGCAAATCATCCTGTTCTGCCAATTCTTTTCACAATAGGTAAAATACATTCTATTCCCATCAGCAGAAATTACAGCGTTCCCAATATTTTTTGCTTGTTGATTAAAGGGCCCTTCTAGCTCTCCTTTAGCGACCCATTCATCTCCTTCTTTTGCTGCTACATATAATTTCCGAACTGGTAGTCTTACACTATCTGTTTTAGCAGTTTCATATAAATTCAGATTTTTCTCTCTAAACGAACCATAAATCATTGTCTTATGGTTTAAAGAAATCGGAGAAAACTCAATGTGCGGAAAATTAATTGTATTTCCTAAATGGGCACTAAGCGACTTGTTTGTAGAATCTTTTAACCGAATGGCATACTCACAACTAGGTATCTTATACTTTAACAATTTCCTAAATTGCTGGTCATTTATCTCCCTGCTAAATGTTTTAAATTCTAAGTAATTCTTTTTTGCCTCAGTGTACTTTTCCAACCCCATTTGCACTTCTCCCAAGTAAAAGTAACTCATCGGAAAACTGCTGGCGTCGCGCTCTAATAACTTTAAGTACCACTCTTCAGCTTTTTTGTAATCTCTTGTAATTCGATATAAATCTGCCGTTTTCTCAAGTAATCTTAAATCATCTGAAGAGCGATTAGACCATTCCTCGAAATATGCTAAAGCAGTGTAAGTATCTCCAAGTCTAAATGCATTTTTTGCAGTACTTCTAACTTCTCTTAGCGATTGGTTTTCAAAATCGGAAGGATTGTATTGCCCAAAAAGTGCATGGGCAGGTAGTTGAAGAGCTGCTACAATAAAAACGTTAACCAAAAGAGTATTTAATTTTCGAATCATACATTAATATCTATCGCAAGGGATTGCCATTTTTTTAGGTAGAAAAGCAGGAGCAGTGTATACTATTGAAATTTCATACGTTCCCTTGTTACTTGAAAATTCGCTTAAAGCTCCAATGTTGAAATCATAACTCATCCCAATATCAAACTTCTTGAAGGTAAGCCCTGCAATGGGTATAATCGCATCATGATTTCTACCAAACCCACTTCTATATAAAACCCCGACCTGTAATTTTGAAACTAAATCATTTTTAATTTCCTTATAGACGTTTGCTCCAACCAGTCCGTTTTGAGCTTTTGAAGCTCTCATGTAAGAAAATTTTGGTTCGATTAGGTAAGCTGAATTTATTCGATATAGAATCTCCCCATGAATAATGGGGGTTAATCCAAGACTTGCATCATCATTTTGATAGTAGCTATCTGCAGGTGTATTTAGGTGCATAACAGAAAGGCCCATCTTAGCTTTAAATTTTACGAAAGATTTAGACCATGCAACACCCATGTTAAAATCTATAAAGTTTTGAGAAGCTTGAAGGTCATTTTCCATGTTGTCGAGATTAGTATCAAACTCTCCAACTCCGTATACCCACTGGTTAGGAAAGCTCTGCCCCTCCAAATTAAAACTCTTAAGAACGGCTCCAAACTGCAGTCCAGCTCTTAAATTATGTCCTGCAATATTCTTACTGTATGAACCTGTTAAGTATATTTTTGAGGTATTCAATCCAAAAGTTGAAAATTGATCGTTTACCACTAACAGACCTGCTGAAATCTCATCAGAATACAAATAGAATTTATGATCAAATGAAATCATTGAAGTAACAATTGGCGCCTTCCCTATTTGCCTCCATTGATTTCTATAGTTACTAGCTACTCTGTACAACCCGTTATGATCTCCAATTAGCGCAGGGTTCAAATTCTGCTGATTGGTGTAAAATTGAGATAGGTGAGTTTCTTGAGCTTCTAAAGAGCACTGTAAAAACGCAACAAAAACGAACATAAGTATTCCCCACTTCTTCATCACCAGTTCTTAGGATTTGAAGATAAATAGGTATTCACCATTTTAATGTACTGCTCATTTGTAAAGTCACATTTACAAGGATAATACGACATAATATTAGAGACATCAGGATCGTAAAAATCTCCGTTGCCATCTTTCTTTTCAGAAGTGAACCGACAGTTACTTACATAATTTGCTATATTTTCTCCATCTATATATGGGTCAGCGGGAGTATCACAGATACTATCCCCTGTAATTTCGCAGTTTGTTCCGTCTACAATTTGAGATGCCGGTTCTTCGAAGGTGTGTGATAATCCAAAAAAATGGCCCATTTCGTGTGGGATCGTAAAATCGCCCGGTCCAATACATCTTTTGAGTATGTAAATATTTCCTCCTGTTGCTATTCCTCCCAATGTTGCCTTTCCACAAACATTCGGAGACTCTTCATCTGCAGTAATGAAGTACATATTTATTCTATTTTTTATGGAGTTTTTAACTATCAATTCATCCGTTTCTTCATCAAATTTCAGCTCATCATATTGAAAATTTTCTACCATTCTAAATTCACACACTTCAAATGAGACGCATATTTTAGTAAAATGACTGTTTAACGTATCAATTGCTAAAAGTATATCGCTTTCTAAAACATTTGTGTTTCCTGCAATATCTTTTACGACGTGAACCACGATAGAAAACTTCTTATTGAGGCATGGCAATGGTGAGTTTTCTGCTGAACTAGAGAAAACAGTACTTAAAAATAAAATACAAGCAATTAAATAGCTTTTTATCATCCTCTTAGTCTCATTAAAATATAACCAATTACGAATGTACCCTTTTTATAAAAAAAAATATGACTTATCGAAAAAAAATTTAAAAGTGTGTAAAATCTTCTAATTCAATTTATAAAATATTAAATTAGCTTGTTATTATATTCAGCTTAACCAAAATGTACCCTTTCTTTATGAAGCACATTTTTACTCTATTTCTGGTGTTTTTCTTCGCCCACAACGCAGCGGGCCAAACTGCTTCCGTAACGAATGGTTGCGCACCGTTAACAGTTGCTTTTACTTCTCCAAGTTCGAGCACCTACTTTTGGAATTTTAATGATGGTGCAACATCAAGTCTTCCCAATCCATCAAACACTTTTTTGACTCCTAATACCTATGTAGTAGAGTTTAGAACTACTCAGAATGGGCCAATTGTTGGGACCGTTACTATCAATGTAGAAGCCAAACCTGTTCCAATATTTACTTCCGATGCAAGCTCTGGCTGCGCTCCAATAAGCATTCGGTTCACAGATGCTACTGTTTTGCCACCCTCAGTTCAGGTAAACAGCTATTCGTGGGTTTTTGGAGACGGAGGATCGGCTATAGGAAGTTCTACTACACATGTTTTTAATGCAAGTGGCAACTTTTTTGTTTCGCTCGAATTAAACACTTCATCACCGTCTTGTAATGTGACCAAGCAATACGATAACTTTATTTCTGCTTCAACACCTCCAACTGTAGGTTTCACTACAAATCCTGATCCTCCGGTTGCATGTATAAGCCCATTAAATATTTCGTTCAACAACACCTCTAGTTCAAATTTCGGAAACCTAACTTATAAATGGGATCTCGGCAACACACAAACATCTACTGCAACCAACCCTCCAAATCAAACCTATACGATTGATCAAAATTACGTGGTAGCGCTCGTTGCGACCGATACAAATAATTGCGCAAATTCAACCTCTAAAACTATTTCTGTTGGATCTCCAACTGTAGATTTGGTTTTCCCAGATACCATCTGCCTGAACCTTGCTGACACTATATTTAATAATTCAACAGGAACGCCAACCTGGAACTTTGGGCCCGATGCAACAGTGCTAGATTTTGCAGAAGGGGTTCATCCAGTGATAATTTATAATACAGGAGGAATGAAAACTATTTCGTTGCAACTGAGAACTGGAACGTGCACCACCGATACTACCATCAATATCTTCGTTGATGAAATTGTCGCAGATTTTACATCGTCTCCGACCTATACATGCGCTTACCCTTCGGCAGTTAACTTCAGCTCTAATTCTAATCAGGCTGTATCTTATCTGTGGACTCACGGCAATGACTCAACTTCAATTACGCAGAACACCTTAGTTTCTTACCAAAATCCAAGAACGAATATTTACGATAGAAACATTCAGGATTTTTTCACAACGAAGCTAGTTGTAATGAACGCATTTGGTTGCAGAGATTCTCTTGTTAAAACGGACACAGTGCATTCGCCAAATGCTTTAATGATGCCGTCGGTAACCAAAGGTTGCGTTCCTTTAACTGTTGTTTTCTCGGATTCTAGCACAGTCAATACAAAAGATGTGCTAACAAACTGGGAGTGGTTTTATGGAGACGGGAACTCTTCGAATGCTGTTAATAATTCTCCGGCAAGCTATACTTACAGCACAACAGGAGAATTTCTGGCGTTTTTAGTGGTAACCAACAGTTCAGGTTGCACAGACACTTCTTACCAAACTAAAATCAAAGTTGGGGAGCAAATCACTCCCAATTTTACGGCCGATAACCTAACCGTTTGCTTAGGAGACACAGTAAATTTTTCTGACCAAACGAATTCCCCAATTAAGGATAGTATTGATGCTTGGAATTACTCTTCAGAAAGTGATCGACTTTTTAATTGCTTTCAACAAGCAAACACTTCTTGGGTGTACAACAATGAAGTAGGCCCCCAAAGTGTTACCATGACGGTTGGCTTTAACGGCTGTTATACTTCGTTTACAAGACAAAATTACATTACAGTGCAAGGGGCTGTTGCAAAAATTGATTATCTAAAAGATTGCGATCAAGACTTTTTAGTGCAGTACAGAGACAGCAGTCTAAATTCTAACGCCACACAGTGGAAGTTTGGTGACGGAGTAATTGACAACACAAATTATCCAAATCACACTTACGCTGCAACGGGAGATTATTCTGTTATACTTAGGGCAGAAGATGTTAGCTCTGGCTGCGCTGCAACCTTCGACACCGTGCAAATTAACATTAGAAACCTACAAGCTAAAATTAGCTTAGATACATTACTTTGTGTGGATGTAGATGTGAACTTAAGCGCAGACTCTACCACCGGAGCATTTGAAAATTGCTACAACGGTTATCGTTGGCTATTCACCGATTCATTAATGAGACCAGTAACCACAGCATTCTCAAATGAAATTGTTCAGTTTAAAACGACAGGTTCCACAGATGTTCAGCTCATTGCTACTGATATAAATGGCTGTAAGGATACTGCTTCTCAAAATGTACAGGTATATGGAGTTCAAACAAACTTTGGAATAAGTGATGCTCTCATCTGCAATCCAACTCTAGTTAATTTTACAGACAGCAGTTCAGGTGATACAACCTTAGTTTCTTGGTTTTGGGATTTTGGAGATTTAACAACTTCCTCAGATACAAACACAAGCAATACCTACACTAGCTTCGCTCGTAACTTAGTGCCATTTTTAACTGTAACAGATATATTGGGTTGCACAAGCACCCTAAGAAAAAACATTACTATGTACCAGCCTTTGAGTATAGTTACGGTTGATGATTCAACTATTTGCCTTGGCACAACGGTTAACTTTTCAGCAACAGATTATACACTAAGAGGTTCTAGTTTAACTTTTAATTGGGATTTTAAAGATGGAGATTCAAATAAGATTCAAAACCCGTCTAACACATTTACAACGGAAGGAGATTTCTTAGTTGAATTAGATGTTGAAGAAATAGCTACCGGATGTCAAAATCAAACAACAGTAAATATATCTGTTTTAGATTATCCTGATGCTGGGTTTACTACTACATCTGACACCTTAAAATACATTTGCCCTAATGAAAATATACTTTTCACTGACACTACATATAGTTCCTATTTGGGGAACCTGCAATATCAATGGGATTTTGATAATGGAAGAACTTCTAGTTTCAAAAATCCAGGGACAGTTTTCATTTCAAATGGAACGTATACTGTACAACAAACTGTGACTGTTCCACCACCGTACAATTGCGCCAGCACTTATACCAGGTCTATTATAGTAAAGGGACCTGAAGGAAATTTCTTTACCAACTTAGAGGGGAGCCCGATTTGCAGATCAGAATCCGTTCTATTTACCTTAAAGGATACCGCAGATGTTGAAAAATATATGTGGGACTTTGGCGATGGAACTTCACTAGAAAATGTAAGCCCCATTAATCACCAATATAACTTTGTCCCAAATTCGGGTCAAACAGTAGCCAAACTTATTTTGTCAAACTCAGACGGTTCTTGCGCAATTACTAGAGATACAATTATAGATATTCACGAAGTACGGGCTCTATTTCAAAGAAACAATGGAATTGATACCGCAATTTGCCTGGCCCCTTACCCTCTGTCTAACTTGTCTGTAAATGCAGACAGTTGGAGTTGGGATTTTGGAAATGGAACTTCTTCAACACAGGAAGAACCAGGCATTATTAGTTTTGACTCTTCGGGCACATACCCCATACAACTCAGCGTAAAAAACAATGCTTTAGGATGCACTGATACCTTAATAAAGGATATCATACTTTTTTCTAGCCCTAAATATTCTATAATTGGAGACACCATATGCGAAGGAGAGCTTGCGACTATCCAAATTGACAGCACCAATGCCCTGTGGTCTTACAGCTGGACTAGCTTCCCAAAAGTTAGTACTTCAGACACAACTCTTGCAAGCATTACTTCTCAACCCTTTACAAGTACAAAATATTTCATAACAGTTAACAACATAAATGGCTGCTTTAAGATCGATTCAGCCTCTATTTTGGTAATCAATGATTTAAATTTAACTGATTTTGATACGACTATCGTCATTGGTGATGTAATAGACCTTCCTGTTTACGTTGATGCCGGCCTTTATAACTTTACTTGGACAGAAACAGATGGATTAAGCTGTTTGGATTGTTCGCCACCAAGAATACAACCACTTGAAAAAATAAGCTATAATCTGATCTTAAGCGATATTTTAGGTTGCTTCACGTACGATGTAGATTTTAACATAGACATACATCCAGAAACGTTCGTTAAAATACCCACCACCTTCAGTCCTAACAATGACGGCACAAATGATGTTATTTATTTAAAAGGATGGGGAATAAAGGAACTTGTAGTGTTTCAAATATTCAACAGATTTGGAGAAATTGTTTTTGAAACAAATGATATTGCGGTTGGATGGGACGGAACTTACAGAGGAGAAATTCAAAATAACGACGTTTACGTTTATAAAGTAAAAGTAAAAACATGGAGAAACGAAGAAAAGGCCATGGAAGGTTACATTAATTTAATTCAATAAGATAAATTACTCATGTCTGCGCGGTAAACTCAATGTCGTTCATTCAGTTTAACCTTATCACAAAAGGAAGGTGTTAAAAAATAGGGCAACTCTAAAGTTTGAACCCATTTCAAGATTCTTTGTTATTGTTCACCATGTTCGAAGGAATATAACTTCGGATCTCGTCTAAACAATTAATTTTGCTCATCAAGCTATCTATATGCAGCAGTATTCGTTTTTAATTCTACTACTTACTCTTACCATCGGAAATGTAATTGGTCAGCCAAGGCGAGGGGCGGGAAAAGGTGGTACAAAATCTTCTGTTTCTGGGATAGTACTTAACGAAAGTAAGGCTGCCATTCCATTTGCGAATGTTGCGGTCTATAGGCAACGAGATACAAGCTTAGTTGGGGGAACAGCGAGCAATGATAAAGGAGCTTTCTCAATTGATGTCCGCCCGGGTCGATACATTTTTAAATTTAGTTTCTTATCCTTCGAAACACAGAGGAAAGAGAATATTTTAGTTAAAAATGAAGACTTTAGTTTGGGTACCATTTCACTTAAAAGTGCAACCCAACAGATTGATGAAGTAGAAGTAGTGGCTGACCGCAGTCAAATGGAGTTAAAACTAGACAAGCGAGTATTTAACATAGAACAGGACTTGGCAAATGCAGGATCTAATGCAGCTGAGATTTTAGATAATATTCCGTCTGTTCAAGTTGATGTAGATGGAAACATTAGTCTACGAGGATCAGAAAATGTACGCGTGCTTATTAATGGAAAACCCTCTACTATTACGGGGACAAGCACTGCGGACGCATTGCGCCAATTTCAAGGAAGTATGATTGAACGTGTTGAAGTAATCACCAATCCATCTGCACGCTACGACGCTGAAGGTGAAGTAGGAATAATCAACATTGTACTAAAAAAGAACAGACGAAAAGGAATAAATGGAGGTTTTGAAATGGTGGCTGGCTATCCTGATAATTACCGTTTAGCTTTTAATCTTAACTATAGGACAGATAAAGTTAATCTGTTTACCTCCTATGGTATTTCCTACCGAGATTCACCTGGAGAAGGTTCCAGCTATCAAGAATTTAAAGCAAATGATACAGTGCTCTCTATTCTGGAAACAGAAAGTAAACGTCAAAGACAAAGTTTTGGACAAAATGTGAGGTTAGGCACAGACATTTTCCTGAATAAATACAATACCATCACTGTTTCGGGTTTGTTTAATATTTCGGATCAAGAAAACACGGCAACATTAGCTTACAGAGATTTAAATCCACAAAAAGAGTTAATTGAAAAATCTACTCGAATTGATAGAGAAGATGAAACTGGCCAAAACGTCGAAGCCTCTTTCAATTACACCAAAACCTTTAACCAAAAAGACAGAAAATGGTCTACTGACTTTCAATGGAGCGAAAGTGATGATTTGGAGGAATCTGATATTGACGAAAGCTTCCAACCCTCAGGAAATTTAGTAAATCAGATCACCTCAAATGTAGAAGCCAATAGAACTATTTTAATTCAGTCGGATTATGTGCATCCATTAAAAAATGACAGAGTAATTGAAGGTGGTCTGCGCTCAACATTAAGAACAATTGAAAATGTCTTCTCCGTTCAAGAAAATTTAAATGGCGGTCCCTTTTCTCTTGACGCTCGTTTTAACAATGATTTTGAATTTACTGAAAACATCTACGCGGGTTACCTGCAATTTGGAAACGAGATAGAAAAGTTCTCTTACCAATTGGGTATTAGAGCAGAGATATCTGACATTAAATCTGATTTAAAATTAACAGATGAAGTAGTCAAGCAGGATTATTTTAATTGGTTTCCTTCTGCATTTTTCACGTATAAGTTCAGTTTAGAAAAGCAGTTACAACTAAGCTATAGCCGAAGAATAAACCGACCAAACTATAGATATCTACTACCATTTCAAACATTTAGCAACAATCGAAACTTTTGGCAAGGAAATCCGGCTTTGGTTCCTGAATACACCGATTCTTATGAATTTGGTTATTTGCGCTACTTTGAGAAGGGTTCTATCTTTTCCAGTGTATACTACCGTTACCGAACCAACGTAATTGACCGAATTGTACAAGCAAATCCAGATGGAACTACCGTGCGACTTCCGGTCAACCTTTCCAAAGAAAACAATATTGGTTTAGAAATAAATGGAAGCTATCGTTTCTCCAAAAAAGTGAGTTTAAACGCAAATGCCAACTTTTTTAGAGAAAAACGAGAGGGTGAATACGAGGGTATAGTTTTAGAAAATGAAGCATTTACGATGAGTGGACGGGCTAACTTAAAGGCTGAAATTATTAAAGGAGTTGATGCTCAAGCAAACTTTAGATACAGAGCTCCACAGCAAACGACCCAAGGCCGAAGTAAATCTGTATACTCCCTTGACTTGTCTGCGGGGAAAGATATTTTAGAAGGCAAAGGAACATTGGTTGCCAGTGTTAGAGATGTTTTTAATTCCCGCAGAAGAAGGTCTATAACCGATACGGAAACCATTTACAATGAAACGGATTTTCAGTGGAGAGCTAGACAATTTTTATTAACCTTCAGTTACCGCATCAATCAAAAGAAGAAAAGAGGCGGGGAAAATAGAGGTAGCTCGGGCGGTGGAGACGATTTCTAGCTTATCTCCGGACCGAATCATTTCTAAGTTTGAAAACAAATGTCAGAAGTAAATTCAAAATTGTAGCGTCAACGCTAGTTTTGGTTGTTTTATCCGCATCAATTTAATTTCGAGTGTTACCATTAAAAATGCAACGGAAAAATTTAAGTCCTAGAATCTAAGAATTAGAGTAGTCAAAATAATTCTAAACGTTCTTCTTTTACTTATAATTATTGCCATTTTACTCGTGATTTGGAAAGTTTACCAATCCAATATTGTTCTATTTTTAACTAGCTTATCTCCTATTTTAAGAGTGGAATTTTTCGAGCAATGTTCGATTCTATAAAATATAACCTCTACCTTAATTTTTTTTTAACTGCGTTTTTAAAATTAGTGATACCATTTTCTATGGTAGAGAAAGATTCAGAAATAAAAGGAAAAGTAAGGGATATTGGATTTTTCTTTGTGCACATTAAAACAAAGGAGAATGTGGAGGTTTGCATTCCAGGCAACTTTTTTATACAAAAAAAAGAAAGGTACGAAAGCTTAAATCACAATCAATTTTTCTAGCTTCACTTTTGCCTTTAGGTTCCCAAAAGCAATCGTTGCTTCTTTGGCATCAACACTCAAAACATCGCCGGCCTGCTTGGTGTTTACAATTTTAACTCTAGAACCCACTAACAGCGGCTTTTCCGTGTGAATTGGCTTTAACCTGACTCTCTTCTGTTTGTTTCCTTTTTGGTTTTCAGCCGCTTGTTTCAGCTTTTCTGCCTCTTGCGATTTCCGCAACGTCATCTCAATTTTAGATTTTTCAATGGTAATGTACTTCTTCAACTCTTTTAGATGCTCGGATTGTTTCGGGTTTGACTTGGAAGGATAATTCTGAATAAACTGGCTCATTTTCTTGCCATGATTCAAGAACCTGTTGTTCTTTTCAATTAGCTGTTGTTGCGTTTTTAAACGCTCCTCGTAATGCGAACTTTTTTCCTCAAACTCATCCTTACTCGCCTGCATTTCTTGGTTGGCTTGGTAACTTTCTTTCTTAAGTTTCTGCAGAATAGATTTATCACGTTGCAAATCAGATATTAATTCATCCAATTTAATTTTTTGACCGTCGACTTTAGCCTTTGCGCGTTTCAGCATATCATGCGGAATACCATTCATTTGTGCTACTTCAAAAGTAAAAGAAGAACCAGGTTGTCCTACTGCCAACTGATATTCGGGCACCAAGGTATTCCGATTAAAAATCATGTTAGCGTTTATAGCTTCCGGTAATTGTGCAGCCTTTAGTTTTATATTCGAATAGTGTGTGGTTATAACACCAAAGCAGCCTTTCTCGTAGATGGTTTCAAAGAATACCTCTGCCAGAGCACCACCTAGTTCAGGATCAGAACCTGTTCCAAATTCATCCAGCAACAACAGTGTTTTTGACGAAGTTTTTCCCAAGAAAAAATTCATTCGTTGCAACCTATAACTATAGGTACTCAACTGATTTTCTATCGATTGATTGTCTCCGATATCAGAAAGAATGTAATCAAAAAAGCCCATTTTACTTTTAGTAGAAACCGGGACCAATAAACCAGATTGGAACATAATCTGCAACAAGCCCATTGTTTTTAAGGTAATGGATTTTCCTCCGGCATTAGGACCAGAAATAACCAGCAGGCGGCTCCCATTCTTCAGTGCAAAACTCTGTGGAATTGTTTTTAATTTCACCGCTTCATTTTTCACCATTAAAATCGGGTGAAAAGCTTCGATAAGATCTGAGTCTTGGTCTTTGTGATTGATTTGTGGACGAACACCATTAATTTTTTGAGCCAACTTTACTTTTGCGTTCACCTCATCAAATGAGCATAATATCTGTTGATAACTTGAAATTAAATCAACATAAGACCGCATAAAGTTTGTCAATTCTGCTAAAATTCTTCGAATCTCTTTTCGTTCATCGTCAATAAGCTGATCCAACTCAAAGTTTAAAGCTTGGTTTACCCTTGGTTCAACATACGTTAAAGACCCTGTTTTTGAAGAGCCCAAAATACTGCCTTCTATCTGCCGCTTGAACGTTGAAATAACCGTCATAACTCGCCGATTATCAATTACATTTTCACTAATATCGTCTATATAGCCTTTGCCACGCGCAGTTTTTAAAGCCCTATCAAAATTTTTGTTGATTTGCTTTTTTCTAGTGACAATGCTTTGTCGAATGTGCTGTAATTCTGTAGAAGCGTTGTCTTTTACATTTAACCGCTTATCTAAAATCTTATCAATTTCGTTTTCGATGTCCTTGGTATAATGTGCGCCTTCTAGCAAGGTCTTAAGTGCAAAATATTCGGTACGATGTTCTTTAAAAAACAGAAACAACTCATTCACAAATCTAGAGGCATCCAAAATTTTCACAATGCCATCCAACTCTAATACTGAAGCGGTAATGTTTAACATTTGAATCTCTCGAGTCAATTCTTCAAATTCCATTCTAGGAAAACGAACTCCTCTGTTGCGAATCAACTGCAGTTCATGAACTAAGTTCAAACGATATTCCACCTCTTTTGGATCTCTGTACGTTTGAAGTTTCGATAATCTATCTGCTACAGTTTCAGTCACACAGAAGTTTGCCAACCAGCTTCTAATTTGGTCAAATTCTAAATCAATTGCTGTTTTTTCGTCGAAGAACCTCATGCGGTAAAAGTAGTGGAATTGCTCGCTTTATGCTACCATAAAACCATCAATATAGTGCATAGTTCATCCCCTTGGCCCGTTTCTCAAAAAGCCTCAAATAAGCTGGAAGATTTCTTTATTTTTAGTTCATGAATTTAAGAGCATATCCTAAGAATACACTGCAAAGTTTTGGTATCGTCGGTCTAATTTTTAGTGGAATGATTCTTTTTTACCCCGTTCAGCATTGGTTAAACGACCTGATGGGCATTAGTCCTTCGTTCTTGGTGTATTATGTTTTAGCAATGGCCGCTCCGTTGTACCTCCTTCATTCTTTAAAAAAGAAAGAAGAAGGAACGGTAACGTATCTGCTAAAGCCTAAAGACATTGGAGTAGTCTTAATACTCGTAGTTGCAACTGTTGCTTTGCAATGGGGAGTTACCGGCCCAATAGGATATAGCATCCCGATGCCGGAGATGTTTCAAAAAATATTTCGTGACTTGGCGGAGCAACTGAATGACGGTTATGGATTAATTTCAATTGCTATAATGGCACCCTTCTTTGAAGAGTTCATTTTTAGAGGGATAATGCTCGACGGTTTGCTCAAAAAAAAATCTACCTGGACTGCAATTTTAATAAGTGCAGCATTATTTGGCCTCGTTCATTTAAATCCTTGGCAGTTTGTTACCGCCATGATTATTGGAACATTTGCCGGTTGGGTGTATTCTAGAACAAAGAGTTTAATTTATTGCATCATTATTCATTTTGCAAATAATTTTACCGCCTCTATTTTTATGTTTCTCGATCCAGATTCTATGGCTATAGATGAAGATTTGCATGAAATGTATGGCGGATCTACCAACATGTATGTGATTGTTACCGCTTCGATAGTAATAGCGGCGGTTTGTATTTACGTACTAAACAAGCGCATGAAAATGGAAGTCGAAATTGAGACTCCCATGCTTGAAATACAAGAAGATATTGTAGGTTAATTTGCCAATTAACACAACTATTTTACCTTTAAGTCCCCGAACTAACCCCCATCAAAATTTTAAGAAATATTGGAGCTGTAGTTATCGGATTAGTGATTGGTTGCATTGTTACTCTGTTCCTTATCAAATTAAACAGCACAGTTATTCCTTTGCCAGAAGGAATAAATCCAGAAGATATGCCTAGTTTACAAGCAAACACAGTAAAATTTACACTATTAACTTATTTAGTAGTGTTTTTAACTCATTCGTTCGGCACCGTGGCCAGAGCAATTGTAGCGGGCGTTATAGCAGTAAAGAACAAAGCAATTTTATGTACATAATTGCCTTCCTGTTATGCTAAGTGGAATTGCTATGGTAATTAGGTTGCCTTCTGCTTCTTGGTTTGCTTTTGCAGATCTAGCTTTTGCTTACATACCTATAGCTTAGCTAGCAGCAAAATTTGCAAAGAAATAGTACCAACGGAATTTAATAATTACCTTGCTACTACAAAATAATTTAACAATCAGCAGACTCGATAAAAATTGAAAGCGTACATTCTATTGTATTCTTCAAAAGCAGATTTTGAAGAAACAACCGGAGAAAGAAAGTACATGAACACAAAGTTTAAAGAATTAAACATTGAAAGTATTCGAAAAGAATTTGAGGGAGAGAATGATTCCTCGCACAATCAAAAGATTCGCTCAGCAATGAGCCGATTAGAATACAATAGCGGAGGCATAGAAGTATAAGAAAAAGAGACAAAGGAGCTGTTCTTAGTAAATGTAGGGATACGATTTACTCGAAAAAAATCTATTTATTGGTTTAAAACCTATCTTAGATGAAGATGAAGATGCTAAAACATTTTACTACCGCCCAGTTCCAACTTATGAGTGGGGCGGTTTATTTGCAGTACTAATTTCTAGAAAAGAAACACAGGCTCAAATCTTATGTCAGTTTATCCGACAACAAACGTTTATAGTCATTTATAGTCGCTTAAAAACGGATAAATGAATGAAATCTATGGTTTTGAATACTATATTAACTTATATTTGGATAAAACAAAGCATCTGGATATAAGGGGAATAAACTGACCTTTCCGTTTATCCAAGTG
>CAJJAT010000027.1 GCA_905182175.1 Flavobacteriales bacterium UBA1494 | reverse complement strand
GGGCATTTTTTTTGCTGCTCGAATGGCAGCTATGGTAAAGTCTTCATGAGGGGATCTTACCGCGTTAAAATCTGTAAGGCTGCCATCTTGTAAGACTTTGAATTGTAAAAAAACTTTCCCTTTTATTTTTTGGTCTTTCATTGATTTTGGATAAATGAGATTCCTACCAATAAACTCCAACATTGCTTCGTGTCCGCCTGGAAATTCAGCGGTTTCGTCAAACTCTGTTTGTTGTTCTTGGTTTACTGATACTTTCGATGAACCTGCTTTTAGGTTTTGATTCACAAATAATACTGTGGCGAAAAGCGCAACGGTTAATCCAATTTTAGCCGGTGACACTTTTGTTGTAATCTGATTTTTAAGCCTCATAATTCTAAGTTTTAGGTGTGATGATTTAAATTGATTGGTAATGTGAGGGAAGCGATTAAAGTTTTGATGAACCAAAAGTTGTAAATAGCTTTCTTGTTCTTACCAACTCAACTCATTGGCTTGGTATTCATGTATTTATTGAAAGATATTCTTGAATTTATAAACCAGAGGGTTTGTCCAGAAAGCAATCTGTAGCGCATGACAAAGTAGAATGTCTAAACTGTGTTTTCTGTTAACGTGCGCTTTCTCATGCTTCAAAACAGTTAGCTTTTCAGTTTCAGAATAGTCTGATCCTATAAAAATCCATCCCATAAAACTGTAAGCTGCATTGCTATTGGGTAATTCATAATAGGCTCCGTTGAAAGTAGCGTTAGATTTTACAAGGAATAGTTTCCTCAGCTGCAAGCATAATTTTAAAAGAAATAGGATTGATCCTGAAAGATATAAAGTAGCTCCCCAAAAAGGTCAATTAAATTAATAACTTAGGGTAGTTTTATCTGATGAGATTGCTATCTCAGCCATTACCGCTGAGAAATCCAATTGACTTGAAGTTACAACCATTTCAGAAAAAGAAAGTAGCGGTAATAAAAGGGACAATAAAATGCCTGACAATAAAAATGGGCGGCCTACTTTGAAATTTGTAGACGATTGAAGAATTACTTTATAAATAAAGTATAACGACACCACATAAATGTTTGCCTCAATAAAATAGCTGACAATACTGTGCATAATTTATTTTTTTAGATTCTTAATAATTTCATCCAATTCATTCAAGTCAATCTCTTCTTTCTTTGCAAAAAATGAAACTAAATTTTCAAACGATCCTTCAAAGTACTTGCTCACCAATCTTTTTGAGATGAGCGTTTTATAATCTTCCTTACTTACTAAAGGAAAGTACTGATGTGTTTTTCCGAATGCAGTAAACCCAACAAATTCTTTGCGTTCCAATATTCTAATAATGGTTGAAACGGTATTGTAAGCAGGTTTTGGTTCTGCCATTTCAGCAACTAGTTCTTTTACAAATGCTTTTTCCTTACTCCAAAGTACTTGCATTACCTGCTCTTCCGCTTTTGTTAATTCTTGCATGCTGTAAATATAACTAAATTTATAGTTATAAAACTAATTTAATAGTTATAGTGTATTTTTTTGTATTAAAACCTTGAATTGTGATTGCTTTCAACTTACTTTCGCTCTACTAAATAAATTGGATTATGAAAGTAGGTGTAATAGGTTGTGGAACGATGGGGAGCGGAATTGCTCAAGTAGCATCAACTGCAAATTGTGATGTAGTAGTGTACGATTTAAGCGCTGATGCTTTAGCAAAGAGTAAATTGGCATTGGCTAAAGTAATGGCTCGTTTAATTGAAAAAGGGCGAGTTACAGAACAGCAGTCTCAGGCTATCCAAGACCGAATTACGTATTCATCTGAGTTGAATCTAATGCAGGGAGCCGACTTTGTTATTGAAGCAATTGTAGAAAATTTAGAGATTAAACACAAAGTATTTACTGCTTTAGAAGCGATTGTTTCTGAGGATTGTATCATCGCGTCTAACACATCTTCCCTGTCTATTACTTCACTAGCTGCTTGTTTGCAAAAACCTGAACGCTTTGTTGGAGTGCATTTTTTTAATCCTGCTCCGTTAATGAAGCTGGTTGAAATTATACCGGCGGTTCAAACGGAAGCGACGATTTTAGATCAGGCAAAAGCAACAATTGATAGTTGGGGTAAGACAACGGTTACTGTAAAAGATACTCCTGGTTTTATCGTAAATAAAGTGGCCCGACCTTTTTATAGCGAAGCGATAAAGATGCTGGAAGAAGGCACCGCAGATTTTGCAACAATTGATTGGGCAATGAAAGAAATTGGAGGTTTTAGAATGGGACCTTTTCAGTTGATGGACTTTATTGGGCACGATGTGAATTATGTAGTAACCGAAACAGTATTTAAGGCATTTTACTACGATGGCAGGTACAAACCATCCTTTACTCAAAAACGATTATCAGAAGCAGGATACCTTGGGCGTAAATCGGGAAGGGGTTTCTACAAGTATGCGGAAGGCGCAGAAAATATAGAACCAACAAAAGATCCTTTGTTAGGTGAATACATTGTAAGTAGAATTGTTGCAATGCTAATTAATGAGGCTGCAGATACATTACATGTAAACATTGCTACCGCAAAAGACATAGATTTAGCCATGCAAAATGGGGTTAATTACCCAAAAGGTTTACTGGCGTGGGCAGATGAAAAGGGAATCCAATGTTGCGTTACGGTTATGGATGAGTTATTTGACGAATACCGCGAAGAGCGCTACCGTTGTAGTCCTATTTTAAGAAAAATGGCAAAGAATAGCACTATTTTCTTTTAATGAATCACCTGCGAAACTTTCTATTTCAACCAGTAGACAACAGTCAATTGGTGCTTTTTAGAATGATTTTTGGCTTTATATTAGTTTGCGAGGCTTGGGGAGCAATTCTTACAGGATGGGTCCGAAGAGCTTTCATTGAGCCAAAAATGAACTTCCCATTTTTTGATTTCGATTTCCTACACCCTTTACCTGGCGATGGAATGATTTATTACTTTTTACTGATGGGTGTTATTGGTATAATGGTAATGCTAGGGTTTAAATACCGTCTGGCCATGGTCGGCTATGCGTTCATGTGGTCTGGTGTTTATTTCATGCAAAAAACAAGTTACAACAATCATTATTACTTAATGGTGCTGCTCACGTGGTTGTTTTGTCTACTTCCCGCTCATCGAGCTAAATCGTTAGATTCTAAATTGAATCCCGAGTTGCTGCAAAATCATTGCTTTCAGTGGCACCTTTGGAGTGTTAAAGGTTTGGTGCTCATTGTCTATTTTTATTCTTCGGTGGCAAAAATGTATCCAGACTGGATAGAAGGATTGCCAATTCGAATTTGGTTTACTCAAAAATCAGACTATTGGCTTGTTGGTCCTTTACTGGCAAAAGCATGGTTTCAGGGTTTTGTTGCTTGGGGCGGAATTATATTCGATTTATTAATTGGCCCTGCACTACTTTGGAAGAAAACAAGAAAGTACGCTTTTTTTGGTTCGGTCTTATTTCATGGATTTAACTCAGCTGTTTTTCAAGTTGGAATTTTTCCATTTATGGGAATTGCATTCGGTTTGTTTTATTTTGAACCTGAGGTAATCCGGAAATTATTCTTTGGAAATAAACCGTTTTTCAATAGGGAAATTCAAGTAAACAGACCGACTTTCCAAATGCCAAAAACAATTGCTTTTGTTGTATTTATGGTTGTAATGTTTCTATTGCCTATGCGAAACCGTTATTTTGATGGAAACGTTACATGGACAGAAGAAGGTCACCGCCTCTCTTGGCGAATGATGCTGCGCTCCAAAAGTGGAGAAGTGCAGTTGTATTTAAAAAAGCAAAACGGAGAAAAACGCTTTGTTAATTTAAAAGACTACTTAACTGGTAAACAACAACGCTCCATAGCTACTCGGCCGGATATGTTGTGGTATTTTGTGCAACATTTGAAAAATGATTTAGCAATTAAGGATGAAGAATACGTAGGGATTTATGCTAAAAGTTGGGTAAGTTTAAATGGTAAAGTTTCAAAACCACTGTACGATGAAACGGTAGACCTTTCTAAAGTAACTTGGAACAAGTACAGTGAGAATTTATGGGTTACTAGAAGTGAGGATTTAGCTATTAAATAAAAGAGGCTTCTTGAACTAAGGCAGTAGCTCTAATGTGAAATATACGGTGCACAGAGGCGCCTATTTTAGCAACCTTATTTTTGACTAAAGAGAAAACTTTTACGCTAAAACTATTCGCATAAAACAAGTGTTTCTCGAATAAAATTAAAGTAAAGAATGGAAGAAATTAGAAAAGACATGAGAGATTTGAGAAGGGATTTCGATTTCGGAACATTAGACGCAAAAGATGTTCCTAAAAATCCTTTCGACTTATTGAAAGTATGGTTAGAAGATGCTGTAAAAATGAAAATAAAAGATGCAAATGCATTTGTACTTTCTACAGCAGTAAATAATCAGCCTGATGCAAGAGTTGTTCTAATCAGAGATATTTCAGACATAGGAATTCACTTCTATACCAATTATGGAAGTAGCAAAGCAGCTGCCTTAGCAGCAAACGCAAAAGCAGCTGTAAACATTTTTTGGCCCGATATGGACCGTCAAATTCGAATGACGGTAGCGGTTAAAAAATTAGATGGGAAATTATCGGATGCTTATTTCGCAACGAGACCTCGAAAGAGTCAACTTGGTGCATGGGCTTCTGCGCAAAGCAACGAGTTAGAGTCTAGAGAAAAGCTGGAAGATCAACTGGAAGAATTTGAAATAAAGTTTGAAGGACAAGATGTTCCCAGACCAGACTTTTGGGGTGGATATGAATTGGTTCCAAGTTATTTCGAATTTTGGCAAGGGAGACCAAGCAGATTACACGACAGAATTATTTACGAAGGAACACCTTCAAAATGGAATACTAAAAGACTGTATCCTTAAAGAATTAGTTGAGTAAGAGAAACGATGAAAAGAATGGTCCACAAGGCCGTTCTTTTTTTATTTATACGAATAAGGTTTTGACTGGTAGCTTGTACCTCTTGATTCATGTCAATTTTATGGTGCAGTGGCACAGCTTCAAAAAAGGTGAGCAACCAAAGTGAGCCGCAAATAACCGCTGATAATAGGTTCAGGTAATTAAACTCAGTGAAAGTTTGATACGCTATTATTCCTGTTTGTGAAAACATAATGGGAGCGACAATAAACGTTACCCTTTGAGTGTAAGGAATGTGCCATTTTAGTAAGTCTTTGTCCGCATAATAGACGAAACTAGGGTAAATGACAAGCTGTACCATCCAAATTAGCACCACAGCCCCGAAATCTATTATTACTCTTGCAATTTCAAGTGTCATTGAACAGAGTAATTTCGGTAAACAAAAGCCCAATAAATTAACATCGGATGTATGACTATTAATCTTACCCAAGCCACCCAAGGATCAAAACACATGGACTTAGAAATACAACTGCCCATTTCAATAAAATAAATATGGGCAGGTAAGAAGGCAATTAACATTAAAATTATGCCGTAAACCGTCCATTTTCTGGTTACTTGAAATAGCAAACCAAGCGACAATAAAACTTCAGCCAGACCACTTAAAAGGTTTAACTCTTTTATATATATTAGGTAGGGTGGCATTAAAGGCCAATAAATTTCAGGTTGCATGAAATGATTAATTCCGCCTGAGAAATAGGCGAAAAAAAGAGCGTAGAATCCTATTTTTTTAGGCAGTGAGTTTCCAGTTGGTAGTATCATGAACGGCTTTTAGAATTAAGAAAAAAGGTATCCACCAAATTAAGTCATTCGTGTATAAGGTGTAACTAAATTCAAAAGGGACGCTTTGTAGAAAAAAGTAATTCATTATAAAGCCTAAAGGACCAAATATTTTACCTAAAAAACCGACCAAAATAATTGGCCAATGGCGAATAGGATCATAGCTTGCAAACCAATATCCAAGCCCGTAAACTCCAACAATCATACCCATACCTTGCCAAATAGTAGGGTGAATCATAGCTTCCATTCCTGTAATTTCGAAGAAATGATGTGGTACTAACACAACCCAAGCTCCCCAAACTACATTGTATACTGCCGCTAGCTTTAGCGTCGTTTTCATCCACGTATTCTTCATAATAATAAATAAAACAATCTCAAGGCTTAAAAGTTTTAGAAAACCTTCCTTTGTAGTCGGTAAAGTAATAATTATTGATGTCAAAACTTCAACAGTATTTAAGTAAAAATTCTTTTCGGGGTAAACTAATTCAAAAGCAGGTAGAAGTTGAGCTTGGTCTTATTGTTGTTATTCCTGTTCATGATGAAGAGGAGCTAATTACTAGTGTTACAAGTCTTCAGAATTGCATTGCAGTTGAATGTGCAGTTGAAGTAATCGTAATCTTTAACGCTCCAGAAAACTCGGTTTCTGGCGTTATAAATAAAAATAAAACAGCTAGTATACAATTACAAGATTGGTATTCGAAACTAAAAAATCCAAAGTTTCAACTATTTTGTATTGAAGAGAACGAATTGCCAAAGAAGCATGCAGGAGTTGGTTTAGCTAGAAAAATTGGCATGGACGAGGCTGTTCGGAGGTTCGAAAGTGTAGGAAATGAAGATGGGGTCATAGTTTGCTTCGATGCAGACTCAAAATGTGAAACTGATTATTTAGTTGAAATCGAAAAGCATTTTAAACAGAATACTAAAACTAGTGCTTGTTCCATACATTTTGAGCACCCCACTAATGGGGAAGAGTTCGCTCCTGAAGTGTATCGTGGCATATACTACTATGAACTGCACCTTAGATATTACAAGAACGGAATAGCGTATGCCAACTTACCTTATGCCTTTCACACCATCGGTTCTTCAATGGCAGTGAGAGTGAATGCATATTGTGAGCAAGGAGGAATGAATCGTCGAAAGGCAGGGGAAGATTTCTATTTTCTTCAAAAATTCATAGACGTAGGAAGTTTATCAGAGTTACAGTCTACAACGGTAATCCCATCACCAAGGTTTTCCCACAGGGTCCCGTTTGGAACTGGCAGAGCAATTCAAGAAATGATTGACAATAAACGGGAAATTGAAAAAAGCTATGCGTTTGAAAGCTTTGAAATACTAAAAGCTTGTTTTGCTAACGTTGCTCATCGATTTGAGAACGACATTGAAGTACACCCTTATTTATTGAATTTTTTGAGTAGCAAGGTTTGGGAAAGTAAACTAGCAGAAATTAGAAGGCAATCGGTTTCAAAAGAACGATTTGAGAAACGATTTTTTCAATGGTTTAATGCTTTTCAAGTGTTGAAGTTTGTTCACTTTTTACGAGATCATTATTTTCAAAACGAGGCTCTCAGTTCAGAGGTTCCAAAGCTATTAAATGGTTTTGGAATTAAAGTCGATAGGGACTTGTTGGAGCAGTTAAGGAAGTTAGATGCGAACTAATTTAACTGAGATTTTCTCGTAATGTCCAAATAACCAAACATTTTTTTATCCACAACTTTGTAACCGGATTCAATTAAATTAAATATGTCTTTTTCTCTAGAATAAAAATATCTCTTGCTGATTTGCTTGGAGGAGATACTAGTAGTTGCTTGTAGCTTGTCAACAGAATCTATTTTCAAAAAATTGAGGTTGCTTTTCAAAGGAAGTTCAAGGAAAATGGAGATGATTTTACGATCAGTACAGTTGATTAATTCTAAGGTATTTGTTGTTCTGTACTCTAAGAAATTAACTGTTCTCATCACCTTTTCAAAGGTCATTTCACTGTAGTTTCCTAAAATATTTAGCGCTTCTGCAGAAGAATAATCAAGTAATAATTTCCATTCAAATTTGTTTATCCCTTTTAAATACAGGAATTCAATGAAGTCTTCAGTGAGTAATTCCAACTCCTGATAGGTTAGATAACGATATTTTAAATAGTTTTCGATTAGTTAAATGTATAACAGAAAAATGAACTTTCCAAATTCCTTACTTCTGTATTAAATCTGGCTCTAATTCTATTAGTCTTTCTCTTAACTCTGAGGCAATTGCTGTGGTTTTATGCGTTTTCGGGTCGAAGGCGACAAGAGTTTGAATTGCCTTGGCCGCATGAAATTCGCCTTTTTTAGTAGATGTAGTAATAATAGAGTCGAAAGTGAAACTTTTATTTCCCAATTTTGAAACTCTCGTGTACACTTGTACTTTTTCACCAAACAGAATAGGGCGCAAAAAATCTATTTCTACTCGAGCAACCAATACATTTAACTCTTGAATAGAGTTAAAAACATCCAGCAATTCTTGAGAATAAGCAATTCTAGATTCTTCTAAAAAGTTTAAATACCGAGCGTTGTTTACATGCTGTAAAGCGTCAATGTCCATAAACCGAATAGGAATTTCTATTGAATGTCTGTAATCTGTAAGTTGAATGTCTGTCATCTTGCTTTTTTTCAAAATTGAGCAACTTTGTTCAATTTTATTCTTCCATTTGGAAAATAATAGGTGTAAATATTATTTTCATATTCCACATGCTATTTTGTCAAACTGAGCGATAGTCGAAGTCCATCTTTGTCAGACTGAGCAATAGTCGAAGACTTCTTTTGTCAGACTGAGCGATAGTCGAAGTCCACATTCTTAAATTTAATTTACCGTTCATCCAATTTATTAACTTGTCATTTCGATTTATTGGTATTATTGTGATATTATAATAGTATCACTAAAAATAAGTAAACCATGACAAATGAAAAAGAAATGAAGCCTTCATCAGGCTATACTATGTTAACCTTTTTAGCATTATTTATAATTATGGGAATTGGTGGAATAGTATTATTTAAATCACCAATATTTATTATAGCATTTGTGTTGGCCATCTTCATGGCTCCAGGTTTCTTTTTTGTTTATCCAAATGGTTCTAGAGTCATGACCCTTTTTGGGGAGTATAAGGGAACAGTAAAAGAACATGGCTTTTATTGGGTGAATCCATTCTTTGTTCGAAAACGAATTTCATTAAGAGCAAGAAATTTTGACAGCGAACGCTTAAAAGTAAATGATAAATTGGGAAATCCGATTAACATCTCAGTTATTTTAGTTTGGAGAGTTAAGGATACATACAAAGCTGCTTTTGAGGTAGATATTTACGAAAACTTTGTGAGAGTGCAGACAGATGCGGCAGTTCGAAAATTAGCAAACATGTATGCATACGATAATTTTGATGACAACGAATCCGAAATAACGCTTCGAAGTGGAATGGAGGAAGTGAACGAAAATTTGGAAAGAGAGGTAGGGGAGAGATTACACATTGCCGGTATTGAAGTATTAGAAGCAAGAATTGGATATTTAGCATATGCACAAGAAATTGCAAGTGCGATGTTAAGAAGACAACAAGCAACTGCAATTGTAGCGGCGAGAATGAAAATTGTTGAGGGTGCTGTTTGGATGGTAGAGGAAGCAATTAATCAACTGAGTAAAAGAAACATTGTACAACTGGACGAAGATAAAAAAGCAGCTATGGTAAGTAACTTGTTGACAGTTCTTTGTGCAGATAAAGATGCTACTCCAGTTATAAATACAGGGACTTTAAATCATTAGAATATGATACAATATAAATTACTAACAAAAGGAATGTTTGAAAAGAGAAAGACTTTTGAAGAACGATCAAATTCTATGGCATTAGAAGGATGGCGAGCAGTCTCGATGGCGAGCGAAAGCAGTTTAGTTTCAGTATTAATGGAAAAAAGCAGGTAGCCAATGGCTAAGAAAAAAGCATTTGCACTTCGATTAGATGAAGAATTAATGAAAGCTGTTGAAAAATGGGCCGCTGACGAGTTTAGAAGTACTAACGGGCAATTGGAGTGGATTATTCATGAGAGTTTAAAAAAAACGAGGCGATTAAAGAAGAAGGATAAGTAATCTCGGTTCGTAAGTTCTTATTCCAAGTTTATACAATTAATATTTCTGTAGTTCGTGGCATTTGAAGTATCTATTCCTTAGGCTTAAATGAATGTTAAATTAGGATGTATCTATAAATTAATGTGCTGATTTATCGTTCTGATAAACGCTGTAACTGCTTTTGAATTAATCGAGGTAACTTTTATTTTAAATCTAGAAACTGCGGAAGGGAAAGGTCTAAAAGAGAGAAATTCCTTTTTTTTTTAGCGTTATTGATTATTGCAGCAAGCCTGCTTGCGGCAGCTCAAAGAGATGCAAGTATGAATAGAAATTGAGAAATTAAATGCAATAAACTTCCAAAAACAAAAAACTGTAAGCCAACCTAAACTTGCGAATGAAGGTGATAGAAATAACAATTGGAATACAAACAACCGAAGAAGAAATTTAAATGTGAACTTTGGTAATCGACATTTCCAACTTGTTGTTTGCGGATCATTTGTCATTAAAAGACAAAGTGTTTGGCTACGCAATCAACAGGGTAACGACCATTTAATGCTATTTTATCTCAAGGTGAAGTTACGTTCAGAGGAATAAGACAAGTTTATCATTGTGACTAAGGCATTTTTTACAGACGATCACAAAGAGGATTCAGAAGTTTCTAAATTTCAATAGGGACGAGAGTGAATTCTTTACCACAACGAGCAAAGGTAGTTTTTATCGGAAGTGCAATATTTTATCAATTAGGAGTTGTTATTCTTGGAGAGTGCTTTGAAAGGATAAAAGGAGTACTCTGCGAACTGACAGGAAACGCAAAAAATAGCATAAATAGAGTAAAAGACAGTTTCAAAAGTTGCAACTGTCTTTTTTTGTATCTTTTTGAAGTTATTTTAGCATACTTTTAAAATTCGCATTAAATTAGTATTTACATGACTTCTCCTCCTATCCCTATTAATGAAAAGGAACGGCTTAACTCACTTAAAGAATATCAAATTTTAGATACACTACCCAGTGATGCATACGATGATCTAACTTTTCTTGCATCACAAATTTGTGACACTCCAATTGCATTGGTCTCTTTAATTGATACAGACCGGCAGTGGTTTAAATCAAAGGTAGGTTTGGAAGTAAACGAAACAAGTAGAGATATTTCCTTTTGTGGACATGCAATTAACAATCAACAGGAAATTTTTGAGATTCAAAGTGCATCTGAAGATGATCGTTTTTTTGACAATCCATTGGTTATAAATGATCTAGGTTTTAAGTTTTATGCAGGAATACCTCTTGTTAATTCCGAAGGGTTTTCTCTGGGAACTTTATGTGTTATTGATACAAAACCAAAGAAACTATCGAATTCTCAAAAGAAATCTCTTGCAGCATTATCTCGTCAAATTATGCACCACATGGAGCTTCAACGACAGCTTATAAAACAGGAGGAGTTTAACGAAGAAGTAGCGACAAAATATAGATTGCTTCACACTATATTATCTGCTATACCACAAGGTGTAATTGCTTTGAACAAAGAGAATAAATTTTTATTGATAAATGACAGTGCTAAGATCATGATAGGGGATGTGAAGTCTAAAATTAGTGGGTTAGGAGATTTGTATGAAAAATTTGAAACATTTCACGTTGATGGTAAAACTCAGATTAAGCAAGGAGAAATGCCTGCTGGACGATCGATGCGAGGAGAAGTTGTGCTGGGAATGCAAGCTTATATAAAAAATAGAAAAACGGGAGAAGGGAAATATTATAGTTTCGATGCAAAACCCTTATTGGGTGAGAATAAAGAGATCAAAGGAGTCATATTAGTAGCTTCTGATATTTCCGAACAAAAAGAGAAAGAGTTTGAATTAAATAAAGGAGAGGATTTGCTTTTGCAAGCGCAAGATTTAGCAAATTTAGGTCATTGGGTGGTCGACTTAGGGAAATGTACTGTTTTTTGGTCGCAAAAAACAAAAGAGATTCATGAAGTTGCTGAAGATTATGTTCCCACTTTAGAAGGAGCAATAAATTTTTACGATGAAGAGTCTAAACCGATCATTAAAGAAGTAATTCAGCAAGCAATAGCCGAAAAGAAACGCTGGGATGTTAAGTTGGGAATTTTGACAGCTACAAAAAAACATAGATGGGTAAGAGCAACCGGCAAGCCGTATGAGGAGGATGGAAAAGTTACAAAGCTATTTGGTGTTTTTCAAGACATTACAAGAGATAAAATTGCATTTGATGAAGTTTTAGAGCGACAAGAAACGATTAAAAAGTTAAATGCTGACCTGAATTCGGTAAATGCCGAATTAGAAGAGTTCACATACATCGCTACACATGATTTAAGATCCCCTTTAGCTGCAATAAAAGGCCATGTAGAAATTATTGAAAACGAAGTAGGAAATTCTAATCTCACAGTCGGTAAATCATTGCTCTGGATTAGAGATTCTATTGAGAATGCGGAATCAAAAATTGAAAGTATCATTAGTATTGCTAGATTGAAAATAGGGCACGGAAAGAATTTTACTACTGTAGATATTTTTAAACTGTTAAAGAGGCTAAAAGACAATATCCTGCAGAACTATGACAAGCATATAGAACGATTTACAATTCGGATGGACGGTGAGTTAAAAGTAGAGACAAATAAATTGTATTTAGAAACTGTTTTATTAAACTTAATTGAAAATGCAGTAAAATATCGCAAACACAATCAAAATGTAAGTATTGATATATCTATTTCAAAAAATAAATCTAAAACAGAGATTCTAGTTACGGATAACGGCTTAGGAATAGATATGGAGAAAAGTAAGGGAAAGCTTTTTAAAATGTTTCATCGACTGCACGACCATGTTGAAGGCAGTGGCATAGGATTGTACCTCTCATCTAAAATGATTGAAAACATCGGAGGTAAGATAAGTGTTGAAAGTACTATCGGAGTTGGTACGACGTTTAAAATCGTATTTTAGGAAAGCCAATAATACATATGAAAAAAATTAGAAACTATTCTTTTAATTGATGACAGTAATTCATCAAACCAGTACAATAGAGTATTATTAAAAGAGATGGGAATAGCAGAGCACATTGTTGTTAAAAGTAATGCTGAAGCAGCACTTGAGTTTTTAAGAGGGAAAGATACAGAAGGCCGTTTACCTAAACCTGATTTAATATTATTAGACATAGCGATGCCTCAAATGGACGGTTTTATGTTCTTGGATGAATATGCAAAACTGTCAAAAGAGATAACCAATAATCAGCAAATAGTTGTATTTATTTTAAGTGACTTTTTAGACGAAGATGATTTGGAGAAGAGTAAGAAGTATAAACCTATTGGAGTAGTGGAGCAAATTAAAAAGCCTATGAATAAAGAAGGTATTATCAATTTAATGCAAGTGTATTTTGACTAAGAAGGTTTTATTAGTGGACGATAGCGAGGCTATCAATGTGATGAATAGCTATTTCTTTAGAAAGTGTTCTAGTGATTTAGAGATTGTAGTTGCACGAAACGGAAAAGAGGCCCTCGCTATTTTAGAACATCCCGACCATTCGCTCTTACCCGACTTAGTAATACTAGATTTGAAAATGCCCGTTTTAGATGGTCTTGAGGTTTTAGAACACTTAGACAGTGCTGAGTTTAATTTTCAAGGTTCATTAAAGATTATATTACTTAGCACTTCCATGAATCCGGAGGATACTAGGCGGATTGAAAAGTATCCTTTTGTCATAAGTTATTTTGTTAAGCCCTTGTCTATGGCTCAGGTTAATTTAATAGTTTCGAATCATCTGAAAGAATAAACTTAGACCAATACTTCTAAAATAGCGTACTTTTTTGAATTAAATTCGAGAAAAGATTTCATTTTTTAGAAGATCTTCAAGTAAGGAGCATGTAGAAATTTTTTTCCAATCAGTAAATACAGCGCTGCTCCTTTAACGCAAAGATTAAGAAGAAAGTGCCCATCGTATCTGGCAAACAGTGGCACTATAAGTTAAAATGACGGTACATATTACCTTGCTTAATAGAATTAATCTAATCGTAAGGATATGGACGCATTTAAATTACTTCTCGTAAAAAAGCCGCTCCAGTAAAACTGCAACGGCTTTTTGTATAGCTTTATATAACTTATTTGATTTCCATCATTTCGATATCAAAAACCAAATCTTTTCCTGCTAAAGGGTGGTTTGCATCTAAAATAACTTCACTTTCCATCACTTCAGCAACTACTAATACTTGGCTTTTTCCGTCCTCTCCGGTAGCCTCAAGTTGCATTCCTATTTCAGGTTTCATTCCTTCAGGTAATTGCTCTTTTGGTACTTTCACCATTGCTTCTTCGCTTTTTGGCCCGTAAGCTTCTGCTGAAGGTATGGTTACTTTTTTAGCTTCACCAACTTTCATACCTTGAACCGCTGCGTCAAAACCCGCAATCATTTGACCTTCACCAACAGTGAACTCAATTGGTTCTCTTTCTCTTGAACTATCAAAAATAGTTTCGTCAGATAGCGTTCCTGTATAGTGAACTTTTACTGTATTTCCTTTTTCTGCTTGAGACATAAGCTCGTGTTTAAATTTGAAAAAAATAATTTCAACAAAAGTAAGGCTCTGATAAGGGTTAACCTAAAAAATAAGCTATTAATGTTCGGATTTTATAGAGTATTAACATTCAAATTATTCTATACAGTGTGTTGTACATGGCTATCCAATTAAGTTAAATAACTAAAATTAAATAGTTTAACTTTGAAATTTTTTTTGTTCAAAATTTAAGAAGTTCCCATTTCGATGTTAGAATATTGTATGTGTGATTGTTATGACTTGCAATAATTTAATTTGCTGAAAGTTTAATTTGCCCTATTTACCTAGCATTAAATTAATTTATTTCTAAAACTTTTTTTGCATTTGTCGCTCTTTGCAATTCATTCTATAGATTTGAATAATTATACTTCAAGTTATGAATATTGATAAACTAATTGAAAGCGCAAAGAGGTCAAGTTGGGGAAGGGCTAAACTAAATTTTCTTCTTCAACGTTTTATACCGTTCAACAGACCTCACGGTTTAAAGGTAGTTCATATAGCAGACAATGAAGTAAAAGTTAAAATACCGTATTGGAAAATTAATCAAAACCATTTAAAAGGAATTCATGCCTGTTGTTTGGCAACCGCAGCTGAATATTGTTCCGGGTTTTTATTATTGCATAAGTTAGGTATGAAAAACTATCGCCTAATTATGGAGTCAATGGAGATAAGTTACAAGTATCAAGGTAAAACAGAAGCTTTTGCTACGTTTACAATTGATGAAATAGATTTCGAAAGGAATGTATTAAATCCATTAAAGACAGAAGGATTAGTCTATAAGAAATGTATTATTGAAGTTCACGACAAGAACAATAACTTACTTTGTGTTGCTACAACAAATTGGCAAATTAAAACTTGGGAAAAGGTAAAAACCAAAGTGGGTTAAATCGTAGATTTTCAAATTTTCAAACATCAGATTATGATTACGAAGAAATTGAAAATCAGTTTACACTAACCTTTGCAAGTGCGAGCTGAGATTTTAGTCTAACAACTCGAAATTTTCAAATTTGTGATGGTTACTTACTGCTCTAAACGATTTTTTAAATCCAACATTTTTATAGCAGTAACGGCTGCTTCGTCTCCTTTGTTACCTAATCGTCCACCGCTTCGGTCAATGCTTTGTTGCTTTGTATTGTCAGTTAACACTCCAAATATAACAGGAGCGTTAAACTTTAAGCTAACATCTTTAATTCCTTGTGTAACGCCTTCACAAACAAAGTCAAAGTGTTTGGTTTCACCTTGAATGACGCAACCTAGACATATCACCGCTTCTACTAAGGTGTTTTTTAACAAAAACTGTGCTGCCAGAGGTAATTCAAAAGCTCCGGGCACAAAATGTACATGGATGTTCTCTTCTTTGACGCCGTGTCCTAAAAGACTTTGTTTAGCGCCTTTTAAAAGGCCCAATGTGATTTTATTGTTCCACTCAGAAACAACAATTCCCAATGTCATTGCTGAGCCATCGGGAATGCTGTTGAAATCGTATTCAGAAAGGTTATTTCCTTCAGTTGCCATAAAAGTTATAATTGAGACTCTGCTCTTGCAAGGTATTTTTCAATATTACTAGCTTCAGAAGAATTTCTATATTCATTCTTAATTTTAGTATAGTTTTTCACTGCATCACTGAAGTCTCCCGCTAATTCTTGTGCTTGAGCCGCCTTCATTAAAAAAATAGGAGTAGTAAATTGGTTTGGATTTCTACTTGCAGCCTTCTCGTATTGGTTAATTGCTTTTTCAACATTGTCTAATTCCAAAAGGGCATCTCCTTTTGCTCCAATCGCAAGTGTTGCCAACATTTCATCGTCACCGTCAAATTGGTTTAAAGCATCAATAGCAGATTCAAATTCACCGATATTTAAGAAGGACATTCCCAAATAATAATTAGCCAAATCACCTGCTTTGGTGCCTCCATATTTATCGGAAATTTCGATAAAACCAGCAAAATCATTTCTACCATCAATAGCTAAATTGAAAGAGTCTAGTCTAAAATATTTCTCAGCCATGAACATTTCTTCTCTAGCTTCACCTTCAAGTGGAGCTAGGTATAGACTGCTGTAGGCAAAGTAGCCCGCTATTGCAACGATTAAAACAACAATTACTGAAGTTAGTATGTTTTTGTTCTCGTCTATAAAAGTTTCGGTTTTACTGTAAACTTCTTGAACGTCTACTAATACCTCTTCGTTTTCTTCTGTTTTTTTGGCCATTTGTTGTTCTTTTTTCGAGTCGGCAAAAATAGGATTTTTTCGGTCATTTCAAATTAATTCTTTTAAACTTGATTCCCATAATAATTGAGACGTTTAGATTATTAGAGATAACAATATGTAAGGTAAGTTTTTAGAAACATAGCAAGATAAACTCTAAGAGTATAATGGAGGATATTATTATGTTACGAAAGGTTCTGTATAATGAAGACTATCTAAAAATAATTTTATGCTGCTCGCAATTACTTTAAGATTTGTAGCCAAATCTTATTAATATTTGGTCTCTTAAATTCTTAGGAATAACTGACCTTATATTTTGCATTTTTAGCTTACGCTTTAGTTATTTTTACCAGATAATGTATCTAGAAAAATTACAGTTACTCAACTTCAAAAATTACGAAGAGGCAGACGTACAGTTATCTCCTTCAATTAATTGTTTTTTAGGCAACAATGGTCAAGGAAAAACCAATTTGTTAGACGCCATATTTTATCTGGCGTTTAGCAAGAGTTTTTTTAATCCTATCGACTCTCAGCTAATAAAAGACGATGAGGCGTTTATGACGTTAACAGGTGATTTTAAAAGAGAAGAGGAGAAAGAAAGGATATATATTGGATTAAAAAAAGGACAAAAAAAGCAAGTTAAACGAAATAAGAAGGTATACGATCGTATCGCAGATCACATCGGATTGATTCCTTTGGTAATGATATCCCCATCGGACTCTTTGCTAATCATAGAAGGAAGCGAAATTCGGCGGAAGTTTTTGGATCTTATAATTTCCCAATACAATCGCAGGTATTTAGACGATTTAATACAATATAACAAGGCACTTTCTCAGCGGAATAGACTTTTAAAAAAGTTTATGGAAGTAAGAAGTTTTGACGAGGTAAGTCTTGAAATATGGGATGATCAATTGATTAAATATGGGGAACCAATTTACCTTGCAAGGAAAGAGTTTCTGGAAGACTTTACGCCGCTTTTTCAAAAACACTATGATTTTATAAGTGGCAATAAAGAAAGGGTAACGTTAGAATATTCATCGCAATTAAAGGAGGCTTCTTTTAAAGATAACTTATTAACATCAAGGGAGAAAGATAGGCGGAGTACTTACACTACTACGGGGGTGCATAAAGACGATTTAGGTTTTAATTTGGGAGACAAGCTGCTAAAGAAATTTGGTTCTCAAGGTCAGCAAAAAACCTATTTGCTCTCATTGAAACTTGCACAAGCAGAGTTCTTAAAAAACAACAAAAAGATTGCCCCTATACTATTATTAGATGATATTTACGATAAATTAGACGAAGAAAGAGTTGCAAAGTTGATGGAAGTAGTTCAAAAAGAATGGTTTGGACAGGTGTTTATTTCTGATACGCATGAAGACAGGCTACCTAATTTGTTTGATAAATTAGGGGTAAAATACAAAGCATTTAAAATTGAAAAAGGGAGGATAAAAGATGTCTAATGATTCAGAGAAACCGTTAAAGCAGCTAGTAGATAAAATGTTGCGATCATACGGGTTGGGAGACAGGCTAGATGAAATGAGTCTGGTAAAAAGTTGGGAAGAGTTAGTTGGGAAGATGATTGCTCGACATACCGATGAGATTTATTTTAATAAAGGAACGTTGTACGTTAAACTAGATTCCTCAACTTTACGTCAGGAATTGAGTTATGTCAAAAGTGATTTAGTTCAAAGATTAAACGAGAAAGCGGGTAAAATAATGGTAAAAAACATTCATTTGAAATGATACAATTCATTGCAGATAGATACTTAGCGCAAAAGCTTAAAAAAGTAAGGCGTAAGGTTGGAGTTATGAACTTTTCCGTTGCTAAATCTGCTCTTTTAGTTTACGATGCATCGAATGGTTCTGTAGAAAAGGAAGTAAGGCACTACGCTCGTTTTTTGAAAGAAGAAGGAATTAAAACAGACACTCTCGGCTTTTATAAATTGAAAGGCAAAAAAGATAAGCGACCTGAAGATGAGTTAGGATATGTTTATTACGACAAGAGGTGTTTAAATGCATTTGGCTTTCCAAAAGATAGCCGACTTTTGAAAAGGATAGCAAAAGAGTATAATTTAATGATTGATTTAAATGTTGAATCAATTTTTAGCTTAAAGGTGATTTCAACGCTGTCTAATTCTAATTTTAAAATTGGGAGGGCAAAAGGATATCAAAATCAAATTTGTGACTTTACTATTAGCACGGAGAACAACAAGCTCGATTATTTTTTAGGTCAGGTAACGACTTATTTGAAAATGATAAACAAGTAGAATATGGATAAGATGAAAGGAACAGGAGTTGCCTTGGTAACCCCTTTTTTAGTAGATGGAGCAATTGATTTTGAAGGGTTAACTAGTGTGGTAAACCATGTAATTGGTGGAGGCTTAAATTATTTAGTTGTATTAGGCACAACAGGAGAAACTGCAACACTGAAGGTAGAAGAAAAAGATCAAGTTTTGGCTCACGTGAAACAAGTTAACAACGGCAGATTACCAATTGTTATTGGAATTGGAGGAAACAACACTGCTGCTATTGTTGAAGAGTTTGAGAGAGTAGATTTAACCGGAGTTGATGCCATCCTATCTGCTAGTCCATATTATAATAGGCCAAGTCAAGAAGGAATTTATCAACATTATAAAGTGCTTTCAGAGCACTCCCCGTTGCCGTTAGTTTTATATAACGTTCCTGGTAGAACTGCCTCAAACATGACAGCGGATACAACTTTGCGATTGGCTCATGATTTTGAGAATATTGTGGCCATGAAAGAAGCATCGGGAGATCTAAATCAGGTCATGGAAATTTTAAAAGAAAAGCCTGCTGATTTTCTATTGATTTCTGGAGAAGATGCGTTAAACTTTCCAATTATAACTTGCGGCGGCGGCGGAGTTATCTCCGTATTGGCCAATTCTCAACCAAAGCTCACAGCTGACCTTGTCGATTTTAGCTTGAAGTCGGAAAACAAGAAGGCGCGAAAATTGCACTACAAATCGTTAGATTTCATTAACTTAATTTTTGCCGAAGGCAATCCAGCAGGAGTAAAGGCTGCTTTAAAGTTGCAAGGAATTTGTGGTGATGAAGTAAGAATGCCATTAATGAAAGCATCACAAAAATTGACTACTATGCTTAAGAGTGAGTTAGAAATGTTGCAGTAAAAAAAGGAGTTAATATTTGAGTTTTGTTGAAAGTTAAAAGTCAATAGGTTGTTTGTCTTTTATCGAATATCGGGCAGTGTTTTATAGGGGTAGAGTACTGATTTGTCTTGGCGGAATCTCCTAATTACTTTTGGTGAAGTAATTTTATGTTGGACGAGATACTTATTATATTGAATTACAAATTTTATAGAAATTAGAAGAGAGTTTTAAAGCTAAGAACTCTTAAATCCGGACTTAACAAACTTCTCAAAAGATTCCCTACCTTCTTTCGACGTAAGCGACTTTAATTCGCTCCAAAGACTTTGGGTCTTTTTAGCATCGTTTATTTCTTGCTGAATATTTCTAGCCTCCAATGGTTCGCCTTGCACTCCTAAATCCTTGCTGCCCTTTGGTTTCTCCACTAAATCGTCCGCAATGTCGAAACGTTTTTTAGCTTCTTTCTTATACCCTTGCTGCTCTTGCAACATACCTAGATTGTTTTGTGCAACTGCATCTTCAGGGTCAAGTTCTATGGCTTTTTCATAGTCTGCAATTGCCTCTTGTGTTAGTTTAAAGTGACCACGAATGTAAGCTCTGCTTGAGTAACGATATGGTTTTTGTGGTTGCAAACGAACGGCCTCGTCCATGTCTGCTAAGGATTGTTTCTTCTTTTTTAAGTGAAAATACACAACACCTCTTTCGCTCCAAAAGTCTCCATTGGTTGGATTGGCTTTCACCAATTCATTAAAAATACTCAAAGATTTATCAAAACTTCCTGCTCTCAATAACTCTACTCCTTTATCAAATTTTTGTTGATCATTCTTCATATATATTAAACGATTAATACACTGTAATGTTTAAATTTGAGACAAAATTAAGCGCAATTTATGAGTTCTAATAAAACTGCTTTACTATTTGGTGCAACCGGACTAGTCGGGAAAAAATTACTTGAGCTATTGCTCGAAGATGACCGTTATGTCAAGCTTCGAGTAGCGAATAGGAAATCGAAAAATTATTCAAATACTAAGATCGAAGAGGTTATTGTAGATTTTTCTGATTTAGAAAAGTATAGCAAAAGCTTTAACGTTGATCATGTTTTTATTTGTTTGGGAACTACTATAAAAAAAGCTGGATCAAAGCCTGCATTTGAGAAAGTAGATTTAGAGTATCCACATCAAATTGCGAGGATAGCAAAGCAAGAAAATGTAAATCAACTGGTCCATATTTCTGTCATAGGAGCAACTGTAAATTCTAGTAATTTTTATACCAAAACCAAAGGTAGGGCAGAGGATGCGATTTGGAAAGACGGTCCTAAAAATTCTTATGCTGTGAGACCTTCTATGCTTTTTGGAGATCGTGAAGAATTCCGATTAGGCGAAAAGGCTGGAATATTTTTGATGAAAGTATTTCAATTCTTAATGGTAGGTGGAGCCAAAAAATATCGAGGTATTTATGATGAAGAAGTTGCTCAAGCAATGATTTTTATCGCCAATTCTTGTCCTAAACAAAAAGCTTTTGACTCAGAGGAGTTGAAAGCAATTGCAACCAATTTCTAAATTAAAAGTAAATGAATGTTCCTAAGAACGAGTTCAAAAGAGTAGTTATTATTGGAGGGGGATTTGGAGGTCTGAATTTAGCCAAAAGTTTGAGAAACAAGGATTTTCAAGTAGTGATGTTGGATAAAAACAACTACCATACCTTTCAGCCGCTGTTGTATCAAGTAGCAACCTCGGGCTTAGAGCCGGATTCAATAGCTTATCCAATTCGTAAAATATTTAAAAATCAGCAGCGCTTCCATTTTAGAATGGCAAGTGTGGAGAAGGTCAACACCGCTGATAAAGTTATTGAAACCAATATTGGACAATTGGATTACGATTATTTGGTTATTGCCACCGGCACAACAACCAACTTTTTTGGAATGAAAGGGGTTGAAAAGTATGCTATGACCATGAAAACGGTTTCCGAAGCGCTCGACTTAAGAAGTCTTATTCTTCAAAATTTTGAAAAGGCGCTGTTGGCGAATGAAGAGGAACAAGAAAGTTATATGAATTTTCCTATCGTAGGCGGTGGACCAACAGGTGTGGAATTGGCAGGAGCTTTGGCAGAATTAAAAAATCATGTTCTTCCGGCCGATTACCCTGACTTGAACATTAAGCGAATGAAGATTCAGGTAATTGAAATGCAAGACGAATTGTTAAAGTCAATGTCGGATAATGCTTCGAAAAAGGCGTTAAGTTATTTGAAAGAATTGGGAGTCGACGTTATGCTTAATAAATCTGTAGCAAGTTTTGATGGTGATAAACTAACTTTTAAATCGGGAGAGGAGCTAGAAAGTAAAACCTTGATTTGGGCAGCAGGAGTTCGTGGAAATGTAATTAACGGTTTTCCTGAAACTTCTATCGACAGAGGGATGTATGTGGTAGACAGAACCTCAAAAGTTAAAGGCTTTGAAAATATTTACGCAGTTGGAGACATAGCATACATGACAACACCATTGTTTGAAAGTGGGTTGCCGCAGGTTGCGCCTGTTGCAAATCAACAAGGAACTTTTTTAGCCAAAAATTTAGTTCGAGTTCGGAATAATGAAAAGCCGCTAGAATTTGAATATAACGACCAAGGTTCTATGGCAACTATAGGAAGAAATAGAGCGGTTGTAGATATGGGTAAAATTAAATTTCAAGGGACCCTTGCTTGGTTCGTTTGGATGTTCATTCACCTAATTTCTTTGGTGGGTTTTCGTAATCGAGTTATCACTTTTTTTAACTGGTCATACAATTACTTTAGTTTCGATAGAGGTGCACGTTTAATTATTCGAAAATTTCAACGGAATTAATTCCCAATATGATATAAAGCATCTCCTTGATTCACTAAAGGGGCATTGGTATGTCCTATAATAGTTCCGCCTTTTGGTGCTTTAATTTTTGTTTTAAAGTTGCCAAAAGGATCTGTTATCGTAGCGAGTATTTCTTTGGATTTCACAAATTGACCAGAGGTTTTTTCTAGGTGTAGAATTCCTGAGCTTTTTGCTCTTACCCAAATACTTTCTGAGCATTTTATCGTTTCCTGAGGCTCTGAAGTAAAGTCAATCATACCAAAGTGTGCCAAAACTTTTTTAGCACCTAAAATCCCTTCAGTAATGGACTGTTCATCGAATCGCATCGATTCTCCCGCTTCGTAAACTACAATGGTTTTATCCATTTTCATTGCTTGCTTTCTAAAAGACTTGTCAATGAATTTTGATTCCAAGCTAATCGAGGCATTAAATACTTCTGAAATTTCCTTTGCTCTGGCATCAGAAGGGTCAAATCTTGTTTGCGGGTAATTGTAGCGATTTGCGCCTCCAGTATGAAAATCAAGTCCAAAATCAATTTCTTGTAGCACTTTGTGTGTTAAGTTATATGCTACTCTGGACGCCAACGAGCCTGACAAACTTCCCGGGAAGCTTCTATTGATGTCTTTTCCATCTGGAACCTCTCTTGAAAAGTTTAAAAAGCCATAAATGTTCATGACTGGAATTGCTATTACAGAGCCACATTTCAAATTATCAAAGACTTTTTGGTCAATCATTCTTCGAACAATTTCTACCCCATTAATTTCATCCCCGTGCAATCCACCACTTAATAAAACTGTTGGACCAGGTTTTTTACTTCGGTACGCATAAATAGGCAAGTCAATTTCTGTTCCTGAAATTAACCGAGCAATGTTTAGATTAATAACTGCTTTATCTCCGTACTTAACGCTTTGATTATCTATGGAAAGTGTTCTGTTCATTTGTCGAGGTGTTTGGATTAATTATTATTTCTCTTCAATTTTAGGCCTTTTCGGACAAGGGATTTGTGATTTTATGACGTAGGATAAAAGTTAAAAGACAAAAAATTATATATTATTAAGACGAAAGATAAAAGGTCGCGAGTTATTAAAGTGAACGTTTGATGGAAATCATGGACAACTGGTTACATAAATAACTCCCTTCAATTTGTTAACTCTTTCAAAACCTTTCGCACCATTATTAGAAACAGATAATGCTGCTCGCAAGATTTGATTCTCTACAACGTTTCGAGGATGAGCCACACAATTTTTTTTCTGATAGTATACCTAGTTCATCTTAGAATACTTGTAACGAATTACTCATGGTTTATGCTTAAATAGAGGTTAAAGTGATAGGATGGAAGACTTAAAACAAGGGATAAAGGGGGGATACTTCCTTTCTAATCAAGCTTAGTTTTTTAAAGCTTTTGTCTTTAGTCCTTCATTAGGTTAAAAAAACTTCTTTTGTTAAATTGCTTTTATCTTTCGCACTCGATCCTTTATCTAACTAAAAATTTCCAATTTTTTAAACACCGACTTTATCCTTCAACTTAGCTTTTACCCCTGCGCTTCGTTCACAGTATTCAATTATCTTTCCTGCAATGTCTTCTTTTGTAGAATTCTCTATTCCCTCTAAACCAGGAGAAGAATTGACTTCTAAAATCAATGGACCTCGAGAAGATTGCAACATATCAACTCCTGCGATACTTAACCCCATTGATTTTGCCGCTTTAATTGCTGCGGCAATTTCTGCTCGTTTAAGCTTAATACTACTGCTTGTTCCACCACGATGAAGGTTTGACCTAAACTCTCCTTCTTTTCCTTGTCGTTTCATAGCGCCAACTACTTTGCCGTCTACCACAAAAGCTCGAATGTCTGCTCCACCCGCTTCTTTGATAAATTCCTGAACTAAAATATTGGTGTTCATGCCCATAAAAGCTTCGATAACAGATTTTGCTGCTTGTCTAGTTTCAGCTAACACAACGCCTAATCCTTGTGTTCCCTCTAACACTTTTATAATTAATGGTGCTCCGCCAACGGTTCGAATCAAGTGTGGAATATCTTTAGGATGCTTGGCAAATGCAGTTTTAGGAATGCCCAGCTCTTCTCGAGACATGATTTGTAAACTTCTCAGCTTGTCTCTAGAACGAGTTAATGCAACCGATTTAACGGTGCAAAATATCTTTTGCACTTCGAATTGTCTAATAATAGCCGCTCCGTAAAATGTAACTGATGCTCCGATTCTTGGAATAACAGCATCGTAGCCTTGTACCTTTTCGTTGCCGTAGTATAGGCCTGCCTCACCACTTTCATTCACCATATAAAGTTTAGTGTGGTCAAACACTCTCACTTCGTGTCCTTTTTGCTTTGCAGCTTCTACTAGTCTTCTTGTTGAGTAGAGTTCTTTATTTCGTGATAAAATTGCAATCTTCATACCGTTATTTTAGTTCTGTCTGTTTTTTGAGACATCGACAAGATACCCCTTTGCTAGTACTTTTCTGCCAACAAGAACAGTGTATCTCATTTTTTCTCTGTTTGTTAAACTTAGATTTGTTGTTCTCAATTTTCCTCCTAGCATTATTTTTGTTTTTATAATGTACCTTTCCTCTAGTCTTCCATTGCTGCTTCTTACCTTTTTTCGATAAAAGTTTGCAGTTTTATAGATTCGGTTCACAAACTCATCTTTGGAGGGGTCTAACAATTGAAAGTACAACTCTTCAATTTCCTCTTTAGTCTCCACCCAAAATTTATTAGCATGAATTGCGGTAGAGTAAGCTCCAGTGTCAATTTTGGCTATAATATTTTCAATTCCTAGGTCAGGAAAGGTCACAATTTCGGTTCTTCCTAAAGTTGTTTTTTGCTTGTTCAAATTCGGTATATATTAAGTTAGTCAAGAATAAGAAATAATCACAATATTGCAAGGAGAACCGCTAATAAATTCACAAATTTGTCAAAACTTAAAAAAACGCTTCATGTCTGACGATAAAAAGATAATTTTTTCGATGGTGAACTTAACAAAGTCGCTACCATCAGGGAAACCAATCCTAAAAAATATATACCTCTCTTTTTTCTACGGTGCTAAAATTGGTATTATTGGTCTTAACGGATCTGGAAAATCTACCTTAATGCGAATCATTGCAGGGGAGGAAAAGTCTGGTTACACCGGAGATGTTGTTTTTTCAGATGGATATTCTGTAGGAATGCTATCTCAAGAGCCTCAACTAGACGACACAAAAACGGTTCGCGAAATTGTTGAAGAAGGAGCAGCAGAAACAGTTGCTGTTTTGAAAGCTTACGAAGAGTGCAACGAGAAATTTGGTGATCCGGAAGTATTGGATAATCCTGATAAAATGGAAGCGTTAATGAAAGAGCAGGAGCGTCTTTCCATTCAGATTGATGCGTTGAACGCCTGGGAACTAGATACTAAATTGGAAAGAGCGATGGATGCCCTTCGTTGTCCTGAGCCTGATGCTTCAGTTGCTAATTTATCTGGTGGAGAAAGAAGAAGAGTTGCTTTATGTAGATTACTATTACAAGAGCCGGATATTTTACTATTAGATGAGCCTACTAACCACTTGGATGCAGAATCTGTTTATTGGTTAGAGCAGCATTTACAACAATATAAAGGAACTGTAATTGCCGTAACTCACGATCGATATTTCTTAGACAATGCAGCAGGTTGGATTCTTGAACTAGACAGAGGACAAGGAATTCCTTACGAAGGGAATTACACTTCTTGGTTAGAGCAAAAATCGAAGAGACTGAAGGCGGAAGAGAAAACAGAAAGCAAACGAAGAAAGAATTTAGAGAAGGAATTGGAGTGGTCTCGAATGAACCCCAAGGCGAAGAGAAGTAAGTCTAAAGCTCGTTTAGCGAACTACGATAAGTTAATGGCAGACGGAGGGAAAGAAGAAATTCAGCAATTAGAAATTCCAATTCCTAACGGACAGCGCTTAGGAAATGAAGTAATTGAAGCAGTTAATGTTTCGAAAGGTTTTGGAGATCGTTTGTTGTATGAAAATTTGAACTTTAAACTTCCACCTGCAGGTATTGTTGGTATTGTTGGACCAAACGGTGCGGGTAAAACCACCTTGTTTAAAATGATCATGGGTGAAGAATCCCCAGATTCAGGCGATTTTAAAGTGGGTTCAACGGTTGAGTTGGGTTATGTAGATCAAGCGCACGAAGATTTAGATGAAGAACAAACAGTTTTTGAGGTGGTAGCCGGTGGCAACGATCAAATGGAAATAGGAGGTAAGATTATTAATTCTAGGGCTTATTTATCACGTTTTAACTTCAATGGTGGAGATCAGAACAAGAAAGTAGGAGTGCTTTCCGGCGGAGAAAGAAACCGACTACACTTAGCTTTGACTTTAAAAATTGAAGCGAACGTCCTATTACTTGATGAGCCTACCAATGATATTGATGTGAACACATTGAGAGCACTAGAGGAAGGAATTGAAAACTTCGCAGGTTGCGCAGTAGTTATTTCTCACGATAGATGGTTCTTGGATCGTATTTGTACACATATTTTAGCTTTTGAAGGAGACGCTAACGTGGTTTTCTTTGAAGGTGGATTTTCTGAATACGAAGAAAACAAGCGCAAACGAATGGGAACTGAACCAACGAAATTTAGATATAGAAAACTAGTTAAGTAATTACGAATGTTTATTAATTGTCGTGCTGAGCGGAGTCGAAGTATTGACAATTTGGACGAGTGAAGGAAAATTGAAGAACAATGAAAGTTAGTATCCCTAAAGGTTTTAGAGATTTTTCGCCGGAAGTTATGGCGAAACGAAACTATATTTTTGATACGATTCGAAAGTCGTTTCAGCTGTACGGATTTGAGCAAATAGAAACTCCAACCATGGAGAATAGGGAGACTTTGACCGGCAAGTATGGAGAGGAAGGGGACCGATTGATTTTTAAAGTTTTAGAAAGGGGCGATAAACTTAAAAAGAATGTTGCTCATTTGGTTTCCGAAATTAATAAAGGGATAAGAGAAGAAGATCTGAAAGGGGAGTTAAATATTCCTGTTTTAATGAAGATTCTTTTTAAAGAGAAAGAAGGGGAAGCTCTCCGTTACGACTTAACAGTTCCCTTTGCACGTTACGTAGTTCAACATCAAAATGAAATAGCTTTTCCATTTAAGCGCTACCAAATTCAACCAGTTTGGAGGGCTGATCGTCCGCAAAAAGGACGTTACCGCGAATTCTATCAGTGTGATGCTGATATTATAGGTTCCGATTCTTTATTAAATGAAGTGGAGTTGGTAAAACTCTTTGATGAAGTACTGAGCAATTTAGGGTTGAAAAGCTTTTCAATCAAGCTGAACAACCGAAAAATATTAAGTGGAATTGCTGAGGTAATTGGAAGACCAGAAATGATTATTCCAATAACGGTGGCGATTGATAAACTGGAAAAGATCGGTTTAGAAAAAGTAAACGAAGAGCTTTCTCAAAGAGGTTTGTCAGCAGATGAATTGGAGAAGATTCAACCACTTTTTAAAATTGAAGGCAGCAACGACGAAAAATTAGCTCAGTTATCTAAATTTTTAAAAGATTCAGAAATTGGCTTGATAGGAATTGAAGAAACAAAATTCATTTTGGATACGGTAGACTCATTAGGGTTAACCATAGCATCTCTAGAAGTTGACGTTACCTTGGCTCGTGGACTAGATTATTATACAGGTGCGATTTTCGAAGTAGTTTCGAACGAAGCTAAAATGGGAAGTATTTGCGGCGGTGGTCGTTATGCAGATTTGACCGGTATTTTTGGTTTAAAAAACATGTCCGGTGTTGGAATATCTTTTGGAGCAGATCGTATTTACGATGTAATGGAAGAGTTAAACCTCTTTCCTGAATCGGCAAATGCAACGACGCAAGTCTTGTTCATCAACTTTGGAGACAAAGAAGCAAGTTATTGCTTGAAGGCTCTTCAAAAACTAAGAGTTGAAGGCATTCGAGCAGAATTATACCCTGACCCTGCGAAGATGAAAAAGCAAATGAAATATGCCAACGATAAAAAAATTCCATTTGTAGTAATGGTAGGGGAAGATGAAATGAGTTCAGGCCAACTGAGTTTAAAGAATATGGAAAGCGGAGAACAGAGTAAAATAATCATAGAGGAGCTAATCAATTCTATGAGTTAATTTTTCATATTGAGCTCGATCCAACTGAAGTAGTTAAATTAGAATTATGAATTATCAATCAATAATCTTTTATGATCCATCAAATAACATCAGATTTTTTAAGTTTAGCAGACATCAAACAAATTCTTGATTCAAACTCTAAGCTTGAACTGAGCAAAGCATGTGCTGATAAAATTACTGCTTGTCGTGAGTATTTAGACGATAAAATAAAGCGATCTGAAAGACCAATTTATGGCATTAACACCGGCTTTGGATCTTTATGTGATACGGAAATAGACAACGATCAATTGGGGCAACTACAATGGAACTTAGTAACATCGCATGCCTGCGGAATGGGCGATGAAGTTCCTCAAGAAATGGTAAAGTTGATGATTCTATTGAAAATTCAAGGAATTTCTCAAGGTCACTCAGGAGTTCAATTGGCAACGATTAACAGATTAATTGATTTTTTCAACAAAGGAGTTTATCCGGTTATTTATGAGCAAGGTAGTTTAGGTGCTTCGGGCGATTTAGCGCCACTGGCTCACTTGAGTTTGCCACTTTTGGGTGAAGGGGAAGTTGATTTTGAAGGAAATCGAATCTCAGGTAAAGAATTAAACGAAAAAATGGGTTGGGATCCAATTGAACTGCAATCAAAAGAAGGATTGGCTTTACTGAACGGAACTCAATTTATGTCGGCTTATGCCACTAACTTATTGTTGAGGTTAAAACATCTTTCCGCTTGGTGCGATTTATCTGCTGCAGCTTCTATTGATGCTTACGATGGAAGAGTAGAACCATTTGATGAGCTGGTGCACAAAGCAAGACCACATCAAGGTCAGTTAGATACAGCAAGGGCAATTTTAGAAAACTTGGAAGGAAGCGAAATTGTGCAACGTCATAAAGCACATGTGCAAGATCCATACAGCTTTAGGTGCGTGCCTCAAGTTCACGGTGCATCAAAAGATGCGATAGCTTATGCAAGCAAGATAGTCGAAACGGAAATTAATTCAGTAACCGATAATCCAACCATTTTTATTGAAGACGACAAGGTAATTTCAGCAGGTAACTTTCACGGTCAGCCATTGGCGCTAGTATTGGACTTTCTAGCCATTGCAACTTCAGAATTAGCTTCCATTTCTGAACGAAGAATTTACAAATTAGTTTCAGGAACTAGAGGCTTACCTGCCTTTTTGGTAAAAAAGCCAGGCTTAAATTCTGGTTTTATGATTGCTCAATATTCAGCAGCTTCAGCAGTAAGTCAAAACAAACAATTGGCAACACCTGCTTCAGTCGACACCATTGACTCTTCAAACGGACAAGAAGACCATGTAAGTATGGGTGCAAATGCAGCAACCAAACTAAAGAGGGTAGTGGACAATCTCCAGAAAGTAGTTGGAGTGGAATGGTTTACCGCTTGCCAGGGGTTAGATTTTAGAACAGAGAAAAGCTCAACCAAAGTGGAAGCGATGAAAGCCAAGTTTAGAAAGGAAGTTGCTTTTATTGAAGAAGATTTGGTCATGTATCCGTTGATGAAGAAGAGTATGGATTTTGTTTTGAATAATTAAGGGTCTAGTAAAGAATAATCTTCTTTGTTTGAGAAGTGTCAGCTGAGTTAAATCTTTCGTAATCGATTCCCCGATCAAAACTTTCAACACTAATTTTTAAATTCGAAGTGTCTACATTCTTTTTAGAATATTCGAGTTTACCGATGCTGTTAAATAAATCAATTTGATAGTTTTTCGTATGCTCTAAGTTGAATTTTAAAACGTAATCTGCTGGATTTGAATAAACGGAAATTGGATCAACTTTGTGCTGCTCTTTTAATCCTGCTATAATTTCATTGTCCCAATGTAATTCGTAAATAATTCAGGTTGAATTATCAATTTGTAGTTTAATACATTGTCGTTTGTGTCTGCTAATACCGGAAATATAAAATTTGAAATTAAACTGGCTGTATTTGCATTATAATTACAAAATCTAAAATTTGAGTTACTATCTATAGTTTCGAACGAATATAAGTTGGTTGATTTGTTATAAATAGAGTTGAACGGCATATAGTTAGAGAATCTATTCAAAGTGTAAATAAAGGAATGAATTCCTATCGCTTTATTTACAGGTACTAATTGATAGATATTGGAATTAAATGCATTAAAAATTTCTAACAAATTATTTGCAGAATTTTGTTTTAGATGAAAGATGGCATGAGACTGATTGGTTGAATTTGGGACGATAGCGCTGCGAAGAGTAGCTCCATTTGATAAGTCTACAGTATATAATTTAGATATAAGTTGAATCTGCCCAAGACCAACAAAATTGTAGGTATGGTTTCTTTTATCAATTACTTGAGATCCGGAAAGGATAGATTGAAATCCCGGAATACTATAATTAACAGACTGTACTCCTGTTTTTGGGTATAGCGTCTCTAGGTATTGTAATTGAAATGAACTTCTGTATAATAAAGCATACAAAGCATTATTTTTTAAAACAAGGCTACCTAAATTATCATTCTGGCAAAGTCCAACTGGGAATGGCACTCTTGTAATTACATTTCCTATACTTACATCAATTGAATAAAGCGAATCTTTTAAATTTGAGTCAGTTCCTACAAAAATAAACCTTCCGTTAATTTCATCGAATGTATTACTTCCTGAGCTCACATATCGAACTCCCACAATACTATTGATAGTAGTGTGGGTGTGGTTAGTAGGATCAATGGTAACTAGCTATTCCGTTTGGGAGAATAGTAAGTTCAAAAAAAGAATAAGCCAAATATAACATTCAAATTAATCATAACCTCCTTTACTTAATTCATAAATTTTCATGGATTTAAATTCAACAAAATTGCATGAGCCAACTTACTCAAGGAGGAGCAATTTTTATATGTTGTTTGGCACCAAAACTTTGCCGTGCTGATTTAATTGATAATAAATCGTAAGTGTATTTGAGTTAAAAGAAATGGGTTTACCAAAAATTAGTTTATTTCTTGCAGATGAACTTCTTATTCCGATTAGAATATATTTTTAAAAATCTATAGGAGTTAAAATATAGCTTGCACAATTAGGATGAGGAGATTTAATTTCTATTACTTTCTCACTTTCGGTTTGATTTCTAAGGATAAGTTCCCCATCTACAAATCCTCTCATTTAGCATTAAGTGCGTTGGCCCTCTCTTGTTTTGCTGTATCATCTAATAAGGGTAGCGTAAAAGTATTATGACCTGTGGTCTTTTCGCTTAAAAAAGAATTTGGAATACTTTTATTGATAATTAAGCAATAGAAATTAAAGGAAGTATTTGTGTAATAAAAATTACAATATGTTTTAAATAATTCGTCGTTTAGGAATATATCTTTTTTAGAAATTGATTTTTTTGCTTTTATGTTCGTTGTCAATAATGTACCATTTAGAGAAGAAGACTAAATTCATATAATAACCCTTCTCTATACTAACGATAAAGTTGATATCACTTTTAATAATTCCAACGGTCGTATCATGATTGTCAGAATCTCAATCTGTACCTCGTTGATAGCCAATTAAAAAATGAATATAAAAGTCAATTTTTGGTAACTTCAAATTTATGCAATGTGAACTTGAAGAAGTTATGCCTAATAATTCTAGTTACCGTTCTTCATTGTAAATTATTATCTCAGAATCATTAAATGTTTCAAACATTTAATATTAATTTCTTTATAATATCGATCTTGTTGTGCAAAACAATTGAATGTTGAACATTACAATACAAATTAAAAAACGTTTTGTATTATAACTGAATATAAATTTTAGATATTCGCCTAAGCTCGCAATTTAGAAACCTCTTTAGTTGTCAAAATATAACATATAGAAATTTACAATTGAAAGATTAAAGTTGAAATAAAGTCAAAATCGTAACTGACTTCATATCCTTCCAAAACGCTACAAATCCTCAAAACTCACATCAGAGAATCCACCAGCAGGTTTCTCTTCATCGGGTTTGCTTTGTTCCGCTTTAGGAATACCGTTTTCTCTAGGTTCTCTCTGTTCATCTAGTTCAGATCGAGTAACTATTTCTTTTCCACCGTTCAATTCAGAAATTTTATCAAGTGTAGCTTGCAAATTATCTTGAAAGGAAGCAAAATCTTCAGGATAAAGAAATAACTTGTGTTTCTCATAAAAAAATTTGCCGTTATCATTGTTAAAACGTCTCTTACTTTCGGTAATTGTTAGGTATAAATCTTCTGATTTGGTAGATTTTACATCAAAAAAGTAAGTTCTATTTCCGGCCCTCAGCGATTTCGAGTAAATATCGTCGGTTCTCCGCTTTGAACTCTCGTGCTCATTATCCATCTTAAAGTGTAGGTTTTTAATCTATAACTGTTGCTTTATGTTATATTAACAAATCTAATAAAAAAATCATTGTATTAGTTAGGGTTCAATAATGCTGCCACTTAATGTTTGATTATAACAAACTATATGGCATCTGAACAAGCACTTTAAGCTTTTTTTTAATCAAATTCAGGATAAAACATTTGATGGAAATATGATAAATAATGAAACATTGGTACTTCTAGGTTTCGTGATCTATTTTTTTTCGTCTTCCAACAACTGTTTCTGATACGTCTCAAAGTATTGACCTTTTAAATGGAGTAATTCTCTGTGTGTTCCTTGTTCCGCTATTTGACCTTCGTCCATAACTAAAATGCGGTTCGCATGTTTGATCGAAGAAATTCTATGGCTAATAATAATGGAGGTTGAATGCTTCATTATTTGCTTTAAATTACTCAGGATTTTTTCTTCTGTTTCCGTATCAACTGCTGAAAGGCAATCATCAAAGATTAAGATTTTAGGTTCGTCAATTATAGCTCTAGCTATCGATATGCGCTGTTTTTGACCACCTGAAAGTGTAATTCCTCTTTCTCCCAAGATTGTATCATATTTCTTTTTAAACGTTTTTATATTTTCATGGATGGCGGCTTTTTTAGCAGCGTCTTCGATGCGATCTTGCGGAATATTTTTATCGTGTAAACCGAATGAGATGTTGTTTTTTATGCTCGTAGAAAATAAAAATACTTCTTGCGGCACATAGCCTATTTCGCTTCGCAGGTCGTTGAGATTAATGGTTTCAATCTTTCTATCGTCAATTAGCACGTCACCTCCTGCTGCATCAAATAATCGGCAAACCAAGTCAGCTATGGTAGATTTTCCAGAACCTGTTTTACCAATGATAGCAAGCGTTTCTCCTTTCGAAATTTTGAAACTTACGTTTTGAACTGCTTTTGTACCAGATTCAGGATATACAAACGAAACATTTTTAAATTCTATTTCGCCGTTAATCGGAACTGAGGTTGTGGTTGGGTTTTGAATTTCTGGAACAGTTTCTAAGAATTCATTTATTCTAGTTTGAGAGGCAGCAGCCCTTTGCGCAATGGAGGTTACCCAACCTAAGGCTGTTACCGGCCAAGTTAACATGTTTACGTATATAATAAAAGCAGCAATGTCTCCAACAGAAATAGCATTAGCAGTTCCTCGAGTTTCAATAACTTGTAAACCACCTATGTAAACGGTTAAAATGGTGCTTAATCCAATTAACATCATCATAACAGGAAAGAAAAAAGCTTCCAATTTCACTAAATCCAAGTTGCGATCCTTGTATTCTTCCGCTTCTTTTTGCATGATTTTGTTCATGTACTTTTCCTTCACAAAAGATTTAATAATTCGAATGCCCGAGAAACTCTCCTGTGAAAAGGTAGAAAGTAAAGACAATTGACGTTGTGTGGCTTCACTCTTTTTATTGATTTTACTCGAAATAATATATATCAAGATAGAAAGCACGGGAAGCGGTGTAAGCGCATATAAAGTTAATTCAACACTTTTATTCAGCATTACCGGAATTACCATAGCAAACAAAAGAATTAAATTTAAGGTGTACATAATTCCAGGTCCTAAGTACATCCGAACTCGGCTTACATCTTCAGAAATTCTATTCATGATGTCACCGGTATTGTTTTTCTTGTAAAATGACATGCTAAGCGATTGGTAGTGCTCATATATTTCATTCTTCAAATCGTATTCAATCATTCGAGACATTACGATAATAGTTTGTCTCATAAAAAAAGTAAAAACTCCTTTGAGTAGCGCCATTAATAACACTAAACCGGCAAAAAACAGCAACGTTCCCTTTAACGACATACTTTCAGTGTATGGAGTTAAAAAGGTTTCTTCGACTGTGTGTAACGTTTCGGTAGATTTTTCGTTTTTTAAAACCTTTTGTAATTCCTGTGAGTTGGCAACAGCATCGAATGCCTCACTCACAATTTGAGGAGGATAAATTGCAAATACGTTAGAAATGGCAATAAAAATAATTCCTAAGACTAATCTATTGCGATATTTCCAAAGGTATTTATTGAGGTATTTGAGCGATCTCATGGGCGGTTTTAGAGCTTTCTAAATTTGATTTTTATAGGTACTTTTGCATTCCGGTTTGCAAGGCTTCAATACCAGGCAAATTTAGGATAATCTATTTTGTTTAATCAACATAAAACTGAGGAATGAAAGATGTTTTAGATCGAGAAGAATTAGCGGTTGACATGAACCCAGTTATTTCAAAAATGTTTAACACTGAACATGAGCAAGTTGTTTTTTGTCAAGACAAATCAAGTGGATTAAAAGCAATTATTGCAATTCATAATACAACACTTGGCCCTGCATTAGGCGGAACAAGAATGTGGAACTATAGCAATGAGTTAGAAGCATTAAATGATGTTTTGCGTCTTTCAAGAGGAATGACTTTCAAGGCATCAATAAGTGGTTTAAATTTAGGGGGTGGGAAAGCCGTTATCATCGGGGATTCCTACACTCAAAAATCGGAAGCACTTTTTAGAAGATTCGGAAAATTCGTAAACAGCTTAAGCGGAAAGTACATTACTGCCGAAGATGTTGGAATTTCTCCGAAAGATATGGAGTGGGTAAGCATGGAAACGAAACATGTGAGTGGATTGCCCAAATCACTAGGTGGGAGTGGTGATCCTTCTCCCGTGACGGCCTACGGTGTTTATATGGGCATGAAGGCTGCTGCAAAAAAGCAGTATGGTTCTGATAACTTAGGAGGTAAAAAAGTAACGGTTCAGGGAGTTGGACATGTAGGTGAAACATTGGTAAAGCACCTGTCTAATGAAGGTGCCGTGGTAACCATCGCGGATATTAACCAAGAAAGAGTTGCCTCAGTTGCAAAATTATATGGAACGCAAGTTGTTGAAGGAAACGCAATATACGATTGGGACATGGATATATATGCTCCATGCGCCCTGGGTGCTACTTTAAATAACAATACCATTGAGCGTTTAAGGTGTAGCATTGTTGCTGGTGCAGCCAACAATCAATTGCACGATGAATTAATCCATGGACAACGATTAATGGAGAGAGGTGTGCTTTATGCCCCTGATTTCTTAATTAATGCTGGAGGTTTAATTAATGTTTACCGCGAAGTTGAGGGTATTTCAGAAGCAAGAGCAATGGAATTAACAGAGAACATTTACAATACAACAGGAGATATTTTTAATCGGTCTGAGTCAACTGGAGTAACTCCACAAGTTGCAGCAATGGAAATTGCAAAAGACAGAATTCATGCAATAGCGAAAATTAAAAGCGTACTATAATTAAATGCTAAATAGAAGAATACTCCGAGTTAAAGTTCTGCAAGGACTTTACGCCTACTTTCAATCGAATGATGTGGATTTAGTGAAGGCTGAAAAGTCTTTAAAAATGAGCATCCAAAGGGTGTATGAATTGTATATGCATTACTTGATTTTACCGATTGAATTAGCGAATGCCGCTGAGATTCAAATGGAAGAGTCTCGCAATAAAAAAGTTCCTACAGAAGAGGAGAAGAACCCCAATCGAAAGTTTGTTGATAGCTTTTTAGTTCAGGCTCTAAGGGATAATGCAGCTTTACAAAGAAAAGCAACAGACTTAAAGGTTTCTTGGAGCGCAGATCCTGATATGATACGGAAGCTGTGGAAAAAGGTTAGAGATAGCGATGTGTACCAAGAATTTTTAAATGAGGAGGATTCTTCTGCTTCCCATCGTAAATTTGTAGAAAGAATATACACCAAATTTATTCTAGATAATGAAGGTTTTTACAACCATTTCCAAGATAGAAGTATTTATTGGGACTTTGAGGACAGTGATTATTCTATTAACATGGCGATTCGTTATGTTGGTAAAATAAAATCGTTAGAAAAGTACAAGGCTTTGCCTGATATGTACAAAGATCCCGAGGAGGATGAAAGTTTTGTAAAGAATCTTTTCAGAAAGGCAATTAATAACAATGAAGAGAATTCTAAGTTGATTGACGGTAAAACACAGAATTGGGAAGTTGAAAGGATTGCAGTTATGGATGTTTTATTAATGAAAATGGCCATCACCGAATTCTTAAACTTTAGTTCAATTCCGGTAAAAGTGACCATGAATGAGTACATCGAGTTGTCGAAACAATTCAGCACTCAAAAAAGTAAAATATTTATTAACGGAGTTTTAGATAAGCTTTTAGCACAATTTAATAGAGATAGTTTAATCAAAAAAACCGGTAGAGGTTTAATGCAATAATTACATAATAATTATGAGAAAGATAGCAATACTAGCATCATGCATTGCACTTATAAGTTTAAGTGCTTGCAACAGCGAAACAAAATTAGAAGACAAGACTCAGGAAATAACCACTGACCTAATCAATAACAATGCTACTGCCGCAGAAGGAGCTGAAGCAGTTGATGAAGCTAACGCACCACAGTTTGAATTTGAAGAGACTGTTATGCAGTTTGGAGAAATTTCTCAAGGTGAAAAGGTGAAGAGAATGTTTAAATTCACTAATGTTGGTAAGTCAAGCCTAATTATATCTGATGCAAAAGGAAGCTGTGGCTGCACGGTTCCTCTTTGGCCAAAAGAACCGATAGCTCCGGGTGAAGAAGCAGAAATTGAAGTTGTATTTGATAGTAATGGAAAATCAGGTCATCAAAAGAAAACAGTTACTTTAGTAGCGAATACAGTACCAAACACCATGTTATTAGTAATTGAAGGAGATGTTTTAGCTCCTGAAACCCAAAAAACCGCACAATAATGAAATTAGCAAACATATTTTTAATGGCTCCAGGTGATGGAGGTGGAATAATGGATTTTCTTCCATTGATTCTGATCATAGTTGTTTTTTACTTTTTCATGATTCGCCCTCAGCTTAAAAAGCAAAAGGAAACGAAGAAATTCAGAGAAGGTTTAGCAAAAGGTGATAAAGTAGTAACTATTGGAGGAGTCCATGGTAAAATTTCAGAAATGAAAGAAAATACGTTAATTTTAGAAATTGCAAATGATGTGAGAATCACAGTTGAAAAAGCGGCAGTATCTTCAGACTTTGCAACTGAAAAAGGAATTTCAACAACAGCGAAATAATCAGAAGTTTTAACTTTTGTACTTTGGCAGAAAGTTAGATAAAAGTGAAAAATAAAATCAAAAACTTAATTTTTGATTCAAATAAAGGGAAGATCAAGCTCAATGAAAGAGCTTCAATCTTCTTTTTTTGTTTGGTACTGGCCACATTCTTTTGGTTTCTTTCTTCTTTATCTAAACAGTATACAACAACTCTGACCATTCCCATAGAATATACCAGTTTCAATAAAAATTTTATATTGGTAGAAAAACCAATTGAATTTATCGAGATTCAAGTATCTGGAAATGGGTTTGAATTGTTGGGGGAACAAATGAGTTTGAACAGGAATGCTTTAGATGTAAATCTTCAGATGGCGAGGCGTTTAGGGAAAAACAGATTTGGCATAGCGACCTCTAAGCTCCAAAATGAGGTGTATAAATACCTGGATAAAGATATTCGTTTTGAACGTATTACCTCTGATTCTATTATCTTCAAAACGGATCAACGAGTAGTTCGAAAGTTAAAAGTAATTCCTGACCTTGAAATTTCTTTTGAAAGTAGCTATAATTTAATGGGAAAGGTATCTGTTCAACCGGAATATGTAGAAGTTTCAGGGCCAAAAGGGTATTTGGATTCGTTGGAATTTATAACTACCGAAAAGTTAATAGAAGAAGATGTCAACGACTCATTGCAATTAACCTATGATTTTGGCAGTGATAAACGATTTTCTAATGTCAACATAGTTCCGGAGCAAGTTTCTTTGCTTGTGCCGGTTGATAAGTTCACGGAAAAGACATTTGAGGTGCCTATTACTTGGGGTGGTAAACTTTCAATTAGAACCTTTCCAAATAAAGTTAAAGTAATATTTTTGGTTCCACTTTCCAATTATGAGCAACTAACTGAGCGTGAAATTATAGCTAAAGTAGACGTAGATTCAGATCTTAAACAGAAGAAAAAATTAAAAGTAGCAATCAAAGGAGTGCCTCATTTTGCAAAGTTATTGCGTATTGAGCCAGAAAAAGTTGAGTTTATTATAAAGCAGTAGAGTATGTTGAAGATTGGGATAACTGGAGGAATTGGAAGTGGTAAATCTACTGTATGTAATATTTTAAAGAACCTTGGTGTACCTGTTTTTACTTCTGATGATGTCGGGAAATTTTTGCTGAATAACGACGACTACCTTAAAACTCAAATAAAGAAAATCTTCGATAGAGATATGTATATGTCGACGGGAAGATTAGATCGAGAACGCATGGCCAAGCTAGTATTTAACAACCCTGATGAGTTAGAAAAGTTAAATGAATTAGTTCATCCTAAGGTAAAAGCTGAGTTTGATAGTTGGTGCAAGAAAAATGAGAAACGACCGTATGTAGTAAAAGAAGCTGCAATTCTTTTTGAAACGGGCCTTTATCGGGAGTTGGATAAAATGATTACTGTTTTTTGCCCGAAAGAGGAACGCATTCGTAGAATTATGAAGCGTGATAGTACTACGAAAGGGCAAATCGAAAAGAGAATGATTCAGCAAATTACTGATGACGAGCGGAATAAGTTAGCCGATTACATTATTATGAATGACGGAATTGAGGACTTATTGCCCCAAGTAATGGAGCTTCACGAGCTACTTTTAAATGAGCACACAAAAGACAAGGTGATTTTTTAATCGTCTAACTCTCCACGTCCTTGTCTTATAATTTCGGGATAACCCGCAGTTAAGTCGACTACAGTAGAAGCTTCATTATTTCCAAATCCTCCGTCAATAACAATGTCTACTTTGTCTTTGTATTTTTCGTAAATCAATTCTGGGTCTGTGGTATATTCTAACACTTCATCGTCATCGTGCACAGACGTTGAGATGATAGGGTTACCAAAGTTTTCGACAATAGACCTGCAAATGGAATTGTCCGGTACACGAATTCCAAGTGTTCTTTTCTTATTCTTGAAAAGTTTTGGAATGCTATTATTTGCTTCTAAGATGAATGTAAATGCACCTGGTAAGTTACGTTTCAGTAATTTGAATGTAGCTGAGTCGAATTGCTTGGTATATTCTGAAATCTGACTTAAATCGTAAAAAACAAAAGAGAAATCAGCTTTATCAGCTTTGATCCCTTTAATATTTGCGACTCTTTCAATTGCTGAACGACTGTTAATGTCACATCCTATCGCGTATATCGTATCTGTTGGGTAAATAATAACCCCACCGGATTGAAGGCATTGTGAGATGCGCTTCAAATCCTTTGGGTTGGTATTATTATCATAAAGCTTTAGTAGCATCTACTATTTGTTTTTTGCGTGGTCCTCCAGAAACTTAGCTAATCCAAGATCTGTTAATGGATGGTTCAATAATGCAGTAATAGCACTTAAAGGACCTGTCATAACATCTGCACCAATTTTAGCACAATCAATAATGTGCATTGGGTGTCGAATAGAGGCTGCTAATATTTCAGTTTCAAAGAAATAATTATCGTAAATAGTCCTCATCTCATCGATTAAGTTCAAGCCGTCAGTTGACACATCGTCTAATCTACCTAAGAATGGAGAAACGTAAGTAGCACCTGCTTTTGCAGCAAGTAAGGCTTGTCCTGCGCTAAAGATCAGTGTACAGTTTGTCTTAATTCCTTTTGAAGAGAAGTACTTAATCGCTTTAATTCCATCTTTTATCATAGGAATTTTTACAACAATTTGCTCGTGAAGGGCAGCAAGAATTTCTCCTTCTCTAACCATTCCGTCGAAGTCAGTTGAAATTACTTCAGCACTTACGTCACCGTCCACGATGTTACAAATATCAACATAGTGTTGTTTTACCTTTTCATCACCAAAAATTCCCTCTTTGGCCATTAGCGAAGGGTTGGTAGTTACTCCGTCCAAAATACCCATATCTTGGGCTTCTTTGATTTGGTCTAGATTTGCGGTATCGATAAAAAATTTCATGCAATTACTATTTTAGTTTGCGTAAAGTTAAAGAGAGGAGGGTAGTAAAACAAAAAAAGATTTGAACAACTTTAGAGCAAATCTTTAAAAAAAGGCATAAAAAATGGGTAAGCTACTTACATCGCACCGCTACAACCATCTACCCTTGCTGCCTTCCGACCCTGGGGGATTCAATGGGAGCTGATCGTATAAGACTTACCCGTGCCAAAGTTAACGATTTGTTTTATCCTAATCCAAATAAATCAAAAATAAATAATGGCTGTGGCATTTAGTTTTTATATCTTTGTTTCAAACCAAAAACAAGAGTTAATATGTCTGAATCTTCGAGCTATGATATGAATACGCAACCGCCGTCAAAGACGAAAAGTGCGTTAAATTATGGGGCTTTAATGGGCCTAGTTTTTTTAGTAATTAATTATTGTACATATTTATTTGATTTATCAAATAATAAAATATTTTCATATGGTTCTATGGCCCTACTAGCTGTTGCAATTAGTTACGGAATAAAAAAGTATAAAGATGAGCAGTGCAAGGGCTTTATAACATATGGAGGTGCCTTAGGTTATGGTGTTTTGATTACTCTATTTTCCGCAATAATTTCTAGTTTTGGCAGTTATATTTACCTTAGTTTTATTGACGATTCTTTTATTCAATTGGCTTTAGAACAGGCTGAAATAGGTATGATTGAACAAGGTCAAACAGAGGAAGTGATTGAAATGGCAATGACATGGACTAGTAAAGTGTTATCTCCAATAGGAATTTTCATTTCCGGAATAATTGCAACAACCTTTATAGGATTTATTGTTTCATTGATTGCATCTGCATTTTTAAAGAACGACCCTGATACGTTCGAAAACGCTTAAGAAACTACTAGCTTGAAAAAAGATATTTCCATTGTAATTCCACTCTTAGATGAGGAAGAATCCATCGTTGAACTAAATGATTGGATCAATAAAGTAATGACTGAGAATAAGTTTAGTTATGAAGTGTTCTTCATCGACGACGGAAGTACAGATAAATCGTGGTCCATAATTGAAGATTTAAATCAGAAAAGTGATACTGTAAAAGGGATTAAGTTTAGACGGAACTATGGCAAGTCTGCGGCATTAAATGTAGGTTTTGCAGCTTGTGAAGGTGAGGTTGTTTTTACAATGGATGCTGACTTACAGGATAGCCCAGAAGAATTACCTGAGATGTATAAAATGATTACGGAGCAGGGTTTTCACATTGTCTCAGGATGGAAGAAGAAACGCTTCGATCCTCTCTCTAAGACAATACCAACAAAGTTATTTAATTGGGCCACTCGTAAAATGACGGGAATCCAATTAAATGATTTTAATTGTGGTTTAAAAGCCTACCAGAATACAGTGGTAAAAAACATAGAGGTTTACGGAGAAATGCACCGCTACATTCCTGCCATAGCTAAATGGGCAGGTTTTACAAAAATTACGGAAAAAGAAGTTTCTCACCAAGAACGAAAGTATGGTGTCACTAAGTTTGGGTTGGAACGATTTATCAATGGATTCTTAGATTTACTATCGATTAATTTTGTTGGGAAATTTGGAAAACGGCCGATGCACTTTTTTGGAACGTTAGGAACCATTGTATTCGCTATCGGTTTTGCCATGGTATTATTTGTTCTAGGGGAAAAGCTATTTTACATTTTTAAAGATATTGGAGCTCCCTTAGTAACAGATAAGCCGCAGTTTTATGTTGCTTTAATCTCAATGGTAATTGGAGCCCAGCTCTTTTTAGCAGGCTTCTTGGCTGAATTAGTTTCGCGTAATTCACCAAATAGAAATAACTACAAAATAGAGCAGGAGGTTGGCTAATATTCCAAGAAAAGTTATTTTATTAGGCACAGCTTGGCCCTTTAGAGGAGGATTAGCGGCATATAATGAGCGTTTAGCACAGCAGTTTTGCGACATGGGGATGGAGTGTGAGATCGTAACATTTACGACCCAATACCCTAAATTATTTTTTCCCGGTAAAACTCAATTTGCTGAGGAACCTTCCGCATTTAAAAAAATTACTAGAAAATTAAGTAGTATAAATCCAATCACCTGGTGGACAACTGCTCAGTACATTAAAAAACAAAAACCAGATTTATTAATTGTAAAATTTTGGATTCCCGTTATGGGACCTGCCTTTGGCTCTGTTTTGCGTTTATTGAGTAAAGAAACGAAGAAAATTTGCATTTTAGACAACGTTGTACCGCATGAAAAACGGATGGGCGATGAATTATTTACAAAGTATTTTTTCAAATCAGTACAGTCCTTTATAGCAATGAGTCAGTCAGTTAAGGTAGACTTGAAAACCTTCGAGCCTAATAAAAAGGTTTTGATCAACCCACATCCGGTATTCGATAATTTTGGTGAAGCGATAGATCAGGTACAAGCAAAGAAGAGCATAAATTTAGCGGAGAATCAAGAGTATGTGCTATTCTTTGGGTTTATTAGAAAGTACAAAGGGCTTGATTTGGCATTAAGGGCTTTCGCTAAATGGAAAAAAGAAATTCCTAATGTTACGTTAATAGTTGCCGGAGAGTTTTATGACAATAAGCAGACATATATGTCTTTAGCAAGTGATTTAAAAATAGAAAAAGAGGTAGTATGGCACACGGACTTTATTCCAGACAGCCAGGTGAAAGTGTATTTTTCAGCTTGTAGTTTAGTGCTGCAGCCATACCATCATGCAACGCAAAGCGGTGTAACTCAAATTGCTTACCAATTTGAGAAACCAATGGTAGTTACCAATGTAGGAGGATTACCTGAATTGGTAGAAGAGGGCAAAACTGGTTATTTAGTTGAGCCAGATGCCGATAAAATAGCTAAAAAAGTAATCCATTTTTTCCAAAAAGATTCGAATTCATTCGAATCAGATATGAAAGACGCTAAAAAACGTTTTTCATGGTCTGCAATGGTAGATAATATTCTAACTTTATATCGAGATTTAGAGTAATGAAAGAATTTGAAATAATACGCAGTAGAGCTCCTTTAAGAATAGGGCTAGCAGGTGGCGGAACGGATGTTAGCCCCTACTCAGATTTATATGGTGGAAGTATATTGAATGCAACAATTAGTTTGTATGCTTATGCTACCATAGAGTTGGTGGATGATAATAATATTTCATTTCACGCCGTTGATCGAGAGGAATTTGAAGAATATCCTTTGCAAAAAGAACTGCCTATCAACGGTAAGTTGGACTTACTAAAAGGGGTATATAACCACATGGTAAAGCATTACAACGTCGCGCCACGGGCCTTAAAGCTCTCTACTTATGCCGATGTGCCTTCTGGAAGTGGTTTAGGAACGAGTTCAACATTGGTCGTTGCTATTGTTGGTGCTTTTGCTGAATTCTATAACTTGCCTTTTGGTGAATACGAGATTGCAAGAATCGCTTACGATATCGAGAGAGTAGACCTAGGTCAAGCGGGAGGTAAGCAAGATCAATATGCTGCAACCTTTGGAGGTGTTAATTTTATGGAGTTCAAAAAAGATAATACTGTATTGGTGAACCCTCTCAGAGTAAAAGATAAGTACTTAAATGAGTTAGAATTCAATTTACTACTTTACTATACTGATACTTCAAGATTTAGTTCTGATATTATTGAAAAGCAGGCGGACAATGTAAAGCAAAAAAATGCGAAGAGTATTGATGCGATGCATAAGTTAAAAGAACAATCTGTTCGAATGAAGGAAGCTATATTAAAAGGTGAACTAGACAAAATTGGGGAGATTTTGGATTTCGGATGGCAACAAAAAAAACAAATGGCGGTAGGGATTTCTAATCCTGTAATTGATGGCATTTACGATGCGGCAATTAAAGCTGGTGCAACTGGTGGAAAAATTAGTGGTGCTGGTGGCGGAGGATTTATGATTTTCTATTGCCCTAAAAATACCCGATATGCTGTAAGAAAGGCGTTAACAACAATCGGAGGTATAGAAAAGAAATTTCAATTTACAGACAAAGGACAACGATCATGGACAATTTAGCGTTAATAAGGGAAAAAATTCAACAATCCATTCAAGTAAAACAAGATCTATTGGCGGATGAAGCGCTAGTATCAAAAATTGAAACTTGCGCTTTGGAATTTGTGAAATGTTTTAAAGCCGATGGAAAAGTGCTTTTTTGTGGCAATGGAGGTTCAGCTGCAGATGCACAACATATTTCTGCTGAGTTAAGCGGAAGATTTTACAAGGATAGAGATCCTCTTTTCTCTGAGGCGCTGCATGTTAATACCTCTTATTTAACCGCTGTAGCCAATGATTACAGCTACGATGAAATATATAGCCGCTTGGTGAAAGCTAAGATTAGAAAGGGTGATATATTGGTGGGGATATCTACTAGTGGAAACAGTGCAAATATTGTTAAAGCATTTGAAACAGCCAAGAAACAAGGTGGAATCACGATTGGAATGACAGGTGATACTGGTGGCAAAATGAAAGACCTTTCAGATATCTTGGTAAATGTACCTTCTTCCGACACTCCTAGAATTCAGGAGGTTCACATTTTAATCGGTCACTTAATATGTGAATTGACTGAAATTCATATGTTTTAAAAATGCTGAATGAAGCTATTATTCTGGCCGGAGGGTTTGGAACAAGGTTAAGTTCTGTAGTTGAAGATGTTCCAAAGCCAATGGCACCTGTAAATGGGAAGCCATTTTTACATTATTTATTTCAGCAGTTAGCGAAAACAGATATTACAAGAGTAATACTGGCAATTCATCATAAGAGAGAAGTCATCACAGATTTTTTTGGAGATAGCTATTTAGGAATAGAAGTTAAGTACTCTGTTGAAGAATATGCACTTGGTACCGGTGGAGGAATTCGTCAAGCATTGACTAAGTGCAAAGGAGAACAAGCTATAGTATTGAATGGGGATAGTCTAATTGATCTAAATTTAGCTAATTTCACTGAACAATTCGATGGGTCTAGCGCTCCTATGAGCATGGCATTGCGTTACATGGAAGACGTTTCACGCTATGGTGCAGTTGAAACGGAAGGTAATATTTTGACTGAATTCAAAGAAAAAGGTCAACAAAAAGGCGCAGGATACATTAACAGTGGCGTTTATTTAATTCAAAAAGAATATTTTTTAAATCACACGCCGGAAGGAAATTTTTCAATGGAAACGGAGTTTTTAGAGCCTACAAGTAGGTTAGGCGTAATTCATACATTTCCTTCTAACGATTATTTTATAGACATAGGTATACCTTCTGATTATGAGCGAGCACAAGATGAATTTAAGAGATTTGAAGATAGATAAGTCTTGGTCCATATTTTTGGATAGAGATGGAGTAATCAACGTGAAGCGCGACAATGATTACGTTAAAACGGTGGAAGAATTTATCTTTCTTGAAGGAGCTCAAAAAGCCATTCAGTACCTAAATTCAGTGTTTGGGAGAATGTTGTTGGTCACCAATCAGCAAGGAGTTGGGAAGGGAATAATGTCTCATGACGATTTAAAATTGGTTCACAACTTTATGGAATCGGAACTTGAAAATTATAATTCGATATTTGATCAATTGTACTATTGTCCGGCCTTAGCTGCAGAAAAATCACCCAGTAGAAAACCAAATATTGGGATGGCACTACAGGCTAAACAAGACTTTCCTGAAATTGATTTTGAAAAATCGATACTTGTTGGCGATTCTATTACCGACATTGAGATGGGCAGAAGAGCTGGAATGAAAACTGTATTTATTCACTCAGCGTCTGAAAACCCAGAGAACGCAGATTGGGTGGTGAAGAGTTTAGCAGATTTCTCAGTCCTATTAGAAAATTGTTAAATAGTCTGCGCACAACTCTCGATATTCTGAAGTATAATTGTGTCGATCTTCCTCAATGGTAAGGTTTGTTTCTACTAATTGCTGTTCCCCAAATTTAAATTCTACTAGAATTCTTTTTATTTCGGAGCTATGGTTCCCCTTTACAGAACAAATTTTTGCTGCATAAAGTTGAAATCCCTTTGCGAATTGTACTAATTCTTCTATTCTGCTAAAAGGAAAAATGATACAAAATTTACCTTTTGGTAACAGTAAAGAGTGAACAGCTTTAAAGAGTTCTGAAAGGTTAAGTTCTTGTTCACTTCTAGCGGTGCTCCTTTGCGTAGTCGTTTTTTGAATGGAGTGGAAGGGTGGATTACTGACAATTAAGTCAAACGAATCGGTACTGTTTTCTGAATATTTTTGAACCGATTGTTGAATTACAGTCAATCGATTACTCCAAGGAGAATTCTTGAAATTATCTGCACACTGCTCTGATGCATCTTTGTCAATTTCAATTGCTGTAATAGTTGCTCCTGAGCGCTGAGAAAGCATTAATGAAATAATGCCAGTTCCTGCTCCAATATCCAATATTAAATTTGAATTTTTACACGCGGTCCAAGCTCCAAGTAAAACTCCATCAGTGCCAACTTTAAGAGCACAACGGTCTTGATGTATTGTAAATTGTTTGAAATAAAAAGGCTTAGCCTTCAAGGTAAAGGTCAATTAGTCCTTCAGGGCAAATTACATGAATCTGACCTAAGGTTTTGTCTACTTTGGTAATGGTCTCGTCAGAAATTGGAATAAGGACTTCCTTATCGCCAACAGGAATAGAAAATAAGTTTGAAGTCGAGTATTCCAATACTTTCTCTACTTTCCCTAACTCTCCTCGTTCTTTGTCTATAATGGTAAAACCAATAATTTCATGGAAGTAAAACTGGTCTGCTTTTAGTTTTGGAAGGTTTTCCTGTAGCAAGTACAAGGATGTTCCAACTAGGCTTTTAGCACTAGTTTGGTCGTCAACTCCTTCAATCTTACAGCGCAGTAAATCATTGTTCTGAATTTCCGCCTTTTCTAAAAAATAGGGGATAAGTTGGGTGTCTTTTGGGCTAACTTGCACAAATACTGCATCTAATCCATGATAAGAAGAAGGGGAATCAACATCCAGCTTGAATGCTAATTCCCCTTTGGTTCCTATCGTTTTAGAAATATATCCTAAATAAAAACAATCATCGATTTTCATCGTATGAAACTATTATTATGCTTCTTTATTTTCAGCAGCAGCGTCGTCTCCTGAAACAGCTTCTTTCACTGCATCAACAGCGCCTTCAGCAGCGTCAGCTACAGCTTCAACTACTTCAGATGCTTCTTCTACAACCTCTTCTACTAATTCAGCAGTTTTGGCAGCAATAGATGCAGCTTTCTTAGCATTAGATTCAGACTCAGCAGCAAATGCTTTCTTAGCTTCTGCATCTATAGCAGCTAGTAGGCCATCCTTCTTACTACTAATCTTAGCTTCTTTTTCTTCTAACCAAGCAGCAAACTTTTTGTCAGCTTCTTCTTGATTGAAAGCACCTTTTAATACTCCTTTGTCTAAGTGATTTTTAAAGATCACTCCTTTGTACGTTAACAAAGCTCTAACTGTATCAGTTGGCTGTGCACCCTGCTTTAACCAGTTTAATGCACCATCGAAATTGATATCGATAGTTGCAGGGTTGGTGTTAGGGTTATACGTACCTAATTTCTCAATAAATTTCCCATCTCGTGGGGCTCGACTGTCCGCGATCACAACATGGTAGTAAGGATATCTTTTCTTACCATGTCTCTGTAATCTAATCTTTGTAGGCATACTACGTTTATATTAAGTTAAAATAATTTTTAAGCCTGCAAATGTATGATATTTTTAGTTAAAAAGAAGTGCCCGAGTGAATGAAATTAGATAGCCTTTTGTTTTGTTAAACAGGGGTTTATGTTTATTTTAATACTTAAATCGAATCTATTATCGAATTAAGTCGTAGAAATCCCTTCTTCTATTGAGTTTTAAGTCTTGCAAAACAGCAGATTTTACATTCAAAGTTATGTTATAACTTTGCCTAGGCCCGAATGGAATCCAGTTTACTGCCAATTGCCAACAATGTAAATCTCTATTGATATTTAGGGAGGTATAACTGAAATCATTGCTTGTAAAATCCCAACCTGAAGTCATACCAATTTTCCAGTTTTCAGTTAAACTTAAGTCACCGTTAAAATTTAACGTTTGTGTTACATTGCTTTGACTTGTCGGCTTAGTGTATCGTATGTTGTAGCTCACGTTAAGTGACCATGGTATATTAAAATCTACGTATTGATCAATGTTTGAGTTAATGAGTTCCATTTCCTCATCAGTAGCGTATTTGCTTTTTCGAGGTTCGTTTGGTTTTTTTCCGTCTTTTCCTTTACCTGTCAATCTAAAGTTAAAAGCAACGCTCCCATTGGTAAGTCTGAGCCATTCATCCTGAGTTTCTTTGGCGCTTTTGTTCACCCGGGTTTTAGTTCCTAATGAATCTGTTACAAAACCGTAAGGGTCTAATGTGCCGTTGAATTGGAAACTTAAAAATCGCCCAATTCTTGTTCTTCCATTTGCGGAAATTGGGGCCCATTGTAATGAGTCTGCGCTTAGGTCGTAGCTACTAGAAAGTCCAAAGTTTTCCAATAGTTTAATTTTCTTCAAGCCTGAACTGTCTTTATCAGTTCTCACTTTCATTTCTAAGTTATTTAACAATCCAAAACCAACTCTGCCACTTCTCGTTCTGCTTGGCGTGCCGTATATGTTTCCCTCAAAAATGGAGTATTTATTTATAACTCCTGCTGTGTCTGTATACCGTTGTATACCGTCTGAAACCTGTGGTTGGAAGTTAAAGGAAACAGATGGAGTCATAACATGACGTATGGCAGCAACTTTTCCTTTTTTGTACTGATATAAGCTGTAAAGCTTTGTGTTTATTGATGCATTAAAACTTGCTGTAGCTCCACGCTCAAACCCTAAAACTGTATCTCGATCTAGCACTCCTTCGTTGTCTGTGCTTTTTCGAATACTGCGGAATGCCCATATTTCGGCAAAATTTGCAGACGGGCTAATTGTAGCATGCTTTAGTAATTTAAACGAGGTACTTAAAGGTATGCTGTGCCGAATTCCATTTTGAAAATCTTGTGACAATTCGTTGAATTCAGAAACGCGAAGTTTATTTTCTTGCACAGATAAGCGATTAGACGCTTCTGACCTCGTACTTATCCCTAAATTTTTATAAATACTTCGCCACCATTCATTACCAATTTTACCAAAACTTTTAAAGGGGAACTGTCGGGAAACGTTAAAGGATACGTCAGGTAAGTTAATGTTGAATTGTTCTGATTGAGTATTTTGACTGTGACGAGCACTCATTGTTAAATTGAATGGTTTATTAGGGAAAGAGTTGGTATAGGTAACCGAAGACTGAAATGTGTTTGTTAAATAATCGTTCGAAAAGCTATTGAGGTTGTTTCTAAAATTACTGCTACTGCCTAAGTTCACATTTGCAGAGAATCTACTTCCCGGACGTGCTTTTGAATCTTGGGAGTGATTCCATCGAACAAACATATTATTAACCTCAGAATAAGAGGCTAACTCTTCAAAGCCTTCCTTTCGCTTTGTGTAAGATATATTTACGTTACCGTTGTACTTATATCTTTTTCTGTACCTAGTTGTCAAGGCACTTCCCCAACTTCCTAACGAATAAATATCACCTGTAATTCTTGCGTCTAAATTGTCATTGATTCCCCAATAAAACCCTCCATTTCTTAGAAAAAATCCTAAAGCTCTAGAATCTCCGTAAGTAGGAATAACAATTCCTGAAGAACGGCCTTTTTTATTCGGAAAGAAACCGAAAGGCAGCCCTAACGGAGTGGGGATGTTGTCTATTTTTAAAACAGTTGGACCAGTTATAATTTTATCTCCTGGTATAATTTTTAGTTTTGTTGTTGCTAATGAAAAGTGTGGCTCGTCCAAGTTACAAGTAGTGTAATATCCATCTTTGATATACATGACGTCTGATCTGCTCTTTTTTACTTCGTTCCCTTTAATAAAACCTTCTCCTTCTTGCGTTCTAACCTCCGTAATTTTTCCCTTTTGAGTTTTAAAGTTATACGTCATTTTACCGGTTTCATACACTTGCGGACCTTCTTTAAAAATGGGCATTCCTGCCATTTCACCCACTGAATCTGGTCTACCATTTGCGAAAACAACATTGTTTTTTAAATCCAATTCAATGTAATCGGCGTTCAACTGAATGTCTTCGTAGTTTACTTTGGCAGAACCATACAAGTACACCTTTTCAGTTGCCATGTCTATTTTCATAGAGTCTATGGCGTCATATTCTACTTTATGCTCTATAGCATCTTTTGAAAGTGTGGTATCAATTTTGGGGGAGTTTATGAAATTCAAACTATCAATTCGCGCCAGAGAATCAGATTGTAACCTATCTGAATTGGGGCTGGGAATGAAATTTATTTTACCTAATTCTTCGTTCGACTGAGAGAACCCGTTTGAAGTAGTAATGACAGTTATCAACACCATGAAGATGAAAACCCGAGAAAGTAGTGAAATAGAGTGCAACGTTATAATGCTATTTTTGTATAGAAACCTACTGTCAAATTCAGTGCCAAAGCTAATTAAATTATTTAAAATTAACTCTTTTCAAACTATGATGTATGGAGTGAAATTACTTGCAATAATACTTGTCATGACTTTGTTCCAGTTTTCCTATGGGCAGACGAAAAATGATTTTTTTGGCAAGCTTAGAACGGTAGTTATCGATGCAGGTCATGGAGGTAAGGATCCTGGGAGTCTAGGCTCAAAAGGAAAAGAGAAAGATGTTGCGCTTGCAGTTTCTCTAAAATTGGGAAAGTATTTAGAAGATTTTTATCCTGACTTGAACGTTATTTATACTCGCAAAACGGATGTTTTTGTAGAGTTACAGGAAAGAGCGCACATTGCCAACCAAGCCAAAGCTGACTTGTTTATTTGCATTCATGCGAATTCGAACAACAATAAAAGTGCTTTTGGGACGGAGACGTATGTCATGGGAAATGCCAAGACTGATGCAAATTTACGTGCTGCACAACGTGAAAACGCAGTCATACTTTTAGAGGACAATTACGAAGAAAAGTACCAGCAATTTGATCCCTATTCACCTGAGTCTTATATTATGTTTACGCTGTCACAAAGTGCGTATCAAGAGCAAAGTGTCGCTTTTGCCGAAAAGATTCAAGCACAATTTAGAGATCGGGTAGGGAGAAAAGATCGTGGAGTAAAAATGGAACACTTTTTAGTTTTACATCAGACTACTATGCCGAGCGTACTGGTAGAAACTGGGTTTATTTCAAATCCCGCAGAAGAAAAATTCTTATTATCTGAACTTGGTCAAGACTATTTAGCATCTGCAGTCTATAGAGCATTTAAAACCTATAAATCTGAAGTAGAATCAGTTTCTCAGTCAATGGTAGGAGAAAGTATAACAGAAGATTCACAGGAAAAAATTGAACCAAAGCAAGAAATTGGGAAAGACGTAACAAAGAAATTAGAGAAAACAGAAACAGAAAATAAAAAATCTGAACTGTCCAAAGAACCAGGTCTTCTTTTTAAAGTGCAATTGGCAACAACTGCCAATAAAGTAAAAATAGTACCAGAAAATTTTAATGGTCTAGAAGGAGTGGAATATTACGAAGCAGGTGGCTTGTTTCGATATACTTATGGGTCTGAAAAAACGTGGGAAGAGGCCAATTTACTTCAACAAAAAGTAAAAGATAACGGATATGATGATTCATTTGTAGTTGCATTTCATAATGGAAAGAGAATTGCAGTTGGAGAAGCGGTTAAGCTTTTAAAGGCAGATAAATAATTAATTTAGCAGAATGAAAGTAGGCAAAGAAGTAAAAATAGGTGGGGTAATGTTACTCTGCATCTTCCTTTCTATTTGGGGTGCGAATTATTTGAAGGGTAAAAATATTTTTGATAACAATGTAAAGCTGTTTGCTGTTTACAGCAATGTTGGGGGATTATCTAGAACAAATCCAGTAATGTACAACGGCAATAAGGTTGGGCAGGTTGAAAGTGTAGATTTTGCGAAAGATTTTTCGGGAAATTTAATTGTTCAATTTTCAATCACTGAGACATTTATAAAAATACCTAAAGATTCTAGAGCCGCCATATTTAGTGATGGATTTTTAGGAGGAAAAGCGATTAACTTAGAAGTCGGAGAAAGTACAATCATAGTTTCAAATTTAGATACTTTAAATTCTTCAATTGAAGCCTCATTGCAAGATGCCGTAAATCAGCAGATAGCACCTTTGAAGAGGAAAGCTGAAGATTTAATTGGCTCTATCGATTCTGCAATAACAACTGTAAAATCTATCTTTAATACCAAGGCGCAAGCAGATATTGGGTCAAGTATTACGAACATAAAGCAGTCTCTAGAGGTTTTTAAAAGAACCATGGAAGATGCGGATGCGATGGTAAACGAGAATAGACAAAGTTTACAGCGTATATTCTCCAATGTGGAATCCATTACTCAGAACTTTGAAAATAACAATAAAAAGTTAGATCAAACTTTAACAAATTTAAAGATGATTAGTGATTCTTTAGCAGGAGCTAATTTGAAGCAAACTGTAAATAACGCATCTGTTGCAATGCAAGAGGTGGCTGAATTAATGACTAAGATAAATAACGGCGAAGGTTCTTTGGGAGCGTTAATGAACAACGATACATTATACAACAACTTAGAAGCAGCTGCTTATGATCTGGATCAATTAATGCTTGACATGCGCTTAAATCCTGAACGATATGTGCATTTTTCTATATTTGGAAGAAAGGACAAATCAGAATAGTAAAATTGATTTTATAACATACTAAAATGGGTATAGAAAATATATTATTTATAGTAGCCTTTGGTGCTGCGGTATTTCTCTTTTCGAAGAATTTAAGAAAGATTATCCGAAACATTAATTTAGGACGAGATGTGGATCTTTCTGACAACAAAGCTGAACGTTGGAAAAAGATGCTGCTAGTTGCCATCGGACAGTCAAAAATGGTAGTGAAGCCAGTTTCAGGCTTGATGCACATTGTTGTTTATGCTGGATTTGTTATTATCAATATTGAAGTTTTAGAGATTATTATTGATGGAATCTTTGGAACACATCGAATTTTCGCTGAACCTCTTGGTGGCTTTTATGATTTCTTGATTGGTTCATTTGAAATACTAGCATTCCTTGTTTTAATTGCGATTTCTGTCTTCTTTGTTAGAAGAAATTTTATGACAATTAAACGATTCGGGATGAAGGAAATGTTGGGATGGCCTAAAACAGATGCAAACATTATTCTGATTGTTGAAGTTTTATTAATGGGAGCTTTTTTGAACATGAATGCAGCCGATCAAATTTTGCAGGTCCGCAGTGTAGAGCATTATGTAGTTGCGGGGTCATATCCAATAAGCCAATTTTTAGTACCCGTATTGGAAGGCCTTTCCACAGGAACTTTGGTTTTACTTGAACGGTCAACTTGGTGGTTTCATATACTGGGAATACTGGCTTTCTTGAATTACTTACCGTACTCAAAACATTTCCACATCATGTTGGCCTTTCCATCGGTTTTTTACTCGAAACTAAAACCTAGAGGAGAATTTGATAACATGGATTCTGTAAAAAAAGAGGTTGAAATGATGTTTGATCCCGACGCAGATCCGTATGCAGTGCCTGCGGAACCTGAAGGACCTATTGAAAGATTCGGAGCAAAAGACGTAACCGATTTAAATTGGAAGCAAATAATGGACGCATACTCCTGCACTGAATGTGGAAGATGTTCAGAGCAATGTCCTGCAAGTCAAACTGGAAAATTGCTCTCCCCGAGAAAAATAATGATGGATACCAGAGACAGAGTAGAGGAAGTCGGAAAAGGTATTGATAAAAATGGCGTTGAACACAAAGATGGCAAATCGCTTTTGGGTGATTTTATTTCAGAAGAAGAACTGTGGGCTTGCACAACTTGTAACGCATGTGTAGATGCCTGTCCGATTGAATTAAATCCATTGTCCATTATTATGGACATGCGAAGAAGTTTAGTTATGGAGGAATCTAAAGTTCCTTCGGAGTTAGCGGGTATGCTAACAAATATTGAAAATAATGGTGCACCGTGGCAGTTTTCGCAAACTGACAGAGCAAATTGGATAAATGAAAAATAAGAAAGAGATAAAGCTCAAAGAAGTAGAGCAGGGAGGTAAATTATTAAGTCCGGTTTTAGCAAATGACTGTAAAAATTACTTGATTGATATTGATGGAACTATATGTGATGATATTCCGAATGAGGAGCCTGAAAGAATGGCTACCGCAAGATTGTACCCTGATGCTTTGGAAACAACCAACAAGTGGTTCGACGATGGACATGTGATTACTTACTTTACATCAAGAACAGAGGAGCACCGTGAGGTTACTGAAAAGTGGTTGAATGAAAACGGATTCAAATACCATGCTTTATTAATGGGTAAGCCAAGAGGGGGAAACTATCATTGGATAGACAACCACATGGTAAAGGCGACTCGATTTAACGGAAAATTTACAGATTTAGTAAAACAAGAAAAAACAATTGAAGTGTTTAAAAGATAAAAAACTATGAGCGATACTTTAAACGTAAATACAATGGCTGATTTAACGGCCAAAGGAGAGAAGCCTGAAGTCTTATTTTGGGTAGGTTGTGCAGGTAGTTTCGACGATAGAGCGAAAAAGATTACTCGGGCTTTTGTGAAAATATTAAACAGTGTTGGAGTAAACTTTGCAATTCTTGGTACAGAGGAAAGTTGCACAGGAGACCCCGCAAAAAGAGCAGGCAATGAATTCCTTTTCCAGATGCAAGCAATGACTAATATTCAAGTTTTAAATAATTATGAAGTCAAAAAGATTGTGACGACTTGTCCTCACTGTTTTAACACCTTAAAAAATGAATACCCTGGTTTAGGAGGGGATTATGAGGTGATGCACCATTCTCAATTTCTACAAAAGTTGATGGAGGAAGGCAAACTCAAAATAGAAGGTGGAAAGTTCAAAGGAAAGAAAATTTCTTTTCATGATCCGTGTTATTTAGGCAGAGGGAATGGAGAGTACGAGGCTCCAAGAGCTCTATTGCAGGAGTTGGATGCTGAATTGGTTGAACTGAAACGCTGCAAGTCGAAAGGACTTTGTTGTGGTGCAGGAGGCGCACAGATGTTTAAAGAAGCAGAACCAGGCACCAAAGAAGTGAACATTGAAAGAATGGAAGATGTGGTAGAAGCCAGTCCGAACATTGTTGCAGTTGGCTGTCCTTTTTGTATGACCATGATGACTGACGGTGTCAAAAACAAAGAAAAAGAAGAAACGCTTAAAGTATATGATCTTGCAGAATTGATTGTAGAAGGCAACGGATTGTAATCAATTGATTTCAATTAATTTTTTGTCTTGCTGAGCGCAGTCGAAGTGGATAAGAAATAACTCAAAAAAAATGGAAAAGAGGGAAGCGAAAGCATCCTTTTTTTGTATCATATACTTTGGTTTTCGAAGAAAACATCATTCAGTACCTTTGAAAAAAATGTTTTATGAATTACAAAGAATTAGCAGACCACAGCAGAGTTTGGATTTACCAATCTAACCGAAGACTAACTGATACAGAAGTAACTGAAATTAGCAGGTATGCTTCTAAATTCATTGATCAATGGGCTGCACACGGCTCTGATTTACAAGCAGCTTTCGAGGTATTTTACAATCAGTTTATTGTGCTTTTTGCTGATGAAAGCCAGGTGAAAGCTTCCGGCTGTTCAATTGATTCTTCCGTTCGTTTTATAAAAGAAATTGAAAAAGAGTATCACCTAGATTTATTTGATCGTTTGAATTTGACGTATAAATCTGGTTCGGATGTTAAAATGATGGCAATGGCTGACTTTCAAACTGCTTTGGAGAAAGGGGAGTTAAATGAAAAAACAACTGTCTTTAATAACTTAATAGGAACTAAAGGCGATTTTGAAACGAAATGGGAAGTTCCTGTGAATGAAAGTTGGCACATCAAGCTGGTGTAGCGAGTGGGGGATTTGGAAATGAATGGGATTTGGAAGTTTCTAGAATTGTAGAGTGTTGAAATGCTTAGGATTTTAAAATGTCTGGAATTGTAGAAAGACTGAATGTTGAAATGACTGAAATAGTAAAATACCTAGAATTTTGGAGTGCCTATGTATTGTGAAATAAGGAAATTCACAAATTATGGAAAGAGAAAAAAAAGTTTAGAAGAGCTCTAGAGAAAAGAACTGGAGATCTTGCAATAGATGTAATTAGGTCGTTACCAGAACTCCCAAAATCTAATGAAACTTGAATTATTAAGAATCAACTTATGGAATCTTTAACAAGTTTAGGAGTAGGATATTGAGAGGCAAAATAGAGGCATAATCGCAGCCGATTTCGGAATAAAATTAGGATTTGTAAGGCTGAAGCAAGTGAATCTATTTATTGGCGTGAAGTATACTTGATTTAGAATGGTTGGACAGCTAGTCTTCACAAGCTACAATGAAGCAGATGTAAGAATTATTTATAATTTTTTCATCAATCGTTAAAAGCATGAATGCAAAAAAGAAATAATTCTATTGACATAGATTAGTCAGATTTGCAGTTTTAGTAATGGCAGTAAAAATTTTAGTTATTCATAAATATTTTATCATTTTAGTCAATTTTAATTGAAGTCATTTCTTATGAAAAACAAAGCCCAAAAAGTTTACGACTCAATGATGGAGAATGATTTCTGCTCTCAGTGGTTGGGGATAAAACCAATTCTAATTGAAGAAGGTCATTGTATTTTAGAGATGGAAGTGCGCAAAGAAATGCTCAATGGTTTTGGAACATTACATGGCGGAATGGCCTATTCTTTGGCAGATTCGGCTCTGGCTTTTGCTTCTAATTCTTACGGTCTAATTTCTCCTTTGATTAATGGAAATATGTCTTATTCCAAATCAGCAAAAATAGGGGATGTACTGACTGCCAAAGCTCAGGTTATTTCTTTGGGAAATAAAAAAGCTGACATTGATGTAGTAATTACCTGCAAAGGGCATGAAACACCTTTCTATTTTTTCAGGGGAACTGTCTATCGGACTTCGAAAGAACATCTGATTGAAGTATAGATCTCTACTTAGTACGTTACGTATCGAATTGTAATTTGTTGCAGATAAATCTATGTCCTCTGACCCTTACTCTGAAGTGGGTGCTATTTTAAATAAAGTAAAAATTAGACCCATTTAAAGCTTAAACTCCGTCATTTATTCGATGCATTTACCTAGTAATTTACACTGTAAATTACTAGGTAAATAGAGTAAATGGAGAAGGTCAAACTACACTGTCTTTTTCCTATTTTGTTTTTATTGGCATTTAGAAACAACAAGCAAGACCAGGAAATTCAACTGCCAATATTTTCGCAAGCTCAAAGTATTAAAGCCAATCCTAGAGGAGGCTATTTAGTTATTTATTACAAGGCCTAAATAAATCTTGGAGCCCGCCTAATTTTGAATCAAAAGCAGATCTTCGTAATCTGCCTTATGGAGATTTTGTTTTTAAAATTCGGGCCATTGGAGAAAGCGGTGAATGGAGCGAACCATTTTTATATGAATTCACAATCTACCCGCCCTGGTGGCACACGTGGTGGGCTCGATTTGCTTTTGGTATAATGGCTATTGCATTAGTTGTATGGATAGTTGGATGGCGTACAAGAAAATTGAAGGAAACACAAAACAAACAGGAAAAAGAGGTTGGGTCAGCAACGAAAGATTTATTGTTAAAAAACTAGGAAATCTCTAAGCAAAAAGATATTGTTCAAGAATCGCATGAAGAAATTACAGATAGCATTATTTATGCAGAGCGAATACAACGTAGTTTTTTAGCAACTAAGGCTCTATTGGATCAAAATTTAAAAGATTACTTCGTATTATTTCAACCCCAAGATATTGTAAGTGGTTATTTTTATTGGGCAGGAGAACTCAATAACGGTAATTTTGCAATGGTCAATAGGGATAGCACAGGACATGGAGTCTCAGGTGCTATTATGAGCATACTAAACATCACCTCAATTGAATCTGCTTTCAAAGACAAGTTGTGCAATCCAGCTGTGATCTTTAACGATTGTCGTAAAACAATTGTTGAATGACTGAAAAAAGACGGCAGCTCTGAGGGCGGCAGAGATGGAATGGGTGCTTCCATTGTTTGCTTTGATTTTGAAAATAATAAAATCACCTACACCTTAGCTCAAAATCCTATTTGGATCGTAAGGGAGGGTGAGATGACGGTCATCTCACCTGAGAAAATGCCAGTTGGAAAACATAGGAATGACTATCTTCCATTTTTAGGAGGAGAGTTTGAAACTAAAAAAGGAGATTTGATCTACACGTTAACAGACGGATTTCAGGATCAGTTTGGTGGACCAAAAGGTAAAAGGTTTATGATGAAAAATTTAAGGGAGTATGTCTTGTCTATTTGTCACTTGCCGATGAAGGAACAAGATCAAAAATTGAAAGGAGCCTTTGCCAATTGGAAAGGTGATGAAAAACAGATTGATGATGTCTGCATAATTGGGGTTAGGATATAAGCAAATGGAGTTGTCTAGACTGTTTACTTTGGTACGCTTCATATAAACTTTGGTCGAGATAGATTTGGAGTTAGAGCAGAATTCAGAGCAGTTCTGTTCCTGTAGATGCCTAGAATATTAAAATGGCTTGAATGAGTTTTATATGATGGAGATTTTAGGCTTTAGTATTAGGTTGTTTAAATGACTAGGTTTTAAAATGCTCTAAAATGGAATGAAGTCTTTGATTTTAAATTAAAATCATTTTTTATTCTAGCCATGCACGAATTAATACATTCTAGGCATTATTCCTAACTTTAACATTCGAAAAATACCACATGAAAGAAGCATATATAATTGACGGAATAAGAACTCCAATAGGTAGATTTACAGGTACACTATCTCCAGTAAGAACAGATGATTTAGGTGCTTTAGTGATAAGAGAGTTGGTGAAAAGAAATCCAACTATTCCTGCTGGAGCATACGACGATGTGATTTTGGGAAATGCGAACCAAGCAGGAGAAGACAATCGGAATGTTGCAAGAATGTGTTCTTTGTTGGCAGGATTGCCATGGTCAGTTCCGGGAGAGACAGTGAACAGATTGTGTTCATCCGGAATGTCTGCTATTGTTCATGCGAACAGAGCAATTAAGGCGGGTGAAGGCGATGTATTTATTGCTGGTGGAGTTGAAAACATGACTCGTGGGCCTTGGGTAATTTCAAAAACATCAACTCCGTTTGGTAGAGATGCACAAATGCACGACTCTAGTTTTGGATGGAGGTTTGTGAATTTAAAAATGAAAGATCTTTATGGAACTGATGCCATGGGCGAAACTGCTGAGAATTTAGTGGATCGTTTTGCTATTAGTAGAGAAGATCAGGATAAGTTTGCTGCATGGTCTCAACAAAAGGCAGCTGCTGCGCAGCAGAATGGAAGACTAGCTGAAGAAATAATTCAGGTAGAAATTCCACAACGAAAGAAAGATCCAATCATTTTTGATAAAGACGAATTTATAAGAGCAGGAACAACAGTTGAAGGGTTATCTAAACTTATACCAGCTTTTAGAAAAGAAGGCGGAACTGTTACAGCAGGAAATGCTTCAGGTTTGAACGATGGAGCCGCAGCAACTATCATTGCATCTGAAGATGCAGTTAAAAAATACAACCTTAAACCGATGGCAAGAATTGTAAGTTCTGCTGTTGTTGGTGTTGAGCCAAGAGTAATGGGAATTGGTCCTGTTGGAGCAACTAAATTGGCTTTGAAAAGAGCCGGTTTAACGCTTGATGATATGGATATACTTGAATTTAACGAAGCCTTTTCAGCGCAAGCATTGGCTTGCACAAGAGAATTGGGGTTGGCAGACGACGATGCTAGAATTAATCCAAATGGTGGAGCAATTGCCATTGGTCATCCATTAGGTGTAACAGGAACGCGTATTCTTCATACAGCTGCATTAGAACTTCAAAAAACTGGAAAACGGTATGCTTTGGCTGCTATGTGCGTTGGCGTAGGGCAAGGGTATGCTACAATTATTGAAAGGGTGTAATTCGGAATTACGAATCTCAAATATTTAAACCACGAATAAAAAATTGGCTTAACCTTATTTCGAAGTACTTAGCAATCTGGTTGATTTTAATTACGAATCTCTTAATTGCGAATGTTCGCCGTACCTCACGTAATTTAATGGTTTGATTTTGTGCAGATTAAAGGGAAATGATCTGGTTCACATAAAGCAATAATTTCAAATAATTAAATTGCGAATACTGTTTCGTTGTTTTTAAATAAACTATGGTATAGATGAGAATGGATTCATGTTTCCCAACAATTATGGTGTAAAGCTTTAATTCTCATTTTAACCTTCCATCATAATTACAGTGGTATAAAAGAGTAAACCTTTTTATTTGCAATTAATTAATGAAGTATTACTTTAAAATTCAAGGCAGGAGAGTTGCAAGGCATTTGCAAGAATTTGGAATTCATCCAATTTTTGGGCTGTCTATACTTGGGATATTATTTGTTGGCTTATCGATTTTACTTTTTAGTCAACTACCAGAATACGCTTGTTACATCTATCTGATTTTAGCGGTCAATCTTCTGTTTACCCTTTCGAATCTTAAAAACAGAGAATTTCTCAAACTGTCACTTTCGCTAAGAGAATTTAAGGCATTGCGAAATTATGAGAATTTGATAGTTTGTCTGCCTTTCTTATTCTTTTTGACGATACATTTCGAGTTTTTATTTACCGTGATACTTTTGTTATTCATGCTAGGAACAGCGAACATTGAATTCAATAATAGCATCAGTTTTTCATTCAAAACGCCTTTTTCAAATCACCCTTTTGAGTTTAGTAGTGGATTTCGAAAAGCCATTCTGGTTTACCCGATAGCATATGGCTTAGCTATAATAGCGGTGTCGGTAGGCAATATGAATTTGGGAATTTTCTCGATTCTACTTTTGGGATTGACTAATGCTCATTTTTATTCCACTATAGAACCCGATTATTACGTTTGGGTATATCGTGAAGGAGCCAAGAAAATGCTCTCTCAAAAATTAAAGCGAGGTATTGTAAATCTGATATTGAGTGTTTCTCCTATATTCGTCTCGTTGTTCACTTTCTTTCCTGAAGGAGCTTTTATTCAATTGTTAGCAGTAGTCTTAACTATTTTATTTCTCTTAGCAAATGTAGTTTTGAAATATGCACACTTTCCTAGAAGTACAGAAGTAATTCAAGGAATTTTATTGCCCTTGTTATTTTTATTTCCGCCATTACTGCTTTTAATTATCCCTTACTATTATGGAAAAGCCGTTCGACAAATAAACCCGATTACACAATGATAGAATTAAAAGACATCAGAAAGTCATTCGGGAAGTTGGAGGTGCTCTCCGGAATATCAATGAAAATTCCTAAAGGCAGCATTGTTGGCTTAGTGGGTGCTAACGGAGCGGGAAAAACAACGATGTTTCGTTCAATTGCCGGAATTGAACAATGCGAAGGGGAAGTCTTGGTCGAAAAAGAATGTCTGCCAATTGGTTTGCTGTTGAGTAATCCTGAATACCTATCAAAAATGACGGCACAAGAGTATTTGATCTTTATGTGCAAGGCACGAAAGGTGGAAGAGTTTGATTGCAATAAGTCGAATATCTTTGATTTACCATTGTCTAGTTATGCTTCAACGTTCTCTACAGGAATGAAAAAGAAATTGGCTTTAACTGCTCTTTTAATGCAAAAGAATCAATTCTTTATTCTCGACGAACCATTCAGTGGAGTAGATTTTGAAAGTAATTTAATGATTAATCACATCCTTCAAAAAATCAAGGCAGCAGGAAAAACAATTCTTATTTCCTCTCACATACTCTCTTCTTTAACTGAAATTTGTGATCAAATTCATTTTTTGAAAGCGGGAAAGATCGACCGTTCTGTTTCGAAAAATAATTTTGAAAAAATAAATCAAAACCTAGATTTTATAGATATTGAAAGCAAATTATCTCAACTTGATTTTTAAACAATAAACTCTTCTAGTTTTCTTTTCCAACCATTCAAAATAGGTTAATTTAGAAGTTCGATTAAATGAAATGCTTTCTCTTGGGATTAGTAATTCGTAATCAGTAATTCGTAATTCAAAAAGATGAAATTAGAAAACTACATACAAGGCAATTGGGTAACCGGAGATGGTGATGGTATTCCGTTAATTAACGCAGTAAACGGCGAAGAAGTAGCAGTAGCAACTACAAAAGGATTCGATTTTAATGACATCCTTGAATACGGAAGGAGGGTAGGAAACCCGGCGTTACGAAAAATGACCTTTCAGGAAAGAGGAATGATGTTGAAGAAGTTGGGACTTCACTTAATGAAACACAAAGCGAAGTTTTACGAAGTATCGTATAAAACTGGAGCAACGAAGGTTGATTCTTGGATTGATATAGAAGGCGGTTTTGGGAACTTATTTGCCAACGCATCCTTGAGGAAAGAATTTCCAAATAAACCATTTCATGTTGAAGGAGATGGTATAGACCTTTCAAGAGGAGGTAAATTTATGGGACATCACATATTGGTTCCCAAAAGAGGCGTTGCAGTTCACATCAATGCATTCAACTTTCCGGTTTGGGGAATGTTAGAAAAGTGTGCAGTAAACTGGATGGCCGGAGTTCCTGCAGTTGTAAAGCCAGCGACAAACACTTCCTTTTTAACGGAAGCTGTAGTAAAGGAAATAATCGCTTCTAAAATATTGCCTGAGGGTGCATTACAACTGATTTGTGGTTCGGCAAGAACTATTTTAGATCATGTAGAATCTCAAGATGTGGTGACTTTTACAGGTTCTGCAACTACAGGTAGAATGCTAAAAGCAAATCCGCGAATTATTAATGAATCGGTGCCTTTTAACATGGAGGCAGATTCATTGAATTGTTCAGTTTTAGGATTGGATGCTGCTCCTGGAACACCAGAATTCAAGTTGTTTATTAAAGGCGTAAAAGCAGAAATGACGGTAAAGTGTGGTCAGAAATGTACTGCCATTCGAAGAATAATGGTACCGGAAAATTATGTTGAAGATGTTCAAATTGCATTGGGCAAAGAATTAGGAAGAACTAACATTGGTGATCCTTCTTTGAAGGCAACAAGAATGGGAGCTTTGGTAAGCAAAGACCAAGTTCAAGAAGTGAAAGAAAGAGTAGCAGAGTTGAATCAAACTGCTGAGATTGTTTACGGTAGTTTGGATCAAGTTGAGGTGAATGGAGCGGATGCATCAAAAGGTGCATTTTTAAGTCCAATCTTATTGTTGGAGAAAGAGCCATTCAAAAATAGGGCAGTTCATAACGTTGAGGCATTTGGACCGGTTAGTACTATTATGCCGTATTCTACAACGGCAGAAGCGGTTGAGCTTTCGCATTTAGGAATGGGGTCGTTAGTTGCTTCCATTGTTACTGGAGATGACAAAATTGCAACTGAATTTACAGTTGAAGCAGCAACACATCATGGAAGAATACTAATCTTGAATCAAGATTCTGCTGTTCAAAGTACAGGTCATGGTTCTCCATTACCAACCTTGACACACGGTGGTCCTGGTAGAGCAGGGGGCGGAGAAGAAATGGGCGGAATGCGCGGTGTAAAGCATTATATGCAACGTTGCGCTATTCAGGGTTCGCCAACAACAATAACAGAAATTACAGGTGTTTATCAGCCTGGAGCAGAATATAAAGATACTCCGGAGCATCCTTTTAAATACCATTTTGAAGACATAGAAGCAGGAATGTCATTAAAGACGCACCGAAGAACAATGATGGATTCGGAGATTGCAAACTTTGCAAACCTCTCTTGGGATCACTTTTATGCGCATACAGACATCACCTCTTTAAACCATACTATTTTTGATAAGCGAGCTGCTCATGGGTATTTCATCCTCTCCGCTGCCGCAGGTTTATTTGTTTATCCAAACAAAGGACCAGTTGCTGCAAATTACGGTTTAGATACCTGCCGTTTTATGCGTCCAATTTACCATGGCGATACCATTTATGTTCGTCTAACTTGTCAGGAAAAACGGGATAAAGATGTTCGCGGTCAACAATTTCCATCCGGTGTTGTAAAATGGTTTGTTGAGGTTTTTGATCAAGATGATGAAAAAGTAGCAATTGCAACAGTATTGACCATGGTGGCGAAGAAGTCTCCATTCACAGATATTAATCGTAAAAATGTAGCAGGTTATTTGGACAAGTTGACCGAACAATCAACAGCGAATTGGGGAATAATGACACCGCAGCACATGGTAGAGCATTTAACTCATGGCTTAGAGTCAGCAGTAAATAAAATTAAATTGGACATCGCTACGCCTGAAGAACATTTAGAAAAATACACAGATAGTTTGTACAATTACTATCCATTTCCAAAGAACAGTAAAACACCTGTTTTAGAAGATGGCGTACTTGCTGATTTAGGATGCGAGAGCTTAGCTGAATCGAAAAAACAATTCTTAGAAGCATTCGATGATTTTGAATTGTATTACAAGGAAAATCCTGAAGCAAAGTCAAATAACGCCGTTTTTGGAGCGCTAGACAAAGACCTTTGGGACTTGATGAACAGAAAGCATTTTAATCATCATTTTAAGCAATTTGGAATTTTGTAATTGAAAGTACCCTTCGATACACTTTATTTGGCCACTGAGTGTTTTCGGTAAAACCGATAATGTATCGAAGGGAACTAATAAAGCACTCAGGGTACTTTCCTTAATTAACAAATTAGTAATTCATATAATGGAACCATACGTAAACATAACAAAAGCCGAAAACGGCCTAGCAACGATAGAATTTTTCCACGCAAAGCACAACTCACTACCCAGTGATATTTTGAGCAAACTAGCTCAAACAATTACTGAAGCAGGGGAAGATGAAGAAGTGAAACTAATTGTTTTAAGAAGTGGAGGCGATCGAACGTTTTGCTCTGGAGCAAGCTTTACTGAGTTGATTGGCATTAACGATTTAGCAACTGGACAGAAATTCTTCTCAGGTTTTGCAAATGTGATTAATGCTTGTAGAAAATGTCCGAAGTTTATTATTGGGAGAGTACAAGGAAAAGTCGTCGGTGGTGGAGTAGGAGTTGCAGCTGCAGTTGATTATTGCATGGCAACAAAGTTTGCATCTACAAAGCTTTCTGAATTAAATGTAGGTATTGGACCATTTGTGGTTGGACCTGCAGTTGAGCGTAAAGTTGGTATTTCGGCTATGAGTCAAATGACGATTAATGCGGATCATTTTTACCCGGCTAGTTGGGCAATGGAAAAAGGGTTGTACGCCGATGTTTTTGAAGACATTGATGCCTTGGATCAAGGAGTTCAAGATTTAGTGGATTATCTCCTATCTAAAAATCCTGAAGCCCAAAGCATGCTGAAAAAAGTATTTTGGGAAGGTTGTGAAAATTGGGATGTTTTGCTAGCAGAGAGAGCCGCTATGAGTGGCAAGCTAGTGTTGAGTGAATACACAAAAGAGGTGTTGAAGGGATATGCTTAAATCATTCAATAATTTTATAATTACTAAAGACGAAACACTTACGATAAATCTTTAATGAATAGCTATGGATCAGGAAAAAGAAAATCCACTAAGAGATAAAAGTTACGCTTTTGCTTTGACTATGGTGAAAAGGTGTTTTTTGCTTCAAAGGAAGTCAAATGATTCTGTGATTAGCAAAAAGTTGATGCGCTCTGCAACGGCAATTGGGTCTAACATAGAAGAGGCCATTGGAGGACACTCAAGTAAGAATTTTAGGAAGAAAATTTCGATTTCTTACAAGAAGGCTAGAGAAACCCACTATTGGATTAGACTATTGGGTGACGCAGAGATATTTACAGACCGGGAAACCAATGAATATTTAGAGCAAGTTGAAGAGCTACTCCGAATAATGGCCTCCATTCAAAAAAATATGGAAGCTAATCAGGATTCTTAATTTTACTAATCAGGCAAGAATGTTTTTTTGTATCTAATCCATAATTAACAACTCGTAATTAAAACCCTGCAATTAAAAATTAATAACTCACAATTAAAAATTCAGAATCACCAACTCGTAATTAAAATTTAAAAACTGACACTTAAAACTAAAAATCACCAACTCACAATTAAAAATTAAAAATTTGATATACAGTTTCAAAGGTTTCATCCCAGTAGTTCATCCAAGTTCGTTTGTTCACCCAAATGCAACGGTAACAGGCAATGTTATCATTGGCAAAAACGTATACGTAGGTCCAGGTGCTGCAATTCGTGGTGATTGGGGAGGGATAGTAATAGAAGACGGTTGTAATGTGCAGGAGAATTGCACCATTCACATGTTTCCGGGAATAACCATTACCTTAAAAGAAGGTGCTCACATTGGTCACGGAGCCATTATACATGGGGCACATATTGGTAAAAATGTATTGGTAGGCATGAATGCTGTGGTAATGGACGAAGCCGTTATAGGCGACGAGTGCATTATTGGAGCGTTGACTTTTGTAAAATCGAAAGCAGTTTTTGAAAAGCGAAGTTTAATTGTGGGCAACCCTGCCAAGAAGATAAAAGAGGTAAGCGATGAAATGATTGCTTGGAAAACCAAAGGAACAGCTTTGTACCAGCAAT
>CAJJAT010000026.1 GCA_905182175.1 Flavobacteriales bacterium UBA1494 | reverse complement strand
GAGAGGTGCCTGAGTGGCCGAAAGGACTTGTTTGCTAAATAAGCGTACCTCAAAAGGGTACCCAGGGTTCGAATCCCTGTCTCTCCGCAGTGGAATTGTTTTTTTAAAATAAAGTTTATTTGTATCGAACAATTCAAAGAAAACTAGTAATTTTGCCACCGGAATTTAAGGTAAAACTTATTTAAATTACACCTTCGGGGTGTAGCGTAGCCCGGTTATCGCGCCTCGTTTGGGACGAGGAGGTCGCAGGTTCGAATCCTGCCACCCCGACTAAGAAGCCTTGCACATTGTGCAGGGCTTTTTTTATTGAAACAAACTGAAAGCTTGCTTCAAAGTGAAATTCAGCCCTTCGAAAATTCTTAATGATAGAAACTTTAGTTTCTGTCATGCTCACTTTTGGAGGTATTTACTTTGTTTGGCTAGGTTTTGAATGGATGACCTACATCGTCATGCTTTCAGGAATACTCATGACTGTAAGTTATACTTTGGCGGTAGTGTTGGTATTTAGGGAGTTGTTGAGGAGGTAGAATAAAAACTGCAATTGAGCTAATTATCGACCTATTTCTCGAATTCTCAAAAGAATTTTTTATGTTGGTTTTTCCGAAGGTTTTTAAATTCCGCTTGCATAATGGCTAATTAGCTTTGGTTTCGTAATAATTCGATTTACGATGGCATTTAATTTTAGGGAATCAAATTTTCAAAAGACTTTTTTAAAGGTCTTACCTCTGAATAAATTAAGATTAGAAGCAAAGCATTAGTTTCTGTTACCATAAAATTATTTCATATAAACTTTGAATTTTAATGCGACATTGTTGCATTAAAGAAAGTAATTCTTATTTTTGCGACTTAGTTGCATTAAATAAAATCGTAAGATAATGATACCTCAAACATTTACCGATTGGACGAACTGTATTGAACAAGACTGTAAAATCGACCTAACTAAAGAGTTTGCAGCCCAACGATTGGCAGTATATCAAAATTTAGAAAGCGAGGTAACAAAAAGGTTTATCTCGCTATATGGTGTTGAACACCTTTCGAATATTGTGAAATGGTTCAAAAAAATTAAGAATGAATAGCATTAATAAATTCAATAAGTCCCGATTCGCAATTCTACAATTTTCTCTTAAAACTTAATAGTTATCCCAAAATGAAAAGAAAGACGAACCTAATTAACCTTGTACTATTTTGCTGTTGTAGTATTTTAACACCGAGCTGCAATCACTCGCACCATAAAACAGATCCAAAAGAAATTTCTAAAAACGAAAAGAGTGTAAAAGCAATATCAATTGCAATAAACATTTGTCATATAAATTAAGAAAAATCATATAATGACTATGTTAACAAAAAAATTACCTGTAACCGTTTTGAGCGGATTCTTAGGAGCAGGAAAAACAACTTTATTAAATCACATACTTCACAACAAAGAAGGTTTAAAAGTAGCTGCAATTGTGAATGACATGAGTGAAGTAAATGTAGATGCACGACTTGTAAGTGAACAAAACACACTGTCTAGAACGGAAGAAAAATTAGTAGAAATGAGCAATGGTTGCATCTGTTGCACACTTCGAGAAGACTTAATGATTGAGGTGGAAAAATTAGCTAATGAAGGTAGGTTTGATTACTTACTGATTGAAAGTACAGGTATTAGTGAACCTGTCCCAGTAGCGCAAACATTTAGTTTTGTAAGTGAGGAAGGCGACATTGATTTATCAAAATTCAGCTACGTTGATACAATGGTTACTGTAGTAGATTGTTTCAACTTTTTTAAAGATTTTGGAACAAATGAATTGTTGGTAGATAGAGATTTAACCGACATGGAGGGAGATAACAGAACTATTGTTAATCTACTAACCGACCAAATAGAATTTGCCAACGTAATTATTTTAAACAAAACCGACTTAGTAGATGCAAAAACAATTGGACTTTTAAAAGCATCTATTCAAAAATTAAATCCGGGGGCAAAAATTATTACTTCCAATTTCAGTAAAGTTGACCCTAAAGAAATTCTAAATACAAAACTTTTTGATTTCGAAGAGGCGCAAAGTTCGGCAGGTTGGCAAAAAGAATTGGAAGGTGGTGCGCATACTCCTGAAACAGAAGAGTACGGCATTTCTTCATTTGTTTTTAGAAATCAGAAACCATTTCATCCTCAACGATTCTGGCAATATGTAAATGAAAAATACCCAAGCGGTGTCATTAGAGCGAAAGGCTTGTTTTGGTTAGCTTCGAGACCTGACGATGCTATTAACTTTAGTCAGGCAGGTGGCTCATCTCGAATGGAAAGAGCAGGAGTTTGGTGGGCAAGTATGTCGTTTCAAGACAGAACAAACTATCAGGCATTTATTGACAATCAACAATACATAGAAAGTAAATGGGATGTTAATTGGGGCGACAGAATGAATGAGCTTGTTTTTATAGGGCAAGATATGGATAAAGACAAAATGATTATCGACCTTGAAAAATGCTTATTGCAAGATAGTGAGGAGCAACTTTTTGTGCAAAAAACAAAATTTAATGACCCTTTTCCTGCGGAAATTTAAGGATTGAGGGAAGCTAGTACAAATTATAGAACAAAAAAGATTACGCAGAAAGAAGCAAAATCAGCTATTAAATTATCTGCAAAAATAGGCTAGGCTAAAACTCCTTTAAAATATTGAAGTTAATGCAACAATTGAATAGATTTTGTGTCAGAGCAACTTAATCTTAACATTAACAGGGTTATGGACTGAAATAGTTTTATCCTTTGTTTCTAAAATGCTTGTTTTCATTCCCGCCTTATCCGTTAAGCCTGACGAAATAAGAATGTGATTAATTTATCTTGTTCAACATGATAATTATACGTTCAACGGACATCTGTATTATCAAAATAGTCGCTATTACAGGTCTGAATTAATTCTTCATAAACATCATCGAAGCCTCTTATTCTGTATAACGACGCATTTTTTTCCTCAGAATTTAAATCGCCTATAACAATCACTTTTCTGCCATCGTTCAGCAGTTTAATTATTGACTGTCTTACAATATTAGCTTGAGCAAGTCGTTTAGCATCATTATCAAATCCACCTCTTTCGCTTTTCAAGTGTAAAACTAAAACGTCAATTTCTTTTTCGCTAATTGTTACAGTTACCTTTAGTCCTTTGCTAATTCCTGTTTCTCCTTCCGAATCTCCGTCTAGTTCTTCTAAATAAATGGACTTTCCTTTAATTTCAGGCCAAACATCTTTGATTGGAAATTTAGAAAGAATAGCTACATGTTGTTTCGTAAAACTATCTTTGCAACATATTGTCTCCCAATATTTATAGTTGACTCCAATGTGGCTCAATTCATTCATTAAGACTTTTAAATCTTCTTTTCCGCCCACTTCAGTTAGGGTTAGAATGTCGGCATTTATTCGTTGAATTATTTTAGCCACTTTAGCTGATGATTCCTTTAATTTTAGAGCACGATTATTCTCATTATTCCAAAACTGTTGCACCTCTTTAGGTTCATGACTAATATCATATTGTATACCATATTTAACATGCACTCTTGATTTATTGAGAAACTCAGCATTAAATGTTACGACTGTTATTTCCTGCGAAACCTAAGTATAAATACAAAAGAAATAAAGTGTGGTAGAGAGAAGTACCTGTTTCAAAACTATAAATTTAAATAAGTGTACTTTTTGCCTAAAATTATTTCTCCTTCAACGAGTAAACCGTTGCCCGATAAATTAAGCCAAAAATATAAACAAAGGCAGAATTAAAACTACAATGTATAAGCTTTAAAAGAGTGAATTAGGTTATATAAAAATTACAAATATTACATTATTTACTTGCGGTGAATTGATGCAATTAACTCGTTCCATTAAACTATAGCTTGGTATAGGTTTTACTTGCTTTTTCATGTTTAATTTCTTTTATAGAGCTAGTTATACTACTTCTCGACCAATTAAGAATAACTAAAGCACCAACTATACCTACTATTGTATCAATATTGCTAACACCCCAATACAAACCTATAATTAATGCAACTAAAGCCAAGGCACTCGTTAAAATATCTGTAAGTATGTGAAGGTAAGCTGCTCTTAAATTCTGATCAGATTGTTCTTCATTATGATGCAAAATTTTGGCTGAAAGTAAATTAACTATGAGACCAATAACCGCTACGACAATGGCTTCTCTATATTGAATATTAAGCGGATGATTAAAGCGTTCAACACACTCAACAATTACATGCACCGCAACAAAAACCAACGCAACTGCATTAAATAACCCAACATACGAAAGTGACTTTGCAGTGTCAACTGACTTTACCTTTGATTTTTGTCGAATAACATACTTGTAGGCTAGCCAACTAGCACCAATTGCGAACACATGAGAAAACATGTGCCAACCATCGCTAAGCAATGCCATGGAATTGGTAATGTATCCAAAAGAAATTTCCAATATCATGGTCAAGAGAGAAATTAACAGCACCCAAGCCGTTTTTTTCTTCTTTAAATCAAGCTGGTGAGAGCAATATTTGTGGTCTCCCTCCGAATTGTGATGTGTATGACTCATCTATTATTTTTTAATCGAACACACTAGATTCATTGGTGTCTATTCTAAGTAACAATCGTATTTCTCCGCTTTCTTCAATACTAGGGCTGCGGTGGATTGCTGCTTTGGCATTTGGAAACAGAGCTCCTTTTAGTATTAACACATCGCCTTCATTTGCTTGCTGAATAAGTTCAGGTTTAAGAACTATTTCTTCATTTTGTCCTCCGTCATGATGGTTATTTCGGTCGGCAGCCTCCTCGGGCAACCAAAAAGTACCTTGCCCACTATAAGTACATAATAAACGTAAATCATTAATATCTGTATGAAAACGCTGACACATGTTTGAGTTTACTGCAAATAAATTTAAACGAAATGAGGCAACACCACTAATCCTTTTAAACTGCTCTAATAACTGTATTATATCACTCGTAAAAAGGGGAACATGACAATTGCATGCTTCCATTTTATTAGAAATTTTTTCTAAAATTTGTTTTTTAGAACCACTCAACCTTAGCTGCACATTAAGTTTTAATAGGGTTTCAATCTCAGTTTTCATTTCTTTTACCGCTCTTTGGTAAACAACAACGTTTTTTTCTTTTTGAAGAATAGCACTCAAGATGGAAAGCTCAGATTCTATTGCTGCATTTTTGAAATGGTTAGATTTTGAAGGAATTTTATTCAGAATATTTTTCATAAAAACAGTTTAATCAGTTTTGTGAATGCAATTGTTATTGCATTTGCAATATTTTTGATTGTAAAAGTGAAGAGATATTAAGGCTAAAGCCGGAATATAAATCGCAAATTCGGGCAGCGGAAGTAATTCCAATCGTTCATTTATTATAAAAAAGAATAGCAGCAACCAACTAATCCAAAGAGCTTTGCCAATCCAAGCTTTGCTAGTTGTTTGATTGGAGCGATAAATGGCCACAAAAGAAATTATTAAAAACAAATAATCTATCCATTGCCACCACGTTGGGCTTGAATCGCAGCAAGTAGCCGAGCAGGTTTGAGCTATGAACAGCAAAGGAGTTGCAACGCAATGCAATAAACAAAGTCCGCTTGCAAATGCTCCAATCAAGTCAGACTTTTTTTGATACGTAAATGAGACTGCTTTAATCATAATTAGTTGTTTTTTGTGTTATCTATTTTTTGAAGGCATTTGTTCAATAAAAGCTTCAATCCTTTCTCTTTTAAATCTTTGCCAATAAAAACAATAATGCTTTCTCGTTTCTCACCTTCCTTCCAAGGTCTTTTTTCTTCAAAGTTCATTCGTTTACCAACCGTTTGGATTACCATTTGCTTGTCGTTTTCTGCAAGCCACAACAAGCCTTTAATTCGATACAAATTTTTTGATTGAAAAGTGAGGTAAACGAAAAGGTGGTGGTAAAGTAATTCAGAACTGAATGGCTGAGCAAAAGTGAAACAAAAAGAGACTACATTTGGAGTATGTTCATGATGATGGTGGTGGCTTGGCGCTCTTAAACTAAGCCCTTCTGAAGGTATAATTGCTTTTATTTGTTTTCGTAGCTGTTCTTCAATGTCCTCTTTCTGTTGGGAAAGGTTAAACTCAGGAAATTTTCCATTTTGCTTTACGTATATTTTCGCCAAAGGATTGATTGGCTGAATTTTCCCCTCAACTTCCTTTGCGTATGCTGAAGAAACTAGGTCAGTTTTATTCAAGAATAAAATATCACTGAATGTTATTTGATTCAACGCCTCTTCTGTAGCTGCAATTTGGTCTTCTACCTGTTCTGTGTCAATTAGGCAAATGGTTCCCATTAATGGAAAGTGCTCTTGAATTAATGGGTGTGTCAAAAAAGGTTCAGCCAAGCCGGCGGGGTCAGCTACACCTGTTGCTTCAATAATAATTTCATCAAACTCGTTTCTTCTATCGAATAAATCGTTAAGAATGTCATATAAATTATCGTTCAGCGTGCAGCAAAGACATCCATTATTCATTTCTACAATACAATTATCAGGTCTGTATATCAATTCACTATCTATACCTTGCTCTCCAAATTCATTTTCTATAATGGCATAGCGAATGTTTGGGCTTTTCTGAATCATGTGATTGAGAAAGGTGGTTTTCCCTGAGCCCAGAAAGCCAGTAAGTAAGGTAACAGGTTTACGGAGTTTTGCCATCGTTTACTATTTTAGTTCTATAATCTTTGTATTTTTCTGCATCGACAAGCACTCCATTCCAAATGTCTTTTACCATTAAATTATTTTGTGTGTCAATTCCAGCTTGAATTTGCTCTTTATAAACCTTATAGTTGTTAAAATGGGTTCCTGCTGCTTTATTGAGTTGGTTTTGGAAAAATGTCAGAGGATTCAACCAGTTCCATTGATTAATCCATTCATTCCTTCGCTCATTTTCTAACTCTATTTCAACAGCCCTTTCTTTTATCATTTCGTTGATTAATAAAGAATAAGAGCGACTGATTACTTCATGGCTTACTAAACTATCTTGATTTGCAAGGCTAGTCTCAATTTCAGGGATTAGGTTAATCAATTGACTTGTGATTAGACTATCACTCTCATCATAGAGCGCCCATCTTTCATCTCGTTCTGTGTCAATGTAATCTAACATATTATTGACAGGAAACTTTATACTCACCATTTGATGGATAATACCAGGAACAATAAAAGTTAAGAGTAAAAATATTCCAGTCATACTTATAGAGCTAGCTAATACAGTTATACTTTTAGAAAGAATGATATAATAAATTACCGCCCATAAAATTTGATAAGTGAGGGTGTAGAAGATTACTTCATGCAAAGGGGTGCTAATCCACAAACTTATTTGACCTTGCAATGCACCATAAATAATAAGTGCTAATATTATTGCCGACTGCAAGAGCAAGTAAAATAGCAATCTACTGATTAGCCAAGCACTTTTAGACGTAATCTGAAGTTGAATTAACGGTAAAACTCCGTTTTCTGCTTCGTTCGCTTTTAAATGGTACGTTAAAATTAAAAGCAAAAGTGGAGAGAGAAAGAGAATAGAAAAGCTAAAGTCTAAAGTACCAATTTGCAAGCGTTTAGGGTTGGCAATTTCCTCTACCATATCAGTATCATAAACCGATGAATTAAAAGTAAGTTTTTTATAGAATCCGTATTGTTCAGCCTGTCCAATACTGTAAATCATGGTTGGCAAAGGTGTTTTATAGGCATAAGTCGAAGTGTACCACATGGCCCAAAATGGAGTGGTAACATCTACCCAAGGGTGGTCAGTAGGACCTAACTCTCCTTTTTGGTAGTAGGCATTTATCTCTTTAGCCCCTTCGCTTGCTATCTCTTTTATAGTCTTAATTTTTTGGTTTTGCTGCTCAAACAATTCCACTCCATTATTAATACCGTAAATAGCTGATGCAAAGAAAAGTACAAGGGCTAGTACCTTAAACGGATTACGAATAAAGTGTTTCCACTCGAAAATAAAAATGAACCATTTTTTCATTAAAGTTCTATTTTTTTAGAATTGAACGACAATAAGCCGAATATTAAAACAGTCCACATTAGAAGACAAGCTACATCCAAAATGTAAGTTCTGATAACAGCCTTTATCTTTTCCAATTGGTAATCAAAATCAGGTATTCCCTTGAAGAAAGAGTTTTTAGCTTTCCAACCCCAATCCCCGGTTTTTGAGCCGCCATGAGCATGTTCAATGTTCAAGGATTGAATTAATTTTCTGCGGTAATATTCTACTTGCTCTAAGAAAATTTGATGATGATAATTATCTGAGGCAGCGAAACCCATGCTAAGGTTTTGTAAGGAAATAAAAGGATTTATTATTCCACCCCGTTGAAGGCTTTTCTTCTGCAATTGAAGCTTGGTAATAACTCCCCCAAAATGTTTGTCCCACACTTGGTTTCCATAATCTTCGTCTGCTTGCATACGAATACCATCGAAATTGATAGGAAGTTGTGATAAACTATCAACTCCGTACTTCGCTAATACTTCTTCTTTTAAAACTATAGCTCGCTCATCTGTGGGGTTATGTCCATCAATTCCTTTCGCTCTGTCTTCTTTCATATCGGTAGCTAGCTTATTCCGACTTGGCAGTGGATGTAATTTCTCTGCACTACTCATCAGTACATTCGGAAGAAATATGGTCCAAAACATCCAAATGCCTAGCATAAAAGTTAACGCAAGCGTCGCATTTTTAAAACGGGCAGTTAAATAAACTGTAAATCCGCTAACAATGAAGTAGTAGAAAAGATAAGCACCTATAAAAAGAGTTAGTCTTTTTAATATCTCTTCATCAAAACTCTGAACATTCAAAATCCCAAAAATTAATACTACAAAAGCAAGTAATAGCAGACCAACCGAGCATACCGACAGAGTTTTTGTCCAGAGTAAGCGTTTTAGGCTATTACTCTGTAGTAGCAGCAACTTTAACCGACCACTCTGTTTTTCGCTGTAAATGCTATAAAATGCAAGAAAAATTAGCAGTAGTGGAATGATATATTGCAAGAAGATGGAAGCTCTTAACTTACCAAATTTTGATACAAAGACCATTTGAGATGCTTCAGAATGAACCATTTCATTCTGCACATGACCTTCTACACGAATCATTCTACCTGTAACATTATTTACCCCATTATCTAGGCTACTTAATATGGAAGAAGTCTTGAAAACATAAGTGCCATAATGGGCTGCACTATGTGGATTCATCTCTTCAATGTTTTCCCATTGTGCTCTCAAATGTTGTTTTGCTTCGTCTTGAGCAGTCTTTTCTAGTGAAACCTGCTTGTGACTAATCCATACTGAAGCGATTAGAGTAAGTATAAAACAAAGGCCTATACTTAGTAGCACTTTACTTCTTAAAAGAAGCCGCCATTCATTGATAAAAATTGAACGCATATCAGCTTAGTTTTGCATATATGTTAGATACAATTGCTCTAGTTCGGTCGCCGTCACTGATTCACTACTCAATTCCCTTAACAATTTGCCATTTTTTAAGATGCCGATACGGTTGCAAACTTCTCTAGCTCTGAAAAGGTCATGAGTAGCCATTAAAATACAAGCTCCTTCACTTGCCAATTCTATTAGCAATTTTGAAAGTTCATTGCTTGCTAATGGGTCTAAACCGCTAGCAGGTTCATCTAGTAAATACACTTTTGCTTTTTTGGCATACGCTATTGCAATACCTACTTTTTGACGCATGCCCTTAGAGTAAGTTTTTACTCTTTTATCTGCGTTATTCTTTTGCAATCCGCAATGACCTAAAAAAGAATTTAATTCAGTTTTACTGTACCTTAAGCCCGCTAATAGGCAGAAGTAATCCAAGTTTTCTAATCCTGTTAAATAAGGATATAAATTCACATTTTCAGGAATATAGCCAATAATACTTCGTGTTTTATTGCTATTTTTCGTAATATCTAATTGATTTACAGAAATAACACCTTCATCTAACTTTAAAATACCCAACAATAAATTTATTGCTGTTGACTTCCCAGCACCATTAGATCCCAACAAGCCAAAAATTTCACCTGAGGCAACTTTCAAAGTCAACTTATCTATAGCTTTATGGGCTTTAAAAGACTTACTAGCATTTTTTAATTCAATCATATCTTACTATTGCAACCAAGTTGCAAATATAAAAAAAAGTCTTGTTAATGCAACCGAGTTCTATTATTTTTGTACAATGGCAATTAAGCGACAAACAGCTACAGTAAAACTTTTATGGGAACAATTTGAAGAGAGCAGAGATGCACTTTCTGTAGTTTATTTAGTTAAGCACCTAAAAGTTGCTATGAATAAAAGTACGGTATATCGAATATTAGACCGAATGGAAGAGAGCGGAAAACTGCACTCTTTCATCGGTAAAAATGGATTAAAATGGTATGCAAAGTGTCAAGATTGCTCCTCAGAAAATCACATAGACATTCATCCGCACTTTCAATGCAACGGATGCGGTAAGGTAGAGTGTTTAACTGAAGAAATTAAAATCCCCAAAATAAGTAAACACCAAATTCAGCTCGCACAAGTTTTGTTGTTAGGAAAGTGTGAAACTTGTCTAAACTAAGAATCTGCAATTTTTCATATGCTCTTAATAATAATGTTTTAAAACTAAAAAAGCCCATTCCGTAAGAAATGGGCTTCATTATTAATAAAACAATTGGTTCTACTGAATAGACAATACAAAAGGTAATTCAAAATCTGTATCTCCATCGTTAGATCCTGAACTTGATGTTTTTACATCTGGTTGATGTTGTAACCTAACTGTAAAATTACCACCGTTCAACTGCGTTGCAGAAGTTGTCCAAGTGGTAGATAAACCAACAGGATTACCCGAACCATCTTGCGCTTCTGAATCTTCATCATTGTAATTTACAGCATCTGCTGCATTATCAATGTTTCCATTTCCTGTAGGATTTGCAAAAGCATTGTTGCTAAAGCTGTAAAAGATTTGATGTTCGTCATCTTCCTCTTTTATTTCATCGCCAATGTTTTCAACATCATTCGCATCTAAAGCGTTCAATATTTCATAAGTTAATACGTACGTTTTGCTCACATCTAACTTAATTGTATCTAAAATTGCCAATTCCTGCACTCCTTCTCCGTCAGGATCTTGTGCTCTTGCTTCAACAATATCATTTGCGTCAGCACTATTGGTAAAAATTAGTTTTACATCTGTAATTACTTCCTCTTCATTTTCCATTGGTGGAGCTGTTACTGCAGGTGTTACATCGTCATCATCGTCTTTACAGCCAGTTAATGATGCAGCTGTAATTAAGATAACCAATAGGCTATATTTTCTAAATTTGTTCATCTTGTTATTTGTTTTGAATGTGTAATTATTTAATTGGTAAAATTTGTTTTAAAAATTAAGTTCTTTACGGCGCTCTGGTGGTAAGTATTCTTTTTGCTATTATTTTCATGTTAACTTTTTTTTGCTTTAAATTGATAGTTTATTGTAAAACGTATATTTCTTCCAAGTTCATCGGCGAAATACCTCATTTCATTCAAATAATCTCGATAGGAGTTGTTAAGGAAATTCTCGACAGTAATACTTCCTCCAAAATTTTCCCATTTAAACCGCCACGCAAGGTTTAATATAAAATAACCATTTGGCGCATCTGTAAAATCGAAAATTTCAGATTCTTGGGTAACCGTTTCAGAGCCGTTTATTAAACTTTCCGGAGATACTGTTTTTGGTGCTTGAAATTGTCTAAAAGTATAAGTAGGTTTAAGGGATAATTTCGAAGATTCAAATTTCCAAAAATTGGGTTGATTCCAACTTAGTTCATAATTAACCTGCATAGAGGGTTGATTTATGAGTGGTTCATTTTCTGCAATGTTTCTCGACCATAAATAACTAAAACCAAAAGTTCCTAACAACTGTTCCGAAACTTGCCTTTCCCAATTGTAATCTACACCGGCGAATAAGGCATCTGCTTGGTCGAATATAAATACGGGCATTGGTCCTCTTATCGTTCCAATAACCGCTAAAGGTCTGTCAAAAATATAATTTTCAATGTAATGGGAGTAAAGTGTTATGGCGTGACGGTTTTTATCGTTGTTTACTTTTAATTCATTAATAAACTTGTAGCCTTTTTCTGCTTCTACTCCGCTATCGGTAAACTCAATTATACGATTGGTTCTTAGTCTTCCTTCATTATTTGTGTAATACCGCAACAAGCCAAAAGAACTTTTAAAACCATGCTGACCAAAGCTATAAAGCTCTGCCATGTTAGGTGCTCTCCATGCTGTTCCTAAGTTAGTTCTAAAAGAGATTGTTTCAGAAATTTCTTTCACATAGCCAACAGAAGCCGTTATGTTATTGAAACTATATTCATCGCTAAAGATAGCTTGAGAGGTTTCGCGGCCTGTAATAAAGTTGTTTTCAAAATCAACTCTAAACCCTAATTCTAACGTATTCGTTCCTATTTTTTTACTTTCAATTAAAAAAGCACTTAACCTTTTTGTATCATAGTTTGGAATAAAAGCTGTAGTTCCTGTACCGGGATTATTTCTGTTTTTTTGACTAAAGTATTGCAGCCCTATTAATCCATCCGATTTAAACCAACCTGAGTGTTTCCATTCAAGCTGATAATCTGATGTAATTAAGTCTAAATCAATAATTGGTTTATCTGCATTTCTTCTTACATCATATTCTTCTCTAAAGTTAAGCTGCCTTCCGGCACGAAAAGTTAATTTAGCTTTTTCTGAATACCACCAATTCATTTCCACTTTACCAAAATGATGTTGAGTAAGCTGATTTGGTTCATTAATTTCATAGGAGAAAGGATTTATAATTATGGGCTCATCGGAGTTAATCGCTCTCACAAAAGAGTTTCCGCTTTCTGCTATGGAAGACCGCAGCAGGGCGAGGTTCTGGTCAACAAAACTGTAATAAACCTTTACATCGAAATTCTTTAAATGATAGCGAGTTCCAAAACCAAATGATTTTTCCTCTTTGCCTGAATTGGTTAAGTTGTATTCAGCGCTTTGGCGGTCTCCAATTTTGGTGTAATTACCATTCAAAAAATAACTCCAATTTTTAAAACCTTGGCCTAACTCTAAATTTGAGGAAAGTCCTTGTCCATTGGTTTCGTAAGAGGTTCCCATGTTTAAGTAAAATGGCTCCCTGCGGTACAAGGGGTTAGATTCAATAATTATAGCACCACCTAAAGCCTCAGGACCAAAGCGAACACCAGCTGCACCTTTTAATACTGTAATTGAATTTGCAGAAGAAACATCAATTTCTGGGGCATGGTCTCTATTCCAGTTCTGAAAACCGTGCTTTATGCCATTGTTTACTATCAAAACTCTATTACCATATAACCCATGAATTATAGGTAATTGCACATTAGAGCCTGTAGAAATGAAGCTAACACCATCAACACTTGCCACAGAAGCAGCTAATGATTGCGACGGATTTTGTGTTAGCATTTCTTTACTGATGGTAACCTGAGCAATAGATTGGGTTCCCTCTTCTTTTATTTCCTCAGCCTCAATCAAAACCGATTCTATCTGATGTACCTTTTGCGTCAAATAAAAATGTGGAGATCTGCCATGTTCATGATGATGATTGCAAATAGATTCAGAATAACCGATACAAGAAATGATAAGGGTATTATCGTCAGTACACAAACTTTTAAAAGTATATTCTCCTTTAATGTTAGTCGTTGTAAACTTTTCCTCGCCGAACAATTTAATTGAAGCATAAGGTACCGGTTCCTTAGTTTTTGCGTCTAACACAGTTCCACTAATCGAAAAATTACAACTATCTACTTGGGCAACAAGCGGAACAAGCCATATGAGCAAAAGACAGAATAGTGTAAAAATTTGTTTCATTAATAAATTGAATTGTAATCTTTTGATGTAGCATTTATGTGTTAATCAAAATTATTTTTTTTTAATTTAGACTAACTGTATTACTAATGCGACTAAGTTGCGAAATTACTAAGAACTTTAAATAAACCTAACGTTACCGGTTAAAATATTGACAACATAAATGAATGAAGGTATTTATACCGATTTAGTAATCTATTGTCGCATACTTATTCTTCACTATAGACAAGCTCAGTATTAACTTTGCACGTTATCTTACTGTTCGGCGCTTACGAGTTCTAGATTTTAAAATATAGTGGCTTAAACGATATGCGGAATTTAAAATCAGAATTGGTGTTAACAGCTAACACAACGATTCGCTGAGTGTTGCTGAAGTGGTTAATTCTGTGCTATTATAAAACCTCGAAATGAATGCAGGGGGAACAGAATGCAATAGGGACTGAGTATGGGACATTTTATTAAACAATCGGTATAAGCCATTATTTAATTACTAAGCACATTTCATTTCTGTTTGTCTGGTAGGCATAAACTTACTTTTATAGATTGTTGACATAGAAGCTTTACTGTATTTACCAACTCTAGCCCTTCCTTCAAAAAAGTTCGAACTTTCGACTGCCACCCCGACTAAGAAGCCTTGCACATTGTGCAGGGCTTTTTTTATTGGAACAAATTGAAGCTTGCTTCAGAGTGAAGATTCAATAAAAAAAGCCCATTGAGCGAAGCGAAAAGTCTTCGATTGTCTCAAAATTTCATTTCAGGATCACCGACTGAAAGGTAGGTCATCCTGCCACCCCGACAATAAAAGCTTTCTATCGTAAGATAAGAGGCTTCTGTTGAATTTCCCCGTACAGGATCGCCGACCGAAGGCAAGGTCATCCTGTGACTCCCGGACGAAATAAAAGCAAATACTGGAGGTTTACAATGTGTTGGCTTTTTTGTATTACAATTTTGCACACAAATTGCACACCTAGAGAATTGAATGTTTTAAATACTTCTAGAATAATCTACTCTTTTTTATCTTTAACTCATTGCTGAATAGTGTAATAATTACTCTGAAAAGTATGGCTTTGAAAAAGAAACGAAGTTTATCGTTGTAAAGGTTGTGGCAAATCTTTTGATAGAGTTGAAAAATATTGGTCTATTCAAAATTTAAACGTCAATGTGGTGCAGCAATATTTACTGCGCCTGTCGGATCTATATGATTTTAAGAACAGTAATTTTGCCATTGAGCCATGTGCTATGATGCGTTCAACCTTTGGTTTGCCCGTGCAATATGAAGGAGCAATTACAGGGATTTACGATGAGAAACTTTGACTAATAGTAGATTACAGACATAAAGTTAGGGTGTCTAGTTCAATAAGTTATGTTATAGAAGGAAAGTATTCGCTCGGTTATTTGTACGAAACAATTTTTTCATAATTAACACCAAACTCATCGGGAACGCATGGGGTTGTTTTTGGAATTCAATTTGGTTAGTAGTTGATGCATCGTAAAATCTCCATCAACGAAGTTTTCATCGTTAAGAAATTGAAAATCAGAAGATGCTACAACATATGTAGACTGAAAGACAGAAGTTAGAATTAAGCTATCAATACCAATATCAATCTCCGTTAACATCCATAAGTCATATAAAGCGAGAAAATTAGACGAAAACCAATTGCTCATCATTAATGCAAATGTAACGAGATAGAGTAAAGGGAGAACAACCATCTTGATCCGTATTTGATAATCAACTGTTTTGGATATTTTATTGGACTTAAAGCATGCGTTAACTCTCTTTTTTAATGCAATTCCAACCTCTTTTCCTTCAGATGGAATAAGTTGGATGGCTTTAAATACTGGTTTGTACGGGGTCTATTTTTTTACAAAATCTTCAGTGGTTTACGCTAGATTCTATGATAAATAGCTCCTTTTGGGGGACGTGTTTTAAAATAGTTCTCACCTTTATCAGGTTAAATGTGGGTAATCGAGATAACTTATAGTACATTAAACACGAAGTTGCTCATTTTAGCACGAAGTTAGTTAGAAATACGATGAGCTATAGAAAAGACAAAGAATTATCATTAATTAATACGCACAACTCAATTGATTCAGCAGAGTTAGCTGAGTTGTTTAAAGATAATTGGCAGGCAGGCATTCATGGAATTGCTTTTAGCGCATACGAGGAAGGACAGGAGCCTGGCGTTCAAATTACAGAGGCACAAATCCGAAAAAGAATGAAAATTCTGCAGCCTCATGTGCATTGGATTCGGTCCTTTTCTTGCACAGATGGCAATGAAATGATTCCGGTAATTGCCAAAGAATATGGGATAAAAACGTTGGTGGGTGCTTGGTTAAGTGACGATACGGAACTAAATCAAAGAGAAATGAACAAATTGATTGAATTGGCACAAGCTGGTTTTGTCGACATTGCTGCTGTTGGTAATGAAGTTTTATATCGACAAGAAATGACTGAAGATGAATTGTTACATGCTATTTCATCAGTTAAGGGTCAAATTAAAGATATACCCGTAGCTTATGTAGACGCTTACTATGAGTTTGAAAATCGTCCTAGAATTACAGAAATTTGTGATGTTATTTTAGCCAACTGCTACCCCTTTTGGGAAGGTTGTCATTCTAATTATGCGATACTTTACATGCAAGACATGTATCGGAGAGCGGTAAAAGCGGGAAAGGGTAAAAAAGTAATTATTTCTGAGTGCGGGTGGCCCAATAAAGGTCAAAGTCATCATGGCGCTCATCCGTCTGACGAGAATGCTATGAAATACTTCATCAACACTCAAAATTGGAGTAGAGAGTACGATGTGGAAGTGTTTTACTTCTCTTCTTTTGATGAAGCTTGGAAGATAGGAGATGAGGGAGATGTGGGTGCATATTGGGGAGTATACGATAAAGATGAAAACTTAAAATATCAATAATAATAATAATGGGTGCAGTAAATTTTAAATATTCAGAAGCCATTTGTTATTCAGGTTTCAGAGATGGGCAGAGTCCTGAGACAGGTACTTTTCCTACGTACGAAGAGATTAAAGAAGATCTTCTTATTCTTCAGGGTCAATGGAAATATTTAAGATTGTACGACTGTGATGCTCACTCTGTAACAGTTCTTGAAGTTATCAAAAAGGAAGGCCTTGATTTTAAAATTATGCTCGGAGCGTACATTGTTGCCGAAGTAAGCAATGAAAATTGTGAATGGGGAGGCGTTTATACAGATCAGGAGATAGAAGCGAATAAAATAGTGAACTTAAAGCGCATACAAAAGCTGATCCAATTGGCAAATACCTATCCTGAAATTATTTTTTCTTTATCTGCAGGCAATGAGGCAACAGTGGAGTGGACAGACCATTTAGTTCCAGTCGAAAGTGTCATTCGTTATGTTCAATTGATTCAAGGTGAATGCAAACAACCAGTTACTTTTTGCGAAAATTACTTGCCATGGCTCGGTAAATTAATGCCTCTGGCCGATGTGGTTGATTTTATCTCTATTCATACATATCCTGTTTGGGAGTACAAAGGAATTAATGAGGCAATGAGTTATACGCTAGAAAATTACCATGCTGTTGCTGATGCATATCCCGACAAGACTGTAGTAATTACGGAAGCAGGTTGGGCAACTAACTCTAATGGGAGAGGGATTGATCCTTCAAATGTGAATGAAGAATTACAAGCAACCTACTACAATCAGTTGGTAGAGTGGAGCAAGAAAGAGCAGGTAATCACCTTTGTTTTTGAAGCTTTCGATGAAAATTGGAAAGGTTCTGATGAAGTGTTAGAGCCTGAAAAACATTGGGGATTGTTCAACGTAGACAGAAGTCCTAAGTTGGTCATGCAGTAAATTAAAAGCAGCGTAATTAATTACTCTGAATATCAAGTTTTATGAGTTATTTACGTGTCTTATCTGAAATTGCCCCACTGGAATGGCTTGGGTAAGTTTTGGCTTTTTGGGTTCTTAAATCAAGTCTTTCATCAAAAATAGATGTAACATTTCACAAGCAAAAGTACAACCAAGTCAAATGGCTTCTTTTACTTGTTGTCAAGGGGTATTTTAGTTTGAGTTAACTCAACAAGAGTCTGATTTTTGTCGGCTGAGAAACGAACTTCAACCTGATAATTTCCAGCAAAAGTAAGTTTGATACAATCTACTCCATTTGCCTGAATTACATTGTAGTCGCTTTTTGAGATTGTATTTTCTGTCGGACGTATCTCTTTGCTGTTTTTTTAAGTAGCACTGATTATCAGATAAAAACCACTTTTCAAGCCCAGCGCTTTTGGTACAAGTATTGTAAATATGCTCTACATTGGCATTTCTAAAATTCGTTTAGAAAATTGCGTCCAATTAGAATTGTTCGTTTTCATGTGTTTAGTTTTATTGAGAAGGGTGTCCTTGAAGAAAAGTAGGCTACAGGCTAAAAAAAGTAGGTTCACTGTTTTGAAAAAGGAGGTCCTCCTTTAGGCAAAAATTGACCTAAAAGAACCATTTAATAGAGTGTAACTAAAAGTACCAAGATTTCTTTTTTATTTTTGATAGAGCGCATAAAAGACAACCCTGTTGTCCTATAAAGTGTAGCAAATTAAAATTAGTGGAAATAAATTTGATGTTAACCGTCAACATCGTGTAAGCTTTCAACATTATTGAGGTTTAAACTATATTCTGGCAATTGCATTCAAACTATAAGTTTAGAGTAAAGTTTTTGTTCATATGGTGACGCATTCTTCTAGAAAGTGATAGATTAGTAAAACAAACAATCAATCAACTTTTACCGAGGCCGCCGTTGACCATATTTAAGGATGCCGACAAAGAAAACGCCACCCAATACATTTCCCAAAATGGCGATGATTTCAAAACTTAAATAGTCCTTTACGTTAATTGTTGGATCAATTAATAAACCTGCAAACACTTCTATAGAGCCAATAATTGAGTGGTGCAGTCCACCAATGCCGATAGTAGCAGTAACGAGAATAATCATAAATAAGCGACTAATGGTCTCTTGAGCAGATGCTACCAACCAAGACAGTAGCCCCATCAACCAACCTGCTATTACAGAGCTAACGAGAATCATTGGCAAAGGAATGTCAATTACTTTATGGGCCAAATGAGCAAAAGCGTCAGTAGAAATAATTCCAATTGCAGGAGTAAAATAGGCCAGTAATGTTGCGAAGATATAACCTCCAATTAAATTGCCAGCTAGAATAATTCCCCAAAGCGTAAAAAGACTCCTGACGCTAGTTCTTTTGTTCAATACCGGAAGTATTGCCAAAGTAGTGTGTTCTGTGAACAGCTCGGATCTGCCAATGATTACAAAAATGAACCCAATGGGGTAGGCTAACGAGATTAGAACGTGCAAAATTTCTTTTGAAACCTGCCCTTGAAACAGGGTAAATAATATTCCCATCAAAAATATACTGAATCCGATTTCTAAGCCGGCAGAGAGGGCAGATATAAAAAGACGTTTATTATTTCTTTTGTATTCATAGATAGCAGTGGCGATCTGCTCATCTAATATGGCATTGACTCCTTTAGGTTGATCGAGAATCTCTTTTTTAGTATCGTCCAATATACTTGTAGTTAGATTGAAATAGCCTCAGTACTTTAACTGATTGCAAATTGTATGTAAGCTCTAAGAGCTTTGCAACATATCAATTAAAAGCAAATTAGCAAGTAGAATCTTTGGTGCAATTTGAGTTTTGATAATGGTGCCATACTTATGCGACATCATTATTCAATTTTCAAGTAGTCGATATCGTCATATTCTTTTTTCAATTCAACCTTTGCTTTTGAGAGAAAGTCACTTTTGGCAACGATGTACAGTTTTCCATTACACTCTTTTGTGTGTAAATAAAATAACCTTATTTTATCTAGATAGGAATCAGTTAACGACTTCGATTCTTTTGTCTCTATTGAAAAAATATGAGTGAAGTCCTTTGTTTTAATCAGCATTTCTGGTGTAAACGATTGCTCTGTTTTTTCTGACGTTAATTTAGGAGGTTGCATGTTGGGAATATTCTGTGCGTATATATCCAAACCTGAGTTGTTAGGTAAGGATTCTATTATTGCGTCTATTACTTGTGGAGTTGTAGTCATAATTTGTATCTTTTCAATCAAATGTAGCTGTTGTATACTAAAATAAGACTTTAAGAGCCAGTTAGCTGGTTGTATAATAATAAGCTGAATTTATGAAATTTAAGTAGTGTCGTAGGGTGTTCACAACGTCCAAATGACCGCTTAAAATATAGGAATGATAATTTCGCAGAAATGCTAAATGTTCTTTAAAACGATGTTCTGTTAACTAAGGGTATAATTAATCTGTTTCAGGCTAACATCACACTTATGCAGCTAAGTAACGAATACAACGACAGGAGTAAAGAAGGTGTGCAAGCTTTTAAACAATTATGCAGTGGTCGTATTGAATAAAATAACAAGCTTTCGTCTGAGCGATTGGTGTAGAAAGATAAATTGAATTCATGAGTACAAAAGATGGTCGAGAAAGTGGCTGATATGCTCCTTATGTCAAAATAGGATAAAATATGGGTTGAAGAATTATTTCGCAAAAGTTTTACGAAAATGGACCTCGACGGCATTCAGACTCCGACATTGGTTTTTCATCAGAATAAAAATAAGGAAGGGTAGATGATGAATTAGTGTTGAGAGTAAAAAGTTACCTAGATTAGAAAAATACGATTGGATGAATTTCTTTGCTGAAGATAAGTAGGGGTACTTTGCTATTCAACACCATTTCCTTTCGAATACTTTTATGAAATAGTTTTTCGTAAAGAGATTTTGTGTGCGTACTCAATACTAGTAAATCCGGATCATTGTCCTTTAAATAGTGACCAATTCCATGCACAACATCATTGTCTTGAATTATCGTCAGCGTCACGTTTTCATTTTTGTTGAATTCAAGTATTTTTGACAATTCATTTAACTTGCTGTTGTTTTTTTCAATGTCTGTTTGAATGTGTAAAAAAGTCAAGCTACTGCTGTTTACCATCGCAAAGTTGATTGCTTTTTGAATTTCATCTTCTGAATTGTAAATCAAGTTCGTTGCAAAAACAACTTGTTTGAGTGGTCGAATAGCAGCAGATTCAGGAATGGAAAGCACTGGTATTTTTACCTTTCCCACGAGTCTTGCGGTAACACTGCCCATCAAAAATTCTCTGTCATCGCTTTTACCTTTGGTGCCCATTACAATGAGATCAATAACTTCGTTCAGACAGAACTCGGCAATAACGTTAGCGGCATTTCCTTCTTTGATTAAAACGGCATAATTCTCACCTAACAGGTCCAGCTCATTTGTATACTGTTCCATTTGCTGAAGAGCAGCATCCCTAAGGCTTTGGTCAATTAGATGTAGTGCATGGCCTCTTGTTGTGAAAGCGCTAGCTGGAGCTATTAGTGGCAAGTCATACGCATAGAGTAAGATCAACTTTGCTCTTTTTCTTTTCGCCATTGCCTTCGCATATCGAAAAGCTTGTTGGGCGTTTTTTGAGAAATCAGTTGGAAAAAGTACCGTATTCATGATTTGAGTTTTATATGGTTATTTGACGGGAGGGGTATTCAATCTTTAGATTTCACTATGGTTTAAATGTTCCGGATTAACGCTTCAAAAATACTACACTTAAAAATTAATTAAGGTGTCAAATTGAGCCTTAAATTTATGGTTTGCTATGGCTTGCATTGCAGAAATAGTAGAAAATAAACTGAACCATCATGAATCTTTACCTTTGTTGCGGTGGTATTGGGATTATACTCGGTACAGTTTTCAATTAGTTTGCTTTATAAATTCAAAGAAACTGTTCGAACTTCATAAACGTTCTTGTGCTGATGAATTCTGATTTTACGCCTAAGCAAAAAAATATCTGTGTTTAAACTCATAGAATTTAGTTGCTTTAATTCTACTCCACTTTTAGACATTCTGAAACGCTCCTCTTTTAATTTTCCTTTTAGCGTGTGAATCCAAGTTTGGTTAAAATGGAAATCAGGAATAAATGTCTTCGGTTCATTTCATAGAAGATTAGACGCAATTCAAAATTGTCCGTTTTCGTCCAGTAATCTTACGCACGGCTTTCCGGCTTCAATCAATAATATTTCTCAAATTTATGAATGGGTATTTCAACAGACTGCACAGGATCACTTGGTCGATTGTTTAATAACGAACTGCCAACTTGTGAGCAAAGTGAAACTGCGCGAATGTTGTTGAGGTAGGAATACTAGACATTAAAGTGGCTTTTAACAAAAGCAACCTTTTCATTAGCTGTGATATTGTCTGTATTTTTGACGTCAATTTTTATACCTCCAAAATGAGCATCCTTACTCAAATAATTGTATAATTCAGTTTTTTCATTGGTTGGTCCAAACAAGAGTATGTGCTGATAATTTAAAATCTCACTTTCAATCTCTTTGTAAAAAGCTTCATTCATCTGCTGTCGTTTGTTGTGCATTAATTTTTCGCTTTTGTTTAATGCTTCCTCTTTTGTGTTGAAGGTGAGATTAGAAGTTAAAAAATCATTGGATTCTTTCGCAGTTATATCCATCAAATTTGCTGTTGAATGATCCAACCATATGCCTGCGTCTTTTTGTGTTTTCATTCTTCTAATTATTTAAAGAGTAAAATAAATATGTCATTTACCCATCTTCGATTTTCAAAAAATGGTGAAATAACTTAGTTTTGTATTTACAGCACTAACTCTTATCATGTGCGACGTGACTCTCCTTATAAGAATTATATAATGTTTTTAGAGAATTATAGTAATCGGAAAGTTTTTTGATTTTTACACCGGTTTCATCTGAATTTGAAAAATCATTCCAACCCTCGTCAATGTACTTTGATAATTCAGGATAATCCTTTTTGATTAGCAAAGACAATTTTAAAATATCGGTATTGGTTTCTTTTTCAGTTTTCATCATTAGATTCTTTAAATGAATTAAATAGATAAGGCAGCTCAGTGATTTCGTTGGGTCTCCAATATTAAGGAATTAGAATACTCATAATGAACTAAATAAAGTTAATTCTGAGCATTCTAATTCCTGGTATTCTTTGACCTATTTATAGATTAATGCTTATTATTGATTGGTTGCACCGCCAACACCAATAAATGGTATTGCACCTGCTCCTGTAACACCGGGTAATATTCCGTTCCACTTTTCTATCGCTTTTAGGTTAGCTTCAATTTTTCTTAGTTCAATTAAATCTGGAGAGATGTTCATTTTTTGTAACCTTAAGGCTTCGGCTTCAGCAGTCGCTGCAGCAATAGTTTGTTGTGCCTCTACTTTAATTCTATCCAAATCTCTTTTTGCTTTCAGCGCATTTTGTTCAGCTGTCTGCTTCGCTTCAATTGCATCTGTGAAGGTTTGAGAAAAGCTAAAAGAAATAATTGAAAAAGCGTCAACTGAGATATGCGACTCCAACAATCTTTGCGTTAAGGCAGTTTGAATTTCTGAACTTACAGCTGGTCTTTTTGTAATTAATTCTTCAGCAGTATATCTTGCAGAAACTGCTTTCATTACTTCTTGAATAGCAGGATCAATAATCCTTTCTTTGAACTCGACTCCGATCGTTTGATAGACCAAATTTGCGTTGCTAGGAATAATGTGGAAGTTCAATGCAACCGATAAAGCAACATCTTGAAGGTCGGAAGAAGAAGCTGCAGCATCTGTTACTTCTTTTTGTATCCTTACATCCATCATTTCTACTGTTTGAACTACCGGTATTTTAAAGTGGATTCCTTCATTTAAGACCACATCCTGAACAGCTCCAAAATTTTGAACAACGCCTCTTTCACCTGCACCTACTTGAACCCATGGCTTAAAAGCGAATAATAAGAAAAGAATTAATACCACAACGATAATAGTTCTCCATTGACCTTTTTTTAAAATATTTTTAATGTCATTCATCTCTTGATTTTCCATAAGTTTCTTATTTTAATTAATTGCAAAAGTTAGATTCTTTTAATTCTGACTTGTTACACATGCCGCCTAGTGTGTTACATAAGTTGATGTTCTTTCCTCTAATTAACCTTACCTTTAAAAAACTATGATGTCTATACTATCTGTGAATTATACGTTCTAGCGACTACAAATTCTCATTTTCGGACCTAATATTATTTACTTTAATTATAAAACAAGATGAATTTATATATTAAATACATGGTTAGTTTGCGATGTAAAATGATAGTCAAAGAAGAACTCATAAAAATGGGTTTGCACTATGTCTTTGTAGATTTAGGAATGATTCAAATTTTAGAAGACATTAGTAAAGAGCAGAGAAAGGTGTTGAAAGTAAGTTTATTGATGAATGGTTTAGAATTGTTGGATGACAAGAAAAACATATTAATTGAAAAAATTAAAAATGTCATCATCGAAATGATTCATTATTCCAAGGAATTTCCAACAGAGAACTATTCTGAATTTATAAGCGAAAAATTAGAATACGATTATAATTATTTATCGAATATTTTCTCAGAAGTGAAAGGAATTACGATACAACAATTTATTATTGTTCACAAAATAGAAAGGGTAAAAGAATTACTGCTTTACGAAGAATTGACCTTGACTCAAATCTCACAAGAACTTCAGTACAGCAGCGTCGCACATTTATCAAATCAGTTTAAAAAAGTGACAGGATTGACTCCTACGTATTATAAAACACTCAAAGAAAAAAGGCGAAAAAATTTAGAAGATGTGTAATATGATGTATCATACAAATGAACTAATACAACATTTTTTTTGCAGTAGGTGCTAAGTTTTGTGGTTCAGGTAAATTAGTTAACAATCCGCCTATAGCCTTGGTTCCGCTGTGAAACGCAACCATTCTTTGTTCTGTTGTAGCCGTGTTGTTTGCATTTACAAAAGTAGTGTAGAGCAATCTAAATCACTTTACCGTCAAGGTTAAATTAAAATAATCAAGATGCAAGAAATTATATTAACTGGACTATTATTTGTAATTAGCTATTTTTTTTTGGATTGATAAGAGGTGAAATCCGTCGTAAAAAAATTAAAAAATACCATTATGATTACTATAATAATCACCCCAAGATTTTAATAAGAATCTATTGCACAATTTTAAACATGCACTTACTAAAAAAGCTACTCTTTTAATTACAGCTATTGCAACTGCAATGGAAACATATGTTTTTGTGGCTTAGGTAAGTTTAGAACTTGCAAATAGCAGAGAAAAAACAACGACTAGTTTATTGATTACAGACCGTTAGCAGTAAAGTTGCGGAATTTTAAAATAAAAACACATGAATATAGCGACGATGTTAGCGCTTGTTAAAATGCAAAGGGCAGCAAGACAAAAATCAAACCTAAAGAGTGAACTGCTACAAATGTTCGATTGGAAAAGTTGAGATAGTAGGACAGGAAAGAGGGAATCATGAACTATATTTCTACCCTATTTACATATTATTTTACATTAATAAGTTATTCTTTACTCCTTGCCGGGTTAGAATTTAATAATATTGTTGCGGTATTAAATAATAAAAATGGACTACACAGAAATATTAATTGATATCCGAAAAATTGTTCGATCTATCAATTTAGAGTCAAAACGAATTCAAAAGACAATGGGAATAAGTATTCCTCAATTGTTGTGTTTGGATTACTTAAATAAAAAAGAGGACCTCACTGCAACCCAAAAAGAGATCACTCTTTTTTTACACCTTAACAGAAGTACGGTCACCGGTATTATTAGCAGGTTAGAAAAAAAGAAGCTTTTGAATCGTTTACCGAAAGTAGGAGATAAGAGAACAACTTACGTTTCATTAAGCCAAGAGGGTATAAAATTACTTGCAGCATCACATGGCTTACTCCACGATAGGTTAAATGTTAAACTTTCTCAGCTTAGCGAAGCAAAAGTACGAGAGGTAAAAAGGGGATTAGAAACGTTAGTGAAGTCACTAGAAATTCAAAGTATTGAAGCTTCTCCACTAATTACTATGGAAGAGCCAATGTCTTCTAATTAATTTCAAAATACAGTGTTATTTAGTAGTTCTTAACGTTTATTTGTGTTAACAAGTTGATAAAGGATAACCTGTAACGGAAACTTAAACAGTATATCTCCAGCATAAGATTTCCTATAACAAACAAAACATGCTAAATAGCTAACTGCTGCTTAAAGTTTAGATGTAGTAAACTACGCCTATATTTGTTTCCGTAGAAACAAATATATGATTTCAACTCCCAAAGTAATAGCAACAATTATACAATCATTGCCTAATAAATCGGATTTAGATATTTATGCACGTGATATTCCCAATATGTTACCTCCTAAAATAACATCACGAGAAACCGATGAGTCATACACTCCTGATATGCTTGTAAAATCGAAAAAAATTGTATACGTGTTTTCTATCGATACAGGGGAGGCAGGCAGCTTAGGTGATTCTTTTTTTCAGAAGATAAGATTATTCTCTATGTATGCAAGCGAGCACAATGGCAAGCTATATATAGCAGGAGGTAGAAAGTTTATTGCACGAGTTAAACCTAAGTTGAGAGGTAAATACGAAAACGTAGACTTCCTAACAATTCAATAGATTTATTTGAGGTAGTGATGCATTAATAGTTGTTTAACATTCACTTTTGACGTCTATTTTTTTCTCTCGGAGTTAACCGAACGACAAAATTAAATTTTATTTAAAAATAATAATACAATATATGGAGTATAAATTATTAACAAAGTTTACCGGAAAAGACCTTCATCATTCAAATAGTGTCATTGCTGATTTTTTGCACGAACACCTTGAAGAGTATGGAGACAGTAAGTCTGATATATTACTCGCACTAGAATATGTCTTTGACCCTCTTAAGCCGGGAGGGACTATCATTCTTCAATTAGATGAAAATATTATTATAGGTGCTGTGGTAATCAATGAGACAGGAATGGCGAAGTACATTCCTGAAAATATATTGGTTTACATTGCGGTTCATAGTGGGCACAGAGGTAGTGGAATTGGCAAAGAGCTAATGAAAAACGCAATTAAATTCACAAAAGGAGATATTGCGTTGCATGTCGAGCCTAATAACCCCGCAATTTTCTTATACAATAAAATGGGCTTTGAAAATAAATACTCAGAAATGAGGTTACAAAGAAGATCGTCTAAATAAATATGGCATTTATAGAACTTGATAGGAAAAGATTAAAGCACAATTACCATTTTTTAGATCATCTAATGAAAACGCATGGTAAAAGTTGGAGTGTAGTAACAAAATTATTCTGTGGAAATAAAATTTACTTAAAAGAGCTACTAGACTTAGGCATTAAAGAGGTTTGTGATTCGAGAATTAGCAATTTGAAAACCATTAAAGCGATGAATCCCGATGTGCAAACTGTTTACATCAAGCCACCTGCAAAAAGGAGTATAAAAAATATTGTAAAATACGCAGACGTTAGCTTTAATACAGAGTTAGAAACAATCAAACTTTTATCAAAAGAGGCCCAACTGCAGGAGAAAGTGCATAAGGTCATAATTATGATAGAAATGGGGGATTTGAGGGAAGGTGTTCTTGGAGAACATTTGATAGACTTTTACCGGTCTGTTTTTGAATTGCCAAATATAGAGGTGTCGGGAATTGGAACCAATTTGAATTGTCTAAACGGTGTTTTACCGTCTGAAGATAAGCTGATTCAGTTAAGCTTATACGAGCAATTGATAGAAGCAACTTTTAACAAAAAAATACCGTGGGTCTCTGGTGGAACCTCTGTAATTCTTCCAATGTTAAATTACCAGCAGGTTCCTGAAGGAGTGAATCATTTTAGAATAGGGGATACCCTGTTTTTTGGAAATGACATCATTAATGAAGTACCTTTTAAAGGTATGCAGGAAGGAGTGCTGAAACTCTATTCTGAGATTATTGAGATTACGGAGAAACCGAAAATACCAAATGGGCAAATTGCAGAAAACCCTTCAGGAGAAACCTTTGAAATTGACGAAAAGGATTACGGGAAATTGTCATTTAGAGCTATCATTGACATCGGACTTTTAGATATATCCACAGACTTCTTAATTCCTGTCGATTCGAAAATATCCTTTATCGGCGCTAGTTCAGACATGATTGTCGTAGATTTAGGAGAGACTGATCTTGACTATAAAGTCGGAGACTTAATTTCCTTTGATTTGAAATACATGGGGGCATTAGCACTCTTGAGTTCAAATTACATAGAAAAAGTTGTGGTTTAAGCATGCTGAAACAAATAGATGAATTAATACGAATAAGAAAGTATTTACACACCAATCCAGAATTATCTGGTCAAGAGTTTAGAACAGCTGAATACATTTATAATAACCTTAAAAAGACAAAAGCAAATGAGGTGCTTAAAATTAGCAACACAGGAGTAGTTGCAGTTTTTGAAAGTGAAAAGGCAGGGGAAACGACACTTTTCAGAGCAGATATTGATGCACTTCCGATACAAGAAGAAAACAACTTTGAGTACCGCTCTGTAATAGCGAATGTTTCGCATAAATGTGGTCATGATGGTCACACTACAATTTTGCTTGGGGTGGCACAAAACTTGTCTGAAAATCCAATTAGTAGAGGTAAAGTGATTTTATTATTTCAACCTGCAGAAGAAAACGGAGAGGGTGCGAAATCAGCCTTGGCTCATTCCTTTTTTAAACGCCTTGTCGTCAATCAAGTCTTCGCACTTCATAATTTACCTGGTTTTCCATTAAAGGAAATAGTAATAAAAGAGGGCGTTTTTACTGCAAACGTAATTAGTTTGACGGTTAAGCTAACGGGCAAAACTGCTCATGCAGCTGAACCTGAAATGGGTCAAAACCCTTCTGTTGCTATTGCTAAAATTATTCTAGAAGCAAACCGGCATGTCAACAACAAATCTATTGATCCTGCATTTTTTGTAATTACTGCAGTTCATTCTCATATAGGCGAAGAAGGGTATGGGGTTTCAGCAGGTCTTGGAGAGGTTCATTTTACAATGAGGGCTTGGGATAAAAAGTTGCTGAGCCGAAAATGCAAGGGTTTTGAAAAATACATCAACGAAGTGTGCAGCGCGGAAGAATTAGAGGTGGCCATTAGTTGGACACAAGAATTTAATTCCAGTAGTAACAGTAAAAAAGCCATTGAACTCATATCGAAAGTTGCAGAGCGTTCAAACTTATCTGTATCAAAATTAGAGACTCCCTTTAAATGGGGCGAAGACTTTGGCTTATTTACGCATAAATACGACGGAGCAATGTTTGGACTGGGAGCTGGAGAAGAGACTCCTGCTCTGCACACAACTGATTATGACTTTCCCGACGAAATCATCCTAACGGGTATCGAAATATTCAGTCAAATAATTAAGGAAATTCATGAATAGTCCTAAGCCACCATTAACAATAGAAATTAGCAAATCTGCTATCATTCATAATATCAATTTTGTAAGACAACTTATTGGAGAGGATGTTACGTATGGATCTGTTGTTAAAGGAAACGCTTACGGTCACGGAATAGAAATTTACTGCAAGGTTTCTTTTGAGGCAGGAGTAAAACAATTTTGTACCTATACTGCCCATGAGGCCTATAGGGTGTGGAAAGTGACCAATGGAAAAGCTGATATTCTTATTATGGGCTACATTGACCGAAAAGATTTAGAATGGATTATAGAAAATCAATTGGAATTTTTTGTTTTTGAAAAAAATCGATTAGCCGATGCTATTCAAATAGCAAAAAGAATTGATAAAAAAGCATTGGTTCATGTTGAAATAGAGACAGGGATGAACCGGACAGGTTTTCCTATATCAGAGTTGGATGACGTATTCTCGCTTATACAGGCGAACCAACGGTACATAAAAGCAAAAGGAATTTGCACTCACTTTGCTGGAGCGGAAAGTATTATGAATCATCCTAGAGTAAAAAAGCAACAATCAAAATTTAATGAAGTCCTTATGTTATTAAAGAAGCAAAATCAATTGCCGAAATTAATTCATAGTGCCTGCTCTGCCGCAGCAATAATCTACCCAAAATCAATACACAACATGGTTAGAATTGGAATTATGCAATATGGGTTTTATCCCAACATGGAAACGTTAATCAACTATAGAAACAAGGAAAATAAAATTGAAATAGAGCCTAAAAGAGTGCTTAGTTGGAAAAGTAGCGTTATGGACATAAAAGAAGTTAAATCAGGAGAATTTATAGGCTATGGAACCTCGTACTTAACGAATGTCCCAACGAAAATTGCAATTATTCCTGTGGGGTATGCACTAGGTTTAGATAGAAACCTAAGCAACTTGGGAAAGGTGTTAATAAGAGGACAGCGGCTCAATATAATTGGAACTATCAACATGAATGCAGTAACGGTTAACATTACAAATGCAGAAGATATTGCCCTAGGAGATGAAGTTGTTTTGATAGGTGAACAGGGGGATTTAGAAATTTCGGTAAGCTCTTTTTCCGACCTCGGAAATCTTCCTAGTTATGAGCTATTAACCCGTCTTCCCTCTGAGATACCTAGAGTGATAGTTGAGTAGTAATAATTTTAATAAACGTGTAAAAAATAAACAATGATAAATTCAAAAAAAGCAAAAAGTAAAAACTTAATCAATAAAACTATTAATTACCTGAAGAAGTTGGGGCATGTAGATATTAAAGCAGACGTGAAAGGCTACGAGAGCCCTAAGTCGTTTGAAATGAAAAGTGAGCATTTAAAAATTACTCCTGATATTGTTTCAATATCATCCGATGGAAGAGTACACTATGTTGAGGTAGGAGTGAAGTCTGAGAACCCTATTACGTTAAAATCTAAATGGAAATTTTTAAAAAAATTGGCTGAAATTAACAATAGAAGCTTTAGAATTGTATCACATCGGGGGCACTATAGTTTTACTGATAAGCTTCTAAGTGATTTGAATTTTAAGCAAGGAGCTACAAGAATTTAGGATTAATCAGTGCTGGTTACTTAAAATAGAAAGGGTCACCGAGGGCTTGCCGGTAGCTAGCCATTCGATTAGGATATGTTGATATAATATCTGTTAGATTCAATTGATGGGATAGGTATAATCGTTGCTGTCTAATAATTTAAACGTTAAATTAAAGGCGTTAGTTTAAGCTTGGGTTGTTAGGGAAATTGGCCATTAATGCTTGCTCTTTCCCCATGTTTTTTAGCGCATATTTCCAAAGTTCTTCGGTGCTTAAATCGAAAAGAGTCTTCTTATCTAATTTCCCAATTAACCAATTCTCTTGCTTTAGTTCTGAGAGTAACTGCTGTTTATCCCAACCTGAGTAACCTAGGAAAAAACGAATTTCACTTTCTTTGACTTTTCCAAGAAGCATGAACTCTTTCAGTTGCTCAAAATCTCCACTCCAATAAACCCCCTCTTCAATAGGAATTGCTTCGGTTAATTCAGCACAGGTATGAATGAAGAACAAGCTTTGTGCTTCCACTGGTCCACCCATAAATAGAGGAGCGTCAAAAGCTAAGCTTTCATTGCACACATCTTTTAAATTAAGATTTAAGCGTTCATTTAGTATAAATCCGACGGTGCCATCTTCGTTATTTTCACAAAGGTACACGACCGATCGCTTGAAGTAGTCGTCTTGCATAAAAGGTTCGGCAACTAAAATGTTTCCTTTACTTGCAGGCAGGTTATTTAATTCTTTAATTTTTTTCTTGAACGGGTCAAAATCCATGTCCTCAAATTTCGGAATAATATTAACTAAAGTAGTGTTTGTGTCGCCAGGAATTTAATTTTAGCGCCACAATATTCCAAGTTGTTACTAGTTTATATTATAATTTAGAAATTTAAATTGAGGTACCATGAAAAATTTATTATTGATAGCACTCGTGTGTTCATTTTTAGCAATTTCAGCACAACCAGAGTATAATTATGATTACTACCATAATTCTTCTCTTTCTCAAGATATAGTATATATGGTTCCCGGGGTGAAAAATAAAACAGTAACGATAGAGACTAAAAATGTACGAACAGGTAAAACGTACTATTATCAAAAAAAATTCAACGAATTTGCTGTATTAACAGAAGAAAAAAAGATTAAAAAAGGCGAAGCATCCCTAACAAAAGCCTTCAGGTATAACAAAGAGGGGGAATTATTGAATTCTAAAAGATACAAAAACGGGAAGCTAACGTCTGAGATACAAATTGAGAGGGACGATAAAAATCGTAAAACATCTTACAAATATTTTAAAAGAAATAATACGCTAAAAAATCAAAGTGCTTGGAAGTATAAAACAAATGAGAAATGTATGGATAACTCAACCTTGTATAAAAGAGACGGGGTTTCAGTAAAAAAGAAATGGAATTATGAATACTATACTGCTTGCGAAAAAAAGCAATCGACGTTAACCAATGGTAAAGGTAAAGTGCTAAAAACATGGACGTTTGATTGCAAGAAAGAAGGGGAAGAGTTGACAAAGAAGAAGGATGTTAGTCAGGTTTGCAGGTGGGAAGAAACTGATGACAAACATTTAATTAAAGTACAACAGACTTTTGACGAAAATGGAAAGGTTGTAAAAATGGTTTCCAAGTATCGCGGTGCAGACACTTCATTAATGTCTTACAAAAAGTACAACAGCGACAATGAACTAACCTATGAAAGCATATTTAATCCGGATATTGCAAAGCAATTGTATCACAAATCATATAAAAATGGAAGAGTACGGTACCAAACTATTTATAAATACGATGGAGAAAATCTTGTAAACTATGCTTGGTACAAAAGAGCTAAAATGAAGTACAACACGGCGTATGAGTACGATCAAGAAAGTCAGCTCGTAGCGATGAAGAGCTTTCAAAAAGATAAGATGAGTAAGATAACAACAGTGTCCTATCAATAAGAACTAGCGTTTTAATTGTTTATTATTACTGCTGATAATTCAATGCTTAACCAATCTGATAGTTGTTTTGCTCCTTGCTCGTTGAGGTGATTTACATCGAACCAGTTAGTTTGGTTATCAAGTATTTCTAAAGGTGGAAGTAATATTCGGCCGTAGTCTTTGTATCGAATAAAATCTTGGTTGTTAGTTCGATTATTTCCATACGAGGGGAGGTTTAAAAGCAATAATTCAATTTTCTTTTTCTTACAAAGGGCAGCAATCTTTTTTAAATAGTGATGCGCAAAATGATGGTGAAAGTTTTCTTCAAATTCTGTTAACTTGTCTTTACAAGAATTCATTTTTAATTTGTTTTTATTTAAATCTGCGAGATTGGCGTTGCCAGGAACTCGCAAATATCCAAAATTACTTGACCGAATTGGCTCTATCGTTTCATCGCTGTAAATTGCTTCTTGCAGCAATTCAACTTTATAGGCTAGGTGTCTCCAAATGTCTTTTAGTACATTTTTATTGAAAAAAGGATAGGGTAAAATAGCCTCTTTCGATTCGGATAAAAATGGAAAAATTGGATGTCCAGCTCTATTTTCTGATTCTCTAATTTCTAGAACGAGTAACTTTGGCTGTTTTTGCTGAAGTAATTCCCGTAATAGCAAGTGATGTAAGTTTCTGCCAAATCTACAATACCCAAAATTGGTTACCGTTTCGTTTACTAGGGCTGAGTTAATTCGTTCATCATTAATCCCATTTATGGTTTTAGATGAGCCTATAAATACAATGTCAGTTGGGGTGTTGTTTGTATAAACTCTATCGTGCATCCAAGTTCCTCTACTGGAGCAATCGTCGTTTAAACCAACATATTTGGCACGTCTGTTTACAGGAACAATTCCGATAATTAAAATTATTGGAATTAAAAAATAGAAAAGATTTAGACTCAGCTTTCTCATTAAAATTGGAAGTATATAAAGCTCGGTTTTACGGTAAAGTTGCCAAGGATTAAAATTGAAAATAGTAAAGCATAATAGTTCATCACTCTAACAGGATTGCTTTTTTGCTCTATCCAATTACTGAAATTTACTAAGTTCATATTCCATTCAACCGCTAAGAATAAAATGGAAACAACTATTAACGCAACAAATCGATTCATAGAATAGCTTTCTATGGCAGTTGAAATTGTGCCAATTGAATAGCTGCTTAAGTCTGTAATTGATCTTGTCATCTCAAACAAATGAGATGTGCTTTCTGCCCGAAAAGGAATCCAAAACAATACAACCAATCCCATCACTAAAGGCCAAGCCAACCATTTGTTTAGTTTCAAAGGAATCAATTTTTCAGTAATTAGCGCCAGTCCGTGTAATACTCCCCAAATAATGAATGTAGTATTTTCTCCGTGCCAAAGTACTGATAAAAGAATGTTGTAAAAATATTGAAGTGCACTCTAGATGGGTTCTTCCGGTTTCCTCCAAGAGGAATATAGACATAATCTCTAAACCATGTAGAAAGCGAAATATGCCATCGTTGCCAAAATTCATCCAATGATTTTGCAAAATAGGGTGTTCTGAAATTTGCTTTTAACTCGTAGCCTAGACATTTTGAAATTCCAATTGCTATATCAGAATAGCCAGAAAAATCAGCATAAATTTGCAAAGCAAAAAACAAAGATCCTGCTAAAATTGACACTCCTGAATAGGAATCGCTTGTTGCAAAAAGGGAGTCTGCTAACACTCCAAAGTTGTCTGCAATAACTACTTTTTTAAATAACCCCCACAGGGTTAAACGCAGTCCTTGAATGCATAGGTTGTAGTTGAACTTCTTTTTACCTTCGAACTGTCTTAAGAGATTACTCGCTCTTTCAATTGGTCCGGCAACTAATTGAGGGAAAAAGGAAACGAATGCAAAAAACGAAATAACATTTTGGGTTGGGTTTAAACGCTTTCTATAAATATCTATAGTATAACTTAACGTTTGAAAAGTGTAAAAAGAAATTCCTACCGGTAGTACAATGTTCAGAGTACTCGAATTAAGATGTACAGAAAAGTGTTGAGCAAACTCAGTTAGAGATTCAATAAAGAAATTAAAGTACTTGAATGTTGCAAGTATTCCTAGGTTTACAGTAACTGATAGATACAATAAGACTTTTCTAAGCCTTTTTTTTTCTTGTTTTTTTAAGGCAAGCCCAATGGAAAAATCTACTACTGAGCTAAAAGCAATGAGACTTAGAAATCTCCAGTCCCACCATCCATAAAAAAGGTAACTGGAAACAATTGTGAATGCATTTCGAGCCGTAACATTTAATTTATTGTTGACTGCCCAATAGAGGATAAAAAAAACGGTAAAAAATAATAAAAAGGTTACCGAGTTAAATAGCATTTGTTGGGATGAGGAAGTTAAAGATACTGCACTCAACGAAATTAGCCATTCATTCATTTACAGTGAACTACTTTTTTTATTCCTGTAAACTGTCTTTTATTATTATGATTTGCAGGAATTAGTCTTTTTGAAACAAAAAATCCCTTTTGTTCAGCAGAACAAAAGGGATTTTGGCAATTTATAGTTAGTTCTAAACTGCGGCTATTTCATCAGATTTGTATTCACCTGCTAATAACTTTGTATACACTTTTTTAAACGTCTCAATGGTATAGTCAACATCGTCTAAGGTGTGCATTGCTGTTGGAATTAGCCGTAAAATAATCATGCCTCTTGGAATTACCGGGTAAACGACAATAGAGCAGAAGAGACCGTGATTTTCTCTTAAGTCTAACGTTAGGTTGGTTGCTTCACCTAATCCCCCTTCTAAAATTACAGGAGTAACCTGCGTATTGGTAGTTCCGATGTTAAATCCTGAATCTACCAATCCTTTTTGTAGTGCATTTGCAATTAACCACAACTGATCTTTCAATTCAGGCATAGTTTTAATCATTTTTAGTCGTTTTCTCGCTCCTACAACTAAAGGCATTGGCAGCGATTTAGCGAAAATCTGGGAACGCATGTTATATCTTAAATAACGTACCATGTCTTCGTCACCTGCAATAAAAGCCCCAATACTTGCAAATGATTTTGCAAAGGTTCCGAAATATACATCAATACCATCTTGCACTCCTTGAGCTTCTCCAGTTCCTGCTCCGGTTTTACCCATGGTTCCAATACCATGAGCATCGTCAACAAAAAGTCTAAAGTTGTATTGTTTTTTGAGCTCAATAATTTCTTTTAACTTTCCTTGGTTTCCGCTCATTCCGAAAACACCTTCGGTGATTACTAAAATTGCTCCGTTTTGCTCCGTCGCTAACTTAGTTGCTCTTTCAAGTTGTTTTTTAAGATTCTCAATATCATTGTGCTTGTAAACGTATCTTTTTCCTTGGTGCAGTCTAACTCCATCAATAATACAAGCATGAGATTCACCATCGTAAACAATAACATCGTTTCTGTCAACCAATGCATCAATAGAAGACATACACCCTTGATAACCAAAATTTAACAAGATCGAGTCTTGTTTCATGACGAAATCTGCTAATTCTTTTTCTAACTTCTCATGCAAGGGTGTATTCCCGGACATCATTCTTGCACCCATTGGATAGCCCATTCCCCACTTTTTAGTAGCTTTTGTGTCTACTTTTCTTATCTCTGGGTGGTTACTTAAACCTAGGTAATTGTTCAGACTCCATTGTAAAACTTCTTTTCCTCTAAAGGTCATGCGATTCTTTATTTCGCCTTCCAATTTTGGAAACGTAAAATAACCGTGACTTTCCTTTGCGTGCTGTCCTAAAGGACCTGGATTTGCGTTAATTTTATCAAATAAATCTACCATTTAATTTAATTTTTTAGAAGCGACAAAGGTAAATGTAATTTGAATCAAAAAAAAATATAAGTATTAACCGTAACCTCTTGATAACTCAGCTGAATCTAGATGAACAATAAACTAAGCTAAACAATAATCCTAGATTTGTGACAAAACCAAACCTATGGCCTTAATTGACGATTTAGAAAACCGAAGTTCAAACAAGTGCGAGCTATGTGCTTCTAATAAAGATTTAACTCCTTTTTTAGTTTCTCCCAAAACTGAAAAGGTCAGTGGAAATTATGTTTACACTTGTTCCAATTGTAATTATCAATTAAATGATATTGAGAATATTGAGATAAATCATTGGAGGTGTCTAAACGATTGCATGTGGAATGAAAATTCGGCAGTAAAGGTAGTTTCTTATCGTATGTTGCATCGATTAAAAGAAGAAGGTTGGCCACAAGACCTGTTAGACATGATTTACTTAACGGATGAAGAATTGGAATGGGCAAAAGAAGGGATTGTGGAAGTGAATCCGAATGCTCTTGTGCATAAAGATAGCAATGGAGTAACACTTCAACACGGCGATAGTGTAGTTGTAATAAAAGATTTAAACGTAAAAGGAAGTAGTTTGGTTGCTAAACGAGGAACTGCTGTTCGAAATATCACCTTAGTTAGCGATAACGCTGAGCACATTGAAGGAAGAGTAGAAGGACAACACATTGTGATTTTAACTCAGTATGTAAAAAAGAGTTAGTAGTCAAGCTAGAATGTAAAATCAAATTTTATTTTATGTTAAACCCCTTAACTTTTGAAAAATATTTTTAAATTTTATTGAAGTTGTGTTTCCTTCTGATTATTTATCTGCTTTTTTGCTTGAGTTCTCAATCAATTTCTCAACCTGCGCCTTTTTTAAATAAAGGAATCCAATTGTTTATGGGTTTAAACGTGATTGTTTATGTCAATAGAGATTTAAAGGTGGAGATACTTTTTCAATTGTTGATGACGGAATACTTTATTTAACAGAGGATGTAATAAACAATGGAACAGGTAAATTATTTAATTTAAATACTGGGAAAGTTATTTTAAATGGGAGTTAACCTCGAAATGTTCAGGTAAATGCAGTATTTTTCAACCTAGAAATAGATAATAGTTCGGGAGTTCAACTCGTTGATAATAATTAAATTAATAGCTATTTAGTAGTAACATTAGGGAACTTAACTACCGCCTGGAGGCTTATTTTAAATGCTACAGCATAAAGACAGCTGGGTTTGCTCCAATATTGACAGGGAGTATTTCTGGAGATGTCACGATTGAGGCATTTGTTGAAAATCAATTTTACGATTTTCGTTTTTTATCGATGCTGGTTCAAAATAAGACGCTAGACGAATGGTCTGACGACATGTTAATGATCGGGTTTTTAGGAACTCCTTTTCCTACTGTTAATCTCAACAATGGTTATTTTTATGATGAAACTTTATCTGGTAATAGAAACGCCAGATACAATACGGCCACTAATGTAACCGATGCTGTGCCTATCGCAAAAAGGAGTTCAAGCGTACATAGAAGCAAGTGATTTAAAAATAGACGTAACCGGACAAATTTATCAAGGAACGATTAATTTCTAGGTCACGTTTACGGATGATCTCACTCAAGCGATTGAAGAAGATGGATGGAATCTATTAGGAAATCCTTATCCTTCAATTATTGATTGGAACAGCTCAAATTGGGTGAAGCAAAACATTAATGATGCAATTTACATCTATAAAGGATCTACAAGCTCATATCAAACCTACATTAATGGTGTTGACATCAATGGAGGTATGCAATATATTCCCTTGTCTCAGTAATTTTGGGTAAAAGTAATTGGAAACCATTTACTTATAGGAAATAAAAATGTAAAGTCGAGCACGAATGGGTCTTTGATAAAGCGACCATCCACGACTGATGTATTGCGTTTGAGTAATCAGAGCGCTAGTGATGAGATTGTCGTACGTTATTTGCACGAAGCAACCTCAAGTTTGGATGCTTATAAGTTGAAAGGGCAACCTATTAATCCAATAATTACAGCGATACAAGACAGTGTTGAATACGTTATATTGAGTTCAGATTTAGATTTTATCTTCTGATATTTTTATTCAAGTTCAGGTTCCAAGTAACGGGCTACATTCGCTTAACCTTGCTCCTCCTCCTGGGTATGCAAATTGTTTGGTTATGGAAGACCTATTTAGAGGCAGAATTGAAAACTTAAGAGATAGCTCAACATATCAGTTTTACTTTACTGATACAACTACCGTTGCTAGGTTCAAATTAACTGCAAGTAGAGTGGTTAACTTGAACGTTAATTTTGCAACTTGTTCTTATGACTCAACTGTCATTTCTGCCTCGATAGCGGGTTTAAGTTCTGCAACATTTTAATGGATTTCGTCTACAGGGGGTGCGGTAATAGATTCTAATTTTCGTAGCAATCGTTTTGCATTTTTCGTAGATCAGGAAGTTACATTTATAGCAAACAATAATCAATGCGGACTGTAAACTGAGCTATTTGACTTTGTAACTCCTGATTCCATTTTAATTTCCTTGGAAGTAGCGATAGATATAGGTTTTCCCACTGGTTCTGCAATTGCCCAAGTCGCTTAGGGAACAGCATCTTATAGTTTCAATTATAGTGTACAGGGAAGCAGTAATGTTAAAAGCGCAACAAATTTGTCAAGCGGAAACTACATTTTGACTGTGCAACATAGTATGGACTGCGTCGCAAACAAAAGCTTTAAAGCAGCAGGTCTTTTAACCTCGCTAAACTTTGCAGAAATCGTAAAGGAACGAACAACTATTTTTCCTAATTCGGTAGAATATGATTCAAATGCCTTAGGCTTAGTAGGTACTACCTATTTTAAATTGATAGATCTTCAAGGCAGTAGAGTTATTAAAGGTCAGTTGAATCCAATGTTTACCAATATCTCATTGAACTGTTTAAGCTCTGGAATGGATTATTTCGTGCTAAAATACAGGGATGAAATTCTGACATTAAAAATTAATAAAAATTGATAGGAAGAGGAGTAATTCGTTGCTTCTGTTTAGTTTGGTCGGCTTTTTCAGCAGCAGTCTAAAACAGAGTAGGTATAAACAATTATAATTTAGATGTATTTATAACATTGCACCAATTAAGTTTTTTATTGGCGCATATTATTGCAAAATCAATTATTTTAAAATGTAGTATTGGTAAATGCTGCATACTTAGATAACGAGCAAACAAGGAACGAAGTGTGCGACATTAGATGACTATATCGGCATTAGATATCGTGTCAACGACTCAAAAGGTCGTAGTTCCAAGAATGACCGTTAGCGAAATTAACTTCATCGCAGCTGCGACTAATGGGTTATTTGGTTGCACAACAACTACTAATTTATTTTTAACGGATTACTTAGTATTTAGCATTCCAAGATATATGTTAATTGACCGTGAAGGTTTGATTGTAAATTCTAATGCAAATAGGCCTTCCGACTCTGCTTTAATAGCTGAATTGGAAGACCTATTGAAGAAGTAAGATGTAAAAAAGTTAATAAATTACGAGTTGAAATTCGGTTGTTGATTTATTAATGATAGCGAACTGTTTCAAGCATGCATGACTGATAACCTGGCAGAAGCATGTACTTGTCTCGTTATAGGCCCTCAAGTTAGTCTTATTCAATTTTTAGCTTTGGGGCGATTCACTTTTGCCTTCTTTATTCCTTCGCTCCAAGCAGTAGGATTTCATTTACTAAAATCTCGGATACATACTTTTTTGTTCCGTCTTTGGCTTCGTATGAACGGTTGGCGAGTTTGCCCTCCACTGCTACTTGGGCGCCTTTCTTTAAATACTTTTCAGCGATTTCGGCAGTCTTTCCCCAAGCTACCAAATTGTGCCACGTGGTGTTTTCTACTTGCTCGCCTTCTTTGTTTTTATAACGGTCGCTAGTTGCGATAGAGAAATTGGCCACGGTAGAACCGCTTTCTAATGTTTTTACTTCTGGATTCATACCTAAGTTACCGATAAGTTGTACTGTGTTTCTTAAATTTTTCATGCGATTATGAATTAAATAGTGTTTAATAATAAGTTAAAAGGTGTCGTTGAATTCAATTGACGGTGCAAAGATTAGAAGGCAGGAAAGCCCGATTCGGTTGTTAAACGCTTATAGTCGTTTAAGAGTCGGTTGTAATTATTTAAAAACGTTTACAAATGGATATTTATTTCATTTGTAGTGTTATATGTTATTTTAAGAAGTTTATTAATTCTTTACTTTACTGATAAATTAATCGGGTAAATCGGATAACGCAATAATCAGAACCGAAATCTTACCTTTATTATCAATCTTTGACATCAATATGCTTCAATCTTTGGTAACCACAAATTGGCTGAATGATACTTTAGACCACCCTGATTTGGTCATTTTATACACCACCCTAATTCCTAAAAAGGAAAGCATCTCGGTTGAGGTAGAAAACCTTCAAATAAGAGGTGCTCAATTTTTTGATTTACAAACTATTTTTAGTGATCAGCATTCTGGTCTACCGAACACTTTCCCTTCAGAAAAGCAATTTGAATTGGGTTGCCAGAAATTGGGAATTAGCAACAGTAGTAAAATTGTAGTCTACGATTCGCTCGGCATTTATTCGAGTCCAAGAGTTTGGTTTTTGTTTAAAAGCATGGGGCACACAAAAGTGTCTGTATTAGATGGCGGTCTTACCGCATGGTTAGCAAGTGGATTTGAAACAGAGCAGAAGAGCGAAGCTAAAGTTGAGCGAAGTAATTTTTCAGCGTGCCTTAAGTCCGATTTGTTGATTGATAAAAATCAAGTACAGAAAGGGGTAGATACAAAGGATCCTGTTATTCTAGATGCTCGTTCAGGAGTTCGTTTTAATGGAGAGGTATTAGAGCCTCGAAAAGGGTTCCGTTCAGGACACATCCCTAATTCATTCAATTTGCATTACGCTACCTTATTAAAAAACGGAAAGTACAAAATCAGGGAAGAATTGGAGCAACTTTTCGAGCCCTATAAAAATCAAAAAGAGCTAATTTTTTCATGTGGATCTGGAATTACAGCTTGCATCTTACTTTTAGCGGCAAGCGAAATAATACCAAGTAAATTGTTGCTTTATGATGGATCTTGGACAGAGTGGGGAAGTAGGTGAATTAACCTCTAGCCTTTGTCAAATAATTAATTGCTTTACCAGTTTTTATTGAAATGAAAAGTACGTATTGAAACATAGCTAAAGCGATAGCTTTGGAAAGCAACACATTTTTTTAATTCTAAGTTTTAGGGAATCCAAGAAATGGTTTTTAGGCTATCTTTTGATCAACTTTATCCTTGCAATTGTTTCCTTTTCTTGCAGCACAGAAAGGAAGTATGTGCCACTTGAAATTTCACTTAAGTTAAGTTTTTTCTCGTTTCCTAAACGAATAATTTCCTTTCCGGATACGTCAGCAATAGCGATATTGGTAAATAGTAAATCCGTTTTTATTTGTACTAAACCCTCTGTCGGGTTAGGGTAAATAATGAATATCTTTTCTGAGTTAATGGTGTTGAGCTGAGTCGAAATTACATTTACAGACTTCGAAATGGTATCAGAAAAGCAGCTATCTTGGGAGTAAGTAATTAATTTTACTTGATAATTAGCAGTGCTAAAATAAGTGTGGGTTGGATTTTGTTGAACGCTGCTTCCACCATCTCCAAAATCCCAAAAATACGTTTGACCGAGAGTAGATGTATTCGTAAATTGAGTAGTTGGACCGCCATTGTATGTAAAGTTCGCTAGGGGAAAATTTGCATTTACTCTCCATAAGTTTAAGCTATCCAATACAGTTTTAGATGCAATTTTTTGAATGTTTAACGCATCTGTTGCACTTATTCCTGAAGGAATAAAAGAGCAGCCTACAGTTGTTTTTTGAGTGAATGTAGAATAGAACACACATGCTGCTAAGTAACTACCATATAGATTGGGGTGACTTCCATCAGCGGCATACAAACCAACGGTAGGAAAACTATCTCTCATTGTTTTCCATGCCACTCCTACAGGTGAAGTTGTTGCAGAGTTTGCCGTGGACATTGTCATGTAGCTATCTCTTAAGCGTTGTTGCATTCCCAAATAGGTGCAAACCGGAGGGTAAGAGGCACAATTCGAAGCATCTCCATTTTCTCTACCCCAAGTCATGTAAAAAACTGGTTCAGAGCAAGACCAATTGGCTTTTATTGAATCGCACAATAGCTGAGCAAAAGGAAACACCGCATTGGCTACTTGGGCAGGACTAAACGATGGCTTTTGACTTTGTTCTTGAATAACAACGTAATCCCAATTGTCTTGCCTTATTTTGGCGAGTGTAGTTGTATTGGTTGAATGCTGATTTAATTGAGATCCACCTGGAGTATTCTGGTCTGTAAAAATAGAATCTCCATAACTTGAACCAATGTCTTTTAATAGTTGGGGTAAGTTGTTAGCAGTAGTATAGCTATTTCCCAAAAAAAGCACCTTTTTTACTTGCGCATGAAGTACATAACTGGTTAGAATAAGGGCAGATAAAAACAATGTTCTTTTCATAAAACGAATTTAATGGAGTTATATAAAACTGTAAATAGTGCGTTGAATAGTTCGCAAATAGCCTAACAAAAACAAAGATAATAGTTTCAGTTTAAGAGTTGAGTTACTTTTTGAGGAGAATGCTTTTTCTTTAAATTTTAGCTTGCATATTACTTTTCGCGGCAAGCGGGATAATACCAAACAAGTTGTTGCTTTATGATGGATCTTGGATAGAGTGTGGAAGTAGAGTAGGTGACTCATTTGAAACCATGCCATCCATTCGTTACCGTTGGTAACTCCTACTACATGTTGCCTTTTCATTGTGGCAAGTGTACCCTCTGGGTATTAAATAAACGGAATAAATTCGAATATAATTAGTTGAATAGAGCAGCTAACCCTGTTCACTTGACTTGATATTTTACAAGTCATCACCCCACGTTAATTTATCAATTCTCATTCTAAGGGAGCCGGACGATCGCTTAAAGTGGCAAATGAGTTCCGTCATGGTCGCGTCAGCGTTGTGCATGTTAAGGAGTTCTTTATCTAAATCGGCTGTCCATGACTGATGTGCTTTACTTGGCTTCAATCTTGATTCTTGCGCAGTGTATGACTTTACAATAGTATCGTTTTGTTTCTTTGCCTTTGATGTGCTTTGGCTCTTTTTATCCGGTTTCGAATCTATTAACTCAATGTGAATGTAAGGCGATGGGGGAAAGTCTTTGGGCAATAAACTTTCCGGAATGTGTACAATATTTTTTGTTCTGGTAACTGCAACGTACAATAGGTTAATTTCTTCAATGATTTTTGATGGATCAACATTTACCTTACTTTGATCCTTTTTTGACTTCTCTATCTTTTCTTCACTTATAAAATCATTTACAATTTTTACCGTATCGTATTCCATTCCTTTAGAACGGTGCACCGTTGAAAAAATCATCTCTGCTTTTTCTTTTTCATCATGCGCGACATGCTGGTCCTTAATTTTTTTAATCAGAGATGGGATTTCATTTCCGTACTTTCTAACAATCTCTATCATTAGGCCCAGTTGAATATCTTCGGTTTTTTTGACGTATTCCTCAAGCTCATCCAGATTGCTCATTTTCTTAATTAGCTTGTCTTTTATATAGGTGTATTTACCATTGTCCAAGTTTAGTACGTCGTAAAGGGATGCTCCCTCGTCGGCATAAGTGTAAGAATTAATGTTGCCTTCGAAGTAGATTTTCTGTGGCATCTTTTTTTCTGTAACATACTCAATTGCTTGTAGCAATAAGCCTAAATTAGTGCGAGCCAAAACTGCTTTGGTTGTGTGTTTTGTCGTTGACCCTTCTCCTTTTATAGGGAACTGTTCGTAATCGGTTAACCCGGTTTTCCAGTTCAGTACCTCCATACTTAAGTTGGCAATATCTTGACTAAAACGAAAACTGGTGGAAAGATTAAATGTTTTAAAATCAACTTTTTCTAATGAGTTTACCGCATAGCGCCAACCATAAATTTGCTGGTGCGTATCTCCCACAATCACTTTGGTTGCTTTTTGCTTTAAAAAAATATCTAACATGGTGGATGAAGCATCCTGTCCTTCATCAAATAAAATGTAGTCGTAATTTAAGATGGGCTTGGAGAGTTGAAATTTCTTCAAGTAAAAATCGTGGGTAATTTCAATTTTACTAGAATTCATTTTACTCAAAAGCAACCTCGTTTTGGCTTCAATGTAATCGTAAAAGGTGGTGACAAATACTTGTGCTTTTTCGTCTGTAACAATGTCCAGATAGTTTAATTCCTGAACTTTTGCTTTATCGCTATTGCAGAAATAAGCCATGAACTTATTAATGTGATTGGCAATAACGTATTCCGCTAGCTTTTCACCGCTGCCTGTCAGCTGAAGCATTTCAACCAACTCATACGTTTTGTAACCTTGGTGCCGCACCACATATTTGTGTTGAAATACGGTGTTTTTATAGGCTAAAGAATGAGCAGTTTCGACCGTTACATTGGTTAATCCTTTTTCTCGAAATTTTTTATCAGCTTCTAACCTGACCGATTTGTTGAATGCAATGTATAGGATTCTGCAAGATTTCGGTTGATTTTTTGCATACTCGATAACCGTTGTTGTTTTGCCAGAACCGGCAACCGCATTAATTTTAATGTCTCCGGTAGAGTTTACAATGTTGGTTTGTTCCTGAGTGAGCTGCAAAGTGGGAATTTATAAGGGAAAATAAGTCTTGAAATTGGAGTTTTTCAAAAGGTGGAAAATTAAGAAAGAACCTGAGTAAAATGCAGTTGAAATTGATCTGATTTAGCGTTTTTATGAATAGGTTACACACTATTTTAACTTAAAAAAATTAAAGAGTAAAATAAAAAATCCCTCTGCGAAAGCAGAGGGATTTGGCACAAATAATTGTTTAACTATTCCTTTTATTTATCCGCTAATAAATGTATTTCAAAAATTTGTTGGAATGCATCATATTACCTGTAAATGATAAATTTTTATGTAACGAATCTACGTATTATTTATCTCAAAAATGACTATAAATTCTAAAAATGAAGAGGTTGGGAGCTTTAGTTTTTCATTGCTTTTCAACAATTTGTTAAGAAACTGGTAACCTAAATTTCAATTTAAAATACGCTATCATATCCCTACCTAATCAGGAACCTTTAAATCGGCTCTATAACCCCGTCTTTTGTCAATGTAATTAAGCCGTCTTTTATACAAGGAATCACTATTTTATGGTCTGCAATATTGAGCCGAGGTTCCAAGCAAACGAAAGGTGCATTCGGTTTTGCCCAACCGCCCAAATATTTAAAATTCTAAAATCATACGGTTAAAACTTGATTTCATGTGCGCTGCTAAAAGCTGAGATTTTTAGATTATTTTATATTCTTCTTTTTAAAAAACGCATCTAATACTTGGAGAAGACATCTTTTACGACCAATCTTCTTTCTTTAAATCAACTCTAAATTTAGAAGGAGTAAACCCTGTACTTTTTTTAAAAAGTCGGGTAAAGTAGGAATAATTCAAATACCCCAATTCTTCAGAAATTTCACTAACGGTGCGGTCGCTAAATGTTAATCTCCTCTTGCTTTCTAGAATTACTTTCTGAGTAATTATCTCTGTTACCGTTTTATTAACTAAATCTTTACAAATTCGATTGAGGTGTTTGAGACTAATGTTCATTTTTGCTGCATAAAAAGAGGGAGCCTTTTCGTTTGCAAAATTGATTTCAAGTAGGTTGTTAAAAATTTTCATTTTACTAGAATAAGGTTGAAAAGTATAATCATTTTCCATAAGATGTTTTCGTGCAACCTCTATGTGAATGATATCTATAAGATTCAGTAGCTTGCTTGATTTTCCTGATTTTTCTGTCCGACATTCTTGTATCAATAATTTAAAATAGGGTTCAATCTGATCTATTTCCTTTTCTTTAAAATGAATGTGGGGTATATTTTTGGAGGACTGATAGAATGGGTATTCTTCAATTTTTTTTGTTCCAAAATAAAGCTCGTAAATTTCTGAATTAAAAAAAACGATGTAACCATCAATATCTTTTGATAATTTCCAACTGTGTGCTTGACCTGGCTTCAGTATAAAAAGACTTCCTCGAATAATTTCATACGTATCAAGGTCAATTTTATGAATTCCAGTTCCTTGCGTAAAAAATACAAGTAAATAAAAATTATGTCGGTGTGAATTCTCAATAAAACTATGTTCTAACAGATGACTTTTAAATGTATTGATGTACAATTCATTCAGATGTAGATTACAGTTGAAGGATTTAATATCATAAATAGGATAGTTTTTTATCAAATGTCTTTATTGTGTTATTAAAGGCGAATTTATCGCTTATTTTAACACATGTGATGTCTTAATTTTGTTAAAAATTGACATGTTGAAATCTATTCGAAAAATAGTAAACAATGAATGCCCTTGTTGTGATCAGGGAAAAGTATTTCGGGATAAAAGCTTTTACTTTAGTGTAGGGTTTCCAAAAATGAACACTAATTGTCCAAATTGCAATTATAAATTTGAAATAGAGCCAGGGTTTTTTATAGGGGCATTGTATGTTAGTTATGCATTTACCATTGGAGAATCAATTGTAACCTATCTGATTGCACAGCAGTTTTTCGAAAAACTATTTGATATAAGAATCGTTTTTATAGTTTTACCTGTATTAATCTTATTGATGTTTTTAAACATTCGATTATCTAGAATGGTGTGGATGTACCTTTTCAAACCCTAATGTGTTTTACAAGTAAGGACTAAACCATTTTATGTTGTTTGTATGGTTTCCTCTTCAGCTTACCATACAAAAGCTAGGTTGAAAACTAAAGTGGCTTATAAAAGTTTATTCTTCAATCTCAACCTCATAACTCGCCTCAAATACTTCAGCTTTTGGCAATACAATTAAACCGTCTTTTTTAAGATAATCTCCATCTGTATTTTCATGGTCTGCAATGCCGATCCAAGGTTCTATGCAAATAAACGGGGCGTTAGGTTTTGCCCAAATTCCCAAGTACTTAAAGTCTGAATAACTAACCGTTAGCACCTGATCAGAAGTCCTACTTTTTAAACGCACCTTTTTCGATTTTAAATTTTTGAAAATCAAAGCATCGTCCTTGAAAAGAGTTGGGGTTAAGTTCAAAATGTTGGTGTTGTCAAGTATTAATTCTGTTTCATTTGAGATCAGGCCGTTTGGCGAAAGCAAAGTTCTTTCTGCATGCTCGGTTTTTTCAAATTCAAGGTAATAATCGGCGTATTCCTCATTATTGTTAATAGGACATTTAAAAGCAGGATGAGCACCCAAAGAAAAGTGAATTTCTTGATCGTCTAAATTTTCTACTTTATGTGAAATTACTAGCTTCTTGCCGTACAACTCAAACGAAATGTAGAACTTGAATTTAAAGGGAAATACAGCTAATGTTTTCTCAGAATAGTTTAATGTAAAATGCAATGCTGATTCTGTTTTGTGGCTTAACGCTATGTCCTCGTTGTTCCGAATAAAACCATGTTTTGGAATATTATAGACTTTCCCATTTATCGTGCACTCATCGTTTTTAAACGAACCAATAGCAGGGAAAAGAACCGGAGCGTGACTTCCCCAAATATCAGGGTCTCCATTCCACATGTATTCTGTGCCGCTTTGAACTGATTTTAAACTACAAATTTCAGTGCCTCTGTCAAAGATGTTAACTTTTAGTTGAGAGTTTGAGATGGTGTGTTGCATTCGTCTTAAATTTCATCAAATTGTTACGTCGCTAAGTTCCGATATATTTTATTGAACAAAATAGGGGCCAATTGACTTTACATATTATATCCAACTAATAACTAACGTATTCACCTGAAAGAATTGCTGTAAACAATATAAAATGCATAAATTTGTAACCTTATTTTTTGATGTTCGTAATATTCTTTGAAATGAAGAAAAAATTTTTTGTGTGTGTGTTGGTGAGCGTTATTTTTACGTTAAATTCTTTTTCTCAATGCTCAATATCGTCTACCAGCGGCACTCCTTACACTGTAAACGTGAGTTTAGAACCTGTTGCTATAGTAGCACCGACTTCTTGCCCTTGGGGTTACAATTACAATATCGAAATTTCTTACGATATAGTATTTTCTGGAACGCCACAAGGTAACTTATATACGCTACAAGGTTATTTAACTTGTGGAAGCTCTTCCGGTTTATATTTTAATTTACCGAATAACGGCAGCAATAGTTCTGGAACTAACAGAACAACAAGTAACCCATGGACGGGTGATCTTGATTGCGCTACAACCACTGTTTCGGACAGACAATGTGTCGATTTAGATCTTGAAATTCATGGACCCGGAATATCTAGCCAACGAATAAGTTATAGTGCTAGTTCAGGTTTGCCCATTGAGCTTGGGAGCTTTACTTTAAGTGTTGAAAGCAATAAAAGGATTTTGTTTTTTTGGGAAACACTAGCTGAAATAAACAACGATTATTTTTCAATTGAAAAATCTATAAACGGAAAAGAATGGGAGGTTATCGGTGAGGTTAATGGTGCAGGTAACTCATCAAAGAGATTAAATTATAAATATGTTGATGTAACTGGGATTGACGTGCCGACATATTTTCGTTTAAAACAGACTGATTATGATGGGAAATATAAATACTTCCGTCCCATATTTGGTAATGTTAATAAGAATTCTAGTAGAGAGTTAGTTGTATATCCTAATCCATTCAATGAAAATTTAACTGTTGAGTTCTCTGAAGAGAATATTGGTCAAGTTCAGATATACAGTTTAGACGGTAAACCGCTAGTGAATACCTCGGCTGGTGAAATAAAGGCAAATGGTAAAGTTGTTTTTAATTTGAGTGATTTAAAACAAGGAATGTACTTGGTTAGAAGTAATGAACATGTGCAGAAAATATTTAAAAGATAACTCAAATTAACTTCTTGTTTAGTTGAACGATATCCCTTATTTAAAATTCATATTTGTGAACTAGAAATGGAGACGGTGTGATAAATTGATTGAGTAAATGAATGGGCAGGTAGTAAAGCTCCTAAATAAATTGCTCTAATGGTAAATTTCTAAAGTTTATCTCTTACTATCATCAGACTAATTTTTGGTTACAAAAAAGCCTCATCTATCAGATGGAACAAAGAAGCAGTTTTTTTATATGGTTTGATTAAAGCGATGCTATTTCTTTATAAGTAAAAGATGAGATTAGCACAAGTAAGGCTGCCATTACTGCAGCCGTCACACGTTTGTTAACTATCTGGTCGCAATAAATACAGCATAAAATCGAAGAAGACTTAGGCATAACCAAACTCTTGCAAACCTTTTGTTAGGGTAGTATGAATGGTAATGGACTTAATATATTAGTTGCAGCAAGCAGGTCAATAATATGCATAGGATAGCCAAGAGTATCGAAATATTTTGAAATTTCTATGTGTTTAAAAATTTACTCCTTAACTGATATTTTTATATATTCAGTTAATAATTAGTTACTTATTAAATTATCGCTTATATTTTTGACATCATTATGTCTTGAATATAGGTTTTATATTTCCTATAGAATAATTATATAAATGTTTGTGGGTAGAAATAAAAAAGAGTTTTCCTTTAAACTGTTCAACTCAGATGGATTGAATCTGTCAGTTTATAAAGGCTATAAACGATCGGGGAAATCAGCATAAATAACATTAATATTGTTCGTCATGTGCAACCTACAATTGCTAATGAACGTGATTTTTATTTTATTCGTTTGACTTACCCCACGAGCTGAAGTTAGAAGAATGGAAAGCGATAAAAACATTATTTTGTTATTTATTTGCATGAATCATTTCTTCAAATGAAGTTTATTCTATTGTGGATCAATAAATAGTGATGAAATGATACGGGTTTTTAGGAATATATAAGTTAACGTGAAGGGCGCCAACTTTACTGTTAAGTAGATTTATTTTTTATAATGTTTCTTAGAACGCGGAATTCTCCCCTTACTTGCTGAAATGAAATTTTTGCACATTTGGAATTGCTTTTGCTATTTGCAACAGTAACAAAGTAGGACCTGTGGTACTTTTCTAAAAAAGGCGGTTGCCTCTGTACGTTTGAGAAGGTTTGGCTAAATATTTCAGAGAAAGGATTATTTACCGCAATGACAAAGGCTATTTTAATGAAGCTTTCTACCGCTTAAATGTATCGTAATTCTTCTTTTTCAAGCTTTAGTATTTTAGTTCTGTTTTCGCTAGTTATTAAAATTGTATTGTTAGAAAATGGAACAATACATTCGCCAAAATTTTGTCTTAAAAAAAAGAATGATGTGGATTATTGGAATCAATAAAATCACAATATTTTGGAAATAAACGCGATGTGTTTGGGTAGAATATTACTTCTTGTTTATAATGATATGATTGTATAAATAGATGACGTTCCCACAAAGGGTAAAGAATAGCGTAGAATTTATTTCATAAGAGTTAAATCAAAATCTATTTACAATTTGATACCCAAGATTTTCAATACCACTGTGAATAATTTAAACTAAAAATAGCAAGGATTCCAAATCCTGATAAAAATGCAAGTCTATTGGTGAATTCAAATTATTCAGTATCCAATTATTGGATAAAAATTAGAATAAAAATAAATAAGCGCCCAAAATGAAATCAACTAGAACTCTTCTTTTTAACGATACTGTAAAATGAATCTATCTGTCTAAAAAGGCTCAATGATTAGTCTAGTTTTTGATTGTACTTATTCTTCTGCATTATAGGTTATGGCTCTTGTGTAATTAACCCTCCATCAAAATGAGTTAAGCATGAGGATAAAAATATCAATTACTCTGCGTATATGTGGATTAATATCTTCCTATATTAGGTGTTAATAGTTGTAACTGACATGTAACTAAATTGTACCATTTCGGAATGGTGTTTTCTAGCTTCAAGTTAGGTTTAAACCATAGCTAACAGACATGCTATTCATTCAAGATTTTATCAGCAAAGTTCTGAGCATCTAAACAATATTTATCATCACCTTTTAAAGTCCATTCTCCTGTTTTTTCAATGTAATAACGAACAGTTTTCTCCACAACTTCTGAATAACCACCATACGATGCTAAGGTTTTTTGAACCTCTTCCATATACTCAGTTCCGCTTAATTCTTCTTTTAATACTAAACTCCACAGTCTATTAATCCGTTTAGACTTCTCTTTATAACCTGGGCTTGTTGTTTTATAAGCCATTAAAAAAAGGGAGAGTGCTTTTGCTTCTGGCGATGGCTTTTCCGTATTACTTGTCATGTTATTTCTTATTTTTTATTTCGGGGGATAAATGTAATGTTATCCATCCGTTCTTTTACTCTAGCGCTCTTCAAAATTAGATTTTATAAATAAGATTGAACACAAATAATCTAGGCATTTAGCCTGCTAATAAGATTTAGTTATGCGTTTGTTTTTGAATATAATCGATAGTCTATGTATAGGTTTAATTTTTATAAAAACTCTCAAATAACACTAAAACAGAAACGGAGTAAGTTAAAATTAGATTTCCAATTTTACTTTAATGACGAGAAAAAGCTCAGCAAAGCTATTAAGAATTCATAAGGGTACAACCATTTATTCTTTCATAGGTTCCGCCCAATCTGAATTTCGAACAAAAACAGGGCACTGCGCGTAAAGCTTTCCCTTATCCGTCATTTTAAAAACATCTGTAACCGGCAGCAATTCAATGGTTGTATTTAATCTGCTTGAATTAGAATAAGGACTATCGCCACCATTCATTTTAATCAAAGTTTTATTCTTTAAAGGAGTGTTTCGCTTAAAATCCTTAATACTGTAAACATACATAATCAGCATGTTATTTTCAGTAACAGGTAGCCTCATATAGTTGGTTCCATCTCTCATAAATTCAGGTAGCTGATTGCTTGGCATAACCATATAGCTATCGTTCATCATAAAATTCATAGACACTATTTTTCAAGTCAGATAATCTAATTTTTGAGGCCAATGGGTGTTGGTTGTTTACTCTATATTGAAAGGCGTGATATAAACCAAAATAGCCGTAGATTCTAGTTTCCTCTATGTTTATAGTGTTTATATAAACTGGGGAAGTTTTGAAATAGACCTTCTTCTTCTTTGTGTAGTTTATCTTGAACATATTTTATGTTTGTTTCTAAATGTGAAAGAATAAACATTGTATCAGGGCTCTGTGAATAATGAGCCTTCATTACTTCTATTTTTTTAAAAGCAATTCGTCTTTGATCGTGCTCGAATTCTCTAACTCAGTGTCTAAAGAAAAGCGCTTTAAATAAGTTTAAAGTAATGGACTATCTTGAAGCTTATCAATTCCAATGAATTCAAATTTATTATTTTCAGGAAGTTGTTTGTGGTACGCATGTAATTCTAAATACTTATCGAAATAATCTTGGTTGTTCCTTCCTTGCATAACTGCCCATTTTTTTTGAGCAGAACTTAATAACTCTTCATCTCCAGATTCTAAAAAATCATTCATAAAATTAGCTTGCACAAAATCGAGTTCCGCTAAGTAGTGATTTACATTATGATTTTCATGTAGGTATTTAAAAAAATCAACATCAAATTTCTGAGGTTGATCAATTCCATAAATTTCGACTGCTAAAATCAATTTGCTATTTTCAATATCTGATTCCATCAATTTATATGAAAAATTCTGATCTATTGCGACGGTTTCGCCATTCTCAGCTAAGTATTTAACATATTTAGCTCCTGTATACCATACTCCCATAAATGAAATACACCATAGTTAAGCGCCAATAGAAATAATAGCGCTAGAAATATTCTAAATGCTCATTTAAAAAATCGTTTCACCATAGTTTTACTTATTTTAAAGACTAGGATTGTAATCTAGGTCATTTTATAAAACTAATGCCTTCTTGTGTGGGTGGAAGAATATCCACTGTAATAAGAGCCATATTGAATATTCTTTCGAGCGGTTCTTTAACTTTATTTAGTTAAAAAAATTACCTCTAATTTATGTTTCCTAAAATAGAGTAAAGACTTTAAAACGCATCTATAAATGATGTGTTACATGTATTTTGTAGAATTTATTTTGCGTCTTTTTGCGTTCGGTATTTCAGTCTGATAGGTGTGGGATGGCTAATTTACAAGCGTTTTAAATTGGCATGTCAAATTCCATTCATAGAAAGTTATATTGGTCTATTTTTCGAACAAAACCTTGTAGAAGTTGTATCTTCCACCTATGAATATTACACTTAAATCAAGGGTACCTCAAGACATAAATTTTGTATATAATCGGTTTGACGGCAATTTGTTTGAATTTTTACTTCCTCCAGGTGCTCAGTTAATTGAGTTTGGGGGATCAAAGAAGGGCGATGTTGTGCACTTAAAATTACCGCTTGTTGGTGAATGGATCAGTGAAATAACGGAAGATGGAATGTCTCAGGATATGCGCTATTTTATTGATGAAGGTAGAACATTGCCTTTTCCTTTAAAAAAATGGAAGCACAAGCATGTTTTATACGGTGGAGGTAAAAGCACTGTTATAGAAGATAACATGAGTTTTACAACAGGAAACATCATTGCTGATATAATTATATATCCGGTTTTACTGCTTTCATTTGTTCCCAGGTTATGGCAGTATAAAAGCTATTTTAAAGCTTAATGTTTTTATATCACAATTATAATGCGTTAGATAGTTTTTATATTATTAAATATTAAGTCGTGGAATTAAAGAAAGCCTTTGGGATAGATGTTTCAAAAGGTACGATCGATGCATTCATTCACTCCAAAAAACTTAGCGATGAGTTTCTGAGCTTTTAAAAAGTGTTGAAAGAATTTTTAATGGCCAAAAAATTAGAGTTGCTTTGGTGTTTTCAAGTTGTGTTTGGGATGTATAAAACCCAAGTATCAACCACTGGTGCATATAGCATTATAGCACGAATTAATCCAGATGTTGCAAATTTATGCAGCAAAAGGCAGGATAAGTACATGTTTTAGTCCTAAGAAAGTCGGGATGATGTATTAGATTTTAAGTAACGCGGTTTAAATATTTAATTAGCGAGTCGTTGAACGTTTCAATAAATAGAACAGTGAGCAGATTAGCTTCAATATTATTCTCCAGCACCAAAGTTTTTTGCTGTTGCAATCCAGTGTTCAGCAATTGATTTCTGGTCCGCCCCTAGTCCTCTCGCTAGGTGCAATGAAACTCCCATTAGTAAAACGGAACCTTCGTGAAATTCTTGATTTGTTTTTAAAGCACCAAATTTTTCCTGTGCTTTTTGTGCTATAAAATTGTTGTGCTTTTGTGCAAAAAGAATAGGATTGAGACTATCTTCTGTTATGGGTGGGATCATCAAATAGTCTATCCATTCTTTGCCAATTTTTTGGGCTAAAACCTCAGGTTCAGCTTTGCCCATTTCTCTCCACAGTTTTAATGTTTTCCTGTCTCCGGATGCTGCCAAACCCGAGTCTAATAACAATTCAAAAGCTATGTCTGCTATGTTTTGCATTACTTTTAAGTATTCATCTTGCGCTTTTTCAAATTGATCTGCCGCCTGACCTTTTAGGTATTCACCAACACTTAGTTTAGGTAATTCTAAAACTTCTGCACAGTCAGTTAAGCAGGGAAATTTAGCACCTTGGTAGATGTAGTGTGCTTCATTATTTTGTATTTGACGGCCTAACGGAAATAGTCGACAGGCCAATGGCCGTCCCAAGTGGACGCTGCATCCGAAATTATCTACATATTGACTGCAAGATTGCTGTCCTTTTGTATCTGCTTTTCCGTCAAATCGCAATCGAATGCCACCAAATTCACAGTAAAGGTCACGAAACTCTTTTGGTGTAATTTTTTTCTCCCTACTTAAGTTTAATAGCTCCCACGGATTAAGATTAACAACTTTACCGTAACAGCATGTGCCAGCACGGGAACAGGTGAGTGGTAAAATACTTTGATTACTGAGTTTTGTCGTTTGCATGTACTACAATGTTAGCAAAAGTTATTGTTTTCAGGTCTTGATACATCTGTTAATCTTAAGCGAAGTAATAAAAATGGTTTAAGTTGCCAATAGTAAAGTTAACGGCTGAGATTTTGTTTTTTCAAAATTTGAGAACAGTTTTTATGGGTTTACAAACAGGTGAGAAGTCAATTAAACTAACCTAAATCAACCAAGTCTCTTGAAAAGTAGTTTACCGTTCGCACAGCAGTAAACTAAACGCATAAGGTTTCTACTTTGCCTTGTATGTCAAACTTTTACACTGGAATTGCTGTCAAAATTGAGTAGTGTTTTGGTAAATGAGAAGGGTTTAAAGGATCTCCCCTTTTGCCACCTTAAAGGCAAACTGTGCTTTATTAAATTCGCTTACAGCCTTCAAAAAATCCAACTTCGCTTGTAAAAAAAACTGCTGAGTCTGAAAAACCTCAAACGGTTTGGCCGTTCCAATTTGTTGCCTTTCCATGCTTTGATTCAATGCTTTTGAAGTAAAGCCCAATGCTTCTTTAGCAGTTTTTATTTGGTCTTTACTTAATTGTAAATCAGATTTTGCATGCGCTATTTCTTCACTAATTTGGGCTTTAAACTGTTCTTTTTTGATTACGTTGAGTCGAATTTTACTGTCAAATATTTTTTTGTCACCTTGATAGGTAAGCGCTCCTAATGGAATCTTCCACAACACCGAAACATTCAAAGCCCCGGTTGGATAAAGCTGTTGTGTCTTTGGGTTCTCTGCAGGAAACATGGGTGAAACATTTCCATTGATCCTCCCATAGGTTGACCCATACGTGCTAATATTTAGTTCAGGAATAAATAACCCCGTGGTGTATTTTTTTCGTTCCGTTTCTAGCGAGATTAAATGTATTTCATTGGCTTTAATTTCAAAACGGTTGCGATAAGCTGAATCTTCTACTACTTTTAATTTGGCTGTGAAATCCAAGGGAAGTAAAGATGTGTCTGTACTTAACATCTTGACGTTTTGCTCGATATTGAGCATTTTTTTTAGTGTTGCAGATGCATTGTTACACGCTTTTTTAGCTTGAAACATCTCTAGTTGCAAATGATTTTTGTTGCTTTTTGCTACGAGTAAATCTGACTCGTAAAGTAAGCCTGCTTCTAACTGAATTTGTATTTGCTGTGCAATCTTATCGGATTGAATGGCCAAACTTTCGTAAGCATTGAAATTGAGTTGAGCGGTCATTAAATCGTAATAGCTATGTATCATTTTTAGCAGTTGCTGATTGCTTTCTGCCTGTGTGAGGTATTTATTCGCTTCACTTTTTAAATGAGCAGCCTTAACGTTGTAAATGCCTTCTGCAAAATCCCAAGTCGCATTTACTCCTAAACCACCCCAAAGATTCTGTCTGGTTACATCCAAGAAGAATCGACCGTCTGCATTCATCGCTGCACCCCAAAGTTGATGGGTCTGAACTCCTGCATATACCTCTGGTAGCCACCACTCTTTGGCTTTGGCTAATTTAGCCAAGGAGAGTTCTTGGCGTTCTTTATATTCCTTGATGGTTAGGTTCGCTGCTCCACCGACTTTCAATATTGTTTCTAAATTGATAGCAATGGTGTCTTGGGCTGAAACTTTTGCTGTATTGCCGACTAGTAAAAACAAGACGCACGTTAGTATCCTCATTTCTTTGAATCTATTTTTTATTGTATTCATTGCTGTTGCTTTACTATTGGTGTCACAATTTGTCCTGGTTTCACTAAGCCTTTTCCTTGAACAATTACCTGTGTTTCAGAATTGAATTGATCGTTTAGAACTTCAAAGTAATCTTGATTTGATAGGCCTATGGTAATTGGTATTCTTTTGACTTTACCTTCTATTACAACAAGCACATAGTCTTCGTTTTTGTGACTTACTTTAGCTATCATGGGTAAAGACAGGATATTTTCCTTGCTGTTAATTTGTAACAAAGCCTTGGCGTACATTCCCGAAATTATTTTGCCATCAAGGTTGTCCAAGTCAACTTCAACTTGCATTGTTTTAGACATAGGGTCAAGCGCATTGGAAGTGCGACTGACCTTTGCCACTGAAAATTCACTGGACAGTTCAGGGAAGCTAACCTCAACTTTCATTCCTTTTTGGATACCTACTGCATCTGATTCGGGAACAGGAATGGTCAATCGAATTGGATTTATTTCCTGTAACTCAAACAGCGCTTGTGGATTACTTTCATTTAAACCGCTTTGGATTAGCGCTCCTTTGTCCACAAACCGTTTCGTTATAATCCCTGAAAAAGGAGCTTTAATACTTAAAAATTCCACTCGATTATTAAATGCAACCAAATTGGCTTTTGTAGAAAGGTATTCTGCTTCAGCACTTTCTACCAACTGAACATTAGTTAGGGCAGGACTTTTTTTATACACTGCATTTAAACGCTCAAAATTGGCTTTTTTAGCTGTTGTTTCGGCCAACCATTTTAGCTGTTGTTGCTGTAATTCAGGATTTTTTAAAAAAGCAATGGTTTCTCCTATAGTTACTTGATCACCAATATCTTTGCTCATTTTTACAAGCATTCCCGCTTCCATGGCGTAAAGTGTGACGATTTGATTAGGACGTGCCGTTCCTGCGATTAGCACTTCACTTTTAAAAGATCGTTGCTTGGGCGTAACAACTTCTACTTTCTGAACTTTGTCTACTTTGTAGCGATTTGCAACGGTTCCTTCCGTATCTTTTTCCAAATTGTTACAGGAAACAAGCAAGGAGAGTAGCATTGCAAAAACTGCTACTGATTTTATATTTATTAAAGTCTTCATTATTTTGCGGTTTTTGCAATAAGTGAATAAAAAATAGGAATGATGTAAAGGGTAATTAGGGCTGCCATGAATGTTCCACCTATAACAGCAATCGCCAAAGGAACATTCGCTTCTGAGCCTGGGCTGGTTGCTAAAGCAGTAGGCAATAACCCAAAAATAGTGGTAGATGCGGTCATCAATACTGGACGAAAGCGGTCGGAAGAACCTTCAATTATGGCAGCTTGTTTCTGTTTGCCTTCAATCATCAAAACATTAATTCTGTCCACCAATATATTTCCGTAAGAAACAGAAATACCAACCATCATAATAATTCCCATGATGGATTGAATGCTTAAATAGGTTCCTGTACTCCACATCAAAAATCCAACACCAATTAGTCCAAAAGGGAAAGCCAAAATGATGATCAGTGGTTTTCTAAATGAACGGAAGAGAGGTGTAATAATTAGGAACGATAGAATTACTGCCAAAGCTAATCCTATCCCCAGTCCGCTAAAAGATTTTTTAATGATGGCAACTTCTCCTTCAAATTTAACTTCATACCCGGGAGGAACTTCCATTCCGTCAATGATCTTTTGTATTTCATCCGAAACACTGCCAACATCCATGCCTTCAACATTTGCGTAGACATTAAATGCCCTAGTTAAATTGTGGTGATTTATTTCAACAGGATTTGTGCCATCTGTCATTTCTGAGAAATTTCGGAATGGAATGGTTTTGTCAGTCAGGGAACTACTTACTCCCACATTCTCGAGTACAAAGCGACTATGAATTTCACTTTCAGGATAAGTAACCCCTACATAATAGTGATTGCCGTTGCGCTCATCAATCCAAAATGCTTTTTGAAACGTAACAGAAGAGTTCAATGCAGATACCATATTTTTAATAGCGTCTACGGGCTCAACCCCCAATTCTGCTGCTTTTACCCTGTCAATCTCTATGTTTTTTGCAGGCTGGTCTAGCCGCTGTAAAACACGAACATCGCGGGTGCTAGAAAGTGTCGCAATGGTATCTCGTATTTTCTCAGAAATTTCCCGAAGTACATTAAGATCGTTTCCTTTTACTTGAACATCAATTGGTGCGGGCTTTCCTTCATTTAGCGCTGCTGTTATCATTCCACCAGTATTAAAGCTCAATTCAATACCGGGAAATTTCTCATGTAGCTTTTTCCGCAGTTGCGAGGCATATTCAAAGGTGCTTGTTTCGTGAGAATCCTTTAATTGAACTCCTATAAAGGCATCTTGAGTTCCTGAATTCGGAGTGTATGCGGCAGGTAAATCATAAAAGATTCCAATATTTGCTACCAGCTGCTGTAAATCATTCCCCGTTTCTTCTCGGATAACCTGTTCCATTTCTGCAATGGTGTTATTGGCATCCTCCAAGCGGGTACCTGACTCCATCCGCACGGTAATTTCCATTTGTCCAACATCTGATTGCGGGAACAATTCATAACCCGTATTTTTCAATAGAAACAAAGAGGTGACCAATAGCAAAACTGCAATTCCTAAAATAGGCCAACGGTATTCTAATGTTTTTGAAAGACTGTTTTGATAGTTAGCGCCTAACCTGTCAATGAATCTCTGAAAAAATCCAAGGATATTTTTCTTGGGTTTATTATCTGAGTTAGGTAACTTATTTTTAAAGAAAAATGCCGCCATTAAGGGAATCAAGGTCAATGCAAAAATGTATGATCCAATCATCGAGGCGGTTACTGTTATTGCTAGAGGTGAGAATAGAAACTTAGTTATTCCTGTTAAAAATAGAACTGGAAAAAACACTACAATTATTACCAATGTAGAGGCTAACACAGGGTTTGCTACTTCTAAAGCAGCATCCTTTGCAGCTGAAAATGAATTTTTGCCCATTTTAAGATGGCGGTCGATGTTCTCTAAAACAACAATGGAGTTGTCCACCAAAAGGCCCAATACTAGTGCCAGCCCTCCAATGGTAATGCTATTAATAGCTTGTCCTGTAAGATAAAGCATGATGAAAGCAAACAGCACCGATAGAGGCAGGCTGATTGCTACGATAAGGGAGGACCTGAAATTTCCAAGAAAGAGGATCAAGACAATGATAACTAAAATCAAACCTCCTAATCCTGCATTTTGTAAACCCGAAATAGCATTTCGCACATAAGAGGACTGGTCAAAAATTACATTGAGGTTCACATCGTCTGGCATCCTTTCTTTCAAGCCTGGTAATGCTTTTTTAACTGCTTCCACAGAGGCGATTGTATTTGCACCTGGTCGTTTGAAAATAGGTAAATAAACCTGCTCTTTACCGTCTACTCGGGCAATGTTTGTTTGAATGGCACTGGCATCCTTTGTTTGTCCAATATCTTTAATGTATATGGGATTTCCATTTTTATGCGTAATGACGATGTCGTCAAAATCTTTCACATCAATGATTAATCCTTTTGCATCTACACCATAATTGACATTACCAATGTTGGCAATACCAGAAGGAATCATGGTTGTATTTTTTTGAATGGCTTCCATTACTTGCGTTTGCGAAATTCCAAGCGCTTCCATCTTGTTAGGGTCCACATAGACATAAATCATTCTCAATGACCCGCCATAAGCCGCAGGAGCAACAATACCTTCTACACCACTCAGCATTTGGCGCAGATTTAAGTAGGCTACATCATACAATTCCTTGCCATTTTTTACATCACTACTTACTGTTAAAAGCATCAAAGGTTTAGAAGCTGTAGGGTCAAACGGCTGGATCATTGGAGGCATTGTACCAGGTGGCTGATAATACATATCACTTACCGCATAGGAGGTTGAATTAGCCATTGCTTCTGCAGGGTCGATGTCTTCACCATAAAAATTGGTTACAACACTTACGCCCATGATACTTTTGGAAAGTTGTTTTTCGATTCCTGGTGATTGTCCGGTCCACCGTTCCATTCGGCTAGTGATATCTTTCTCCACCACTTCGGCAGGCATACCGGGATAAAGGGTAATAATCTGCATCGCAGATTTCTTGAATTGAGGAAGAATGTCTACCGGCATTCTTGGGATAAGAACGCCAGCTAGTAATGCCACAATAATGGCAAATACAAGCACCAAATACGGATTCTTAAAAGATAATTTAATCATAACTAATTTTTTGTATTCTTAATTTTCTTGTGTCAAATAACCTTTATATTAATCTTTTAATTTATCTATTAAAGACCCATAGTTGAGGTATGAAAGCAGGAGCTTTTTCCTGTTGTAGAGGGAAGTCAATTCACCGCTTGCGGCAGTAGCCGAAACAAATGAGCAGCTAAACCAATGGCGGTGCGCGAAACGGACTTTCTGATTGCAAAGTTGCCATGGGGCATTTTGGATTAGAAGGAGTTAAAAAAACTTGCTCCAACACATCGTAGTTATCCAAGTTAAATACGACCATACTAGCGGCCAATCCTTTCGTAGAGACTGCTCTTTCTGAGTCATTGTTAATGTTATCATTCATTGCATTGGAGATATCTTTACAAACCATTGGGGTTAAAAGCTGCTCTCGGGGTTGTTTCACGATTGCCGTTCGAATTTCACAAGGACTAGATTCATAAAAGCTGTGATTGGTTTGTCCGAGTGGGTAAGTAGCGCACACAAATTGAGATGGAAATAGTGCTATCTCCATTATAAAAAGCAGTAGGATGGATTGAATTTGTCTCACTATCTCAATAGTACGATTTTAAAGTGGGATGCAAAAATTAGTACCCTTTCTCTTGTTGCTCCAAAGTAAACTTTACATCCTGTATCAGGCATTTCTGATTCTGCGAAGTCTAAACTATTTCGATTGTATTTGCCTCTTGGCAAGTCTAACTTCCTTTCTCATTTTTATGATAACAGCTCATTTGAAACGCACTATGAGCAGTATCAATTACTTCTGATGAACTCTATTTCTCCACTTGGTCTATGATGAAGTAAATTCCCACAAACTGCCACAAGCAGTTTTAAAAAGCCATTACGTGGTTAAGGCGACCCGTTGCGCATTAGGAGGCTGCCTGCTGTGAAGGTTGTGAGTGGTTCCTGAGCTTGCCGAAGGAGTACGAACAACATAACAGCAGTGAGTGACTGAGGAAGATTGGCTAGTCATTGCGAACAAAGTGAAGCAATCTACGCCATGATTGACGAACAAACGTTAGCCGACGATTAGCAGGAGCGCAAAACATGGAGCTGCGTTTTATTGCACCCTGAGTACTTTGAAAAAGCGTATCGAAGGGCGCAATAAAAAAAAGCAGCGCATGACGGCAAGGAAGAGGGAGCAACAAACATTTATATAAAGCAAAACCTAGTTCCTCGAGTGATTCCGATTGGTCGGAATTGTATCGAGAGGACTAGGTTTTGGTGTTTTAAATTTTGTTTTCAGGGGGCTTGACGGAATACCTTATTTCATTTGACATTTAATAGATTAACTCTAGTTACAGCATCGGTAATTTGTCATCAAATTATTAGAACCTTAAAAAGGGTATTGTCTATTCTTTTTAAGTTCAGTGTCAAAGAGTCTTTATCCAAATCCTTCAGTAATAATCAACATATTCTATTATGAGTAAAGGACCGTTACCAATTCTAACCTAGCAACTCTTACAACTATTTCTTTGAGGAAGCCGAAGAGTATTCTACAAATAGCATAAAAGAATGTTTAGATATTTTGACCTTAGACTGTCAAAAAGAGAACTGATCGGATGGCATTGCAAACAATCATCCCTTAACGTATATCGGGAATTCTGATTTTTCTGTAAGTTCGCCAATTGCTTCAGCATAAAGTCCTTTTCTTTTTAGTAAAGCTTCAATTTTGTGGGCAGCTTCTTTTTTAACCGCTATTAACAATCCTCCGCTAGTTTGGGGGTCGCATAAGATATTTCGTAGTTTTTCATCGTCTATATGAATCTTGTGACCATAACTTTCCCAGTTTCTGGTTGTTCCACCGGGGATACATTTTTTATCGATATACGTATGAATTTCTTCGAAAATAGGAACTTTTTTAGAGTGAATAAGGGCAGATACATTACTTCCTTCGCACACTTCAAGTAAATGTCCCATGAGACCAAAACCTGTTACATCGGTTAGTGCTGTTACTTCATTAATTTCTGAAAGCTCCAGTCCAACATCATTTAAAATTATCATAGAATTGGCTGCGATATCTTTGTGTGCTGCATCTAAAATGCCTTTCTTTTGTGCGGTGGCTAAAATACCAATACCCAAAGGTTTTGTAAGATAAAGGACACTTCCTGCTTGTGCTTTATCATTCTGTTTTAATTTAGGGATGGCAACAGAACCAGTAACCGCAAGTCCAAATATAGGTTCTGGATTATCAATGCTGTGTCCTCCGGCAAGTATTATTCCCGCATCATTGCAAGCTTTTCTGCCACCTTCCATTACTTGAGCAGCAACCTCAGGAGCTAGTTTATCAATGGGCCATCCTAAAATAGCAATTGCCATTAATGGCTTTCCACCCATTGCATAAATATCGCTGATGGCATTTGTAGCCGCAATTCTTCCAAAGGTGAAGGGATCGTCAACAATGGGTAAAAAGAAATCTGTGGTGCTGATGATACCTACCCCATTTCCCATGTCGTAAACCGCAGCATCATCCCTGGTATCGTTGCCCACTAAGAGACGTTTGTCTTCCACTTTTGGTGAACTAGATGCTAAGATGGTCGTTAAAACCTTTGGTGATATTTTACAACCGCAACCTGCGCCATGACTGTAAGAAGTTAATTTTATAGCCTCGACCATTTTCAATTTGTTTTGCTTATTAAAAAATCTGCTGTTTCTTCAGGTTTCACGCTTGGAAACGTGTAGGACATAATGCTCGATTGATCACGTTTTTGTAAACCCTTTAAGTAACATTTATCATAATAGACAAGCGTAAGCGTGACCACTTTGTCATAATTTTTGTTTTCAAGTTCATCCAAAGCAAATTTAGCATTATCGTAACCCAGTCTTTTACTTATTCGACTAATCGCATCTGCTAATTGGTTAGAGTTAAGATCAGCGTAGATATCTACCAAATGGATTACCCTCTCCTGAAGTGGTATATCAAGTAAATATACAGGCATGGTACTCATAGTAGCATAAAATAGTTCGGGAATGAATACACTTCCAATGGCTCTGCTTTCATCCTCAAGCCATATGGACTTAGTCGGATTTAAGCCTTGTAATTTGGAGAATAGTTTATTCTCAAAATGCTCATTTGTTGGTTGCGCCGCAAGACCTATGCCTCCAAATGAAGACCCTCTGTGATTTGCTATTCCTTCTAAGTCAATAACTTGTTGTCCTTTTTTTTCTAAAAAATGTAGTACTTTAGTTTTCCCTGTTCCAGTATAACCACCTAAAACATTAAGCTTAAAAGGCTTTCCAAAAAACTCCAACACATGAGTTCTAAAAGATTTATATCCTTTTTCAATGACGTAAACCTTTTCAAAACCATGCTTGATAAGATGGTCTGCAAAAGCGTTACTTCTCATGCCTCCTCGCCAACAAAGTATAACAAGTTCTTTTTTAGGAGCAATCTCAAGAGATTTACTGATAAAGTCATTGAGTTTAGGAGTAACATATTTATATCCAATGGCAATTGCCTTTTCTTTCGATTCTTTTTTATAGGCAGTACCAACCACCGCGCGCTCTTCATCTGTGAACAACTCGACATTGTAAGCTCCTATAATGTGTCCTTTCGTAAATTCTGCATGGGACCGCACATCAATAATGGGTAGATGAGCTAAATTCTTAAAGTAATAGACTATGGAAATTATTTGCTTCATTACAGTATAAGAGATAGGAAAGTATAACAGAAGTTGCTATTAATAGTTTTCTAGTGGTGTTAAGTTGATAGTCGGATATGAAAAAATGAGAATATTTCATGCTCAATATTAAGTAAGAAGATGGTTTAATTGGTCTGAGGCGTTAAATTTTGTTCATGCGAGTTTTGTAAATAGGCGAGAATGTTATTTTGTGAAACGGAGCATTCCAAAGAGTGCCATCATTTCATACCAAGGGTCGTGCGTAGCTTTTCTTTATATTAAAACTATTCAATATAGTTGCTCTTATATCCGGTGTTTCTAATATTTATCCTTTTCAAAAGTTAGAGTTTGCAGATATGTTTTATTCTCTATCACTTCATGGAATTTTTTAGTTTTTACATTGAATGTTTCTTTTTTAATGGTACAAATCGATCTTTCATATGTTGTTCCTTTCTTCTTCATTTTTTTGGAATCGCCACCAATATGAGGAACCCTGTCCAAAGAAAGACTTGCTTTAAGACCATAAACTTGACATGAAGTTTTAGACAGTAAAACTTCATGTTGTTTTATTCTTGTTGTGCCTTTTCACAAAGAAATTTAACGCCTTTGTTTAATCTCTGAGCTTTCGTTCATGTCTTTCATTTTGCGCTGGGTATGCAGGGTCAGAAAATACCGTGATCAATAAAACGGTTGGAGAGCTTGGTAAATTATTGAACAAATCGAACAGATAAAAGGAGATTTTTTCTCTTAGAGGATTTAATTTGGTATTCAATGGAGCCTGAAAAATATGTGTAAACTATTCCTATACAGTTAGCAATTTCTCATTGTACTGTTCTTTTGCTGTAAATGAAAAACTGCTATATTCTCTAAAAACTTGGCAACTTTTGGGCACTTACCCTTCCTCGCGTACTTTTTATTTACAACATAATTCTATTGCTTTAATGGGTGTTACTCTTGTAACAAAGCCCGTTGAAAGCTCAACTTCAGAAAATAAAAGATAAGCTAGGCAAAGGATACCAATTGCGCATTTCGCAGCACTTATCAAAAAAAACAAATGACTGCAATTATCACTGTTGCATTTGTTGTAAAAAGAAATAAGAATACATTATAATGTAGTAGATGAAATTAATATTTGACAAAATAATTTATAAAATGCTTCAGATTTTTCGTCTTCAGCTTGAGGATAAAGAAGAGAAATATCTTGATCCAACTTTTCTTATCTGTCATTTTTTAGAATTTTGCTAACGTTGGTAAAATGGAATAAAGTAGATTTCGAGTGATTCATTATCAAACTGATATGAAGTTAAAAGGGGTTACAGACCTTGAATTTAGTTTTATTTCGCCTGTTTTTTATATACATGGTTAGGAGCCTTTTTTACTTCTCACTATTTTTACGATACGACCATATATGATTTCCGCTAAATTCCAGTCATATCCACCAAAATTAGTTGTATTATTAAACTGAATAACCACTGTGTCTATGTCTTTGTGGAATTCTGCAAAACTCTGATAGCCAGGAAGCAGACCTGTATGTTTGTAAGCGTAAATGGAGGAATAAATTTCCTGTTCTCCTTTATTAAACACCGAACCATCATTCAATGCCCGCAAGAATACGGCTACATCCATCGCTGCAGCTATCATTGAGCCGGCAGGTTTTATGAAATCATTATACTTTAAATCTTCATCATAACCTACATGATACCCACTCATAACATCGTCTATATTTACTTCACTAAGCAAATTGTAAGTATTGTTCAGCTCAAGCGGTATCAAAATCTCCCTTTTGATATATTGGTGATGGCTGTATCCCAATATTTTATCAAGTATGTTACCTATCAACAAATAATTTGTATTTGAATATTTGTATTTTTTATCAGGTTCAAAGTCGGCAGTCTTATCCAGCACCAACTCAAGATTTTCACTATTGGCTTTCGGTGGGGCTTCCCAATAGCCGGAAGTGTGGGTGAAATCGGGAATGCCACTTCTGTGTTGTATCATCATTCTCAAGGTAATGTTATCCGCATTTTCAATTCTTCCCACAAGTTCCGGAACGTAATCAGCGAGCGTTTTATCTAAATACAAACGTTTGTTACTTATAAATTTAGCGACAGCAACAGCAACATATAACTTGCTAATACTACCAATCTTGAAAAGGGCTTTCGAGTCGGCAGGAATTTTCTTTTTTCGGTCATGCCAGCCTGCGGCGTAAAACTCCGCTGGCTTACCTGCTTGGTCTACGTAAACAATCATTCCATCAAAACCATGACCAATGGCTTCATTTACTTGTTCTTGAACCACTGCAGGTAGTGGCAAAATCCAAGCCTTTACTAAAATCCATGGTACGAACGCCAAAGAGCTTACGCTGGCAGTAATAAATACTATTCCGAGTATTCGTTTTTATTTGTTTTTTTTTCATACAATTTCAGGACAATTCGTTTTTTTAAATTGCTCATAACACTTGCATATAATGAAGAGCAATTATATCCGTGTTATATTGAAATGTCTTATTTAGAATGTTAAATTATTCTTTCAAAATCAAGTCACTAAGGTTTCACGAGGTACTTATCCGGAAGGATTTCTTACCTGTTGAAATAAAGGTAAATTGATAGTCAAAGCTATAAAATAATACTCTACTAACAAAATTGTGTGTTAAAATTAAATCACTGCTTGTCGAACTCGAACTAATTTGGTCAGTAAATCTTCTAAATGATCTAAATGCAACATATTTGCTCCGTCAGATTTTGCAACAGAAGGGTCGTAGTGTGTTTCAATAAAAATACCATCTGCTCCGGCTGCAATAGCGGCTTTCCCAATCGTCTCGATCATTTCTGGTTGTCCGCCGGTAACTCCTGAACTCTGATTCGGTTGTTGTAAAGAATGAGTAATGTCCATAATAGTTGGAGCGTAATGCTTCATTTTAGGAATACCTCTAAAATCTACCACCATGTCTTGGTAACCAAACATGGTTCCACGATCGGTTAACCAAACCTTATTATTTCCAGATTCTTTCACTTTATTAACAGCAAATTGCATCGACTCAGGTGCTAAAAACTGCCCTTTTTTGATGTTGATTACTTTGCCAGTTTTGGCCGCAGCAACCAATAAGTCAGTCTGACGGCATAAGAAAGCCGGTATTTGCAAAACGTCCACATAATGCGCCGCTAGTATTGCTTCTTGAGCTGAATGAATATCAGTCACCACAGGGACGTCAAATTTAAGCCCTACAGATTTTAAAATTTTTAGCGCTTTCTCATCTCCAATTCCAGTAAAAGAGTCGAGCCTTGAACGATTGGCCTTACGGTAAGATCCTTTAAAAATCCAAGGAATCTCTAACCGAGTTGTAATGTCATGAATTCTTTCAGCAATTTCAAAAGCCATTTTCTCTCCCTCTATGGCACATGGTCCTGCTAATAAGAAGAAGTTATCAGAAGTTAGGTTTTTTATGTTTGCAAGGGTCTTAGGCATGTTGCTTATAATCTTAATGGGTATGTAGAAGGATCTATTTAATTTACTCGAATACTAACTCTTTTAGTATCCCAATCAAGGTGTATGAAATTACCTTCTATGCTGTATTTGAGTTTCTCGTTTTTGTCAATTGCAGTAACTGAAGCTTCACTTACTAGCACATCTTTTTTTCGATCTAATTTATATACACCCCATTGCTTTGCTTCGCTGTTAAATATCACCTCCCAGTTATCCTCTTTACTTGGTGTAACGAAGAAAGAATAAGTACCTGCAGACAATTTTGAACCATTTATTGTAACTGCATTACTAAAGCTCATGGTAGTTGCTTCATTTGCTCCGGCTCTCCAAACCTTGCCAAAAGGCTCCAAACCTCCAAAAATTTCTCTATCTCTTACAGAAGGGCTGCAATAGGTAATCCTAACTTCAACATTGCCAATTATCGCTTTGGTTTCCATTGCAGGACTTTTTGCTGCTTTTCCTTGAGCATTTGCTGAAAATCCACTAATTATAAATAAAGCGATTAGAATACTGTTTAATTTTTTCATTTTTTTATTTTTAAGTTCTGCTAAACTATCAAATTCTTGTTTGCTAAAAAAGTTTTTTTACGAAACTTTAAGCTTATCTAAAAGCGCTAGTATGGCGCTGCAACCTTCTATAATTTCACTTTCTGAAATGTTTAGAGGGGGGGCTAAGCGAAAGGCGTTTGGAGTGGATAAAAACCAAAATAGAATAATTCCTCGCTCCATTCCTTTTAAAACTACCTGTTGCACTTGTTCCTCATTTTTTAATTCAACGGCCAACATTAAGCCCAATTGCCGAACTTCTACTATTGCATTGTGCTGTAATAGTTTTGCGAACAGTTGTTCTTTTTTAGGTAACTCTTCCAGTAGTTTCTCTTCTCGAATTATTTTTAGACCCGCTGCTGCTGTGGCGCAAACAAGGGGGTGACCGCCAAACGTTGTAATGTGCCCTAACATTGGGTTCTCACTAAATTGGAGCATTAATTTGCGCTCGGCCATTAAACAACCAATTGGCATTCCTCCACCAAGAGCTTTGCCGGCTACTAAAAAATCAGGAACAACGTCGTAATGCTCAAAAGCCCACATTTTCCCGGTTCTTCCCATGCCGCACTGAATTTCATCAAAGATTAAAATCGTGCAGGTTTCGTCACATTTTTTTCGAAGGGCTTTTAAATATTCCTTCTCTGGAAAACGAACTCCAGCATCGCCCTGTATCGTTTCTAAAATTACGCAGGCTGTTGTTTTGCTTATGCGGTTTAAATTTTCGTAATTATTTAGTTGTATGTGGCTCACCTGAGGAAGTAAGGGCTCAAACGGGGCTTTTTTAACTTCATTTGAACTCAAGCTTAATGCACCGTGAGTACTTCCGTGATATGCTTTTTCGAAAGCAATAATCTCCTGATTTCCTGTCACTTTTTTTGCCAATTTCAAGGCTGCTTCAATAGCTTCAGTACCAGAGTTTACAAAGTAAAACGAATTTAAACTGGAGGGTAATGTCAGAAGTAATTCTTTCGCTAAATCGTTCTGGGCATCTTGTTCAAATTCACCATAAACCATTACGTGTAAATGCTTTTCGCTCTGCTTTTTTATAGCTTCTAAGATCTTTGGATGTCCGTGGCCCAGAGCGCTTACCGCAATACCAGAAACTAAATCTAAATGCGCTTTACCATTTTTGTCGTAAATGTAACTGCCTTTAGCATGACTCACTTTTATTCCAAAAGGAAACGGAGTAGTCTGCGCTAAATGTTGTCTAAAAAAATCTTGGTCTTCACCCACTTTGTAAAGTTACTTTAAAACGTAATATGATGAAGTATTTTATAAAAATTGCAGTCGTTTATCTTCGCCTTTTCTTACCTTCGAATTTCAAATAATAAGCATGGGATCTATACTTTTTACCAAACAGAACGGCATTGCAACACTTACGTTGAATCGTCCAAAGTCATTCAACAGTTTTAACCGAGAAATGGCACTTAATCTGCAAGCTAATCTAGAAGAGTGCACCGCGGATAAAGAAATTCGCGTAATTGTGTTAACTGGTGAAGGAAAAGCTTTTTGCGCAGGTCAAGATTTGGTTGAAGTGACTGACCAAGCACAAAACCCCGGTTTTAGAAAAATTCTGGACGAACACTACGGGCCGATTATTCAAAAAATTAGAAATGCACCTAAACCGGTAATTGCAGCTGTTAACGGAGTAGCTGCAGGAGCAGGAGCGAACATAGCCTTAGCTTGCGACATTGTTGTGGCACATGAAAGAGTTAATTTTATTCAAGCTTTTTCTGGAATTGGTTTAATTCCAGATAGCGGTGGAACATTCTTTCTACCCCGTTTAATTGGTTTCCAAAAAGCAAGTGCACTGGCTATGTTAGGCGATAAAGTAGGAGCAGCGGAAGCAGAAAGAATGGGAATGATCTATAAAGTACTTCTCTTCGAAACATTTTCAGAAGAAGTAGATGCACTAGCTAACCGAATGGCTAAAATGCCGACAAAAGGACTAGCTCTCACAAAATCAGCATTAAACAAAGCCCTTACAAACGATTTAACAGCTCAATTACAAGTGGAGTCAGACTTGCAGATTGAAGCAAGTGAAACAAAAGATTACCGGGAAGGTGTAGCGGCATTTTTAGAAAAAAGAAAGCCCAACTTTATCGGTGAATAAAGACGGGCTAGCCGCAATTTAATTGGTCGTATTAAACTCTTTAGTCGACAGATGAAAATTTTAGGGGCAAGGTTTGTTTTTGGTGGTCTTTTATTGCCGGATTCCATTTTGGCATTGCTTGCAGACATTCAATAGCGGAAAAATCCATGCCTTCGTTAAGGCCTTTTTTAGTTACAAAATTGGTAAGCATTTCACTTTTTTTTACAGTAAATTCAACTCTAACAATACCATACCGGACATCTTCTTTTGGAGTTCGTAGGTTTTCTTTTATCCAAGCGTTCATTTTTTCTGTCCCTCCGGGGAATGATGCTTTTTGATCTGTTTCTGCTTGTTCAACCAGAGTTGGCCCCTCAAAATTTCCAGAAAAGCTAACGGTTACTTAGCTTACTAAAAGTGCCATTTGCAAGATTAAAGTATTTTTCATGGTATCAGTTTTAAATGAAACATGTCGTTTGTACGCAGGCTAACTAGAAATGTTCTGAGCTTTACTTTACAAGTTACAAAAAACGCCCAATCTTTTAAAAAGAAAGGGCGTTACACTAAATTAGTAGTTGAAATAATTACTTAGTTGGTGGTGTTGGTGGATTGGGTGGTTATGGAATGTAAAAACTTATAGGTAAGGTTATTAACTTCTTTATTTTTTTACCATTTTTTCTCCAGGAATCCAATCGGGCATTTTTTTTGCTGC
>CAJJAT010000025.1 GCA_905182175.1 Flavobacteriales bacterium UBA1494 | reverse complement strand
TGATAAAACTAACTCTGTCCACTTAGTAGATATTGTACTAAAATATCCAATGATTAATGATGAATTGATTTGGAATGATAAAAATGATAAATCGAAAGGTTATACGATTAAAAGTGGTGAAACCGTTGTTTCTATTGTGTTTTCAAAACCCCATATCAATATATTACTACATCACTAATTGTATGATGTGGGGAGCGAAAAGGACGGAGTGTTATCAACGCATCTTCTGACGCCATTTTTCCTGCTACAGAGTGAATCTTTGTTGTTTCCAACGCCTCATGCAAACTTAACGGAGGAAGAATGGTAGGTAAGCGTTTTGCCAACATCGTTTTACCTGCCCCAGGAGGACCGATTAAGATTACGTTATGCCCTCCTGCGGCAGCTATTTCAAGTGCTCGCTTAATATTTTCTTGACCTTTTACGTCTTCAAAATCCAGATCGTTAACATTAAGGCTTTTATAAAACTCGTCTCGCGTATTTAACTCCGTTCTCTCTAGTGTCGATTCTTCGTTAAAAAATTCAATTACTTCCTTTATATTTTCAATTCCGTACACCTCTAAATCGCTAACTATTGCAGCCTCTCTCGCATTCTGCTTTGGCAAAATCAGTCCTTTAAAACCCTCTTTTTTTGCTTGAATGGCAATCGGTAAGGCTCCTTTCATTGGCTGCAACCCTCCATCCAAACTGAGTTCTCCCATTATAACAAAATCACCTACCTTTTCTCGTTTTATTTGCTCTGATGCAGCTAGTATGCCAACAGCTAGAGTGAGATCATATGCAGAACCTTCCTTTCTGATATCCGCCGGAGCCATATTTATTACTACCTTTTTTCCTGGAATTTTATATCCGTTGTTTTTTAACGCAGCATCAATTCTTTGCTGTGATTCTTTTACCGCACTATCGGGCAATCCGACTAACAGAAAATTTACACCTTGACCTACGTTAACTTCAACTGTTATTGTAATTGCATCTACTCCATGAACAGCGCTTCCGAAGGTTTTAACAAGCATAGTATAGTTTCTTTTGAATAACTTAGCGGAAAGTTAATTAATTATGTCTAAATCAATCACTATCCTCCTATTTTTCGGACTTTCAAGGTTGTTATTTGCGCAACAGGTAGACTTTTATTACAATTCTAATTATCCAGCAAAACCTATAGGCGGAATTTTAGATGCTGAATACTTGATTGCTAGTCAAATGGTATACCCAAGTTACGAACTTACCAATAAAGAAGACGCAATCGTTTTTATTTCTGCGAAAGTATTATGGAATGGAGAAATAGAAACGATATCCTCAAATATAGATTCAACTAGTGCCTTTAGCAAAGAGGCTGTAAGACTTGTTTTTTTACTTGATTGGAAAACGGATCTAATCCGAAAAGACAAGAAAATTGAACCGCAACAAATCAAAATCACATTTAATCCTAGAAAGTATTCACGAATTCACAGAAAGCGGGATAACGCACCCAGAACTATCGGAAACTCCATGGTTCATGCGAAAAGCCAACTGGATAAAAGAATTGAATTGATTCATTATAAATCTCTTAATGAGTATACCCGCGAAAATATTAGATACCCTGCTTTAGCACTTCAACAAACTATTTCAGGTACGGTAAAAGTCAGGTTCATTATTGAAAAAAATGGAAAAGCTAGTAATTTTGATGTTGTCCAAACAACGGCAGGCGGCTGCAATGAAGAAACCATTCGATTGCTTAAAGCTGTGCGGTGGGAGCCCGGTATGATCAACAACAAGCCTGTTCGTGTTCGCTCTGAATATAGCCTCTCGTTCGTGCACCCAGGCAATACCTATCGCTAACCGGCCTGTTGTAAATATTAATTACAAATCAATATTTTACACTACTTTAATTTACGAGCGTAAAATTAAAAATCTGTTCGACTTACTAGTTGAATTTAACCCAATACAACCTTAATCTCGTCAAGATTTTAACATCTCTGCTTCTATACAACTCATATCTTCAAGAGGTTCATTTTGAAACATTCATCGTTGTATTGTTAATTTAAACTGCATTGTACTTAAAAGCTATGTTTAAATTGTAGAAATAAAACCTTAACAATAACAATACTAGACCAAATTGTGTTATTAACAATTAACCTTTAAAATTTATTGCACTTAGGTTAACTAATTGTACAAGTTGCGTTCTATTTTTACCGAAATTATTTGAATATGAAAAAGCTCTTCATCACCGCAGGTATAGTAACTGCTTCATTATTTAGTAACGCCCAAGAGAGTGCCACTTGCTACCAGAAGTATGCAAAAGTATTTGAAATAAGAGGAGCTAACGAAGTGGTGAACGGAACCTATGACGATGTGATTATCACGGTTAGAAAAGGAAAGTTTGCGGATTGCTTTTTAGGCAAAGTTTTAGTTAAAGACGGAAAAATTATTGAATCTAGCATTCAATTGCGTTACGTTGATGACAGCTTTGAGCCTTTGGCCCGAAGCTACAAGTATGAAGAACCGATAACAATTGTTGAAGGCATTTCGAAAACCCTACTAACCAACGACGAAGAATTAATAAACATCTTATTTGTTAGTTCTATTAAAGCAAAAAAGAAGGCTCTGAAACGAGCTCCAGAACCTTCTTTCGATTTGTAAAACCCACCGTTTTTACCGGTTAGTTTGTTCCTTATTGTTTTATAAACTTCTTTGTCGAAGTGACCTTTCCGTCAGATACTGAAATAAAATAAACACCTTTTGACCACTTTGATACGTCGATTTGATTGAGACCTGTATTTACTTGGGTTTGTATAACTCGTGATCCTACTGTATTTACCACTTCTACATTTAACACCTCATTTGCATTCAGCATTAATACGTTTGATACAGGATTTGGAAATACACTAAAAGCAGAAGAAAGATCATTTTCCCCTACACCAACAGGCAGAGCATCTCTAAGGCTAATCTGATCTACTGCTATGTCACTTCTATAACCTGCTCCTCTAACTGCTCTAAAGATTACCCTTACATCTCCCTTATAAGGCGTTAAATCAACCACTCTTTCTAGCCAAACACTTCCTTGGTCCCCTGTTATTGTCGGAATAATGTCTTGAACGAGAAACCCATTTAGACTCAAATCTAAATGAAGTTCTCCCATTTCAATTCCTGACATGTGGTAGTAAAATTTCATTTCAGGCCTGTTGGTACTGTTTAAGTCTAAACAGCCACTAAAAAAAGAACCCTCCTCTCCTTGAGGCACTTGCGTCGCTTCATAATACACATAATTTCCACTTCCAGCAATTGAAGTCGTATCACCCGTTGGACCCGTCTGACCGGAAGGTGTTGCTCCTGTGTTAACAAACCAGTCAAATGTGTTTTGAGGATTGTTACTCCAGTCACTTAAAAATATTCCAGGTGTTCCTACTGTAAAATTGTCGAAAGTTGTAGTATCAGGAAAGGTTGCTTGAATTGAGTTTGTAGTTACCTGATATCCGATAATGCTATCATTTGTAAAGTTTCCATCAGACACTAGCTCTAACCAAGCATTCAGGCTATATGTTCCGGAAGTTGACATGTTAAAAGGAATTTGGAAAGTGTGGTTTAAAACACCTGCTGGAATTAAATTAAAGAAAGCTGTATCTCTTATTACTGCTCCGCCGTTTACCTGGTATGCAAGCGGAATTGTATCCTGTGCTTGACTTCCAAAATTCTCGATACCAACCGTTACAAATTCAGCAGCAGATCCATTGCAGCTAGAGGCGTTGGGTGCAATAAAGTTAATTAGACTTAATTCTGCAGCTATTGGTTCGATAATTTCGATGTCATCAATTGCAATATCACTCCGAAACCCACCACCAGTTGTTCCTCTAAACCTTACTTGAATAATAGTACCAGCATAAGGTGTAAAGTCAACCTCTCTAAACAGCCAATTGTTTCCTTGATCTCCAATTATAGCAGGGATCACATCGAGGGTCCAAGAGCCAGCATTGTATACATCTAGGTGCAGTGAACCCATCGAATTCCCTGACATATGGTACCAAAAACTGAATTTAGGTGCCGATAAACCACTAAAGTTATAACAAGGACTATTAATGATAGCGGTTTGATTGTTATACCCAGATGCTTCTATGTATAAATAATTTGCATCATTGGGACTATGATCTCCGGTTGGCCCTGTATTTGCTGATCTCGTAGACGTATTATATACCCACCATTCATGAGCGGATGTTGTAGAGTTTGCCCAATTATTGTTTAACGTTCCAATGCCTCCGGGGTCCCGTCCATTACCAGGTGTAAAGGAAGCAAACGTTTCAGAATAATTAAAAGAACTTACAGGGTTTCCTATGCAATTAGGTGGCGCAGCAGGATTAACAATAAACTGAGTACACCCTACTCCCGGCAATTGAGCATTGTTACTACACGTTGTATTATCAATAGCTTTAATGGTATAACAAATTGTATCTCCAACAACAGCGCTAGGTATCGTTGCTTGATAAATGTTACCACTAGTGTTATTCATAGTTAGCGTGTTTAAAGAAGACCCATTTACAGTGTATTCCACACTTGCCGAGGCAACTCCACTAGCATCCTGTATATCTGCTTCAACTAAATATGGCCCTGTGCCAAAAACAGCTCCTTGGTGCAATGTTCCTGTTTGCAGAATTGAGGGAGGTATGACCTCACAAGGAGAGCCAATTACTTCAATGTCGTCTAGAAGCCATCCGTAATTACTCCTAGCTCCATTGTTGTCCGCATCAATTAAAGAGAAACGAATTTTTACTTGCATTTGACTTCCTGTTACACTTAAATCGAAGCTTTCATTTTTCCACCACGAGTTGGTTGGAATTGCCGACCCATTTGCAATATCCCAAGTTGAGTAACTAATTGATGAAAAACCATCTGCATTAAGTAAGCCAGACCCTGTATAATCAGAAACAGTCAGTTGAGTCCAAGAAGTTCCGTTGTTTGTAGAATATTCAACTATCCCTTTATCAAAAAAATCGACTTTGCATATTTGACTAAAGTTCAACGTTACAAAACTGAATCCCATCGTGCTAAATGAGTTTGATTCAAGGATTAAGGTATCTCCTTGAGCAACTTGAGCAGAATCTGAATTCAACCCTCCATTTTGAAATGTACTATTTAGTCCCCAAGAATTTGTGCCTGTGGAATTATCAGTCATCAATACTAGAGTAGATTCAAAATCCTCGGTAAACAACACAGTCTGCGCTTGCGCGACAACTGTAAACAGAGAGCAAGCTAAAAACAAAATATTCTTCATGTCTTTTTTTTTAAAATTTACAATAAATTTAACTCCTAAAACTACTTGGTAATCACCATTTTCTTCGTCAATGATTTGCCGTTCGCATAGAGTGTATAATAATAGATCCCTGCTGCCATTGATGAAGTGTTTAATTCAATTAGCCCATCTCCTCCCGGTCTGTTATTCAACTCTTCGTAAACCGGCTGGCCTATTAGGTTTATAACTCTAAAAAAAACATCTCCTGACACCGGCAGGTAAATTGGAATCACTGTATTTCCGGCTGCGGGGTTCGGCATATTTTGTCCAAGATAAACGCTATTCTCTTCTATCGCATTTTCATCAATAGTTAAAGGATAACAGGATGAAGGAGGCAACTGCTCAATACAGAAATCATCAATTGCCCAACCGTCACTGACCATAGAACCATCTGATTCAAATCTCCACATAACTGCAGTATTAAATGTTTTGGTCGGTCTAAGAACACTTTCTGCAGTTATCCAACCGTTAGAAATTCCTGTCCATCCACTATTTTTAGTGTTATCCGGAATTGATAAAATATGACGGGTCGTATACCAACCATTTTGTTCTTGAAAAATAGTATCTCCCAAAGGAGTTAAAAATACATCTCTAACAATTAAAGGATTTAAAGAAATGGTGTCTTTAACTTGAACTCTACCAACTTGATCCCAATAAACATCAGAATAGTTAGTAATATCATTTGAGTTTAACATTCGAACTGTACCTCCGTCATGAATTGAATCTCCAATGTAAAAATTATGTTTAAAGCTAATTTTATAACAAGAATCTTTTACTACAGGAAATAGAGGAGACAGTAACATCCCTTCATCTTGATTCAGATAATTGGTATCTAATCTTGTACCCCAAGCCTGAGTACCACTGAAAGCTCCTCTTATGTTAGTAGAAGAAGGAGTGCCTTTTTCGAATAAAGGATTTCTCTGCAACAAAGTATAAGGACTAGCAGAAATCCAAGGAATATCCAATGGATCATCAAAATCTACACAATACGAATCAGAATTCATAGGATTATCTGGCTCTGCCGACGAACCAAACCTAATTGCAGATACTGTACTCATTACTGTAAATGGAATACACAATAAATCATCAAATGCTTGTAAATCCGGCTTGCCATTTGGCAATTCAGTCCAAGCACATAATGTATGCTCCCCTTCAGTTAATAAGTGGTCCTGGAAGTTCACTACTCTAGTTCGGTTATACTTCAGTTCTAATGGAAAAGGATACCTTACAATTCTTTCAATTTCCGGCTGATCGTCTATTTTAAAGTAAACTTTAACACTATCTAAACTGTCCAATCCATTGTTCAAAATATTTACCGAGACATCGTATCTTTTTTCTACCGGTAATTGAACTTTATCGTTATCCAATATAATTCTTAAAGGTGTAGCTGATCTCTCAGGAGGGCAATTCCAATCAAATCGTTGAATTGGAGAAGCTTCTCCTCCGGGAACATCGTTGTAAAGAATCGTGTCGTTTTCCCCATTATACGCTACAAAAGAATAGTTGTCAATTAGTCCATCTTTGTCGTTCAATCTAAAAGTAACCTTAGAATCACTTTTCATGCAAACGAATAGATTCTCAATTTTTTGATTTATTCTACCAAATGGCAAGTTGATTAAGTTTCTTGGGTCGTTATAAGCCTGAGATATTTGGTAACTTCTTCCATCGCTAGAAGTGTAGTTAAACTTCCAGACAGAAGAGTCACAAGGACCTTGAATATTTGGCCTAGCTGTTGTTTCTATCTTAAACAACAAGCTACACCCTTCAACATTCTCTACCGTTTTTGTTATAGCGTCATTTAATGCGCAAAAATCATTTGTTAAAATGGCTTTTGCTTCAACAATGTAATCTCCATAACCAAACATATCAAACGTTGATTGTGATGTTACATGTATCGTATCTCTGTGTGCAATTGTTCTGTTAATTACATCTGTTTTTACCTCTACTGTGCTATCAGGCTTTCTAACAGTGTACTCCATTGTAAAAGAGGTAACAGTGGAAAGTCCTCTATTTTTAATTACCGTGCTAATCTTTTGGTCTACTTGCAAGTCACACCTTGAGGTGGGACTTACAAAATGTTGTACTTGTAAATCTAGTTGCTCGGGATCGTACACTAAAAAGTTGTCTATTGACATTCCGTCATTCCCGGCACCGCCTCTTTCTGCAAAGAAATTAAACCTTAATAAGACTTCAGGTTTATTGTTAAAAATGGTTGGGAGTTGAAGCTCACTTTCTAAGTAGCCATTCCATGTATTTCCCCAACAATAGGTTGTACCTGACATCGCAGGCTGACCTCCAAAACCACCCGCTGAAAGAAAAGAATTGTTCCATCTCTTTCTACCGGCATCATGCAAGGCAGGCAAAGAATCCCAGGTTAGGCCTCTGTCAAAAGAATAATCTATAAATACTCCATCTCTTGTTTCATTAATATCTCGGTTGTTGATGAATGATACAATTGCATCGTCCACATTCGTGAAGTCTAAAAATGGAGCTAATAATGTAGCTGTTCTTCCAGTTCCTGTGTATCCTCTTTTTAACAAAACATCCCAAGAGTTTACGCCGGTATAAGCTGAATAGGTATAATCATAGTTGGGTGTGCCAATTTCCCACTTGTTGTTTGTGGAATCGTCAACAATAAAAACAGTCCATATTGTATCTTTGTCGAAATTGTCCATGTACTTTTTGCCGTCTTTATAAGATAATCCCGTAACATTATTAAAAGTCGTATCATTCTGAACTACCGCATCATTTAAATAAGTAACCCAAGACTTTATCGTGAATAAACCTAGAGGGACATCAAATGAATTCGGCAGACCGAATGAAATATTTTTATTTTCACCAGGAATTATAGTCTCACTAGGTTGAATATTGTAAACCGAAGGAACTATAGGGACTGATCCAGGTATAATCGGCGCCTTGTATATCTCATAACTCATTGTGAAGTTTGCAGCATCAGCAATTCCTAAATTTTGAACATTTACAATTAATTCTTGCTGTTTTGCAGTTCCTTGACTCGGAATGTATGGCGCTATGATTGCTGAATTTATTCTTAAATCTATTAATGCAGCAGGTATAATTTTAAATGAGTCTATTGCCATATCAGAATTCCCTTGATTATTAGAAGGAGTCCCTACAAATCTAATTTGTGTGATAAAGTTTTGAAAAGGGAATGTTGAAAATTCATACGCAAGCCATTTATCTCCTCTGTTACCCTTGGCAGCAGGTATAACATTTTTGACAAACTGACCATTTGGAAAGCCAGGTTTAGGAGTTGGAACGAAAACATCTATTCGAATAGAATCATTAACTGTAGCTGTATTGGTATTGGCATAAAACCTCAATAACCCATTCGATATCTCAGTAAAATCGAAACAAGGAGATAATAAAAACGCCGAGCTATCTTTATAGCCATCTCCATTGGGTTTTGAAGACTCTACGTACACATAATTCCCTCCTCCTGGATGATCTGTTAAAATTCGAAAAGCCCCTTGAGCTGAAGAGGGCTGATTCCATAGCCACCAATTGTGAAAATCGCCAGATACATTCGACCAGCCGCCACCTATTTCCGTTTCAAATGGATCAATTGTCCCACTAATGCCGTCAAAATCTTCATAATATGGAAATCGGTATTCAATACTGGCTTCTTGACAAGATGGGGGCAGTGTTGGTTTTACTAAAAAACTTGTTACCCCGCTAGGTGGGTCTTGTGCAAAATTTACACAGGCACTTCCATCCCTTGCCTCAACTTTCCAAACTAAAGAATCATTAAGTGTAATCGAATCTCCATTTGGCAAGCTAGGCTGAATGATGCCTCTAAAGTTGTTTCCCGGCAGTCTTAGTGCAGGCACTGTATCTACAATTATCGTATCCATTCCACCGGCTAAATTTGGTCTTAACACCCAGTAAGGAACATAAACGCTATCCACCTGACCTCGATTATCTGTTACAACAACATCAAAGATCCAAGGACCACTCAAATATACTCTATCTTCGTAACGGGATGAATAATTCTGTGGAGGGTCATTCAAGGCTATTACAGGTGGAATTAAATCACAGTTACCGCCTAATACACAGAAATTATCAACATACCAAATGTGCTCTCCACCTCTACCTACCGTCGAAGCTCGACGATCTACGTATACCAATCTGAACATAATTGAATCATTTGCCGAAGCAGGCCTTGCTGCTACAACATTTGACATGTTAAAATCTTCTCTTACCCAAGCTGGTATGGCACTAATCGAATCCCACACAAAAGTACTATCCGTGTCTTTCCAAAGATCATTGCCTCGAGAGAACTTCGTAAACTTTGCTTCCCATGGTGGGGGTATAATTCCGGGCAACGCTCGGTCATATAATGATGTTCCACTATAGGCTGAAACAGGCACTGTATCCCAAGTCGTGCCGCCATCAAACGAGTAGTCCACTAGGCCTGCATCCGATTCATCTATGTAGCAAATGTGGTCGAACGATAGGTTAATTGCAGTTAACCCTCCGATGTAAATATTTGGGGTTCTTAGTATAGATTTGTTGTATTGATCAATTGTATCCGCAGCAGCACCGCGACTTCCATTTTTAGTTACGTCAGTTTCCCAATACCATGGAGTCGGGATGCTACCTGTTGTTGATGTAGTAACCGATTCGGTCTTCATTTTCCAGTTGGTGACAGTCGAATCAAAATCTTCGCAAAAAAGTTCGGTAATACCGGTTGTTTGCGCTACCAAATCGGTAACGGATGTTGTCAATAATGAACCTAAAATAAATAAGTAGAGTAGTTTTTTCATAAATATTTGGACTAAAGTCACATCAAATTAAGGAGGCTAATTTAACCAAAGCAGCTTAAACCAACCAAAACAATGCAACAATATATTTAAGGGGACGAAAAAAAGCGAATTTTAGTTGCAATTGAAGTCCAATATTTTTAGATTCTGTTACCTTTACTGTTCTTAATAATTAAACTTCCTTTTAGCATGAGTTCTATTTTAACATCTTGGTTAACGATTGACCAAACGTCCGACTTCAGTATTTCCAACATTCCGTTTGGTGTGATTACGTACAATGGAGCAACCAAAGTATCCAGCAGAGTCGGTGAATTCGCAATAGATTTGACCGTTCTTTTTGAAGCCAACCTACTAGACAACTGTGGCTTTAGCGCTTCCGATTTTCAATCGAACCGATTGAACGAGATGATGAAAAAAGGTAAAAAAGGAACTAGAAAACTCAGAAATCGAATTCAGGAAATTTACACCAACGAAGTCTTTAAAGCTGAAGGCGAAAAAGCGCTCATTTCTATTGAAACGGTAACCATGGAAATGCCCATTACAATTGGAGACTATACTGACTTTTATTCAAGCATTGAACATGCCACTAACGTTGGCACCATGTTTAGAGATCCAGCAAATGCACTCTTACCCAATTGGAAATACATTCCTGTAGGATATCATGGCAGAGCTTCTTCCATTATTTTATCTGGCCAAGAAATTCACCGGCCAAAGGGGCAGCAAAAACCAAAAGACGATGAGCCGCCAGTTTTTGGCCCTTGTAAATTGTTGGATTTTGAATTGGAAATGGGATTTATAACCTACGAGGGAAAACCTTTAGGCGATAGTATCTCTACAACCGAAGCAGACGATTATATTTTTGGAATGGTCTTGTTCAATGATTGGTCTGCTAGAGACATTCAAAAATGGGAATATGTTCCATTGGGACCGTTTTTGGCAAAAAACTTTGGATCTTCTATGTCCGCTTGGATTGTAACATTAGATGCCTTAGAGCCCTTTAGAGTTGAAGGACCAAAGCAAGAACCTGCAGTTTTCCCATATTTAGAATATAAAGGAGATAAAAACATAAACATTCAATTAGAAGTTCAAATACAGCCGGAAGGGGAAGAAGCAAGCACCGTTTGTAACTCAAATTACAAACACATGTATTGGAATCAAAATCAGCAATTGGCGCACCATACTATTAACGGTTGCGATATACATGCAGGAGATTTATACGCTTCAGGTACGATTAGTGGACCGACCAAAGACTCTTATGGCTCTATGCTAGAACTCTCTTGGAAAGGAAGCCAAACGGTTCAATTAAAAAATGGGGTGGAACGCAAGTTTATTCAAGACCACGATACCGTAATTATGAAAGGATACTGCGAAAAAGATGGCGTAAGAGTTGGATTTGGAGAAGTCTCTACGAAAGTGTTGCCGAGTAAATAAATTATTACCGCCTTAATGTTCAACGTTTTAACTAAAAAGATAAAATTCTCTTTCTAGATGGATACAATGGCAAGGTCAAAGAATAATATGACCTTGGAAGTTTTACAACCCTCAAAGGTCTTTTACGTTTAGTAAATTTACAGGGTCTGGGGGAACTGCAAGGAAATGGCAGAGCTTTAACCGTTAATTAGAAAATAACCGTTATTCTACCTCTACGATTACAAAAAGCTCCTCGTTGTCTTTTTTCATGAGGTAATTTTCCCGGGCAAACTTTTCTAATGTTTTAGGATTGGTTTTTAGCTCTTTTAAGTTGGCTTGAATTTTAACCAACTCTTCTTTGTAAAAAACTTCCTCGTCTTTCAGTTTGCTTAATTCTGCGTGGTATTGGTATTGAGTGATGAGATTGTTTTCATCAAAAAAAGTAATCCAAATTATGAAAACAGCCCCTGTTAAAGCATATTTATTTTTCAAAAAAGAAGGTATTTTAAGCTGACTTAATTTCATAACATAAAATTGAACATTACACGTTCTCAAAACACAAAGGCCCGTTGATTGCATCAACAGGCCTTTGTTAGTTAAACTTAAAAGAGGCTTATTCTCCCATGAATGGGTATCTGTAATCTCTTGCAGGAACGAATGTTTCTTTCATTGTTCTTGCAGAAACCCAACGCAATAAATTTTGCATTGCTCCGGCCTTGTCATTTGTACCAGATTTTCTGGCACCACCAAACGGCTGTTGCCCTACAACTGCACCTGTTGGTTTGTCGTTAATGTAGAAGTTCCCTGCTGCATTTTCTAACGCCTTACACATGTGATTTAATACATGTCTATCTTTTGCAAAAATTGCTCCGGTCAATGCGTAAGAATTATCGTCTACTAATTTCAATGTCTCCTCAAAATCTGCATCGTCGTATACATAAATAGTAATAACTGGACCAAATATTTCATCACACATGGTTGTGTATTTTGGATCTTTGGCAACAATTACGGTTGGCTCAATAAAGTACCCCACTGATTTATCGTATCCTCCACCTGCAATAACGTCTGCGTCAGGCGAAGCTTTAGCGCCGTCAATAAATCCAGCTATTTTGTCAAACGCTTTTTCATCAATAACAGCATTTACATAATTGGTATAATCCTCAGGCGAACCCATTTTTATAGACTTCACATCTTCTAGAACATACCCTTTCACTTCTTCCCACAAAGATTGCGGTATGTAGGCTCTACTTGCTGCAGAACATTTCTGACCTTGAAACTCAAATGAACCTCGAACGATTGCAGTTGAAACTTCTTTCGCATTTGAAGATTCATGCGCAATGATGAAGTCCTTCCCGCCTGTTTCTCCTACAATTCTGGGATAAGATTTGTATTTGCCGATGTTGTTCCCTATTGTTTTCCATAAATTTTGGAAAACTCCTGTTGAACCTGTAAAATGTAACGCTGCAAAATCTTTGTCATTAAATACAACATCTCCTGCAACAGGGCCGTCAGAATAAATAAGGTTAATAACACCAGCTGGTAACCCTGCTTCTCTAAAAATTTCCATCAATACCCAAGCAGAATAAATTTGTGAATCTGCCGGCTTCCAAACAACTACGTTTCCCATCATGGCAGGAGCTGCGCATAAATTCCCTGCAATTGCAGTAAAGTTAAATGGAGTAATTGCAAAAACAAAACCTTCTAATGGACGGTATTCTAATCTATTCCAAACACCATCTGAAGATTCAGGCTGTTCAGCATAAATTTTTCTCATAAATTCTACGTTGAATCTTAAGAAATCAATGTATTCGCATGATGCGTCTATCTCAGCTTGAAAAGCATTTTTTGACTGGGCTAACATGGTTGCAGCATTTAATTTTTGACGGTAAGGTCCTGCGACTAAATCAGCGGCTTTTAAAAACACGGAAGCTCTTTGCTCCCATGGCATGTCTGCCCAAGCTTGACGAGCAGCTAAAGCAGAATCAATTGCACTTTTAACATGCGTTGCATCACCCATGTGAAATTGACCCAAGTTATGCTTGTGATCATATGGAGGATGCATGCTAACGGTCTTGCCAGTTCTCACTTCTTTTCCATTGATAAACATCGGAATGTCCAACTGCTGAGCTCTAAAAGCTTCCACTGTTTCTTTTAATTCATCCCTTTCTGGTGTTCCTGGAGCGTATGATAATATTGGCTCATTAATCGCTACTGGAGGATTAAATACTGCGTTTGACATATTTTTCTTTTTACAATTGATTGCAAAGTTAATTTTTCGGGTAGCCAATTCCAAACTCAAAAACATTAAGTCTATTTAATTTATACTTTTCGAAATCGAAGTTTTACAGTAGCTCCTTTATTAAATATGGACGCTATAGCATCTGTGCAAACAAAAAAGGGAAAACTAAACCAATGAAATAACTTTTGAAGAAACAAGGAGGCTCTTGTACTAGAATAACAGTACGTTATATTTCCCTTTAAATGTTCGTACAGTAATTCCCGCTTACTAACGGCAATGTTCAATAAACTTTGTTGTGCGCCAAATGGACTAAATTGAGGCGAAAAAAAACGTTGGGACTCTACTTCCCATCCTAAATTTTGAAGATTCTTAATCAAAACTTTTGGTGGAAACATATTTAAATGGCGCGGAGGATCTAAATGCAACCATTTCGATTTAAACAACCTGTATTGCAGACTATCTATGTTGGGGATTTCAATTTGCAACACCCCTTTTATTTTAGACATGTTTGTAATTACTTCTAATACTTCCATTGGATTTGGAAGGTGCTCAAATACATGAGTAAGCACAATTGCGTCGAAATAGTTATTGGGGTATGTAGTTGACTTTACAAAGCCTCTGTGTAAATCTAAACTCTCTATACTTGCCGCCCTATCTCCTGATTTTCCGGGAGGCTCGATGCCGTGTAATTTAAACTCTCCATACTTTCCAAGCGATTCTAGAAACCCCCCATTCCCGCATCCAATATCTAATATTGTTGCCTTGTTCGGCAATCTTTTAGCAAATTGCTTTGCATTTCGCAACCTGAACCAATTAAGTACCTTCTCCACCGAAGAATTGAACTTCTTGTCTCCAAATCCATAATAACTTTCATCATATGCCTGTGCCAACTGCCTCGAATCTGGAAATGGGTTTAATGAATATACTCGACAAAAAGTGCAGTAGCCAAAATTATACCGCTCGTCAAATATATCGTTAATAAAAAACTTTTTACTCCAAGCGGTTGTGCTACAAATCAAGCAATCTTTCATAATTCCCTTATTCATTATTCACTTACTTGTACATAGGCAAATCTAACATTCCCCATTTTTGCAGTTTGTGCTGCAGCGAGACTTTCAGAACACCTAATCCGTAAATAAAGCTATTCTTTAGATTAATAGAAGAGGCATCTTCGAAGTACTTCGTAGGGCAACTCACTTCACCTATCTCGTAGCCTTTAAAAATAACTTGAGAAAGCATTTGGTTATCAAAAACAAAATTATCTGAGTTATCGTTAAAATTAACCGCTTGAATAGCTTCCTTTGAAAAAGCCCGATACCCAGTGTGATATTCCGACAGCTTTGCTCCTGTTAATATATTCTGGGTAAGCGTAAGGATTCTATTGGCAATGTACTTGTGCAGCGGCATTCCTCCTTTTAATGCTCCAGTCCCTAATATCCTTGAGCCCAGCACTACTTGATAAACATCGTTTGCAATTAAATAGCACATACTTGGAATTAGCTTAGGCGTATATTGATAATCTGGATGTACCATAATTACAATATCAGCCCCTAACTCCAATGCGTAGTTGTAGCAGGTTTTTTGATTTCCTCCGTATCCTGTATTTTTTTCATGTCGAATCACATGCGAGATTCCTAAAGCTTTTGCTTTTTCGGAAGTATCATCATTGCTGCAATCGTCTACAATAACTACCTCGTCTACCAAATCAAATGGTATTTCGTTGTAGGTCTTTTCTAGGGTTTTGGAAGCATTGTAAGCCGGCATCACTACAACCACCTTTTTGTCATTAATCATGTATTCATTTGTGCAGTTAATTAAAAACAAAGCTAACAGATTATTAATAATCTGAGTTATATTCTTCCTCTAGATTCAGAAAGCTCAAAAAAAAAGAAATGGTGGACCCTGCCAATTAAAATATACGAAGATGATTGATTTTACAAACCAAGTTGAATGAAACATGCTCGGGGATGAAATCCAATAACACAATACCTTAAAAACATAACCCGATACATATATATTACTTACCTAGAACGATTTAATTTCTTAAAACATAAACTGCTAAACAATAACTGAAGCTAGGTTAGTATCTAATCATCTAGCACAAAAGGATAGCATTATTTCCTCAATCGTCAAATATGGTATACTTCTTGAGTAACTGCTATAATATTGTACTTTCGAAGAAACAAACCAAACAAATGAAAAAATTAATACTTGCGACAGGGATCCTCATGGCATCTCAATTTAGCTTTGCTCAAAAAGAGATCTCCGGAGTAACTCCGGCCAAATCAGTTGAAATTAGTGGAAAAACTTTAACTTTTAACGGAGCAGGTCTTCGTGAAAAATGGTTTTTAGATCTTTATGTTGGCGCCCTTTATACCAACAACAAAACATCAGACAGAAATGTAGTGATGGACAACAATGAAAACATGGCCATTAGCCTGGATATCGTATCTAGCTTAATTACTTCTGAAAAAATGTTAGCCACTATTAATGAAGGTTTTAATAATTCTACAAAAAACAAAACAGAGCCATTTAAAGACCAAATCAGATTATTTAAAGCCGCTTTTAAAGAGGAAATAAAAATAGGTGACCATTTTGTAATCGCCTACATTAAAGAATTAGGCACAGAGATTTACAAAAACGGCACGAAAATTAAAACGATACCTGCTCTAGACTTTAAAAAAGTATTGTTCGGAATTTGGTTCTGTGATGTTCCTGCTGACAAGGATCTAATGAACGGAATGTTGGGAATAAATTAACTTATTTTCTCAAAGGATTTTATAAAGAGGGAGTGGGACGAAACAAGTCACCCGCTTTTTTTATGAGCCGAATATTACTTACGAAAGCACTTCCTAATAGCTTATTCATTTTACCTTCTTTTGTCCATGTCCAAAAATTCCAATGGGTGGCAAAAGGTATTCCTCCTATTTCAGTGTAGGCTTCATATTTAATTGCATGTGGATCTTTTTCAGCCTCTTCTACCGAATTTCCTCCTCCAGTCACTATGTATGCCATAGCAGCTAGCAAATCAGAATTGTTGTCTTTATAAACAACATACCAGTCATCTGGAGTATCACCTACTCCGTTTCCAAATGTCATCCTATTGGCACTGAATTCTGATTCCGCCAAAGGTAATTGCCCTAGAAATTCATGTTTTGTTCCGGGGTCGCTTAGTTTGTACGGAGCAGCAAAAAAGTAAGACCACGTCAACAATGTAAATCGAGCACTTTCATTGTCAAGCGTATCTGGCAGAACCATGGCCTTGTTGCCATCCCATAGTTTTGTGGAGCTGCTATCTTCCATCTTTACGCTACTTCCGTCAGTCATCATGTAAATGCGACCTTCAAATCGTTTTTTCCAACCAAACACTAAGTTCAAATCAAATTCTACAACTTCAAACGATTTAAAAGTATTTTTCTGATGAACATATTCAATATCTGCGACGAGCTGCTCGGGGTCGGTTAATTCTAACTGAGCCTCAACTTGGCTTTCAACAGATTTTATCTTTTCCGCAGGTGTTGAGCAGGCGATACAAGTAAATAATAACGAAGCTCCTACGATATTTATTTTCATTACATGTTTCTTCTATACTGCCCGCCTACTTCAAACATAGCGTCAGTAATTTGACCTAAAGAACAGTATTTTGTTGCCTCCATTAACGCTGCAAATAAGTTGTCATTTTGAATCGCTGCCTTTTGAATATTTCTAAGCTGCTCTTGCGCTATCTTTGCGTTTCGTTTCTGAAGGTTTTCCAACATATCAATTTGATATTGCTTCTCCTCTTCTGTTGCTCGAATTACCTCTCCAGGAGTAACCGTGGGCGAGCCCTTTGAACTCAAGAAAGTATTTACTCCAATTATCGGAAATTCTCCACTGTGTTTCAGCCCTTCATAATACAAGCTCTCTTCTTGAATTGTACTTCTCTGGTACATCGTTTCCATCGCACCTAGAACTCCACCTCGCTCCGTAATTCTATCAAATTCAAGCAATACAGCTTCTTCTACTAAGTCAGTAAGCTCTTCAATAATAAACGAACCTTGAATTGGGTTTTCGTTTTTCGCTAAACCAAGCTCTCTGTTAATGATTAACTGAATTGCCATAGCTCTTCTTACCGACTCTTCTGTTGGAGTAGTAATAGCCTCGTCGTAAGCATTTGTATGCAATGAGTTGCAGTTGTCATAAATAGCGTACAATGCTTGTAATGTAGTTCGAATATCATTAAAATCAATTTCTTGAGCATGCAAAGAACGACCTGAGGTTTGAATGTGATATTTCAACATTTGAGCTCTAGAATTCGCTCCATACTTCAATTTCATTGCCTTTGACCATATCTTACGAGCAACTCTTCCAATAACAGCGTATTCAGGATCAATTCCATTTGAAAAGAAGAACGATAAGTTTGGACCAAACTTGTTAATGTCCATTCCTCGGCTCAAGTAATATTCTACATAAGTAAACCCGTTTGATAAGGTGAACGCTAACTGCGTAATTGGATTAGCTCCTGCTTCAGCAATGTGATAGCCTGAGATAGATACAGAATAAAAATTTCGAACTGCTTTGTCAATAAAATATTCCTGAACATCGCCCATTAAACGTAACGCAAATTCAGTAGAAAAAATACAAGTGTTCTGCGCTTGATCTTCTTTTAGTATGTCGGCCTGCACTGTTCCTCGAACAATGGCCATTGTATTCTTCTTGATTCCTTCGTAAACGCTAGAATCTAAAACCTGATCACCGGTTACTCCCAAAAGCATTAAACCAAGACCATCGTTTCCTTTCGGAAGATCTCCTTGATAACTTGGACGTTCAACTCCTTTAGCTTCATAAAGCTTCGAAATTTTATTTTCAACCTCAGATTCTAAGCCTTTTTCTTTAATGTAAAATTCACATTGCTGATCAATGGCTGCATTCATAAAAAACCCAAGCAACATAGCAGCAGGCCCATTAATCGTCATAGAAACAGACGTCATGTTGTGTGCCAAGTCAAAACCTGAGTACAACTTCTTAGCATCGTCTAAACAACATATCGAAACTCCTGCATTTCCAACCTTACCGTAAATATCGGGCCGAACATTAGGGTCTTGCCCATACAACGTCACAGAATCAAAAGCTGTAGATAAACGCTTTGCGGGCATACCTAAAGAAACATAATGAAATCTTCTATTTGTTCGTTCTGGCCCACCTTCACCAGCAAACATTCTTGTCGGATCTTCTCCTTTTCGTTTAAACGGAAATAAACCAGAGGTATACGGAAACTCTCCAGGTACATTCTCTTGTAAATTCCATTGCAATAAATCTCCCCAAGCTTGGTACTTTGGCAATGCAATTTTAGGAATTTGGGAATGAGACAATGACTCCGTATGCGTCTCCATTTTAATCTCCTTGTCCCGAACTTTGAATGTATAAATTGGATTTTTATATCTCTTTTGTTTCTCGGGCCAATCTTGAATTATTTTTAAGTTCTTTGGATCTAATTCCAAGCTCATTTTTTCAAATGTCTCTTGTAGTCCTTTTAATAATCGATCTTTATCTTCTATATCTTCCAGCTCTTTAATGCTCTCCATTGACTTTTGGATACCGTATAACTTTTGAGCCACATCAGCTTGCTTTCCAGCCCAAACATCGTAATTTCTATTGCTTTCAGCAATTTCTGCTAAATAACGAACTCTGCTCGGAGGAATCACAAAAATTTTCTCAGACATTTCATCTGATATTTCGAAACTTGATTTTAAATCATAATCCAACTTCTCCACCAATAGTCCCATAATTCGCTTATACAAACGATTCATACCGGGATCGTTAAACTGAGAAGCTATGGTACCAAATACAGGCAACTCTTCATCATTTGCATGCCAAAGTAAATGGTTTCTTTGGTATTGCTTCTTCACATCTCTCAATGCATCTAGAGAACCTCGTTTATCAAATTTATTTATTGCAATAATATCAGCAAAGTCCAACATGTCAATCTTTTCCAATTGAGTTGCGGCACCAAACTCAGGTGTCATTACGTACAAACTCATATCTGAGTGTTCCGTAATTTCAGTGTCTGATTGACCAATACCTGACGTTTCTAATATAATAATATCAAATTGTGCTGCCTTTAAAATTGAAACTGCTTCAGAGACATGTTTTGATAAGGCTAAATTCGACTGACGAGTAGCCAATGAACGCATGTAAACCCGTTCGCTTTTAATCGAATTCATTCGAATTCGATCTCCTAATAACGCTCCTCCTGTTTTTCTTTTTGAAGGATCAACAGAAATGATACCCATCGTTTTTTCAGGAAAATCAATTAAAAAGCGGCGAACCAACTCATCTACCAAAGAAGATTTTCCAGAACCCCCGGTACCTGTAATTCCTAAAACGGGAGTATTGACTTTACTCGCCATTTCACGAACTTTAGCTAAAATTGCTGCACTTTCTTTTGGAAAATTCTCCGCCGCTGAGATTAATCGAGCAATGGACCTATTGTCTTTTTCTTCGATGTGGTTGATTTCTCCATTCAAATTTGCCCCAGTTGGATAGTCCGAACGCTCTACTAAATCATTAATCATTCCTTGTAAGCCAAGTGATCGGCCGTCGTCTGGCGAATATACTCTGGTAATTCCGTACTCCTGTAGTGCTTTAATTTCTTCAGGAAGAATTACACCCCCGCCACCACCAAAAATTTTAATATGCCCTGCTCCATTTTCTACCAACAAATCTCTCATGTATTTGAAATACTCGTTGTGCCCGCCTTGGTAAGATGTCATCGCAATTGCATTGGCATCTTCTTGAATTGCAGTTTCTACTACTTCTTGCACACTTCTGTCATGACCTAAATGAATAACTTCGACTCCAGTAGATTGAATAATTCTTCGCATCACATTTATCGCAGCGTCGTGACCATCATACAGAGAGGCCGCAGTTACAATTCTAATCTTATTTTTTGGTTTGTAAGGAGCTTGAATTTCCATAGTGGGAGTTTAATTATGACGACAAATTTAATCTTTTGAAGTTCGAGGAGCAATGGAAATTTGACATAAAAAAAGGGACTCAAATTGAGTCCCTTTCGTAAAGTTTTTTGTTCCTACAATTAACCTATTTTGTAGCTCTTGTTCTTCTTTTTGGCTTTTCTTCTACAACCTCTTCAATTCCAGCCATTTTAGGGTCAATTAAAACTCTTCCACAGTGCTCACAAACGATCACTTTCTTGTGCATATTTATATCTAACTGGCGTTGTGGTGGAATTTTATTAAAGCACCCACCACAAGCATTTCTTAATACCGGCACCACAGCTAATCCATTTCTAGCGCTTCCTCTAATTCTCTTATAGGCAATAAGTAATCTTTCTTCAATTACTTTTTCTGCTTTCTCAGATTGCTTCGCTAAATCAGCTTCTTCTTTTTCAGTTTCCGCAATAATCTCAGCTAGCTCATTCTGCTTGTGCTCAAATTCGGCTTTCGTTCTTGCTAATTTTTCAACAGCGGAAGAATTTGCTTCAATTTTATTTTCAATACCCAATTGGTATTCCTTAATTCTTTTTTCCGCCAATTGAATTTCCAATTCTTGAAATTCAGTTTCCTTCGTTAAAGAATCGTATTCTCTATTATTTCTAACGTTACCTTGTTGCTCTTTATATTTTGCAATTGCAGCTTGGGATTCTTTGATCTGAATCTTTTTACCAGAAATATCATCTTCCAATGCCTTTATACCTTCGGCTGCTTTTTGAGTTCTAGTTTCTAATCCTGCAACATCATCTTCTAAGTCCTGAACTTCCAAAGGTAATTCTCCTCTAATAATTCTAATCTTATCAATTTTTGAGTCGATTTCTTGCAGATCGTACAATGCTTGTAATCTTTGCTCAACTGTTGTTTCACTATTAGCTTTTTTAGCCATGCTATCTATAATTAATAGGGTTTGTATTTACTTGCGTCAAATATGTTGCAAAATTAGGTAATTTTTCTTGAAGATACTCTCGGATTAACTCTGGAGTATGTTGCTCACTTTCAAAATGTCCCACATCAGCAATAACTATTTTCCCATCAGCATCAAAAAACTGGTGGTACTTGTAATCTCCTGTGATGAAAACCTCTGCTCCTTTAGCGATGGCAGAATTTAACAAAAAACTACCCGACCCGCCACAGATAGCAACTCTTTTTACCTTATGCCTCAACACTTTAGTATAGCGAATACACTCCGTTCCTAAGTTCAGTTTTACACGATCTAAAAAATCAAGTATTTCCAATGGTTGTGGAAGTTCTCCGATCATTCCACTGCCCACTTCACTCCACTTATTTTCTAAGTTATAAAGGTCAAAAGCTACCTCTTCGTATGGGTGGTTGGATTTTAAAGCATGAATTAAATTACTTTTTAAATAGTCTGGAAAAATCAGCTCAATACGATGTTCTTTTTCACTGTGCAATTCTTCTTTTTTTCCGACATGTGGATTCGTATGCTCTCCAGGTCGAAATGTTCCATTTCCTTCCAGAGAAAAACTACAGCAATCGTATTCTCCTATGGTCCCTCCTCCTGCGTCAAATAGAGCAGACTTTACTTTCTCAGATGAATCTATTGGACAGAAAAACACCAGTTTTTTCAGCTTGCCTTCTTTTGGACTTAGAATCTTCAAATTCTTCAACCCTATTCTCTCTGCCATTTTTTTGTTCACTCCGGCCTTAACGTTGTCTAAATTGGTATGTATGGCATAAATAGCAATGTCATTTTTAATTGCCTTCACAATGGTTCGTTCAATATAATTTTTACCCGTCAGAGATTTGATCCCTGAAAAAACAATGGGATGGTGCGCTATCACCAAACCACAATCTCGTTCAATTGCTTCGTCGATAACATCTTCAGTACTATCTAAACAGAGTAATGCAGAATTAATATTTGCGTTACAATCTCCCACAATTAAACCTGAATTATCGTAAGATTCTTGTAGTGAAAGTGGGGCTAATGTTTCTAATTGCTCTATAATTGCTGAAATGTTCATATATAATATTCATTTAGAGCCATAAATTTAACTTAAATAAGGAGTTTTGCACTCTAAACCAATACCAAAAGTGGATTCACTGTTAAAATTTATTTTATTACCCTTTTCACTGTTGTATGGGCTAGCTATTTTATTGCGCAACTTCATGTTTGGCATAGGTCTCTTTTCTTCAGAAGAATATCCCTTTCCTGTAATAAGTATAGGTAATTTAAGTGTTGGTGGAACAGGAAAAACCCCTCATGCTGAATATATTATATCACACTTAAGAAAGCGATTTAAACTTGCTAGTTTGAGTCGAGGATATGGCCGAAAAACAAAGGGATATAAGTTAGCCACGGCCGGTGATAACGCTAATTCAATTGGAGACGAACCTTTTCAAATTTTTCAGAAATTCGACGACATTCATGTTGCAGTAGCCGAAAAAAGAAAAGAAGGAATCAGACAACTTCGAAAACTTGATCACCCACCTCAAATAATTGTTCTAGATGATGCTTTTCAGCACCAAAGTGTAAAACCAGGTTTAAACATTTTACTAACCGATTACAGCAAACTTTACAAAGACGATCTTATTTTACCATCTGGCAGGTTAAGAGAATGGAAATCGGGGGCAAAACGAGCAGACATAATTATAGTTACAAAGAGTCCTTCTGTGCTCTCCCCGCTAGAGATTCGTAGAATTTCGCAAAGTTTAAACCCACAGGATTACCAAAAAGTATTTTTCTCTTACATCAATTATAAAAAGGCAATACCACTCAATAGAACTGCAATAGAGCTGTATAAAGAAAAGGATAAATTTACGACAAGAGCTGTATTGCTAGTTAGCGCCATTGCCAATCCTGAATCCTTAATCCTTCACCTTAAGAGGTCTGCAAAAGAAGTTCAACATCTCTCTTTTAAGGACCATTATTACTTTAAAGCGAAAGATTACAAAACAATTAAAACCAAATTAGACAACTTATTAAGTCAAAAACGTGCACTTGTAATTACTGAAAAGGATGCTGTAAAATTTGATGCTTCTCAATTTAATGACGTTCCTGTATTTAGTATACCCATTACCATAAAATTTCACGAACACCAAGAATTAAGTTTTTCTGAAGAAATAGATAATTATGTTAGATCGTATTCAAAAATCAGCTGATTTTATAAAAAGCAAAACAGGTTTAGATTTTAAAATTGGAATTATTTTAGGTTCTGGTCTCGGTAACCTGGGTGAAGAAATTGTTGCTGAATGCACCTTAGCCTATGACGAAATTCCAAACTTTCCTGTTTCAACAGTTGAAGGACATTCAGGGAAGTTAATATTAGGAACGTTAGAAGGCGTTCCTGTCATTGCTTTGCAAGGCCGATTTCATTATTACGAAGGGTACAGCTTAAATGAAACAACATTTCCTGTTCGTGTATTTAAAGCGCTAGGAGTTGAGAACATGCTTTTATCAAATGCCAGTGGAGGACTTAATCCAGCTCAAAAAATTGGTGATCTGATGGTGCTAACTGACCACCTGCATTTGTTCCCTGACAATCCCCTGCGGGGAAGAAACTACGACGAATTAGGTCCCCGTTTCCCCGACATGAGTGAACCATATTCGAAAGTGCTGATAGCAAAAGCGAAAGAAATTAGCGCTACTCATAATTTAGGTCTACACTACGGTGTATATGCCGGAACTACAGGACCTACCTATGAGACTCCTGCCGAATATAAATACTTTCGAGTAATTGGGGCTGATGCGGTGGGAATGTCAACTACCGCAGAAACAATAGTTGCAGTTCACAGTGGCATGAAAGTTTTTGGTGTTTCTGTAATTTCTGACTTAGGAGTGGAAGGTAAAATTGTTGAAATTTCTCACAAAGAAGTACAGGAAGTAGCAGCGAAAGCCGGTCCAAAGTTTAGTACCCTATTCAAGGAAATGGTAAAGTTTTTAGGCTCTGAATATTCCTTAAAGATAGCACGATAATGGGATATTATTAACGTTAGCTCAACTTCTCCCTTTTAAAAAAATAAAACTTGGTTCTTCACAGTGCCAAAAACCATCTTATGCATCTGACAGGACTGCGAATTATTCTTAATTCATAGGTCTGTGGATGCTATCCAATTTAGGGAATGGAACCTCGGTGTGTTACGGGATTTTTCTTTAAACAGTCAAAAATAAATCTCGGTATCCACTTCTTAACTTAAATTGAGGATTTAAGATACTCCCAAACATTAAAAGCGCCATGAATATTGGTAATTTTGATGCACATGTTAGCACAAGAAATTTACGACAAATACGAATTAGTTGTTGGGCTTGAAATTCACGCTCAATTACTAACAAAAAGCAAAGCCTATTCTTCCGATTCATCAGAATTTGGCGCTCAACCCAACACCCATGTAAATCCTATTACGTTAGGCCACCCGGGAACATTACCAAAGTTCAACGAAAATACCTTGCAATATGGTGTTCGTTTGGGGTTGGCTGTTGGTTCTGATATTACCTACGAAAATCAATTTGCAAGAAAAAACTATTTCTACGCCGATTTACCAAAGGGTTATCAAATCACGCAAGACAAAACCCCACTTTGCACAGGTGGTAAAATCACTATTAAGGTTGGCAAAGGGACAAAGGATATAGGAATTACCAGAATTCACATGGAGGAAGATTCTGGTAAAAGTATACATGACTTAGACCCATTCCATACGCTCATAGATTTAAACAGAGCGGGAGTTCCGCTTTTAGAGATCGTATCTGAACCAGACATTAGATCTGCACAAGAAGCTTACGACTACTTAACAGAAGTAAGACAATTGGTGCGTTACCTAGAAGTTTGTGATGGCAACATGGAAGAAGGTTCTATGCGTTGCGATGCAAATGTTTCAATGCGCCTAAAGGGTGCTCCTAAATTTGGTGAGCGCACAGAAACTAAAAACTTAAACTCAATTCGAAATGTTTTTAGAGCCATTGAATTTGAAGCCAAGCGACAAGTAGAAGTGTTGGAAGCTGGTGGAGTAATTAAAATGGAAACTATGGGTTTTGACGCCGTAACAGGTGAAACAAGAACCCTTCGGAGTAAAGAAATGGCACACGATTACCGCTATTTCCCAGAACCAGACTTACAGGCAGTATTTGTGGGAAAAAACTATGTTTCTGATGTCAAAGAAACATTACCGGCACTACCAAAAGAGTTGAAAGAAAAATATACTTCTGCACTAAAACTCTCAGATTACGATGCTGAAGTATTGACGGAAGAAAAACACTTTGCTTTATTTTACGAGGAGTTAATTGGTTTAACTAAAAGTTATAAAACAGCAGCTAACTGGATGATGGGAGCAGTAAAATCCTACCTGAACGAAAACGCTTTAGAAATAAAAGAATTTCCGCTTAAGCCGAAGCATATTGCTGAATTAATTGATTTAATCGAAAGCGGTGCAATTAACAATTCAATTGCAAATCAAAAAGTTTTTCCAGCACTTGTGGAGCACCCAGAGCTTTCTGCAAAAACATTAGCTGAAAAAAATAACTGGATACAAGAAAGTGATACCGAAGCCTTAGAAGGTTTTATTAACGAGGCCATCGCTAAATTTCCTGCAAAAGTTGAGGAATTTAGAGCCGGCAATAAAAATTTATTAGGTTTATTTATGGGAGAAGTAATGAAAGCATCGAAAGGCAAAGCAGACCCTAAGGTAACAAGCAATTTATTAAGAGAAAAATTAGAACAATAAGATCATGATCAGAAACAAGATAATATCCATTAGCTTTTGCGTCAGCATTCTATTTTTAGCGTGTGGCAGCGGAGCAGCAAATAAAGAACAACCTATTCTAAAAGGGACAATTTCAGGTTTAACTGTCCCTGCATTGTATTTAATTGACCTTTTACAGCCAAAAGCAGGACCTGTAGATACCGCACTTGTAAATGCCGATGGCACATTTTCATTTGACTACAAACCAAGAATGAAAGGTTTTTACAGAATAACAATTAGTGACAACTTTTCCCTAATTACCCCATTAGCTTCAGGAGAAACAGTTACCATATCAGGAGATATTAATCAGCTAGTTGACATGAACATAGAAGGCACTGTAGACGCTGTTCAAATGAGAGACCTAAATGATTTCTTAAGAACAAATGCCATGCAAGGCCAAGCGATGGAGAAAGAATTTCAACAGTACGCAAATACCCCGCAACAAGATTCAATGCTTGCGCTATTAAGAGCTCGGTTTGCGACCTCTGAAAGAGAGAAAATAACTATCCTAAAAGCACTAATTGATAAAAATCCTTCCTCCTTTTCGAACTTGGCAGTTATTGAGCAAATGCCGGAGACCGAAACTGACTATTATGTGAAGGTTGACCAAGCGTTAAAAGAAAAACATGCCATGTCTCCTTTTTATTCAAATTTTCATACCAAGGTGATAACCATTAGTAAGTTTAGTGTTGGCTCCGAGGTTCCTGAAATTAATTTACCAGACCCAAACGGAAACCTAGTTGCTTTATCCTCTTTGAGAGGAAAGGTTGTTTTAATCGACTTTTGGGCATCATGGTGTAAACCTTGCAGAAGAGAAAACCCGAACGTAGTAGCTGCCTACAAAAAATACGAAGACAAGGGTTTTACAGTTTTCGGAGTTTCTTTAGATCGAGGCAAAGATGCCTGGGTGAGTGCAATTGCCCAAGACAATTTAACGTGGACGCACGTTAGCGATTTAAAGTTTTGGCAATCTGCGGCCGCTAAAGATTATGGTGTTTCAAGCATTCCTTTTGCAGTTTTAATTGATGCTGAAGGAAAAGTAATTGGCAAAAATCTAAGAGGTGCTGCATTGCAACAAAAATTAGCCGAAGTGCTTGACTAACTTTTGACTACCGAAAACAAACATATTTATTTTGCTTCCGACTTTCATTTGGGCGCTCCAAATTATGAAGAGAGCAGAATCCGTGAAGATCGTATTGTACGATGGCTAGCAAGCATTCAAGCTAGCGCAAGCGAAATCTATTTAGTAGGCGACTTATTCGACTTTTGGTTCGAGTATAAAAAAGCTATTCCTAAAGGATTCGTTCGCTTACAAGGAAAAATTGCAGAAATCTGTGATTCGGGTATTGCGGTCCATGTATTTATTGGGAACCACGACATGTGGATGTTCGACTACTTGCCACAAGAACTAGGCGTTACTATGCATCGAGAGCCGATCTCTAAAACCTTTGATGGGAAACAATTCTTAATAGGTCATGGGGATGGCTTAGGCCCAGGAGACCATGGTTATAAATTTATTAAAAAAGTATTTACTAACCCTATTTGCCAGTGGTTATTTGCCCGCCTGCACCCCAACCTAGGAATAGGTCTGGCTAATTATTGGAGTGGCCTCAGTCGTAAGGCGAACCGCGGAGAAGAGGAAAAGTACTTGGGCGATGACAACGAATTTTTAGTTCAGTATTGCAAAAATCATTTAACTAAAGAACACGTTGACTATTTCATTTTTGGCCACCGCCATCTACCTCTAAATGTGAAGGTTGGAGAAAGCTCCTCTTACATAAACTTAGGTGAATGGATTAATTATAATACTTTTGGTATTTGGAATGGTGAAGAAATGAAGTTAGTGGAGTTTCAAGGATAGCTTATTCGTAATACCTTCTCTTTTGCTCGTCTTTAACATTAAACATATAGCTCAAGCTTAAACTGTTTCGAAAGGCTCCCAAAGTGTTCAGACGGCTAAAATAATTCGATTGAAAACTTTCATTCAGATTATAAACCACATTTACGCCAACAAAAACATCAATAAACAATCCTACCTCTAAATGATTGTCTGCCACTCTAGCATGACCTCCCCCATGATGTAAGCCCAAATTAGTAAATGAGATTATTCCAAGTTCTTTTTATTTCACTCTTTCCACATCCAAACCTGCCAAACCATAAATTGGCCCCTTTTATTTTTCAAGGACAGTGTAATTCATCACTGCAGAACAAAATTGATAATTGAGCTCGCATAACTTCTTCGTAATAATCTAAGTACATCATATGTTTATACTACGTGAATGTGGCACCTAGACACTTGTATATTGGCACGTCTAATTCAACTTTGCATCCTTCTTTACCGGCAACAAAAACCAAAAGGATTGAACTATTAAATCCCGCTCTCAACATAAAGTTCTCAATACTATTTGTAGTAAACTCTTTAGAGAATACTGAGATACCTGACACCAATGAAAACTGCCAAACAACCTTTTTCATACTCTTTAATTTAAATCTACTACACAAAAAACCTAGTCATTCATTCCCCATGTCAGACTATACTATAAATAAGTTACATCCAGTTAGAATATCTTCAAAATAAAAAAATAATTACCAATACACGGAGCAATGAAGATTTCATAAAATACGTGAATCTCACCAAATCAAACACTTTCAAAAATAGATCTAGTAAATCGTCTCTTTCAGCCTCGCTAAACTCCCATGCATCCCATTTAGGGTCTTCGTTCATATAAAGACTGGAGCACACTCTCCACGACACTAGAAAAATTCAACTAACTTAATCTAGGCACGTTCAAACTTTAGATCGCAAACGAATTCGTATTTATTAATAGCTATTAATAAAAAATCCCCCCAAGTTGCCTCGGAGGGATTTACATGCTACTTGTTCAAAAAACAAGAAACCATAGTAAATACGATATTAATAAGTAAATATCTAAATACTTACTTATTGAATGATCAGTTTTTCAACTTTCATTCCAGTTTCACTCTGAATAATCATAAAGTACATGCCTTTTGTGAAAGATGTAAAGTCAAGGTTGTCTTTATATCTACCGTTCACATTTAAGTCCTCAGTATATACATTTCGTCCTCGCGCATCTCTTACAGTTACATTGAAGTTCTCTCTTTCAAGAGTTTCGATATTCAATGTGAACAATCCATTTGATGGATTTGGATAGACAGAAATTCCTCCTAACTCAGAAGCGATTGTTTTTACACCAACCAAAAAGTCTAAGCGAATGTCATCAATAGACATGTCACTTGTAAATCCATTTCCTCTGCTTCCTACAAATACGATGTTCA
>CAJJAT010000024.1 GCA_905182175.1 Flavobacteriales bacterium UBA1494 | reverse complement strand
CTTCCGACTCCTTATTGCGAATTTGATAGGTACCGGGAGATCCTACTTCAGGTACATTTCTTTTAATTACCGAATATTAGGATTATTATAAAAGATACATTTAACGCGGGTAATAAAATTTAGAAATTACTAATGCCTATGGAACGTTTAAAGATAGTGTCTTCGGGTACCAACTAAACGAACTCCTTTTCTTCGAAGCTTACCTTAAAAAAGAGGACTATATATTAAAGTCGTTTCTCTTTATAGAGAAGTTAACCGAAAATGGAACCATTGACTTGAAAGAATATCTGAAAAAGATAAAATTAACGGAGGCTGCAGCAGAAGTAGAAATTAGCAAAGCAGCGAACCTTTACCCTATTTATTTTGATTCAGATAAATCAAAAATCAGAAAAGATTCAGCTAGAGAATTGAACAAAGTGATGCGTGTTATTAATAGACAACCAAACATTAAAATTGAATACAACTCTCCTACTGATTCAAGAGCTAGGGACCGACACAACCTTAACTTTATGCCAAAAAAGAGCCAACTCAAGTCAAAATTACCTTATTACTAACGTAATAGGTGCTTCGAGAATAACTTCAGTGAAGTCTGGATAAAAGCAATTGACAAATAGGTGTTTAACCGAAGTTTTCTACTCTAAAAAGGAACACAGCATGAATAGAAAAACTAGGTTCGAGATTGTAGATATGGAGTCAACCGTTACGCAACAAAAGAATCAGAAAACATCTAAAAGCAGTTTAGCAAAAGAACTAAGTAACGCACTAAAAAAGACAAGAAAACAGGTGGTTTTTAACGGAAACATTGTCAACTCTAAATCGGGAAAACCGATTTCGTATATCGAGGTTGTAGCATCCAATATCCTGTATATAACTGATCTTTACACAACCGCAGCTGACAAAGATGGGAATTTTACGAATGAAATAAAAGGCTATAAATTTGGAGATAAACTGTACCTAGACTTTCTACTCTCAAAAAAATATTACGGTAGTGAAACATTTAATTACAGAAGAAAAATAAGCTCAATTAAGGATCCCATTAATTTGGATAAACTTTTCCTTTGAATTTATAGTAACCTGATCCGGAAGAAAACACAATAGTTTGTATTTTCTTCTTTCAGGATGAGGCTCCAGAAGCCAATAATTATCTGAGGATATGAGGCGTTTTAAAATGTCCGTACATTCTTTATGAATAATTTAATTAAGCAACTCACCTCTTTTTATCCAAACGTTAAATTCGATAGCCTAAAGGGCGCAGCCAATGATTAGATAGTTTGTTTTCGGAAAATATTTTATTTTTATAGCTATATTTACTTTAAATACAATCGTAAATATTATTAAAATGATTTCATCATTAATCAAGATTTTAATTCTTGCATCAGCACTATATTTAATTCAAAATAAATTAGTTGCTCAAGATATCTCCACAGTTCTACCTTCCGGTTGTGTTTCTTCTCCTGAATCTTTGATACTTACACAACCTAATGGAATGTCCATAACAGTAATTGGAAAAGGAAACTTAAACAATCATTGGACGGAAACGGTTGACGGGTATACAATTGTTAGAAATGCAGCAGGAAACTACGAATACGCTAACACGCAAAATGGAAACCTAGTCCCAAGCGGAATTATAGCATCTAATCCTTTTATTAGAAGTTCACTAGAGCTAAAATTCATCTCCACCGTTACTAAATCGCTAAAGCCAAGACTAAACTTATTAAAAAATTCTATTTTAAATCAAGTCAATGCACATCTCCAGAATAAAACCTTCCCTACAAGCGGAAATATAAGAGTTTTAGCGTTACTAATTGATTATCCAGATCTGCAGAACGTTATCCCAAAATCTGATTTCGACAGCTTACTTTACGGAGCCAACTATCGTGCCGGAGATGGAAGCTTTAAAGCTTTCTACGAAACTAGTTCAGGAGGTCAACTAACAGTGACCGTTGACGTAAAAGGTTGGTATAGGGCTGCTAATAATTTTCAATATTATGCAAAAGATAGTGGTGATGATAGGGCTGCAGATTTAGTAAGAGAAGCAGTGGATGCCGCTGAAGTTGCAGGCACTAACTTTCTTTTATATGATAACGATTCAGATGGCGATGTTGATGGAATATTAAGTGTGCACTCAGGACCGGGAGCAGAAATTGGTGCTCAATCAGGATTGTACATTTGGTCTCACAGGTGGGTATTAAATGGAGGCAATCTAGGTGCCGCCTTTTACGACGGAGTAACAATTAACGACTACATGATTAACCCTGAAACAAGAAGTGCAGCCGACCAAAGTATTTCTGGAATTGGAGTTTTCTGCCATGAGTTTGGGCATAACTTAGGCCTACCGGATTTGTATGATACAGACAATACAAATGGAGATTCAGAAGGCATTGGAAATTGGGGGTTAATGGCGGCAGGTTCATATTCCGGAAATTCAAATCGACCTTCAAACTTTTCTGCTTGGTGTAAAGAAGAATTAGGATGGGATACTCCTCAAAACATAACTATCGGAAATACTGGAAGCTACTCTTTAAATCCATCTAGCACTTCTAGAGATGAAATATTAAGAGTCAATACTTCTTTATCTAATGAATATTTTTTGATAGAAAATAGGCAATTAACCGGGAAAGATTCTGATTTACCGGGACATGGATTAGCCATCTGGCACATTAACACAACAAAAACCAATTCTTCAGGAAATAGTGTTAATGCTAATGGAAGTCTAAAAGGTGTTGATTTGGAAGAGGCCGACGGCAACAATGATTTAGACAATAAAGTAAACCGTGGCGATCCCGGCGATTTGTTTCCGGGAACATCGAATCTGATAATCTTTGATGACAATTCCAACCCTAGTGCGCAAAACTATTTATTAGGGAATACAGGATTACAAATACGAAATATTGTAGAAACAGTTGGAGGCGCTGTAAGTTTTGATTTCGGTCAAGCTCCAGGTCCACCGTGCTCTGCATCGACTACGTTCACCACAAATACTGGCTCATTTGATGACGGCAGTGGACCAGGATTGGACTACGTTAATAACCAAACTTGTGCATGGTTAATAACACCTGTCGCAGGAAGTGTGACACTTAGTTTTTCTGCTTTTGACATCGAGGCAATTTATGATACAGTTACTGTATACGATGGGGCAAATATCAATGCTCAGTTAATTGGCAAGTTTAGCGGAAATTCAATACCAGTAAATATAACCTCTAGCTCAAACGCGATGTTTGTACAATTTAAATCCAATGCAACACTTAATGGTTCGGGGTTTGATGCTTCATTCATTACAAACTCACCGTCTCTAACTCAAACCGGTCCCGCTGGAGTTGGGTCAGCTTTAAACAATATTGTTTGGCTTGATGCCAACCAAATGGGACTAAATGACAATGACGCTGTTGCTACTTGGTTAGATATTTCCGGAAATGTAAACAAT
>CAJJAT010000023.1 GCA_905182175.1 Flavobacteriales bacterium UBA1494 | reverse complement strand
TAACTGGTGCAACAAGTCAGGTGGGCGGTGATGATGTAGAAAAACTAAAAGTGCCACGAGTTGATCAGGCACTTCAAGGTCAGGTATCCGGAGTTGCTATTAACACTAATTCGGGCTCCCCGGGTGGAGCGTCGAGCATACGAATTAGAGGTTTATCTACTTTTGGCGACAACGATCCTCTCATCTTAGTTGATGGAGTTGTTTACGACTCAGAAGGATTGAATGCTTTGAACCCCTCAGACATTGCATCTATAAATGTTTTGAAAGATGCAACTGCCGGTATTTATGGCGTAAGAGCTGCAAATGGGGTAATTATCATTGAAACAAAGAAAGGTTCCATCAACTCACCTCCACGGGTTGAATTTAGTTCTTATATGGGTATTCAAAATACTGCGAGACGATTAGATTTATTAAACGCAACAGAGTATGCCATCATTAAGAATGAAACGTTTGGATCATCTGGACAGGCTTTGCCATTTACTAATACAGCCTTAGGTGAAGGAACTGATTGGCAAGACGAGGTTTTCCAAACAGCATTAATGCAGAATTATAACTTTTCTGTTTTAGGGGGAAATAAAAAATCAACATATTCTGCAGGTGCTACCTATTTTACACAGGATGGCATCGTGGGGGGGGATAAATCTAACTTTGAACGGTACAACGCACGTTTAAATTTAGGAAATCAACTGAATGACAAATTTACGTTGAATTCAGTTATTTTATATACTCGCGAAAAAAGGAGTACACTAGCTGAAAATGGAATTGGGTCTGTATTATACAATACAGTTAATGCCTTCCCAAATGAGCCCGTAAAAACGGCAGATGGGAACTACTCTTACTTGGAGGAGGTGAGTGATATTATCAACCCCTTAGCACAAATAAATAACACTGAAAATTTATCAAGTACCAATAAAATTGTTGGTAAGGAAGAACTTGTATTTAAAATTAACGACAATTTTACTCTTACAAATCGGTTGAATTATAATTATGCTGCAGTCGATTTTAAGGCGTTTTCTCCATTGGTATGGTACGGGCCGGGTAAAGCACAAAATACTGCGTTGAACGCTAATCTAGATCCTACTAGAGTTGAAATCGCTGATAGTGTTTTCATAGAAAGAGGAGCAAGTGTTTTTGAATCAAGATCTACTTACATAGATTTAAATGCTGAGAGTTATTTGAATTATGATCGAATCTTTAATGATGATCATTCCGTTAAAGGAACGTTCGGTGTTTCAGTCTTCAAGAGAAGTGGAGACCAATTAAATGGGTCAGCTTTTAACATACCTGGAAATTCACTAGAATTTGCTGATATCTCTGCAAATTTAGCTCCGGGAGGATTTTTGAACAACACAGGTTCTTTTGAATACCAGGAACGCTTGTTGTCAACTTTTTTCCGAGGAGAATATGGATATAAATCAAAATATTTAGCTTCGATTATAATCAGAAGAGATGGATCTTCAAAATTTGGACCTAACAATAGGTTCGGAACTTTTCCAACTATTTCAGGAGCTTGGTTAATTTCTGAGGAAGAATTCTTCAAATTTGAAAGAATAACATTTGCAAAGTTAAGAGCGAGTTATGGCGTTTCTGGAAACGATCAAATTCAAAATTTCGCATATAGAGCTCAGTTGGATGGAGAGGGAGTGTATGTATTCGATGATGTAATTGTTCAAGGGGTTGCAATTGGTAGAGCTTCTAATCCCGATCTGAAATGGGAAAGTACTCGCCAATTTAATTTGGGATTGGACCTTGTAATAGGAGATAACTTTAACATTACAACAAATTATTTTATTAAGAATACTCAAGATTTATTATTCCAACCGCAGGTTTCTGCTGTATTAGGGACAACGGGTCCGGGAGGTCAATCTCCAATTGTTAACGCGGGCGATGTCTCTAACACAGGAGTAGAATTAGAATTGGCGTATTACTCAGATCGAAAAAAGGAGTTCAAATTCAATATCAATTTTAACACGACCTATTTGAAAAATGAAGTTTTAAAAACTCCTGATGGGGTTGAATTTATTCCGGGTGCAGCTTTTGGAGTTGGAGGCGGAATTGCAACTAGATTTGAAGAAGGTTTTGCCATTGGTTATTTTCACGGATTGGAAACAGATGGTGTTTTTCAGTCTCAAGCTGAAATCGATGGTGCGACAGTTGTTCAATCAGGAGCAAAGCCTGGAGATTTAAGATATGTAGATCAAAATGGAGATGGAGTAATTAGTTTTAATGATGACACTGACAGAAAGAATTTGGGGTCTGCAATTCCCGACTTTACTTTCGGGTTTAACGTAGGTGCAGAATACAAAAGATTTGACTTTTCTATGAATATTTTTTCTGCAGTTGGTCAGCAGATTATTCGAAACTATGAACGTCAGCAGCCATACGCAAATCAATTAGATTACGTAATTAACCGTTGGGTAGGCTCGGGAACGTCTACCGAAAACCCGAGATTGACAACAGAGGCAAATAGGAATGGTGAGTTTTCAGACTATTTTGTTGAAGATGGAGCCTTTATGAGAATAAAAAACATCCAAATTGGATATACCTTACCTGAAAAATTAACGAAAAAAATAAAATCTAATTCCATTCGATTTTATGTGGCAATTAATAACCTCCTAACAGTCACTAAATATAGAGGTTTTGATCCTGAGATAGGTTCAGTTGGAGGAGCTTTGGCAGCAGGAGTTGATTATGGTTTTTATCCTCAAGCTAGAACGGTTATGGGTGGATTTAATTTTAAATTTTAAGAAAGATGAAAAAGTTTAATTACAAAAATTTCGGAATAGTTTTAATCACATTCCTCTTCTCTTTAACGGCTTGTGAGAAGTTCTTGGAATTAGAGCCTCCTTTTAGTCAAGATGCAGATAACTATTTTACCGAACCCTTTCATTATGAGTTAGCGCTGATAGGAGCATATGATTTATTACAAGGGTCTTTTATAAACATATGGATCGGTGAAATTGCTTCAGATAACTCAATTGCGGGCGGGGAAAGTGTAACTGATTCGCAAGGATTGCATGAAATTGAAGCGATGACACATGGAGCAGTAAATGTAGAATTGAGAAACGTATTTCAATGGAACTATGCAGGGATCAGTCGTGCTAATTTTATTTTAGAAAATAAAGATAATATTGATTTTGAAGGTAAAAATCAAATTATAGCAGAAGCGACCTTTTTAAGAGCATATTACTACTTTCAATTGGTGAAGTACTTTGGAGATGTTCCCTTAGTGATAGATAAAAGACTCGGAGCAGATGAGGTAACAGAAATTAAGCGAAGCAGTAAAGTCGAGGTTTACGCTCAGATTGAGACAGATTTAAACTTTGCAGCTGTTACTTTGAATCCAGTCAATCCGGTAAAAGGCAGAATAAATAAATGGGCAGCGTTGGCCTTACTTGGGAAAGTTCAGTTGTATCAAAATAAATTTTCTGAAAGTGCTACAAGTTTAGATCAAGTGATCAACTCCATGCAGTACCAATTAATCTCAGATTTTAGAAGTCTATTTACAGTTGGTAATGAAGGCCACTCAGAAGCAGTATTCGATATACAATACAGTGGATTAGAAGGTGGTGGCTATGGTTGTTTGATTTGTTTAGAGGGGAATGCAGCTCCTGGATTTCAAGGTATTCGCCAGTATGACGGTCCTATTTATTCAGATGGCAACAGTTACAATTTGCCAACTCAAGACCTTTATGCTTCTTTTGAAGCTGCTGATGATATCAGAAGAAACGCAACAGTTCTAGATATTGATTCTTTTATAAGTCAACAAACCAATCCAGGAGCCATTAGTTATGCAGTCGGTGGCGGTGGACATACAGGTCTATACAACAACAAATACATTAAAAAACAAGCTGAACTTGGCTTGCCTGATAATGATTTAACTAGTCCTGTAAACAACATTGTAATTCGTTTTGCTGATGTTTTGTTAATGGCGGCAGAGGCTCACAATAGATCTAACAATGACGGTCAAGCGTTGGTGTATTTAAATCAAGTTCGTTCGCGGGTGAATCTAACATCTGTAAACGCAGGTGGACAGACTTTGACGGATGCCATATGGTCAGAAAGACGATCTGAACTTTCGGGTGAAGGTCATCGTTTTTTCGATTTGGTAAGAACAGGTCAAGCAGCCTCATCTATTAACGGTTTTCAAACAGGAAAACATGAATTATTCGCAATTCCGGAAATCGAAATCTCTCTAGCAGGAGGGAATTGGAGTCAAAATCAAGGGTATTAAAAACTAAGAACATGAAAAAAAATATTTTATTTCTCATCACAATTGTTTTACTTGCATTTTCATCTTGTAAAGAAGATGAACCTGTTCTGGGTGAAGCACCTACGGAAGCGGATGCAGAATTTACTTTTGTGGAATCTGTAGTCACATCAAATATTATTGACTTTAAAGCTGTTCGATCAGATGTTGTTGCAGTTTGGGATTTTGGTAATGGGACAAGTGCGGAAGGGTCCACAGGTACCGGAACATATCCAAGGAAAGGAATCTACACTGTTCAATTAACGATATTTAGTCAGGGGGGAAGTGCTAGCACTTCCCAAGATGTGGTAATTATCAACGATGATTTTTCGTTGTTAAGTGATCCATTGTTTACATACTTAACAGGTGGGGTAGATAGTTTAAATGGGAAAGCTTGGGCAATAGATTCTGCTTCCATAGGTCATTTTGGTGTTGGACCAAACCCAATAGACCCTGCTTTTGGAGACACATCAAATTTTTACAGTGCAGGTATCAACGAAAAAGTTGGAGCGAGCTTTTACGATGATAGGTATGTGTTTAAAATTGAAGCATTTAATTTTGACATGATTACACAAGGCATCGTTTATTTAAACGGGAAGCAAAGCGCAGCATTTCCAGGTTCATATGATCCAGGTGTTGGAGATTTAAGCGCCCCGTTTCCTGACCAATTGGGAGAATCTTGGTTGTTAAAATTTGATGCAGGAGAGGATACAACTTTAACCGTTTCGGGTAATTCTTTTTTAGGTTACAATACAGGAGTTAATACGTATAAGGTAATTAGACTGACAGAAAATAGTATGTACCTTAGCTACGAAGATAATAATGACGCAGCTTTAAGATGGTATATCAGACTTATTCCTAGAGGATCAACACCTGCTTCCGGTGGAGGAGGTGGTGGCTCAACAGGGTTTTCATTGCCGATGGACTTTGAAACCACAGAGCCTTCCTTTGCGGGTTTTAATGGCAGCTCAGTTGCAGTAATAAATAACCCTGTTGCATTTGGAAATAATACAAGTAGTAGAGTACTAGAAACTGTTCACGGTTCTAGCACTGATGCGGGAATCTCGGTTGATTTGGATGCTAAATTGGATTTTTCAATAAATGGAAAAATTAAGTTCAAGCTGTTCGCTCCATCTGGAGGTGTTTTTAAATTTAAAATAGAAGATCAGTCGGACGCTCAGAATAATATTGAGGTAGATATTACTTGCACAGCAACTCCGGCCTGGATTATTTATGAAGCAGACTTTACCGGTTCCTCCTCTGGAGTTTATGACAAACTAGTTTTGTTTCCTGGTTGGAATACGTCAAGCACAGATACGTACTACATTGATGATATAACAAGATAATGAACTGTGAAAACGATTAAGAAATTTTTATTTGTTTTTTTTATAGGTGCAATGTTTGCCTATACAGGCTGTGAAGAAGATGAATCTGCTGCGGAGTTAGTTTTACCTTCAAATCTGCAAGTTGAGGTAGTGTTAGATACCACTACTGAGGGTCTCGTTTCTGTTAGGGCAAGTGCTACAAATGCAAACTATTTTGTCATAACTTTTACTGAGCCAGGCAATACCATTGCAAAAGAGTCAAATGATGGATTTGCTAGTTATGAATACAGAGCTTCTGGTGAATTTAACATTAACATAAAAGCACACACAACTGCCGCCGGTTTTATTGAAAAGAATGAAACCGTAAATGTTTTCGTGGGCAGGCCAACTAATGATGGGGTGCCGCCTGTAACAGGTTATGTAACACCCTTGTCTTATATGGATTATAACTTAGTTTGGAATGATGAATTTAATGGTAGCGCTCTGTCCACGACAGACTGGAATTATGAAATTGGAACAGGAAATGGTGGTTGGGGAAATAATGAATTGCAGTATTACCGTCAAGAAAATACATCTGTAAGCAACGGAATATTAACAATACAGGCGAAAAAAGAATTTTTCAATGCGAGTAGCTACACTTCCTCCAGAATAACGACTCAGAACAAGCAAAGCTTTCAATACGGTCGAGTTGATATTAGAGCTTCGCTTCCATTCGGTAAAGGTCTTTGGCCTGCAGTTTGGATGCTTGGAGATAATATATCTTCTGTAGGATGGCCCTCTTGCGGAGAGATAGATATCATGGAACTTGTTGGAGGAGACGACACTGATAATGAGGTGCATGGCACTGCACATTGGGAGTTTAATGGCTCACGAGCTTTATCTGGTGGTAGCAACCGCTTATCTAATGGCACGTTTGCCCATGAATTCCATGTTTTTTCTATTGTATGGGATAGTCAGAAGATTGAGTGGTTCCGGGATGACATAAAGTATAAAACACTAGATATACGACCTGCAGATTTGAGCGAATTTCAAAATAGTTTTTTCTTAATCTTTAACGTTGCAGTTGGCGGTGATTGGCCGGGATCCCCAAATAGTTTGACGCTGTTCCCGCAATACATGTTTGTCGATTACGTTAGAGTTTTTCAGAAATAAGAGATAAATAGTGGTTTTAAGTATAGGGAAGAGCACCTTTGTAGAAATACAAGGTGCTTTTTTTGTGGGAGTTAAAATATTTTTTACCTACTTATGGTTTATTTTACTATTTCTTCGTATTATTGTTTAAATTATTAAACAAAAAACTCATGAAAAAAATTATACTTTCTTTATTTTTCTCGGCAACATGTCTTGTTGGGATGAGTCAAAAGGCTCAAATTTCTTTGCCTATTACTTGGGACGATACTTTAAACGTAGATTATACCGTAATTGGATTTGGAAACGATACTGCTTACTTAGCAGCAGATCCAACAAACGCTGCAAATATTGCTTTGGAAGTGATTAAGCCTGTTGGTGCTCAAACATGGGCAGGCGTGGTATTAGGAAATGATTCTCTTAGTGCTGCTATTCCATTTAGCGCAGGTAACACGGTTATAAGAGCAAGGGTATATGCCTCGGTTGTTGGAACGCCAATCAGGATGAAGGTCGAGAATGAGGCGAACGCCGGAATTTACGTGGAAGCAGAGGTAAATACTACTGTGGCAGGCTGGGATACTTTATCCTTCGATTTTGCAAGTCAAGTTGGAGGAACACCTGCCATTAATTTCGCAAATGTTTACGACAAGATTGCAGTATTTTTTAATTTTGGCAATAGTCCGACAGTTTCAGAAACTTACTTTATTGATTATGTAACGTTTTCAGGCGGTGGTTCTACAGGACCTTCTAAAGCCCAAATTGACTTGCCAATTAATTGGGATGATACGGCTAACGTTAATTATGCAGTAATTGATTTTGGTGGAAATGTATCAGCGGTAGTGGTTGATCCAACTAATGCTTCTAATTTAGTTTTGCAATCCGACAAGCCTTCTACAGCTCAGTCTTGGGCAGGAACTAGCCTAGGAAGTTTTTTAGCAACAGCCATTAATTTTTCAGCTTCTAGTACAGTGATACAAGTACGGATATGGTCTGCGGCAAGTGGAATCCCAGTTTTAATGAAAGTAGAAGACCAAACAAACGCTGCAATTTTTGTAGAAACTCTAGCAAGCACAAGTCGAGTTGGATGGGATACATTATCGTTTGACTTCTCTAATCCAAGTCCAAATAACCAAGCGCTTAATTTTTCAAATACATACGATAAAGCTTCTTTGTTCTTTAATTTTAATGTTGTACCTACTGCAACAGAAACATATTATACCGACGATGTTTGGTTTAGTGGCGCTGCTACAGGACCTTCTAAAGCTCAAATTGACTTGCCAATTAATTGGGATGATACAGCTAACGTTAGTTATGCAGTAATTGATTTTGGTGGAAATGTATCAGCGGTAGTGGTTGATCCAACTAATGCTTCTAATTTAGTTTTGCAATCCGACAAGCCTTCAACAGCTCAGTCTTGGGCAGGAACTAGTCTAGGAAGTTCTTTAGCAACAGCCATTAATTTTTCAGCTTCTAGCACAGTGATACAAGCAAGAATATGGTCTGCTGCAAGTGGAATTCAAGTCTTAATGAAAGTAGAAGACCAAACAAACGCTGCAATTTTTGTAGAAACTTTAGCAAGTACAAGTCGAGTTGGATGGGATACATTATCGTTTGACTTCTCTAATCCAAGTCCAAATAACCAAGCGCTTAATCCTGCAAATACATACGATAAAGCTTCTTTGTTCTTTAATTTTAATGTTGTACCTGCTGCAACGGAAACGTATTATACCGACGATGTCTGGTTTAGTGGTGCTGCTGCAGGACCTTCTAAAGCTCAAATTGATTTACCAATTAATTGGAATGATACAGCGAATGTGAATTATACTGTTACTGCTTTTGGTGGAAATATCTCAACCTTGGTTGTCGACCCAACAAACGCTTCAAACTTAGTTTTACAAGTAGATAAGCCTACAACAGCTCAATCGTGGGCAGGAACTACTTTAGGTACTGCTTCTCTAGCAACGGCAATACCTTTCGCATCATCTAACACAGTAATGCAAGCAAGAGTATGGTCTGCAACAAGTGGAGTACCTGTTATGATGAAAGTTGAGGATCAAACGAATGCTGGGATTTTTGTAGAAGCGTTAGCAAGCACAAGCCGAGTTGGGTGGGATACATTAACATTTGATTTTTCAAATCCTGCGCCAAATCCGTTAGCTTTAAACTTTGCAAATACCTACGATGTAGTTTCTGTATTTTTTAACTTTAATGTTGTACCTGCAGCGACAGAAACGTATTATTTAGATAATGTTTCTTTTGGTAATTTAACTACAGGCATAATGGAGTACAGAAGTAATGCAACATTCTATGTATATCCGAATCCTGCAAATGATTTTGTAACTATTGATGCTTCCCTTTTAGAGAACGTTAACCAAGTAGTTGTAACAAATTCTATTGGACAAGTTGTACTACAGAAAAATGTTTCAGCAATTGATAATAAAATTGATGTCTCAAATTTAAAAAATGGAGTATACTTTATGATTTTGAATTCAGAATCAGAAAGAAAGACTTCTAAATTCATGGTTTCAAAGTAAGAACGTACCTGATAATTATTTCAATATAAAAAAGCTCGCACCGAAAGGTGCGAGTTTTTTTTATGCCTAAATGTTAATGAATATGTTGCATTCGGTGAAAACAAATCTAACTTTTATAGACCTTTGTCTTCGATGAGTCAACTTCTATCAACTTCCATAGAATACTTGAAAGGCGTAGGTTCCAAACGAGCGGAGATATTAGCTTCGGAGTTAGGTATTCGATCCTATCTTGGCTTGTTGCATCACTTTCCTTTTCGGTACGAAGATCGAACTAAGTTTTACAAGATTTCCGAAGTAAATGGAGATCTACCTTATGTTCAATTGGTAGGTGAGATTATTCATGTAGAAGAGATTGGGTTGAAATTTAAAAAGAGACTTGTCGCTAAATTGAAAGATGAGACGGGAACCATTGAGTTGGTTTGGTTTAAGGGTGTTGCTTATTTTGCCAAGAACTTAAAAGTTGGTGAAAAGTATGTTGTATTTGCAAAGCCCAATGTTTTTAATTCAAAGATTAATCTGGTTCACCCAGAATTGGAAACGCTAATTGAATTTAAAAATTCAGTTCAATCGAAATTGCAAGCGGTCTATGCCTCAACTGAAAAGTTGGCCAAATTTACCTTGGGGTCAAAGAATATTTCAAGGTTGCTAAAAACGCTGCTGCCGCAGTTGAAGTATAAGTTGGAGGAGAACATTCCTTCTGATATTGTTGCAGATAATAATTTATTGGATCGTGAGTCAGCTATGTTTAACATTCACTTTCCAACGTCAGTTGAATTGCTTAAAAGGTCGATTGTTAGGATTAAATTTGAAGAGTTGTTCATGATTCAGCTAGAATTGCTGAAGCTTAAATTGGTAAACCTAGAAAAGTCGAAAGGCTTTGTTTTTGGTACGATAGGCGAAAAATTTAATAGCTTTTATTCCAATAATTTGCCTTTTGAATTAACCGGAGCTCAGAAGAGAGTTTTGAAAGAGATTCGCATAGATTTGAAGCGTGGCAAACAGATGAATCGCTTGTTGCAAGGTGATGTGGGCAGTGGAAAGACTATTGTTGCTTTAATGTCTATTCTAATGGGGCTCGATAACGGATTTCAGGCTGCTTTGATGGCACCAACTGAAATCTTGGCAACTCAACATTATGAAGGCTTAAAAGAGTTGCTGCAAGGAATGGATATAGAGGTTCAGTTGTTGACCGGTTCTGTGAAAGTAAAAAAACGAAGAGAAATTCACGCCAAGTTAGAAGATGGAACGTTAGATATTTTGATTGGAACACATGCCTTAATAGAAGATAAGGTGAAATTTAAAAATTTAGGGATAGCTGTAATTGATGAGCAGCATCGGTTTGGAGTGGCGCAGCGATCAAAGTTATATAAAAAGAATACAATTCCGCCTCATGTACTTATAATGACAGCAACACCTATTCCAAGAACGTTGGCGATGACACTTTACGGAGACTTGGATGTTTCAGTCATTGATGAACTTCCTCCTGGAAGGAAAGAAATACAAACTTTGCATTGGTTCGAGAATAGGAGGTTGCGTCTTTTTGGATTTATGGAAGCCGAGATCGCAAAAGGAAGACAGATTTATATTGTTTATCCGCTAATAGAAGAGTCGGAAAAGTTGGATTACGCGACGTTAGAGGAAGGTTATCAACATATTTTTAGACGATTTCCTGCCCCCAAATATAAAGTGAGTATCGTTCACGGCAAAATGAAGGCTGCTGTGAAGCAGTTTGAAATGGATCGTTTCGTGAACGGGGAAACTAACATTATGGTTTCCACCACGGTTATTGAAGTTGGAGTGAACGTTCCAAATGCATCGATAATGGTGATTGAAAGCGCCGAGCGGTTCGGGCTTTCTCAACTGCATCAATTAAGAGGCAGAGTTGGTAGAGGGGGAGAGCAATCATATTGCGTATTAATGACAGGAAATAAGCTTTCGAGCGATGGAAGGTTGCGAATGAAAACGATGACCGGTACAAATGATGGATTTCAAATAGCTGAGGTAGATTTGAAATTACGGGGTCCAGGAGATTTGAGAGGAACGCAACAAAGTGGGACTCCAATTAATCTTAAATTAGCAAATTTGGCGACCGATGGGGAACTAATTGAAAGAGCTAGGAAAGCTGCAATTGGTATTTTAAAGGTAGACTCAAATTTAGCGCTGCTTAAGAATAGAGGTCTTTTGGCATACTTAAACGATAGAAATAGAGGTAAAACGAATTGGAGTAGTATATCATAATGGAATTTGAACAGAAAGGTACATTAAGTGAACACAAAGCCGCTATTTATGCAATTTGTGAAGGAGAAGAAAATCACATCTTTTATTCAGGAGGATCTGATCAATTTGTAATTCGATGGAACCTAAAGACCATGGAGGCTGAGAGGGTAGTTTCTAAAGCACCAACCACGGTTGTTAGTTTATGTTTTTTGAAAGTTCAAAATCTGCTCCTTATTGGTCAAGTAGAAGGAGGGGTGCATGTAATCGATTTATCTGAAAGCAAGGAGATTAAGTATTTAAAGATTCATAAGGGTTACATTTTCGATATCTTGTTTATTGAAGAGAAGAATGAAGTTGTTTTTTCCTCTGGCGATGGTAGTATTAGTGTTTGGTCGGTGCCCGATTTTAAATTGTTGTTTCAAACTCAAATAGGTAAAGGAAAAAATAGAAAAGTTGCCTATTCGAAAGAACGGAGAGAGTTAGCCGTTGCTTCAGCTGATGGTTTTGTTCAGCTCTTAAAAACAGTAGACTGGAGTAAGAAGTTTTTAATTGAAGGATTAGAGTCTGGAGCTAACTCTGTATTATACTTTAAAAATAGTTTGTTAATTGGCACTAAAAATGCTCATTTACATGAATTTGACTTAAGTGCTCAGGTTAAAAAAGAAAGTATTGCTGCGCACAATTGGGCGGTTTACGACTTGGCGTTTAACCTTGAGTTGGACTTAATAGCCTCAGGAAGTAGAGACAAAACGGTGAAAATTTGGAATCCTGAAAACCTATCAATAGTAAAGCGATTTGAAGGTTTCGATGACAAGGCTCACACCCATTCAGTTAATGCTATTTTGTGGGCAAAACATGAAAACTTGTTACTCAGTGCAGGAGATGATCGAAAGATTCGGGTTTGGGAATGTCGAAGTTAAAATGAAGAATCACGAATTAAGAATCGCGGCCATTTAATTGATAATTGATAAGTGACAATTGACAATTGAATGTTAGCTTTGCTTTGGTAAAAAACAGCGAATGAAAATTTCTTACAACTGGCTTAAAAACTATATAAATACTGATTTATCAATTGATGAGATTTCAACTATTTTGACTGATATTGGTCTTGAAGTGGAGGGGATTAATGAAGTTGAATCTGTGAAGGGAGGACTAAAAGGATTAGTAGTTGCCGAAGTAATGTCATGCGAGCAACATCATAATGCTGACAAGCTTAAAGTCACTAAAATTAATACAGGAGCAGCGGAATTACTGGACATTGTTTGCGGCGCTCCAAATGTGGCAGCTGGCCAGAAAGTAATTGTTGCAACTGTTGGAACGGTCCTTTATGATGGAGATAAGGAGTTTAAAATAAAAAAATCAAAGATAAGAGGCGAAGTTTCTGAAGGTATGATTTGTGCCGAAGATGAAATTGGTTTAGGGGCATCTCACGACGGAATTATGGTGTTGGATGAGACTGCAAAAGTAGGAACCCCTGCGGCAGAGTTCTTCAATTTAACTTCAGATACAGTATTTGAAATTGGTTTAACTCCCAACAGAGTAGATGCTGCTTCTCATTATGGAATTGCACGAGATTTAGCAGCTTACTTGAACGTCAACGGCACAGCAAAACTTGAAATGCCGGATATTTCAGCATTTAAAACTCAGAACAACAATTTAACTGTTGAAGTAGATGTTCAAAACGCTGAAAGGTGTGCTAGATATGCAGGGTTATCCATCTCAAATGTTACAGTTGGAACCTCTCCAGATTGGTTGCAAAATAACTTAAAGGCAATTGGTTTAAAGCCAATTAATAATGTAGTTGATGTTACTAATTTTGTATTGCACGAATTAGGTCAGCCGCTGCATGCCTTCGATACAGCCGAAATAGGGGATAATAAAATTTTAGTTAAAACCGCTACAGAAGGTGAATCTTTTACAACCTTAGAAGGTGTTGAACGAAAGTTGAGTGCGGAAGATTTAATAATATCCAGTTCCAAAGCGCCAATGTGTCTTGCAGGAGTCTTTGGAGGTGAAAAATCTGGCGTTTCAGAAAGTACTCAAAATGTATTTTTAGAAAGTGCCTACTTTAATCCTGTTAGTGTTCGTAAAACAGCGAAAAGGCATGGGTTAAATACGGATGCTTCTTTTCGATTTGAAAGAGGCGTTGACCCAAACATGACAGTTGTTGCTCTAAAACGTGCAGCTCTGTTGATTCAAGAATTGGCCGGTGGAGATATTTCTTCTGAGGTATCGGATTACTATCCAAATCCTATAGATGACTTTAAAGTTGAGTTAACGTTTAGCAAGATTAATGGTCTTATAGGGAATGTATTACCAAAATTTGCCGTTCGAGACATCCTTAAGAGCTTGGACATAAAAATACTGAGAGAGGAAGCAGGTCATTTATCCTTGCAAGTCCCTGCTTATAGAGTAGATGTTCAACGAGACGTAGATGTAATTGAGGAAATCTTAAGAATTTACGGATACAATAATGTGGTGTTGCCAAGTTTTATGAAGTCAAATTTGGCTCCAAATCCTAAAGTTATTCCACATAAGATTGAAAATACTGTTGCCGACTTTTTGAGTAGTGTAGGTTTCTCAGAAATTTTCAATAACTCACTAACCAACCCTGCATACTATGCAGAGGAGAATGACTTGGTAGCGATGGTAAATCCGTTGAGCAGAGAAACGCAGGTGCTGAGAGGAGATATGTTATATGGGGGGCTAGAAGCCATCGTTCACAACCAGAAACGAAAGCGAAAGAACTTGAAGTTTTATGAGTTTGGTAAAACGTATCGAGACTTGGGCGAATCGAAATTTGAAGAAATAAAACGCCTTGGAATTTGGATGACAGGCGACAAAAATGAGGAGAGCTGGCAACAAGGAACGGCTTCGTCTGACTTTTACTTGCTAAAGGAAAAAGTAGAGTCCGTTTTAAACAGAGTAGGTGTTTCAAAATACAAGTCTGAGAGTATTTCAGACTGCCGTTTTTTAACTTCTGTAGAATTCGCTAAAGGAAAAAATAGCTTGGTTGTATTTGGTCGGTTATCCACAAGCGAGCTAAAAAAAGCAGACGGAAAGGAAGCTGTTTATTACGCGGAATTCAATTGGGACGTTGTGCTACGAATGTTGAGTGGAAAAGATATCCAGTTTAAAGTTGTATCAAAATTCCCTTCTGTCCGAAGAGATTTAGCTTTACTTATCGATGAAAGTATTGCTTTTGAAGAGATTAAAGCAATTGCTAAAAAAGTGGAACAACGGTTATTAAAAGAGGTAAACTTATTTGATGTCTACGAGGGCAAAAATTTAACTGCGGGCAAAAAGTCTTACGGAGTTAGCTTCACTTTTCAAGATGAAAATCAAACCTTAACGGATAAGGTGATTGATCGAGTAATGGAAAAAATGATTGATTCATTGGGCAAGCAGGTAGGTGCTAAGTTGAGGTAGGTTAAAACAGAATCACATCTTTCCGTTTCAATTTTGTGACCTTTTCGGTTTTCTCTGATTCTGGAACGTCGAACCAATTTAGATAGGCGTGGAATCCTAAAAGGCAAGTTATACTTAACTTCAGTTCGTTTAAAAATATACTATATTCAAATAGCATTCAATTTCGGTTGAATCAAAAATAAAATTTAACTGCCGCTATTTTCTGCAATTGCCAACTCATATAATACTTTGGGTTTGATATTACTATTAAACCATTGTTAAGTTGGTATTGATTTACGTTCAGGCATTCAAATAAAGGAAAATAAGTATCAGAATGATCTAGGCAGAATAAGAAACTTGTAAGTTAAGTAGTTTCCTTTATAATAAAATTATTAACCTAATCCATCAATTGCCTTTGCCAAAGTTTCGTCTTTCTCTGTGATTGTGTTGCTTTCATCATGAGTTGTTAACCATATTTCAACTGTGTTGTAAATATTTTTCCATTCAGGGTGATGATTTGCTTTTTCAGCTAACAAGGCTACTTTACTCATAAAGGCCCATGCGTCAATAAAATTCTTGAATTTGAATTTTTGATAAAGAGTATTATTTTTCGTTGTCCAGTTTTGCATATTACTTCTTTAAAATATAACAACTGTAAGTGTATTTAGTTTAAACTCGCCTCTTTCCGAGTCCTAACCTCATCGAGTTTATCGAAATGTTGAATGTGACAAGTTTTGCGTTGCTTCTTAATAGTTCAATTTACATTTAGTTATAGGAACTCTCTTAAACACTTTGGTTGTTTAAGAGAATTCCAAAAGCTAAACTATTTAGTTATGCTGAGTGGAAAATTTCACATTTAGTTTTGCTTAAGTGAAGCAAAAAAAATTGAAACAAAAGCATTTATTCCACTTGTTTTTTCTTGACGAGAGGGGAAGTAAACGCTGCATAATTTTATTTCAAGTCCAGACAAATTGTCACTCTCAGGCGATTGGCACATCCTTTGAAACTGTCAATAATCGAACAAAATAACATCAAAAAACAACAATACTATGGCAAAAGGACAGATTAACGTTCAAACGGAGAACATCTTTCCAATTATCAAGCAGTTTTTATATTCTGATCAGGAGATATTCTTGAGAGAGTTGGTTTCAAATGCAACTGACGCAACTCAAAAGTTAAGAACATTGAGCAATATCGGTGAAGTGAAAGGCGATATCGGGAACATCCAAATGGAAGTAAAAGTTGACGAAAAAGCTAAAACGCTAACTATTTCGGATCGAGGAATAGGGATGACTCAAGAGGAAGTTGAAAAATACATCAATCAAATTGCATTTTCAGGAGCTGAAGAATTTGTAGAAAAGTACAAAGACAAAGCGAGTGTAATCGGTCATTTTGGATTGGGTTTTTACTCTTCTTTTATGGTGGCTGACAAGGTTGAAATTTTCACAAAATCTCACCTTGAAGGATCAATAGCTGTCAAATGGGAGTGTGACGGAAGTCCAAACTTTACATTGGAAGAAGACGATACGAGAAAAGAAAGAGGAACTGATATTGTATTGCACATATCAGAAGATTCAAAAGAGTACTTAGGAGAGCGCAAGATCAAGGAATTGCTTGAAAAGTATTGTAAGTTTATGGCAGTGCCAATTAAGTTTGGAACAAAGGAGATTAACGATCCTGAGCACGAGCCAAAAACAACGACGGATAAAGACGGTAAAGAAACAACTGAAGATCATAAGAAGATTGCAGTAGATAACGTAATCAACAATCCTACTCCTGCATGGACAAAAGCTCCTGTAGATTTGACGGAAGAAGAGTACAAGAATTTCTACCGCGAATTGTACCCAATGAACTTTGAGGAGTCATTGTTTCACATTCATTTAAATGTAGATTACCCGTTTAATTTAACTGGTATTCTGTATTTTCCTAAGTTGAAGAAAAACTTAGAAGTTCAGAAAGATAAAATTCAGCTATACAGCAACCAAGTTTTTGTAACCGATTCTGTAGAAGGAATTGTACCTGACTTTTTGACTTTATTACACGGTGTAATCGACTCTCCTGACATTCCATTGAACGTTTCTAGATCGTATTTACAAGCAGATAGTAACGTAAAGAAAATTTCAAATTACATTTCTAAGAAAGTTGCAGATAAGTTAGAAGAACTTTTTAAGAAAGATAGAAAAGCATTTGAATCGAAATGGGATGATATTAAAATCTTCATTGAATACGGAATTCTTTCAGATGAGAAATTTGCGAAGAAAGCTGAGAAATTTATGTTGTACAAAAATGTAGATGGAGAATACTTCACTGCAGATGAGTACAAAACAAAAATTGAAATAAACCAAACGGACAAAAACTCTAAAGTTGTTTATTTGTACACAACTGACAAGGACGGTCAGTACAGTTATATCGACGCTGCGAAAAATAAAGGGTACGATGTCTTGGAAATGGACTCTCCTTTAACAGCTCATTTAGTTGGGAAACTAGAGCAAGCAGACACGAATACAACTTTTACAAGAGTTGATGGCGATACAATTGATAAGTTAATTGAGAAAGACGAAGAGATAGCTTCTAAATTAACAGAAGAAGATCAAAATGTGTTGAAGCCAGTTATTGAAGAGGTGGTGAACAAGGATACGTTTACTGTGAATTTTGTTAGTTTGAGCGAGACGGATTCGCCAATGACAGTTACACAAGCTGAATTCATGAGAAGAATGAAAGACATGAGCGCCATGGGCGGTGGCGGTGGAATGATGGGAATGGGAAACATGCCCGACATGTTCAACCTGTCAGTAAATTCTAATCACCCATTAATTTTAAAAATGCTAGCTGAAAAGGACGAAGCGAAACGAAAAGACATGGCGAAGCAAGCTGCAGACTTGGCGTTACTTTCAAAAAACTTATTGAAAGGGGAAGAGTTAAGTAAGTTCATTAAGAGAAGTGTTTCATTAATTTAATAGTCGTTGAGAATGTCTGACAAAGTGAAGCAACAATAAAAAAAATCCTCAATTTTTAGTTTACTCGGTAAATTAAAAATTGAGGATTTTTTATTCATTAACCGGCGCACCATCGGTTTTGCTAAGAATTTGTTAAGCTCTAATTGGTGTAACAACGAATACAGTAAAATGGAAAAGCTAAAAAATAGTATTATTGTTTTACTTTCACTACTAACTTGAAGTCGTTGTTGATGTAATGATATAATAGGGAAATAAGAAAATGAGGGAAGTCAATGGGCTCAAGTTAGAACCTCTTACTCCCAAAGCGCAGATTTAATTTCAAACTTGGTTTCCACTGTAACAGGACATGTTAAATTTTAGTAAATAACTTTTGCTGAGGTAACGGAAACTCGTTAAAAGCTAAGCATCCATGTGACAAAAATTGAAGACTTAATACCTAAAAATAGGACGAAATGTTAAACTGAAAAGGCAATTAAGTCCTTCGTTGTCTCAATTAATAGCAATGTTTGAGAATTACTCATATTTGAAAGTAGGCTAGAATTTTTTACAACTAAAAGTTCAATTGGAAAGTTCCGAAAATCGTATTTTCGTTGAGAGGAGAAAGTGAAATGATACAACCTGAGATTACAACAGAGTTAAAAGAGCTTCCTAAAATAGATTCGTTTGTTGGGTTGATTTTGAAAAGAAAGAATATTTCAACGCACATGCAGGAACAAAAAATGCACTAAAAGTAGAATTTTAAGATGGCAAAAGATATATTTACAGAAGCTGAACAGCAGCAAGTAAGAGAATCAATCCAAGAGGCAGAGTTAAGTACTTCAGGAAAGGTTAAAATTCACATTGAACGCAAGCTGAAGGAGAAGGTGATGGACCGAGCTTCCCACGTTTTTGAGCAATTAGAACTGCATGAAACTAAACTAAGAAATGGAGTGTTAATTTACTTAGCGATTGAATCAAAGGAGTTTGCAGTTTTAGGCGATGTAGGAATTAACCAAAAAGTGCCGGAAGGCTTCTGGGATTCTACTTCATTAAAGATGTTAGAGTTGTTTAAGAAAGGAGACTTTGTAGGCGGATTAATTACGGGAGCCAAAGAAGCTGGACTACAATTGAAGGCTCATTTCCCTTATCAGAAAGGGGATTTAAACAGATTGTAAGACGACATTTCATTAGGGAAAAAATAGATGTTAAAAGACAACCTCTTGTTCTGTTCTTGTTTTTTACACTTGTCATTCAATCTTCTAACAAGAGGTTGTGTTTACAAATAACAGAAACTACCTAAGCTTGTAATTGACGTTGCTAATGTTTTGTCTCCTGTCTTCGAAAGTCAATTATAACAAGATCTTACAGGGTTTAATGATACTACTTTTACCAAAAGAGCTTCAATTGCTGTAGAGGATTTGTATGGAGAATAGGCTTTCTTTTTTGCATTTGATTTAGGAGAAAAGCAGGGTGAAGGGTCAAGAATCTTTACAACAGAATTGCGGACGTTGAATTCCTGCAGATTCGATTTCTAATATTATCGGAATTAAAATAAGATGTACAAACATCGGTGGAATCTTGCAGAAAGGAAAGTGTAAGCAGGCGCACATGGGAAAATCGCTTCAATTGTTTGAGGCAAATACTGTCACACTGAGTATTTGGATAAACTCAATGGAGTCTGGAGTCGAAGTGCATGACAAATGTGCTTAAAGGTTTACTTGAAGAAAACATTTTCATCTTTCAAGTCAGAGAGAGAATTAAATGCTGATTATCTAGAATTAGAGCCTGCCTAGTCGCCTTGATATTGGTTTATTTCTAGACTATAATTACGTTGATATTTTAAATTGTCTATGGTGAAGGCCTTTAGAGTTGTCTTCTGTAAGTGATAAAACAACTGGAGTTAAAGACTCTGTGGTTGAGAGTAAATTTTTGTCCCCTATTTTATTGAATACAAAATAAAATTAGAACATAAAATAACCGCCTCAGTAAAATGAGGCGGTTATTAAGTTTTGAGAATCGTTTCTATTACAAATCCACGCTCCATTGAGTTTATGGAAATGCCCGATATGGCAATTAAAGGTATGTCTGAAGGTTCGTTTGATTCGAAACTCTTCTTAGTCTTCTTAAACCTCTTTCTTTTATTTGACGGATTCTTTCTCTTGTTAAGCCAAAAGTATTTCCAATCTCTTCCAATGTCATTTCGCTAGATCCACCTAAACCGTAGAATAAACGAATAACTTCGGCTTCCATTCCTTTCAAGTAGGCCAATGTTCTTTCTAAATCTTGAGAAAGGGACTCTTGCAAAAGATTGTCAGTTGGATCAGGAGTATCAGAATTTTCAAGAACACTTACTAAACTATTGTTGTCGTCATCGTTGCTCATAGGGGCATCAATAGATACTTGCTTTTTAGACATTTTTAAAGACATTTCTACCTTTGCTACGTCCATTTCAGTCAAGTCTGACAATTCGTCTGCTGTCGGAGTTCTCTCGTTCTTTTGCTCAAATTCATTTGATGCCTTGCTAATTTTTTGAATCTCTCCCAATCGGTTATGTGGTAAACGAATGGTTCTAGAGTTATCTGCAGCAGCCTTTAAAATACTTTGACGAATCCACCATACAGCGTAAGAGATAAATTTAAACCCCTTTGTATGATCGTATCTCTTCGCAGCTTCAATTAAACCAAGGTTTCCTTCATTAATTAAATCTTCAAGGGTAAGTCCGGTATTTTGATATTGCTTCGCCACAGAAATAACGAAACGAAGATTAGCTCTCACCAATCTATTTAGAGCTCGCTCGTCGCCACTTTGAATTTTAATCGCCAACTCTACCTCTTCCTCGGCAGTAATCATCTCTTCTTTTGAAACATCTTGAAGATACTTCTCTAGAGATTTACTTTCCCTCTTGGTAATCTGCTGACTAATTTTTAGTTGTCTCATATTCTTCTTTTCAGTTTATCAACACTTTTCATATAGCAAAAACCGTGCTAAGTATCAAGTATTCTATTTCGACACTATAGTCTTATTATGCTCTTTTTTTATTCCCCAGCTCTCGTCGAATATGCGCGGTAAATATCGGTTATAAAGTCTAAGCCTAATTCTGCCATCATTGCCCATCTCTTTTTCGGTTGGCTCTCCTGTAAACTCATAGCAATTAATTTTTTGGTGCAGTTCAATATATCTTCGCACTATTGCTGCTATGGTTGACATTACTTTGTAAACTTCAAATCGATTGGTCATGCAATATTCATCTCCATCAAACTCCTCATTTAATACACCAAAAACAATTGACGTATTTAATATATTGTTCTGTTTTCTTCCAAATCTCACCTCATATTGCACTCCACTTTTAGTGGTGAAATAATACACCGAACCACTCTCAATCGGCGGTGGAATGATTTTATATGTAGAGTTATTGTCTTGCAATTGTTTTTGCAAAATTAGTTAATAAATGGCAATTTCAAAACTTTATTAAACTCCTCTTTTAAGAACTACAATTTCCTACTTTTATTACTTACTAAATGGTAAAAAATATGAAGGGTTGGGGAAAGTGGATTGGAGCGTTGATAGGTTTTTCAGTTTTTCGATTTCCAGGAGCTATGATTGGTTTCGTAGTAGGTGGATTTTTTGATCGAAGGGGAGAAGTAGAATGGGATGAAAGATTCGCTGCAAAAGACAGATATACCGGACAACAGGCATATCAGAGGACAGCTACCGGTGATTTTGCCGCAAGTCTGTTGGTGTTAACAGCTGCTGTAATGAAGGCAGACGGAAAGGTGTTGAAGGCAGAATTAGAATACGTACGTCGCTTTTACGTTCAACAGTTTGGTGAGGCTAAAACGCAAGAACAAATGCGCGCATTAAAGGATTTGCTAAAACAACCCGTTGATGCAAGAACGGTAGGTCATCAGATTCGTTATCAAATGCAATATGCTAGTAGGTTGCAATTGCTACACTATATGTTTGGCATTGCCAAGGCAGATGGGAACATTAGCCAAGACGAAGTGAATACAATCCGGCAAATTGGGGGATTTTTAGGAATTGGGATAGCCGATTTTCAGTCAATCAGAGCAATGTTTGTTCGAGAGACCGGAGGTGATTTTAAAATTTTGGAAATCACTAAAGAGGCGACCGACGACGAAATTAAAGGAGCCTATCGTAAAATGGCTAAAAAATACCATCCGGATAAGGTGCATCACCTTGGCGAGGAGGTTAAAAAGCAAGCTGAGGAGAAATTTCGGATGGTTCAGGATGCGTATGAAAATGTAAAAAAGCTAAGAGGTTTCTCTTGATGATAAGTGGTTTCATCCGTAAGACTTTTACGTTTTAAAATACTTCCGCTAATTTTATTAGAATCTTTCGGAATTACATGAGCTAATGGTTTTGCAAATTTGAATAAGCTGAAATCGTATCGGGGAATTATTTTTCTAGGGGAAGGAGTTACCTCTACTCGTTCCTTTTCACCTTGCGTTTGAACTAAAATTTTATTGGTGGAGAAACCATACACTCCAAAACCAATCGTAAATGCTACAGAAAGAATTATTTTTTTCATATTCTTAACTTTGGTTTACCAAAAGTAATAAATGCTGCCGAAATGACAATGGCTAATTATTTGCACAATAATATTTTAACAGAGGTCTAATAAATTTAAAAAAATAGCAAAGGTTAAATGGACAATTTCGAAAAGAAGAAATTTATTTATAGCGCGGTGTTTCCACTCATCTTTGTGCTCATTATAGTGTTGGTGAAAACTTTTGAGCTGTATTTTAATATTGATTTTGTACGTTACGGTGTTTTTCCAAGAGAGGTTTCGGGTTTAAAGGGAGTTTTGTTGGCCCCCTTCATACATGGTGACTGGAATCATGTATTTAACAATTCAATCCCGCTTCTTATTTTAGGTTGGGCCATGTTCTATTTCTATCGCTCATTAGCGCCGAAGGTGATTCTGTATTCTTTTTTGTTGGCAGGCTTGTATACTTGGATCTCTGCTCGACCTGCGTATCATATTGGTGCTAGTGGTCTAGTTTACGCCTTGTTTGGCTTTCTATTTATCAGTGGATTTTTACGGAAATACGTGCCGCTGGTAGCCTTATCTTTCTTGGTGGCCTTTTTATACGGTAGTTTGATCTGGGGCATTCTTCCATGGGATAAGGGAATTAGTTGGGAAGGGCACTTTTGGGGGCTGTTAGTTGGTGTCGTGCTGGCTTTATTTTATAGAAAACAAGGACCACAGCGAAAAGAGTTTGTGTGGCCGGATGAGGATGAGGAAGAAGATGCAATCTTAGGTGAATATGTTGACTTTAAAGAAGTCGAAAAACAAAAGAAGTCGGAGTACAAACAACCTGAAATAGTCTATCATTATGTTCCTAAGAAAGATAATTAGATGAATTTGCGGCACTGTGTTTGTTGGTTTGATGAATTGAAGGGTTTGAAATTGCAAGTTATAACAAGCAAGATGAAGCACTCTCTGAGGGTCCTTTGTTTTTATCCGCAAATCGAACGGCTGTCGGTTTAGTCATTGCCACGGAGCGAATGCGTAAAAGCAATTTGTTTGATGAGATCCTTGCCAGCAGAAGGAACCTGAAGTTGAAATTTTATTTGGCTAGTGGTCAGGTGCTAGTGCTATTTTAGTTCACTTTCGGTGCTGCAATTATTTACAGTCAGATACTTTACCTGACTTTTTTGACTTTATTTAGGATAGAGTTAACCTCTGTGCCGCTCAAATTAGTTATCTATTATACAGCAGACATAGTTAGTCACTCCCAGATACCACGATTGCAATTAATGAAGAACAATTTTAAATTATGAACAACAATTGAAAAAGATTTATTCTTATAATTTTTTCAATTATTATGTAGCTTCTCAATTTTATTTAGGTGTTTAATTTTTAAATTATACCAGGCGTCAAGTTCATCAAATCCACATGCTGCGTCAAGGACCATAGGAGCTGTCATATAAAAAGTGCATCGTAATTCAAAGACCTTCGGAGGAATGAATTATCCAAATTAGTTTAGCGATTGACCAGCATTAACAAACAAGATTAAAGACAGAAAATTTAGAAGAAGAGACTTGGTGTCAGTTGTAAAATTCTAAAATTTACAGTGCAGTGAGCAATAATTAATTACCCTTGTCTGACTTCAATCAAGCGGTTCTGTTTACAACACGTACAGCTAGCAAATTACTTCCCACTCGCCTTAAACAGCATCTCTTTCTCGCTCTTACTAAGTGAATCGTAACCGGAACGAGAGATTTTATCTAGAATGGCATCAATTTCAGCTTGGTCATCTTTTTTGCGACTAGCGTATTCGTAATTAGAAGTTGATTTTCGTTTGTGCTCCACCTTCATCTTGCTGCGAGGTTTAAATATAGCAGCACAGAAATCACTTGTTTTACCTACCCATGCTGTAATGTCTTTTCCTTTCGCCCACTGTTTGGCAAAGAAGAAACCAAGCGCAGCGCCTCCAATGTGTGCAATGTGTCCACCAGAGTTAGAGTTTGAAATGCTTAATACATCAATTGCAAATGAGAAAATTGCAATGTATTTTAACTTTACTGTAAATAGTCCAAATAAACGTATCTCATAATTTGGAGAGTACGTTCCAACACCTACCACCACTGCCATTACCGAGGCAGATGCTCCTAAAGCTATGGCGCTGCTATTTACTGATTCAAATACTGGAAATATATTAAAGAATAGCACGTACATTAGTGCACCTGCGACTCCTCCAGCGATGTACACAGTATATAATTTACGTTCTCCTAAAAACTGCACAAATAGGGTTCCCAAAAAGTAAAGCCAAAGCATGTTTCCAATAAGATGGAAGAAGCCTAAGTGCAAGAACATGTAAGTTATAATGGTCCATGGCTTAAAAATAAGCTTACTTGGGTCTGAAGGTACCGCTAACCAATTTAGTGCCCATTGGTCGGGAGAACTTTCTGAAACAAAAAGCCAAAAGAATAAAAACAGTAATTTAATGGCAACAAAGAGCACTAAATTGGCGTAAATCAACTTCACTAACATGCTGTTTTGTATGAAACTGGTGCTGAAATTATTTTGATTTCCGAATCGCATTATTAAAAGTTAGTGGTGTTTGTTTTCCAAAATTTGATCAATATAAAGCCGAATAGCATTCCGCCTAAGTGAGCAAAGTGAGCTATATTGTCGTTCGGATTATTTGCTACTCCTTGGTATAACTCAATAGCTCCGTAAATCAATACAAAATATTTGGCCTTGAGAGCAACAGGAGGAATAATGAGTTGTAACTGTGTATTTGGAAAGAGCATTCCAAAAGCCAATAAAATACCAAATACAGCTCCCGATGCTCCAACGGTTGAAATATTAATTAAGTTATTAATTTCTGCGGAAGACGAATCTATGTAGTTTTTTCCCATTTGACGAATGGATAAACCTTCGTCTAAAATTTGCTGGTACATCATTGGATCAATATCATTAATCAAAGATTGAATTCGAAGTTCTGTTACGAGCAATTGAATTAATCCGGCACCAATTCCTGTAATCATGTAATAAATTAAAAATCGTTTTGGACCCCAAATTCCCTCTAATATTTTACCAAACATGTACAAGGCAAACATATTGAAAAACAGATGTGCAATACCACCATGCATAAACATATACGTGATTATTTGGTGTGGGCGAAACAAATCACTAGACCAATGGTGCAGACCTAAAACTTGAGCTAAATTAATTCCTGCCGAAGAGCAGGCAAATGTGGCTAAAAGCATGATTGCATTAACAATCAACAAGTTTTTAGTAACTATTGGAAGGTTTGCGAAAGGATTACTGACTCCGAAATTCATCGTTTATTAAATTGCTTTTCCAAATCATCCAAAGAGTAATTAATTACAATTGGTTTTCCATTGGGCAAACTATAAGGCATTTCACATGCAAAAAGTTCATCTATTAAATGAATCATTTCTTCTTGACTCATTTGCTTATCTTTTCTAATACTCATGCTTTGTGCCAAAGAGCGAATCATATTTTCTTTCGGACTATTTTTCAGTTCCGATAAGTTTTGCTTGAACTCTTCCAGGAGGCTTTCAATCAAATCACCGCCATTTTGACCGTTTGCCTCTGCAGGAATTCCGTGAATGATGAAATGAAATTTACCAAAAGGACGCATATCAAATCCCAATTCATTGAGCTCATCGAGCAAAGCTAAAATTAACGTGCTGTCTTCTGCGTTTAGCACAACATCTTCTGGAAACAATAATTGCTGACTGCTTGATTTGTGATTTTCTAATTGTAGGGTTAGTCTGTCAATTAAAATTCTTTCGTGCGCTCGTTTTTGGCTTACTACAATAAAGCCAGAGCGAATGTGGCTTAGAATATACTTTTTGTGCAACTGAAAGACTTTTTTGCTTTCTACTGGAGCTCCTTGCTGAGGTTCTGACTTTATTGTCTCAGATTGAAAATCATTGGAGGGTTGATAGATTTTTTCCCAATTTGGATTTGGCTTTTCTTCTCGTTTGTAAGGAAACGAAATTGAGTTTTGAGTTTGTCTTGGTTTGCTCTCAAAAGGATTGAAGTTTGTATTCACTTCAATGCTCGGCAAAGGAATAGCTTCTCCCTTTTTTAGCATGGGAATGTTGAAGCTTGTTTCTTGCTCAAAATCCAATGAAGGGGCAATGTTGAATTTGCCTAAGGCTTGCTTTACAGCTGTTCGGATAATAGCATAAATAGCTCTCTCTTCCTCGAATTTAATTTCTGTTTTTGTAGGATGTATGTTGATATCAATCTTAGCCGGATCAATCTCCATTTTCAAAAAGTACGATGGAAATTGATTTTTTGGAAGTAATTCTTCAAATGCTGCTTGAATGGCGTGGTTGAGGTATGGACTTTTAATAAAACGTTCGTTCACAAAAAAGTACTGTTCGCCTCTCGTCTTTTTAGCAAATTCGGGTTTGCCAACAAATCCTATTACCGCAACGATATCTGTTGTTTCCTCAACAGGCACTAACCGTTGATCGTATTTATTGCCAAAAATATTAACGATTCGTTGCCTAAAATTTCCTTTTTGCAAACGATAGACTTCGTTATTATCACTCGTCATATTCATGGTAACATCCGGATGAATCATAGAAACTCTTAGAAATTCTTCAATGATGTGTTTGGTTTCAACAGGATTGCTTTTTAGAAAATTTCTACGAGCAGGAATGTTAAAAAACAGGTTTTTAATAATAAGATTTGTACCTTTTGGGCATTGTGTCACCTCCTGGCTAATGACTTCGTTTCCCTCTAGAGTAATGTGGGTTCCCAAATTACCACCTTCGGGTTTGGTTTTAATTTCCATTTGCGAAACAGCGGCAATGGAAGGAACTGCTTCTCCACGAAAGCCCATAGTTCTTAAAGCAAATAAATCTTCGACCTTTTTGATTTTTGAAGTTGCATGACGTTCCAAACACAAACGAGCATCCGTTGGTGTCATGCCTATTCCATTGTCGATTACTTGAATGAGAGTTTTACCGGCGTTTTTTACCACTAAACTTACCTCAGTTGCATTTGCATCTATGGCGTTTTCGAGTAGTTCTTTCACCGCGGAGGCAGGACGTTGAACTACTTCGCCGGCAGCAATTTGATTCGCAACCGAATCTGGTAAAAGTTGGATTATATCGGGCATTTAAAAAGCTTAATTTCATTGGTAAAGATAGCCTTAATGCAAGGAAAGAGAAAGAGAGAATGTAATTTTAGCTGAACAAAATCCAGTAGCATAATCCGAATAAAAAGGCAATAATTAATGCCAGTCTAATGTTGGACTTTTTTTCAAGGCTAGTGGTATTTTTACTTCGAATCCATTTGTCTTTTAGTCCCGTTAACGGAGCTTTACCTTCTGTGCGTTTTCCCGTTATCCTAGCTTCAATATCCACTCTTCGAGCATCAAATTCTTCCTTTTCCTGATTGTAATATCTCGGGTTGAAAGAAAACTGCTTGGCTTTTCGGGTTGTGGCGATAGATCGAATTTTCATAATTCAAATTTAAGGCTTTCTAAATAACAATTGATGCTCTTCGATAGTTAACGAAACTGAAATCTGGTTTATTTCGTAAGTAATTTAGAATCATTATGTAATGTGCTTAAACTATTAAGAAAAGGCTGCGTAATTTTAGAATCCTAATGCAAATCAGTGCATCTTATAATTTAGGTTTGTTTTTGCTCGTTAACGCAGTGGTGTTAAAAAGTAGCTTGTGATTGATTCTTGGCACTGTTTTGTATAGTTACTTTTATTATTTGAACCTTAAAAGTAAAAAATAGTTGAAGAAAATTTTTTTTATAGTATTGAGCATTCTGCTCATAAGTATTTCTCTTGGAGTAAATAGGATCGAGACTCTTCAACAGACTGCTTTACCCGAAAAAGCGCCGTTTAATAGAATAGCAACTCCTTGGGCGGATTCTATTTTTCTAACCTTGAGTTTGGATGAAAAAATTGGACAATTATTTAGTGTTGCGGCGTACTCTAATCTAGGAGCTGCTCATAAAAAAGAAATTTTAGACCTTATTAATGAGCTTCACATTGGTGGCTTAACCTTTTTTCAAGGAGGTCCGGTTCGACAAGCGATGTTGACAAATGAATACCAAGAAGCTGCAAAAATCCCCTTGATGATCGCTATTGACGGCGAGTGGGGCCTTTCCATGCGATTGGATAGTACTGTAAAATATCCGTGGCAAATGACCTTAGGAGCAATTCAAAACGATAGCTTGATTTACCAAATGGGGCTGCAAGTTGCGGAACAATTTAGAAGATTGGGAGTACATGTGAATTTTGCTCCTGTGGTTGACGTGAATAACAATCCGAATAATCCTGTGATTTTTGCTCGCTCTTTTGGAGAAGATAAATACAATGTTGCTCAAAAAGGAATAGCCTATATGAAAGGAATGCAAGCAGGCGGTTTATTGGCCAATGCAAAGCATTTTCCCGGGCATGGTGATACAGATAAAGATTCACACAAAACGTTACCAGTTGTAAGTCATGACATGGCAAGAATTGACTCGATTGAATTGTACCCGTTCAAGCAAATAATTCAAAGCGGAATTGGCAGTATGATGACGGCCCATTTGTATTTGCCGGAATTGACTTCTGAAAAGAAGGCTTCCTCATTAACCAAAGAAATTGTCGACACACTTTTGCAGCAGCAATTGGGCTTCGATGGTCTAATTTTTACCGATGGATTAAACATGGGAGGAGTTGCCAAGTACCAAACTTCTGAAGAGATAGATTTACAAGCCTTAATTGCTGGGAACGATGTCTTACTACTTTCTCAAGATGTGCCCAAAGCCATCGAATTAATTAAAGTCGCACTTTTAGAAGGAAGGCTTTCGCAAGCGTCAATAGATAATTCGGTAATGAAGGTATTGAAGGCGAAAGAGTGGTTGAAAATTGAGAGTGGGGATTCAGTAGAATTGAAGAATTTATATGAAGATTTGAATCAGCCAAAATTTGAGTATCTGAACCGTCAACTTTCGGAAGCTAGCTTAACGGTCATTCGAAACAAGGGAAATAGAATTCCATTTAAAAAGATAGCTAAAAAACGAATTGTATCGTTGGCTTTTACTGATAAACAAGTTGATTTTGATGCTTTTCAAGATGGTTTGAACTTGTATGCTAAGGTGGATCGATTGAGTTATACCGCTCTTCCTGTTTCAGCTCAAAAGGCTTTGATGGATACTTTGTTGACTTACGATGAAGTGATTGTTAGTATCCATAAGTCTAATAAACATCCTTGGATTAAGGCGGATTTGAACACAGAATTTAAAAACTTTCTCAATATACTTCGGTTAAAAAAGAAAGTGAGTTTGGTGTTGTTTGGTAATGCGTATTGCTTACAAGATTTTTTAGCTGCCGAGTTTACTGACGTTTTAGTGGTAGCATATCAAAATTCTAAAACAGCACAAAATTTAACTGCTCAGTTGTTTTTTGGAGGTGTAAAAGCAAATGGCAAACTTCCTGTGTCAGTATCAACTAGAATGAAGGCGGGGATGGGTTTAGAAATAGCAGATGCCTTTCGAATGAAATATACATTACCCGAAGAGTTGGGTTTACGAACAGAGGACTTTGCTGCAATAGATAGCATTGTTGAAGAGGGAATAAGAAAAAAGGCATTTCCCGGAGCACAGGTGTACGTTGCGAAAGACGGAAATGTGATTTATCATAAAGCATTTGGGAACCCAACGTATGAGAGTTCTATAAAGGTAAAGAAAACCGATTTATACGACATTGCTTCAGTAACTAAAGTTACATCCACCTTGTTGACTTTGATGTATTTAGAAGGAAAAGGAAAGCTATCGTTGGATGATAATTTAGGCCAGTATTTAAAAATGACCAAAGGAACAGTGTATGAGGATTTGGTATTACGTGATATTTTGGCACACCAAGCTGGTTTAGCAGCTTGGATTCCATTTTATAACAAGACGGTAACCAAAGGTCAGCCGAAAGCGGAATTTTATGCTAAAGATTCTAGTGCTATTTTCTCTAATCGGGTGACAGCAAATTTGTTTATCAAGTCAAGCTACAAGGACACTATCTTTTCTAGAATCATAAACAGTGCGAAAGTGAATAAAAAGAAAGAGTACAACTATAGCGATGTCGGCTATTATTTTATGAAGGAGATTGTTGAGAAAATAACAAAGCAGCCAATAGACCAATACAATGCTGCAAAGTTTTACGAACCTTTGGGCATGAGCAGAACTGCTTTTAAACCAACATATACTTTCCCTTTAGCTGAAATTATTCCAACGGAAAGAGATACCTATTTTAGACAAGAACTAATTCATGGCGATGTTCATGATCCGGGAGCAGCTATGCTAGGCGGAGTTGGAGGGCATGCAGGTTTATTTTCAACAGCAAATGATTTAGGAAAGTTGATGCAAATGTACTTGGATGACGGGGTATTTTCAGGGGAGCGCTATTTACAGTCTGGAATAGTTGCTACGTACGCAAAATGTCAATTTTGTGAAGACAGCATTCCCATTAACGAGGAAGAAAACAGAAGGGCAGCAGGTTTCGACAAACCGCAATTTCATGGAACACCAGGACCAACATGCGATTGTGTTTCTATGAATAGTTTTGGTCATTCAGGTTTTACCGGAACGCTGGCTTGGGCAGATCCCGAAGAAGGAGTAGTGTATATTTTTTTGAGTAATCGAATTTACCCAGATGCTACGAATAGAAAATTATTGTCGTTGAACATACGAACTCGCATTCAAGAAGAGATTTATAAGGCGATAAACAAATCAAAAATGCGAACTTCGCAGTCAAGCATAAATTAAGAAGAATGAATATTGGAATTGTCTGTTACCCAACCTTCGGAGGTAGTGGAGTAGTAGCGACGGAATTGGGAAAAGCATTGGCTCTTAAGGGGCATCAAATTCATTTTATTTCTTATCAGCAGCCGGTTCGTTTGGATAGCTTTCATGAAAATATTTTGTACCATGAGGTCAATGTTTCCGACTACCCTTTGTTTGATTATCAACCCTACGAGTTGGTTTTAGCAAGTAAGTTAGTGGATGTTGTGAAGTATGAAAAATTAGATTTGTTACACGTGCATTATGCAATCCCTCATGCCTCTGCGGCTTACATGGCACAACAAATTTTAAAAACAGAAGGCATTGAAATTCCCTTTATTACTACCCTTCATGGAACAGATATTACCTTGGTTGGAAAAGATGCTTCTTTTGAGCCTGTAATTACATTTGCCATTAACCAAAGTAATGCAGTAACGGCAGTTTCTGAAAGTTTAAAGAAAGATACTTTAGATCACTTTAAGATTAACCGCAGCATAGAAGTAATTTCTAATTTCATTTGCATTGATGGCTGTAAATTGCCAAAAATGGACGCTGAATTGAAACTCAGCATTGCTCCAAACGGAGAAAAGATATTGGCTCACGTTTCGAATTTTAGACCGGTGAAAAGAGTGTGTGACGTGGTGAAAATTTTTGCAAAGGTTAGAGAGCAAATGGAATGTAAGTTGCTATTAATTGGTGATGGTCCCGATAGACATTTAGCAGAAACATTTTGCAGAGAACGAGGAATAAGCAAAGACTTGGTTGTGCTTGGGAAAGTAAAAGATACACAGCATGTGCTGGGAATTGCAGATTTATTTTTACTGCCATCTGAGTCCGAAAGTTTCGGATTAGCAGCATTGGAAGCAATGGCTGTAGGGGTTCCTGTAATATCGTCTAATACAGGGGGAATACCCGAAGTTAATACAGAAGGATTCTCAGGTTATTTAAGCAATGTAGGAGATGTAGAGAGTATGGCTAAGAATGCTTTGAGTTTATTGCAAGATGAAGAGAAGCTAGCCCAGTTTAAAGAGCAAGCGTTTGGCCAAGCTAAGAAGTTTGACATCCTGAAAATTCTTCCGATTTACGAGAAGTTGTATAAGAGGGTCGTGGAGCATCCGAGTACTTTTTAAAGAGTACTCTTTATTCAATTTTAAGCTCTAGGTATCAGGAAATCAGACTAACCTGACTAACCTGACAACAGCCTGAAGTTACTACATGGCAATGAACTTTTTAGAATTTAAATAACTTTTGATAAGTGAGCTGGTGTTTTCATTTGTTAGCACCAAGTCGCCTGTTATTAATGGATAAATCCTTTTATTTTTTTGAGAGGTTCAAGGTGTGGAAATATCTTCTTCATCTTCAAGATTAACTACAGTAAAATCACTCAGTAATATTGAGCTTTCGATCTTATCCGCTGTGATTTTTTTAATAGGAGTTAATTCAGTTAAGTAAGGTGTATTCCTATTTCTTTTCCTTTTATAAACTGTCTAAAACAAAAGCATAAGTGAAACAACTACGATTTGGAGTATTTTATTTATCTGAAGCATTTTGGTGTTTTAATAAATAAAATGTACAAAACGATGAAGTAAGATAACTACTTTATTGGATTCATAAAAATGACTCAAATGGAACATAATAAGTAAAAACTAAAGGTTCTTCCAAATGGGTTTTTTAGAAGCCTAGTTTTATAGAACCTACATTTATTTTTAATTAAATTGAACCTATGGAAAAATACAAACTAACCTATTGTTTTGATGCCTTGTGCGGATGGTGTTATGGTTTTACAAATGTAATGGAAGCAATATATTCCAAATACAGAGGCAAAATAGATTTTAATACAGTAAGTGGTGGGCTGTCTTTAGGAGAAAGAGCAGGGTTTATAAATGATGTAGCACCTTACATTAAATAGGGGGCTTATTTGCAAGTTGAAAAACAATAGGAGTAAGGTTTTGTGAGCCTTTTGTGAATGACGTTCTGAAGAATAATTCTATGTTTATGGATTTAACCTACCTCGCAATTGCATTGTGCAATGTAAAGGAAAATACTCCTGATCAATCTATGCAATATGCTTTCGATCTTTAAAGGCATATACAGAAATGGGAAGAGTCCAAATTAAATTGAAATCTAAGGACAATATGCCTTGAAAATAGGAAGTGACATTGCAGGCTTTGACATAAAGATGAGCGTTAAAAAAGTACCTTGACAAAGCAAAGGAGGACGTTGAGTATAGCACAAGTGAAAGGGCAAATGGCTTCTCTTCATTAATTGTTCGGAATAAAAATAAAAATGTAGTTCTTTTAAATGCTATATTGTTTTTTAACAGATATATAATCAGTTAATATAGCTGTTTTATCAGGTGAAGGTATGACACTCTTGCATCTTCTGTAGTCAGTCGGTTTTCATCAACAAATTTTAATTTACCTATGTTTGAGAGAAAACGAATTGGGAAGGGTTAACTTCTCTTAATTCATTTTGTTTGTAGAAATTTGACCAATGAAAGAGGCTGATAAAAAAGGGGTGAATGCAAAGGCTCAAGGTCTTTTTAAGTGGTGGAACGAGAGGGCTAAAATAGAAGCAGGTGATTCTGTAAAAGCCATGCTTCTAAAGATTGCTATTCGATTAATCGGTATTTTGCTCCTAATCATTTTTAGTCCCATATTAGCAGCTATTTTTATTATGGTCGTTGCTATTAGTTTATGAAAAATCCACTCCTGCACGTCAGCTTTTTGGTTCCAGCTTTCCTTTTTATAATTCACCAGATTTTACAAAAGTTGATCGGAGTTGAAATTCCTTTAGTGGATTTTTACATTGATCCTTTTTGTTTTAGCGCTTTAACCATTCCTATCTATGTGTGGGAAAGAAAAATTTTGTTTCATCAATCTGGTATTTCGAAACTAGAAATGTCGATACTGCTTACTTTTTTAATCCTTTTTTCTGAGGTTGTGCTACCGTATTTCTCATCTCAATTTGTTGCCGACTTGTTGGATGTTTTAATGATTTTACTCGGAGGAGTTTGGTTTTATTGTTTTCGCCCTTCACGAAAGGTGGAAAAATAGATGTTACAAAGTAAGGATGTTTAGGTTTGGATTCTTAAATGAGGTCTTTAAGAATGAGTTCTGTGTTAGTGTATGCCTTTCGCAGGCGAATGAGTTTTCCTGTTTTTCTAAATATAATCGTCACTTATAACCACATCGGAAACTGTTGAATTAACTAGGTTTAAATGCTCTTGATGTCTAGTATCAATTGGGAGATTTATTTTAAGTAATCTGATTTTAAGTGGACTAGATTAAATGGGGGAATATGGACTAAGTAAACAATTGAAAGAGAAATAGCTATTTTTCAATAAATGAAGTTTTAACATTGGTCGGCCTTGTATGTCGCTTTAAAACAGGAAAGTTTCTGTCAAGTGATTAAGTGTTGTTCAATCTGATATTATAATTGATGGTTTTGTTGTAGAAAGCAACAGCAGAGATAGAGAGGAAGCTAGGCGCAAAGGAAAATGCAAGTTATTTTTTAATGCTATTGGTATCCATTACTGATTTATAGGTTAGGTATAGTTTTGGATGTGAGAATAAATATGCAGCAGCAGCGGAAGAGTAAGAAGAGACTCTTTTGTCGCCGCCGTTAGGGGTTGAGCCAAGCATTGAAGTTTTATCAAAATAGCAAGTCATTTTTGCATTTAGATACAGTGTAAAACTGTGATATTTAGAATACCTTATTTAAATTCATTGTATTTCAATTGCAGGTCATTTAAATTCATTCCACGCTAAAACTAATTCCATTTACCTTTAAATTGTGGAGTTTGCAAGATTACTTGACTTGTTACTTGACGCAAAAGAATGTTTGAATTAACTCCTTATTGCTTCTAAAATTCACGTTGAGCAGGTTTTATGTTGCTTAATTTTACAGATGCGAAAAGTCTAAACAGTAGAGTTAAATAAGAAAACGGGGAAGCATATTTTATGAGACAAACCATTAAACAAATTAACCAGCTAGTTTTTAAGCGTTCGGTAATGGATTTTTTCTTCATTGCTGCTGGTGTTATTATGGCTGCAATTGGTTTGAAAGGCTTTTTGTTACCGGAGGATATTTTAGATGGTGGCGCCATGGGTGTTTCCCTATTAATTCATTTGGTGACAGATATTAAACTGTCTGTTCTTATTGTATTAGTGAACTTGCCTTTTATGATTTTGGGTGCCAAACAGTTTTCTGTTTCTTTTGCAGTTAAAAGTAGTTTAGCAGTTGTTGCTTTGGCAACTCTGGTTTATGTACTTCAATTTCCTCCAATAACCAGCGATCGGCTTTTAATTGCTGTATTTGGTGGTTTTTTTATTGGAGCAGGTATAGGCCTTACGATTCGCGGAGGAGCAGTGATTGATGGAACAGAAGTTTTAGCAATTACTGTTAGTAAAAAATTTAGTTTATCGATTGGTGATTTTATTGCAATTTTTAATATTTTGTTGTTCGGATTCGCCGCTTTAATTGTAGACATAGAAACTGCAATGTATTCCATGTTAACTTATTTGGCGGCCTCCAAAACAGTAGATTTTATTTTAAATGGTATTGAAGAGTACATCGGTATCATGATTGTTTCAAATGACTATTTAGAGATTAAAGAAACTATTTCAGTAAAATTAGGGCGTGGTGTCACTGTTTTTAAATCTAACAGTGCTTACGAAAATGACAAACATGTAATGGTAGACAAAGAGATTTTATTCTGTGTAGTTACTCGCTTAGAGGTTACTAAGGTGATGTTGGAAATTGACAAAATAGACCCTGAATCTTTTGTGATTCAATACCCCATTAGAGATACAAAAGGTGGAATGATTAAGAAAAGACCGATGCAGTAATGCTTATAACTAGGTAAGAACCACGTTCCTTAATTATATGGTTTGTTAATCCTTACTTTCACTCACTGTTTTATTGTCTTTTTTTTAATAACAATTATTCTGCATGGGAACGGGGCTTCAAGATCTTCTTTTTCAAATTGGTTTTTTATTACTTTCAAAAACTTACATTATCAACTCGAAAAACGTTATTAGAAGACGTTGCCCCAAGCCCGGATTCCTAACGTAACATATAAATCGTTTCATCACATTAATTTAGTTTTTACAACTGGGTTATTTTTACTCTTCCCTTTGGCTGTTCTATAAATATTATGAAGGGATGAATTTTCCACTCTTCTCTCATAATTTTTCTACCAATCCTTGTATTGCTCCTGCAAGAAATTCGGATTTGAATCTGTTGACAGCATTTTTTTGCTACCTAAAGTGTAATTAATAAGCTTCTCTTTATCAACTACTATTGGTGGAAGAATAATTATTTTTTTTTCAAACAATGAAACAAAACGTAGGTTTTATAATTCTCCTTTTGAATAAATTACAATCTAATGCTTTTTGAAGGGTGTAATTCAACAATGAAAATACCAGCTTACTTGTTAATATAGCAGTAAAATGACTGTTACTTCATGCCTTCTTTTGCACAATTTTAATCAAGACGAAAACGCTAAACTGTGAAAAAAAGTAAATCAATATGGTTAACGATAAAGTAGCTCTAGCGCTATTTACATTGTTTTCTTTTGTACCTAGATTTGGCGAAAAGCAAATTGTAATAGAGTCTAATTATACAGTAGTAAATACATGGAACTTGATAAAAGAGTTAATTTAAATTAGCAGAATTTGTTGGTTAATAGATGATTAGATTACTTGTGTATAAGATGAGGAAGGAGTAATTTTTATTTATGATTTAGATAAAAAGCAAATGACAAGCAGGGTTTTATTTGCAAGAGCTGTAGATTACGAGGGAATTTGCATTCATGAAAATGATGTTTACGTATTATGAAGTGACGGAGTGATTTCCTTGGCGGAGAACTTCGAAAGTGATAACAGTAAAACCAGTAAATTTGAATTGCCTTTTTTTGAGAAAAATAATATGGAGTCGTTAGCTTTAAATAAGCTAAACTGCAGCCTGCTGTTGGCTCCTAAAGACAGAGATTTAAGCGATTTTAATTTCAAAGGGATGTATGAAATTTCGCTAGCTCCTAAAAAGATGAATGACTTTCCAAGTTTTAAGATTAATATGGATAATCAGACTTTTGAATCCTCTCGATTCGATAAAATTTACAAAATATTTAGTCCGTCAGGTTTAGCAATACACCCTAAAACGTAGGATATTTATGTGCTAGATGGTAAAAGACCAAAGCCGCTAATTTTGGATAAAAATCTAAAGATAAAGTGGATATACCTGTCGGATGAAACTGTATTTCTTCAGCATAAATATATAACGTTTGGATCGGGTGGAAAGCTGTTTGTTGGCAATGAAGGCGAAGAAAGTAATGCGACGATTCTAGAAGTTTAATTGAAGTGAAATATTTCGCAAAGTATTTACCTCACAAGAATCATTGGTCAAAAAATCGTCAGACTATTCCTTTTTTTCCGGAGTGCAGTTGCAATTCGAAAGTGAAATTTTATGCATTTTATTTTTTGATCAGTAATCCATATAAAAGAGGCAAATTGGGAATCAAGTCTCAACGCTTCAACAAAAGGTATTTTTCTATTGCTTAATCGAGCAAGAGCTAATCCGACGTTTTGCCTGACATTCTTAAAACAGCAATTAAAACCGCCTAAAAAGCTATTTTCCAATGTTCTTTTTTTGTAAATGACGAATTATTTGGCAGAATATCTGATTAGAAGATAAGTTTTTCATCACTATAATTTACCATTTTAGTTGGAATAGCAGAAGGGGTGTTTTTGGGGGAGGCTAATGTTATGGAGTTTATTTATTGTTTTACAGGCTATATTTATTAGGGTGTTTCGTTCAGTAAATTATTTACGCTCAAAGAATAACAGATAAATGGCTGTTAAGGATTTAAATGGATTCATATAAAGCGGGTTACGAATGGATAGAACATTTGCCTTTTTCAGAAAAATTGTGGACCACAAAGATTAGACCCGGATAACGGTTTCTGAAAATACGTTATGCTCATTCCCTAGTTGCGTATTTTTATTTTGCAAAGGGGAAAATCTTCCACACTCTAAATGAGAATTCCCTCCAAGGATTAAACCCCAGTTTGTCTTTTCCTGCAGTTTATTGAATCCAGTCGCCTTCTCAATGGCACAATTTATAGTAAAAGCAGGAAAACCTCTATGCGTTTGTTAAGGTTGAAAATAAGTGACCGCGAAAAATATATTCTGTCAATTCTCTTGCGATTTGATCATTTTAAATTATTATTAGTGAGTTAATTATATACCAAAGTATATTGTACAATGTGGAAAATAATAGACGCTAAAGTTTGGTGTATGTTGTTGATTATTAAAATTAAGATTCGTATTCTCGAATTACTATTGGAGCATCACTTGCTAGTAATAAATCGAAAAAATAGCAGAATTACCAGTACAATAAATTAGTTCAATCAGTTGATTGCTCCGCTTTTCATATTCGAAAAGCCTGAATGGCCTCATTTAAAAAGTTGGTCGCATCTTTTTCTTTCATTCCTGTTGCTCGAAGTGTTGCTGCTTTCCAATCTTCCGTTTGCCAATCACCAAGGCTTAGTGATTTAAAGTCTTTTGTCTCAACTGAATCGTCGCCATTATAACCACTAACGTAAAAATAAAAATCGTCAATGGCTTTGTCCGGTACAGCTAATCCAAATCTAATGGATAGGGAGTCATTTGGATTAGTATATGCAGCTAAATCAAAGTGATGTGGCCAAACTCTAAGTTCTGATTCTAATTCTTGCTGTTTTAATACTGCTGTAAAAGAGGATTGGCTAAGATCAAACAAATTTGAAAATCGACTTAATTCAGCTTTGCTTTCTAACTTAAAAGTAGAGTCGTCCGATGGAAAAGGGTAGGGGAGTTCGTAATGTAAATGATAAACATAAATCATATTTATATTTGATTTAGCCTGACCTTTGATCCAAGTCTTTATTTCCAAATGTGATTTTCCATCCAAGGGAAACTCAATTCTTTTTTCTGGATTCGACCAAATCAATGAAAATGATTTTAGACTTAAAGAAAGTTGATCTCCTTTTTCGGATAATGGCCACGTAGATAGTTCCTTTAGATTGGTTGACCAGCTCATATTTATGTGGCTATCATCGTCTCTCTTCTTAATAAAACTTATTCCTGCCCCGGCTAAATATTGAGCTGCTAAGTGCACTTGTTGTAACATGTTGCTTTAGTTTATGATTTAATGTAAGAGAAGGTTTCTTTGAATAGCTTCTTTATTTTAATAAAGATAAGGTATTCATTAATTTCTACAAGTCACAAAAGATACAGATTTTTAATTGGTGCTATTCGGAACTTGCCTTGTTGAACAGAGTCGAAGTGTCAGGTTTAACTGTATTTTAATTGGACTCTAAATTATATTTTCAAGTAACCTCTTTTTTTTGGTTAGCTAAGGAAGATCATTTTTTTAGATGGCTTTGTATTCACACTAATTACTTCGAGAAAATTTGTTTCAATTGATTTATCAATTGAGTTAAATACAGCCTAATTGTATGATGAGAGTCAAACCCGCACCGCTCATTCTTTTTTTCGTAACCTACTGAATATATATCATGAGCAAGGGAGGGATTCGAACCTTCGACCGACAAAGGGAGATTAATGTTAAAGGGTCAAGTAGCACATTGTTAAAGCATAGCACACAATACTCAGATGTTATCCAGAAATATTAAAGAGGTCTTGATCAGTTAAGGGATTAACCGTCTTTAGTGCAATTGAACAATATTTTAAAGAACTCTTTTATTGTAACCCAACATTCCGCAGGTGAATAAAGGGTCAATTTGTAAAGCAGGAGAGATTACCTTTCGGTTTGATCACCTTTTTAATTCATGGAACCAAAACCAAACGTGCGTTGCACCTCAGATTTAAGCTGAAAAATGGATTTGAGTAAACTCGTTTTATTTTCAACTTAAATATGACTTTATGCGATTTTGGTCAGTCTGTAAAGCCGGAGAGATTCGAGCTATCACCTGTCTCATTATAAACCTATTGCCTCTTATAAACTCAATAGGTTCAAGAACCCAATAAGAGGTGAATCTGAAATGAGTAGTTGGGATACGGTTTCATTTAATTTCTCTCTCCTCGCTATTTCATTAAAGAATAGTGGGGAGTTTCGATGAACAGTCCGACCTTTCTTTCCATCACAGGACAAAAGTTACGCTGCGCGGTTATTTTGTGTGGGTAATTTTTCTTTTTTGAAACTCCAATTGTACACTTCAACGAAATCCGCTAATTTTAAATTATTAGGTATCTTGATAGGAAATTACAACTCATGAAAAAAGAAGAAAAATTATCCGAAGTATTACGTGAACTGTTGTAGGCTGTGGCGATGGCAGACGGAGTAATTCAAGCGGAAGAAAGAACCACATTCAAGGCATTGTTTAAAAATCATCCGTATGGTGATAAAATAAGTTGGTTATTTTAATACGAGGAGAGTAAGAAATCGTCTTTAAAAGAAATATATAACAAGGGTATCAATTTTTGCTACGATTATGGAGCAACGCCTATTTATTCAGAATTCATAGAGGCAATGAAAAGTATTGCAAAAGCAGCAAATGGCGTAGAAGAAAATGAAACTAAAATAATAGACTCCTTCTCAACTGATTTTAGTAAACGATTTCAAAGAGATGCTCAAAGTTTGATGGATTATATGAGAGAGGAGAGGGATTAAAACTAAAGTGTGTATTAATTCTTGTGTTAAAACTGAAATTACTCCGTTTGGGAACTAATTGCTCAATTTTAATCTAAAGAATTCTCTGAAGCTCTACTCTATGGTAAAGGCGGAAAAGTATGAAATACCAGAGATGGCGGTGAAGCACAAAAGAATCTTAAATTGATCTTGCTAGTGAATCATTTCCCTCCCTTTCTTGATAAATAAATCAGAAAAAAAAGCCCGGTTGCTATTATAAATCTAAATTCGATTTTCAAAAAATAATCAGCAACAGAACGTTTAAATTTGTACCAACCGAATGTTCACTTAAAGTAGGTCTCAATTGACTAAAAATAAATCTCGAATTCTTAAACTCGCTTTATTTGCCACAGGCTTATCAGGTATTGTTGGAGAATATATTTTATCCACCTTAGCGACTTATTTTTTAGGCGACTCTGTTTTTCAGTGGACCATGATTCTTTCCTCTATGCTATTTGCCATGGGGTTGGGAAGCAGACTGAGCAGTCGATATACGGAGAAGATATTAGAGAAATTTCTAATAGCAGAGTTTTTACTCACCTTTTTGACTTCCTCTGCAGCCTTGTGTACTTATTTTTTTATGGGCTATACAGAATACATTGCAGTAATTATTTACGGTTTTGCCATGGCCATTGGCCTTTTAATTGGAATGGAAATTCCGCTAGTTACCCGGGTAAATGAAGAAAATGAAGAATTGCGAACCAACATTGCAGGAGTTTTAGAAAACGACTACTACGGAAGTTTACTCGGTGGAATTTTCTTCGTGTTTGTGGGTCTTCCGTATCTCGGTTTAACCCACACTCCTTTTGTATTGAGTGGAATAAACTTCTTAGTAGCAGTGGCCCTTTTTATTCGACTTCGAAAACACATAGATTCAACGTATCAAAAAGCATTTCTTGTTGTCATTCCAAGTTTGCTCATTTTTATGACTTTTCTAAGCTACAATGCAGACGCCATTGTATTATATGGAGAGCAAAAACGTTACGATGATAAGGTAGTTTTTTCAAAACAAACGAAGTATCAAAAAATTACCATTACGCAATGGAAAGAGGAATATTGGTTGTATTTGAATGGCAGCAAACAGCTCTGCACGTTCGATGAATGGCAATACCATGAGCCACTAGTGCATCCTGTAATGCAATTGACTCCATATGCCAAACATGTGCTTATTTTGGGGGCGGGGGATGGCTGTGCCATTAGAGAGGTTTTAAAATACAAAGGCGTAGAACAAATCACGCTAGTAGACATTGACCCGGAAATGACACGGATAGGGAAAACCAATGAAATTTTTACGAAAATGAACGACAGTTCATACTATGATCCAAAAGTGAAAGTAGTGAACCAGGATGCCTTTCAATACTTGGAGCAATCCGATGAATTTTTCGATGTCATGATTCTTGACTTTCCCGATCCAAAGAGTATTGACCTTAATCGAGTTTACAGTAAAGAATTTTACCGTTTGTGCAACAAAAAACTGCGTCCCTTAGGGCATATTGTTACGCAAGCGGTTAGTCCTTATTACACCACCAAAGCATACCGTTCCATCGAAAAAACGTTGGGAGCATCTGGTTTTCAAACGCTGCCCATTCACAATCATGTATACTCTTTTGGCGAGTGGGGCTGGATTATTGGCTCCAAGCAAATGAGTAGCGAAGTCATGAAAAAAAGCTTGTTGGAGAAGAATTTTGACACATTAGACGTGCGATGGATCAACAAAGAAGCGATGCAATTGATGACTTCTTTTGGAAGAGATTTAGTAAATGCGGACAGTGTTGAGGTAAATACTATTCACAACCCTGTGCTTTACAAGTACTATTTGGACGGAACTTGGGCAAAATTTTTATAAAGGATGTGGCTATTTGGAAAATACAAAGACATCTTGCTCCTTTTCATACCGGTCTGGTTGATTTGGGTAGTACTTTTTCTGCTTCCTGAAAGTTGGCTAGCTAGCGAAGTGCCCATCTGGGTTTGGGTGATTTTTATTTTAGGAATAGATGTGAGTCATGTTTGGAGTACCATTTTTAGAACTTACCTTGATCCTGTAGAATTTAAAAACCATAAAACAGTTTTGATTTTAGCTCCGCTAGTTGCATTGGTAGTACTTTTTGGAATTGCCAGAGAATCGACCACTTTCTTTTGGGTTATTTTGGCTTATTTAGCAGTGTTTCATTTTATGAAACAGCAGTATGGCTTTTTCGCCATTTATACGGCAAAAGCTAAAACTGTAAAAGCGCACCGCTTTTTTAAAGATAAATGGGTGCTTTATTTTAGCATGATTTATCCAGTCATTTTTTGGCACTTTCACAGTAGAAATTTTGTTTGGTTTGTCGAAGGAGACTTTATTGATCTGTCTCTTTCTTTTTCCCCGGTGCTCAGAGTAATTTTTGAAGCGCTGTATTGGGGTTCAATTTTAGGTTGGTTGGCAGAAGAGTTTTTGTTGGTCAAAAAAGGGGTTAACCGTCTTTCTTACGGAAGGGTTTTGTGGATGTTAACTACTTTGGTAAATTGGTATTTAGGCATTGTTTGGTTTAACTCTGACCTTGCCTTTACGCTGACCAATGTTGTAGCTCATGGTATACCTTACCTTGCATTAATTATCTTTTATCAACTCCAAAAGCCCCATGCAGAGCGGCGTTTCTCCGCTCTTAGAATGTATTGGATTGTGGGCAGCATTCTAGTGTTTTCATTTTTACTGGCTTTTGGTGAAGAGTACTTATGGGACATGTTACTTAACCGGGAGAAAGGAACTTTCTTTTCTGCTATTTGGGAATATCCTGCAGCTGTTTTAGGTCATCCTCAAGGGCAAGCTTTAGCCTTAACTTTGTTGTCATTGCCGCAGGTAACACATTATATTATAGATGGATTTATTTGGAAGATGAACGATTCTAACCCTCATTTAAAAACTTTTTTTTCGAAATAAACCCATGGATAGAAGAAGTTTTTTAAAAGTAGGAGGAGGCTTGATTTTTTTAGCAGCCTGTAGAAATTCCACTCCTCAAAAAGAATGGGAAAAAAGCAGGAAAATTCCAATTTTTGTTGACTCTAATCGAAAAGTTGGTCACCAAGTGCGAACTGCGATCTCTTTGCCTGTTAGCAGCACTGAAACGATAGATACTTTAATTGTGGGTGGAGGTATTGCTGGTTTAGCTGCTGCTTGTTCTCTACCTTCAGATAATTACGTGGTGTGTGAACTAGATACTAATTTCGGCGGTACTTCCGGTGCTATTTCCATTAACAATCAATTGTATTCTCAAGGAGCGCATTACGATTTAGCCTACCCAAACCATTATGGTAAAGATGGGTTAGAGTTGTTGCAAAAGTTGAACATTATTGACTTCAATGCAAAAAGTAAACTGTGGGAGTTTAAAGACAAAGAGTACCTCATTCCTGCCGGGCTAGAGGAGGCTTGTTACTACAATGGAAATAAGCGAGAGTCTGTTTTAGAAAATACTGAGCTACGCCAAAATTTTGTAGCATTACTCAAAGAGTATGAAGGTCAGTTTACATTGCCCTCAACGCTTATTTCAAAAGAATTACATCATTTAGATCAACTCACTTTTTACGACTACTTGAATAAATATTTGCCGATTGACGATAAGTTTATGGAGTCAATAGATTACCAAATGTTGGACGATTGGGGTGGAACCTCCACTCAAGTTTCTGCTTTGGCAGGAATTCATTATTACAAGTCCCGACCTTATTACGATGGAAAAGAGATTGAGCTGCTTTCACCGCCGCAAGGAAACTTTTACTTCATTCAAAAAATGATGCAACAGCTCAATCCAAATCAATTAAAAAGCAACCATTTGGTATTCGGGTTGATCAAAGAAAAAGATCATTGGTTAGTGGACGTTTATGACAATGAGAATTCGACTCGAAAGCAATACAAAGCGAATCAGGTAATTTATGCAGGACAAAAACATGCCTTAAAGTATATACACCCCGAATCATATGCCAGTTTTAGTGACATTCAATATGCTCCTTGGGTGGTCATGAACATTGAAATGGAAGAGTGCTCTTTGAAAGACAGTAAATGGCAAAACGATTTCCTCTCGCCTGACAATACTTTTCTTGGGTTTGTGGATTCAACTATTCAAACAAAAAACCAACCTAGGGTGCTGACTGCGTATTTCTGCTTTCCAGAAGTTCATCATTATCAAATAGAGAATTTAGAGGAAGACGCAAATGAGTTGGTTGAAGAAACAATAGAGAAAATCTCGCAGTATTACGATGAGAACATTCGTCCCTTTGTAAAGCAGGTTCACATTAAATTAATGGGACATGCAATGCCTATCCCTTCGCCAAATTATATCACAAAAGAAAGAACCTTAGTCAAAGACGGATTAGCTTTTGCAGGAGTAGATTCAGGAAGATTTCCGTTGATGTTTGATGCAATGGACTCAGGAATTCAAGCTGCAAAGGCGTTGTTTGATGAGTAGGTTGAACTATTAAAATTTGGAAATTTTCAATCCGTTCAATAATCTGGATTTACGTTAATACAAATCCCAATTTCCATTTAGATAATAACGGTATAAAACTGGAGAATTAATGGTATTGACTTCAACTCCTGAAGTATCAAAAAGCGGTTTGCCAAAAGAGGTAATCAATTGCATGGCTTCTTGGTTTAACCATTTGGTGGGAATGTCTCCGTAGTTTGCTTGTTTTAAATGACTCAGCATCTGCTCTCTGGTGTAAGATTTACTCCCAACAATCCAGCCCCATTCACCTAAAGTAAGTACTTGATTGTGCAATGAAAGTGTCGAGAAACCTGCAGCCTGCATGCTCTTGTCAATACAATAATTGGCTTTTGTCGCATAATAAGGACTTCCGGCTTGCGTAATAAAATGACCGTGAGGTCGCAACAAGCGGTGCGCCATTTGATAAAACTCTACGGTGTATAATTTATTTAAATCAATGCTTTTGGCATCCGGTAAATCAACAATGATCAGGTCGTAAAAGGAGTCGGACTTCTCTAGGAAATTAAAACCATCTTCATTTAAAATAGTCACTTTAGGGTGGTGAAGTGCAGAATCGTTGTACGCTAACATGCCCTTGTGGTGAAGACCAACATCTGTCATGGCAGGGTCTAAGTCCACCAAGGTGATGTTTTTTACATCTTGGTATTTTAGTAATTCTTTTACGTTAAATCCATCTCCTCCGCCAATAATTAGGACATCTTGATGTTCCTTGGTTAGTTCCATAATGGGGTGTACCATAGGTTCATGATACAAGAACTCGTCTAGTGTACTCAATTGCTGATTGCCGTTAATGAACAACCAGTAATGCTCTTCCCATTGGGTGATTACAATATTCTGATAGCGGCTTTGTTTTTGAAAAATAATCTTGTCTTTGTACCTAGACTGCTCTCCAAACAACACAATCTCTTCTGAAAAGTAGAAGCCAAGACCTAAGGTCGCTGCTAGAAAAATTCCAACTAAAAGCATTCCTTTTTGCTTCAAGAAAGATTTATCGCTGTATTGCCAAAACAGCAACAATGCTACTATGAAATTGAGAATTCCAAATACAAAAGCTGTATTGGTGATGCCTAGGTGAGGTAAACCCCAAAAGGCGAATAAGAGTCCGCCAATTAGACTTCCGGTGTAATCCCAAGATAAAATATTGGAAATGTTTTTATCTAATTCTTCATGCGTTTCATTTAAACGAGTAGCCAATGGAAGCTCAAAACCAATCAGCAGACCAACAATAAAGGCTAGCCCGTAGATTAATAAATGAATGTAAGCCGTTTGTCCTGCAATGGCATACACTGCTAACGGAGAAAAGCTAATGAATAGGGAGAGGGCAAATTCAATAAGAATAAAAGTGAGCAGCAGATTTTTTGTAATAAACCTGCTAAGGCGGCTTCCCACACCCATTGAAAATAGCATAATGGAAAGTACAATGGTCCATTGCACAATGCTGTCGCCTATAAAATAGGATGCTAACGTAGATAGAATGAACTCAGCGATTAGACCCGATATGCCAGTAGCAAAAATGGAAACTTTAAGCCAGAGACTTTTTTTCATTCTAAAAAGACAATTTGCTTATAAAAAACTAATGCAAATAAGCATAGAGCCGCCAATATAGGCAAATGCTTCTACCATTCCAGCACCGTTATTTGGTTTCTCTTGGTTAATTAGCTCGTCTGTTAGCTTTCTTCCGGGAAGCAGTATTTTATCAGTTAAAAAACGCACCAAAGGCAGCATTAAAAGGCCAATGCCTGTTTCTAGTAGCATGTTTTCTCCTACCACAATCCAGCTGTCGGCATCAATCTGTGCGCCGAATCGAATTAAGTTGGCAATGGCTACTAGTGCTCCTGCAAAACCAATTCCAACGGCTACGTTGTCTTTTTCAATGTAGTCATGAATGTCGTAAGGAGTAATGAGGTTGTACACCCAACCTACTACTAGCAGAGCTACTTGGGCGAGTGCCCACAAAATTAAAATATTAATAAAACTGTCTTGGTTGTCGGCCAATACGCCATGTATAATTAATCCATTTGCAATACAAACCGCACCTTCGATTACTCCAGTTCCCACATTTTGATCTTCAACAATTTCTTTTTCCACTGAAAACTTTCTCAGCAAAACCTTGTCTGAAATAAAAATGGAGCAATTGAGAAGCACGATGGACAAAGACCCATATATCAGGATACTAATAATACTATCAACAATATGGGCAATGTCGTCGCCTTCGTAAACACTGGAAATAGCAATCAGTAAACCGGCATAGTATCCAACATTTGCAAAGGCAAAAGCGAGATTATCCTTTTCTACCAGTTCATGATCTATTCGAATATTCTTGTGAAGTAATTGGTACACTTTCTTTCCCACAAGAAAAAGCGCAAAACTCAAGAGTAGATAGATTAATCCAGTTATGACACTATCCGCTATGGCTAAAAAATTGATTTCCATTTTATTCTATTTTTATCGTTATGTCCTTTATTTGCCGAAACCTGAACCTCTTGACCTTCCTCCCGAACTGTTTCTAGAAGAAGAAGACCAACCCGACCTTGTTGCTCTTCGTTGAAAGAAGCCGGGGTTAGATTTTTTTGTTTGGGCAGAACTCGTTCCATACATGTTGGACTTTCCAACCTTAGGGCCATAATATCCTCGGCTTCCATAATATCCTCCTGTGGTGTAAGAATTATAATGACTCCGATAGATTGGGCGTCTATTCATGCCAAACAAATGAGACATAAACATGTATTGTCCGTAAAAAGCCCAAAAGCTAGTGCCGTTGTTTGTTCTCCATTCACCATATTGCTTATTTCCTACATACTGGTAGCCGGGAGGAGCGGCAGTTTTAGATATTTTTCCGTCTTTATTTTTTTCTAGGATTGTCATGCCTAAATTTTCTTCGTTCCTTCCGAAAAAATCTTTGTCAACTTCTGTCCACTCAGATTCTGTATCAAAAGGAAGACCCTCTTTTTCCCGAATAATTTGATACTTGTGCTTGTATGTTTTGAAAAATGTGCCCTCTACATCCATGTCAGATAAGACGACAGAATAAGCTAGTTCATTTTTAAATTCAACAATGAAACGATCTAAAGGAGATTTTTTAAATTCTCTGCTTCCGCAGGAAGCAAGCAATAAGAGCAGGGCGCCACTAAAGAAAGTAAGTCCTATTGTTTTTATTGTAAGTTGTTTTATCATCGCGGTAATATGTTTGAGAATTCTCTCGCTTTAATGTACGTGCCAACAGATGCATCAAATTCTTCCTCTCCCCAACGGTTAATGGAAATGCATTCTTTGCTTTCGGAATGCTGATACGTCCAATTTACTAATTTACTTTCTCCCTCGACCCCTTCTTCTACGCAAACTGCTTGGCTAGATTCTTTACGAACGTACGTTTTATTTGCATAGAGTAATTTATTTGGAGCTTCATCGTTCGTTCTAATTTCAATAGCTAAGTTTTGGTCAATATCGAAAAGGTCAATTGAAGACCATATCGAGCAAACTAATCCATCGTCATCTTCAACATTCAAGAACATCTTTTCATCTCCGGCATCCAGAATATATTCTTTGCTGTAGTAGTTATTCCCCCAATTGTAATTCGAAACTTTTTTCACTTCCCAACTTTTCATTGAATAGTCTACAATGAAACCTTTCTTCATCTCGTTGACTGTAAAATCAACTTTAGGTTCTTCTTTTTTATCTTTTTTAAAAAAATCAAATAATCCCATATTTCCTTGTTTTACGTTTTTACCTCTTTTCCACAATGGTCACATTGCGGTGTTTTCTTTTTATTCTTCCCTTTTTTTTCCTCTACTGAATCTTCAATTGTATTGTTGAAACCATTCGCTAAAATTCCTGCTGGCAATGCAAAAATTCCAATTCCTAAGATAGCCATTACTCCAGCCATAATTTTCCCTGCTGCGGTGATGGGATAAACATCTCCATAACCAACGGTTGTTAATGTGGCTACTCCCCACCACATGGTAGCAGGAATGTTTGGAAAAACATCGGGTTGAACATCGTGCTCCGTAAAGTACATCAGGCTTGAAGCAATTACCAAAAGTGTGAGCACAGCTATTAATGAAATCAATAATTCCTCTTTTGTGGTTTCGACTACTCTTTTAATGTGCATGAATGCTTTGTTGTAGCGCGATAATTTTAAAATTCTGAAAAGTCTTAAAATTCGAATTCCTCTAACAACCCTCAAATCTGCTCCAAAGAATAAAGGGATGTAAGCAGGTAACAGGGCAACTAAATCTACTATTCCATAAAAAGAAAACAGGTATTTTAGTCGGCCTAAGGCGGGAGAAGCATGTTCTTTGTTGGCCGTAATGGACCACAGTCTTCCTATAAATTCAATCGTGAATACAATAATTGAGAATGTTTCTAAGTAGTAGAACTCTTTGGTATAAGCTATCGCAATCCAATCAACTGATTCAACAATTACGGCAAAGATGTTTAAAAAAATAAGTGAAATAATGAAGAGATCGAACCGCCTGCTCCAGCTGTCATTCTCTTCTCCTTTTTCAAGGATTTCGTAAGCTCTTCGTTTTAGCTTTTTATACTTCATGAACCGGAATTTCTTTATCAATTAATCCTCTTCTTACAGTTACGTAGCTGTGTGTTTTCGAGGATAGTATTTTGGCTAAATGGGCGTAAGCTTTTAGGTAATCCATGGAGTGGTTACACGTAAAAAAGTCTACAGCAGCAAAGTTGTGTTCTGGCCAAGTGTGCATCGCTAAATGACTTTCTGCTACTACCACAACCCCTGTTACTCCTTGTGGAGAAAATTGGTGAAATACCGATTTAATGATAGTTGCACCTGCGATGGTAGCGGCATGATTCATTTCTGATTCTAGTAATTTTAAATTGTTCAGTTCTGCAGGGGAACAATCTTTAAATTCCATCAAAATATGTAATCCTAATTCAGTCATGTATCCTTCTTGGTCTAATGTATTTTCGCCAAATAAATATTGCCGCAAAAATAAGGACAAGAGGGATGAATATGTGAGCCATTAAATTCAGGAAGCCATAAATTAAAGCAACCAATAAGATAACGAACAGTATAGGTTTGAGTTTTCTAATATTCATGTTTAAATTTTATGCTAGTATTAAAACGATTTACTTGCTTTAAAAGTAAGCGTCTGTTTTTCGTACACAGTGATCTGCGAACAAATTTAGCAATATATTCCCAATTTGCTAAATTATTTTACATGAGTGGTACTCCTGTGTTTTTCTCGAGGACGTATGGATATATTCTATATTTAAAAAACTGAAAATAAATAGATTAGATTAATTTATATTGGCCACTAACTTATTTGGGATTTGTTTACAGTTGCTTTATTGAATAAATACCCCAAGAATCCACCGCAAAAACCGCCTATAATGTGACCAAACTGAGAAATGTTGTCCTCTTTAAAACCATTCATTACTTCTCCACCAATATAAATGATGACAACGAGTAAAAAAGTAATTGGGATTTCTCGCTCTTTTACGTTAACAATTGAAGAGAGCACGATGAACATAAATACAATTCCGCTAGCTCCAATAATGGCTTCGTTAAAAAAAAGAGCATTAATTAATCCAGTCAGTATTGCGGTAATTAGGGTCATTAGCGCAAGCACTTTTGTGCCATATTTTTCTTCGAGAATAGGACCTAAGAGCAATAAATAGAGCATGTTTCCTGTAAAATGTTGAAAATTGGCATGACAAAAAATGTAACTTAACATTCTGTAAAAACTTGACCAACCTAATTCTGGTAACAACGCCAGAGCATTATTCCAACCGCCACCTGTCAGTCGATCCGCAATTAAAAAAAAAGTTGAAATGAAGCAAAACGTTAAGGTGAATTTTGCGTTGTAACTTATTTTCCAACCGATTGTATTGTTCATGGTGTCTCTTTTATCCCTGTTTCATTGCGTTTTGCAACGTCTGCTAATTGTTGCAAGATAAAAAACTTCGTCAAACAAAAAATCCCATTTCGCATAAACGAAATGGGATTCTATTATCTAGTGACCTCGTAGGGATTCGAACCCCAAATCTCCTCGGCCGTAACGAGGTGCAGTATCCAATTATGCTACGAGGCCGTTTTGATGAGGGCAAAAGTAGAAATTTTGAACCAATATAGACTTAAAAAAAACAGTTTATTTTTGATGGATATCCATATGGCTATCTAATAAGCCCTGCAATATAAAAACGAGCCGTGCTAAAAAATACCAGAATCTAATAATCAATATGTTAAGAAAATAAAACCTTTATTTAGCCCGCTTGTTCAAAGGAATCTATACCTGAGGCATAAATGCAGATATTCGTGTCAAATAATTTGTCACGCTGAGTGAATTTTTACCAGAAAATTTGTGTCGAAGTGTGGCGAATTAGGAGCATCGCTGCTTTACGATTGCCTCGTGTGGGAATTTGATTTAATGATTTGTACCAAAGATAGCCTTGACTTAGATACACTCCAATGAATTGGAGCACTCAGTCTGACAATCTAATAAAAGTGCAAAGAAATAAAGCTTTTGACCTAGGGAACTAACACATTAGAATTGGTATTCAAGAAAAGTATTCTAACATTAAATAATTTGTCACGATAAGTGAATTTTCATTAGAAAATTTGTATAGAAGTCTAGCGAATTAGGAACACCGATGCTTTACGATTGCCTCGTGTGGCAAGTTGATTTAATAATTTGTACCAAAGATTGTCTTGACTACGATACACTCCTATGAATTGGAGTACTTAGTCTTACAATCTAATAAAAGTGCAAAGAAATAAAACTTTTGACTTAGGGAACTAATACCTTAGAACTGGTATTCAAGAAAAGTATTCTATCATTCAATAATTTGTCATGCTGAGTGAATTTTCATCAGAAAATTTGTATCGAAGTGTGGTAAATTATGAGCATCGCTGCTTTACGATTGCATCTTGTTGTAAGTTGATTTAATCATTTGTACCCAAGATTGTCTTGACTTCGATACACTCGAATGAATCGGAGCGCTCAGTCTGACAATCTAATAAAAGTGCAAAGAAATAAAGCTTTTGACTCAGGGAACTAACACATTAGAATTGGTATTCAAGAAAAGTATTCTATCTTAATTACTATAGATCTTCGTATGGCTATCTAATACGCCCTACCATATAAAAATAAATGATGCTAAAATTTATTGGAAATCTAATAGTCAGGATGTTAAAATCTTTAAATAGGCTGATTGTTATCAGGAAAATATAGATGAGGCATAAATTAGTATATCCATATTTTTTTTATGCTGTTTTTTCATGGAAACTTAAAGAGGAACTAATTACTTGGTTTAACCACCTTCTATAATCAGAAAATGAAAGCTACTGCCTTTGCTCAATTTGCAAACCGAATTAGTTAATTTTAGAAAGTTGGATTTTGATGCTCGAAAAGCATTTGCAAAACAAAAAAACTAAATCACCATGAGCAATTACCACATAAAAAATTTAGAAGAATATTGGCAAGTGTACCGCAAGTCTGTGCGTAACCCTGAAATTTTTTGGGAAGAGATTGCAGAGGAGCATTTCTTATGGAGAAAGAAATGGGACAAGGTGCTAGAGTGGGACTTTTCGAAACCTGAGGTTAAATGGTACAGTGGAGCAAAGCTTAACATTACTGAAAATTGCATCGATCGTCATTTGACGACCAGAGCAGATAAAACTGCTATTTTATTTGAGCCCAACAACCCCAAAGAGGCGGCCCAGAGCATCTCTTATAAAGAATTACATGAAAGAGTTTGTCGATTTGCCAATGTGTTAAAATCACAAGGCATTGAAAAAGGAGATCGGGTATGCATTTACTTGCCGATGATTCCTGAGCTGGCGGTTTCTGTGTTGGCTTGCGCTAGAATTGGAGCAGTGCATTCAGTCGTTTTTGCAGGATTTAGCGCTTCTGCTTTGGCTACAAGAATTAACGATTGCGACTGTAAAATGGTCATTTGTTCTGACGGTTCGTACCGCGGAACCAAAACCATAGACTTAAAAGGAATTGTTGACGAGGCATTGGTGACTTGTCCCGGCATTGAGAAAAGTTTGGTGGTAAAACGAACTGGAGGAACTGTCACTATGAAAGAAGGACGGGACACTTGGATTCAACCCTTGTTAGATCGTGCTTCTTCAGAATGTGAAGCAACAATAGTAGATGCAGAAGATCCGCTGTTTATATTGTACACATCAGGTTCAACAGGGAAACCAAAAGGCATGGTTCATACCACGGCTGGTTACATGGTTTACACTGCTTTTACCTTTAAAAATGTATTTCAATACCGTGAGAATGATGTGTATTGGTGCACGGCCGATATTGGTTGGATTACCGGACACAGTTACATTGTGTACGGTCCACTAGCCAATGGAGCAACAACCGTTATGTTTGAAGGGGTTCCTTCTTATCCTGATTTTGGTCGCTTTTGGGAAATTGTAGAAAAACACAAAGTAACTCAGTTCTATACCGCGCCGACAGCCATTCGAGCTTTAGCAAAAGAGAAATTAGAGTATGTTGATAAGCACGATTTGAGCAGTTTAAAAGTATTGGGAACAGTAGGGGAGCCCATTAACGAAGAGGCGTGGCATTGGTATAACGACCATGTAGGAAAGCAAAAAAGCCCGATAGTAGATACCTGGTGGCAAACCGAGACAGGTGGAATAATGATTAGCCCAATTCCATATTCAACTCCTACCATACCAACTTTTGCTACACTGCCTTTGCCTGGCGTTCAACCGGCTTTAATGGACGAACAAGGTGAAGAAATAGTTGAAAACCAAAGGGAAGGTCGTTTGGTGATTAAATTTCCGTGGCCCGCAATGGCGAGAACCATTTATGGGAATCATGACAGATACAGAGAAACCTATTTTAGTACTTTTAAAAACATGTATTTTACAGGTGACGGTGCTCGCAGAGATGCAGTAGGTTACTATCGAATTACTGGAAGGGTAGACGATGTAATTATCGTGAGCGGTCACAATTTGGGAACAGCACCAATTGAAGATGCAATTAACGAGCACCCTGCAGTTGCAGAAAGTGCCATTGTTGGTTTTCCGCACGACATTAAAGGAAATGCTCTATACGGTTACGTTACGCTAAAAGAAATAGGCGAAAGCAGAGATCATGAGAACCTCAGAAAGGAGATCAATCAATTAATTACCGATAGAATAGGGCCCATTGCAAAGTTGAATAAAATTCAATTTACCAATGGTTTACCAAAGACCAGAAGTGGCAAAATAATGCGAAGAATTCTCAGAAAAATTGCAGAAAAAGACACGAGTAATTTAGGAGATACGAGTACTTTATTGAATCCTGAAGTAGTTCAACAAATTATGGACAATGTGATATAAATTGAATTTGTTTAGTCATTAGCCACTTCATTTGAGGCGGCCTTTTTAGCTTAGTAAAGTTCTATGGTAGGGAAGTGCTAGCCTAATATTTTTTTACTGAATACCTCCGGAAGGGAAATAGTTAAAATTCGACCCTCAAACGTCATTTATGTCATATGCAAACCTAAACTAGAAGGCTAATATTGTGTTCTGTTGTAAACGCTATGAAAATTATCACCGCTCAGGAAGCTATCGAAAGTATTGAGAACAATTCAAATGTGTTCATTCACAGTGCAGCAATGACGCCTACGGTTTTGGTTAGTGCGCTGACAAAGTACTGCAAAGAAGATAACATCAGTCTAATTCATATACATACCGAAGGAACTGCTGGTTACGTTTCTGACGCAGCTAGTAATTTTCATACTTATTCTTGTTTTGTCGGGGGAAATGTGCGAAAGCAAATCAATACCAATAGAAATGCAAACTACATTCCTGTTTTTTTAAGTGAAGTAGGAAAGGTCTTGTCAGAAGGCGATAAAAAAGTGGATACTGCCCTCCTTAGAGTTTCTCCGCCCGATGTTCACGGATGGTGTTCCTTAGGAGTTTCATTAGATGTAACGATGGCGGCGATTAAGGCAGCCAAAAGAATCATTGTAGAGTTTAATTCAAATGTTCCAAGGGTTCATGGGGATGGATGGATTCATGTAAATGACATTGATTTGGCAGTGGAAACGAAAGAACCTATGTTTCATTCTACACCGAAGGTATTAACACAACAAGAAATTAAAATTGGGGCGCACATTGCAGGGTTAATAGAAGATGGTTCAACACTTCAAATGGGAATTGGAGGAGTGCCGGACGCTGTTTTAGCACAACTTACAAATCATAAAGATTTAGGAATTCACACAGAAATGTTCTCCGATGGAATTTTGCCATTGGTAGAAAATGGAGTGATTAATGGCAAGTTTAAAAAGGTACTTCCAGGGAAAATCACAAGCTGTTTTGCCATTGGCTCCAATCGGTTGTATGAATTTGTTGATGACAACCCGAGAATTGCTTTTAAGGAAGCTTCTTTTACAAACGATACCGCAAACATTCGGAAAAACCCCAAAGTAATTGCGATTAATAGTGCTATTGAAATTGATATAACCGGACAAGTATGCGCTGATAGCATCGGGGCGTATCAGTATTCAGGAGTGGGAGGACAAATGGATTTTATGCGAGGAGCAGCACTTTCTGAAGGTGGGAAACCAATCATTGCATTAAGTTCAACAACTAGAACTGGCGAGAGTAAAATTGCTCCATTTTTAAAACAAGGTGCTAGTGTTACTACTACAAGAGCGCATGTGCATTGGGTAGTGACGGAGTATGGTGCTGTAAATTTGTTTGGGAAAGATTTAGTTGAACGGGCGAATTTATTGACCTCTATCGCTCATCCAAACTATAGAGAAGAATTAGAACAAGCAATAAAAGAACGCTTTAGAATGTAAGGAATATCGGTATTTATATAGATATTTACCTTCATGCATTACATTGTTATAGTCGTAATTCTATTTTTTGTGATTCGTTATTTTGCGAAAAGCTATAAAAATAGAGAAGTTCAAGTTTTTCCTGCCATTTGGAAACCAATTCTACTAGAGAAAGTAAAGTTTTACAAAGATTTAGATGCCGACCGGCAAATTGAATTTCAGAATAGAATGATGCAGTTTTTAGCTGAGGTTCGCATTGAGGCTGTTCAATTTGAATTGGAAGATGTTGATCGAGTTTTGATCGCTGCGAGTGCTATAATTCCTGTATTTGGCTTTGAAGAGTGGCATTATAATTACTTATCTACTGTTATTTTGTATCCTAACTATTTCAATCAGAACCTCTATTTTGATGGCGAAGCGGAGAACAAAAATATTGCAGGAATGGTGGGCACAGGAATTTATGAAAACAAAATGATTTTATCTCGGAAGGCGCTTCACCATGGCTTTGCCAATCCTATGGACAAAAAGAATACTGCTATTCATGAATTTGTACACTTGATTGATAAAGAGGATGGACTAACAGACGGTATTCCAGAGAATTTATGGAACAATAACAATTCTATTCCTTGGCTTGATTTAATTCATAAAAAGATGGAGAAAATCAATAACAATAAATCTGATATTCGGAATTATGGCGGAACTTCTCAAGTTGAGTTTTTTGCAGTTGCAGCAGAGTACTTTTTCGAACGACCAAAACTGATGGAGCGCAAACACCCGGAGTTGTATAAAATGTTGAAAGATTGCTTTGAGAAGAGGGAAGTTTGAGATCAACTACTACCTTACTGTACTAATTAGCACATATAGAAAAATCACAAATCCAGATTATAAAGTAAATATAAAGCAGTTTCTTTGCATTCTAAAATGATAATTAGAGATGAATGAACTATAATATTTTCAATTTGTAAGGAAGCCGAAAATACTTTAAGGTGGATAAGGAAATGAATTTGGGATTAAAAGAAGCTAGAAAAGGAGCCTATCTAGAAACAAAAAATAAAGACAGCACAACTAAATTGAATGCTGGTATCAGTAATAGTAAATCCAATGAAACAATCCCAACAATTACTAACTCTCCTTGTGATCTGTATTTGTACATTTTTTGTGCACCTAGAGGCTGCCTTTCCTGACATAATGGAAATGAGAAATTTCACGACTGCAAGGGAAATGATTGCAGAAGGAAATTGGTGGTTTACAACTTTAAATCTAGAACCAAGGCTAGAAAAGCCCCCTTTACCAACCTGGATAACTGCTTGGTCAGTATTGGCTTTTGGTGATTTCGACAATCTATATGCGCTAAGATTTCCTGGTGCAATTATGTCAACCTTAATGATTTTCTTCTTTTATGGATTCGTGAAAGAACAAACCTCGGAAAAGTACTTGCCTTTTGTAGCCGCTTCTGTTTTAGCTACGAGCCTTTTAATTGTACAAATGGGCCGCACAAACAGTTGGGATGTATACACCCATGCTTTTATGGTTGGCAGTCTTTGGCAATTCATGGTGGGAATAAATCGCAAAAAAAGTGCACCCATCATTTATTCCATGCTTTTTATGGGCCTCTCCGTTTTTTCTAAAGGACCGGTTTCGTTGTATGCATTGTGGCTTCCTTTTGTTATTGCATTTGGTGTTGGTTTTGGTGGCAAAGAATTAATAAAGCATTGGAAGAAACTTACCTTTATTTTAATAGGGGGACTAATTATTGGATTTGCATGGAACATTTACATGTACCTTAATCAGCCCGAAGTAACTGAATTTGTTTTAAATAAAGAAACAACCTCGTGGGGGTCAAGGCATGTGAAATCAATACTTTTTTATCTAAATTTTCCAATTTTTATTGGGATTTGGATTCCCTTTTTAGTCGCTTTCTTCTTTTACAAATTAGCTAAGCCGTTGGTAAATAAAATTGGGAACTATAAATTTGCGCTAGCTTGGGTTGTTGCAACCATCATTTTACTTTCAGTAATTCCAACTAAAAAAGAACGGTACTTATTGCCTGCATTAATTCCGATGGCTTTTGCGGTTTCCTATTTGGTTTATGGCATGTATAGGAAAGTAAAAAATAATGCATTAAGTAAGTACGAGCAATTGGTTGTAAAGCTATTTGTTTACATTCTTTCTGGGTTGACCCTAATTGGCTCAATCGTAACAATTATTCTGTTTAAAGAAACGATAGATTCTGTTACGATCATAACTTTCGCCGTGGTTGTATTTTTAGGAATTATCGGCATCAAATTTTTAAGACATTCTAATTACGAAAAGCTCTTTTTTATTCCAATAGGAATGGTTTGTGTTATTTGTTTAGGAGCTACCCCAAAATTAGTTCAATGGGCTTACGGATATGATGAATTTAAGAGTTTAGCGGAAATTCAAAAGATCGAAGAATTAAAAGGATTGCCCATTTATATTGAGTCTCAGGAGTTGGATCCAAAAATAGTTTGGTTGGCTGGAAAACCTACAAAATCAATGAATTCAATTTCATATTTAGATAAGTCAAATTTCCCTTCTGTAGCAATTACAATTAATCCAATATGGGAGACTTATGTGAAGGAGGATTTAGATAGCGTAAACGTGAAACCATACGGAGTTTTCGATTTTTTTAGGAAGGATTCTAAATGGAAAACGAGTGTTTATCTTGTCGAATGGAAGGAATAAGTGTATAGTTCTGGTAGCTAATAATTGGTTTTTAATTTGGATTGAAAATAGATTTAATACCAACCGCTCTCCTGAAAAGTAAACGTGCAATTTTGATTTTTTTTCGCTGTAGCTTCCCAGTACTTTTTCAAATGCTTAGTTCTAAAGGAGAAAAGGACACTGAATTATACAAAATGCGGGAATTTTTTTAAAGGAAAGAACAGAGAAATTACTTTCCATTTCTACCCATCCACTCTTTAAAAGGACTCAAATTTTTAAGATTGAAATAGACTTTTAAATTAAAGCAGTTTCATCTGCTGTAAATCTGTTAACTTTGTAACAATGATTAAACTGTCATCCATCGTATTATCGTTTGTGGTTTTATTCCAAGGTTTTGGGATAACAGCAAATGATTTTGTTCAATTCGATGAGTTTATTGAGCATGCCCAATTCCACAGTGAAGAGCATGGCGATAACTTTCTAGTGTTTGTCTCCAAACATTATGGAGATTTAAAAGAAGAACATGGCGAGAAGCATCAAGATGAAAAGAAAGAGCACGAAGAGTTGCCATTTCAGCATCAATCGAAAACAGCTTGCTCAGCTGCCTTTATTTTAGCTTCAAATGAAACGGATGTTAAAGCACCCGAGCCTTTCGGAATTAGTTCAATTCATTTCTTTTACAACGCTCTCCTTTCTTCAACATTCTTAGAGGGAATCTTACAGCCTCCGCGCATTTCATAGGTATCGTTAGTCTCAATTGTATGCCTAAATCAGTCTTGATTGTAGGTTTATTGTCTATCATTATTGTGAACATATGCTGTCAAGTATTATTAATTTTAGTTTAAAGAACAAGTTTGTTGTTCTGCTATTTACAACCTTTATTGTAGGGTTTGGGTTGTATTCATTGTCTCAAATTCCAATCGGAGCCGTGCCCGATGTTACCAACAATCAGGTACAGGTGATTACTACTTCTCGTAACCTGTCTACCTTAGATATGGAACAGTTTATTACTTATCCAGTTGAGTTAGAAATGGCTAACCTTCCAGGAGTGGAAGAGATTCGTTCGGTTTCAAAATTTGGACTTTCTGTTGTAACGATTGTCTTTAACGACGACATGGGAACGTATTTACCTCGGCAGCTTATTGCGGAAAAAATTAAATCTGCCTCAGAGAAAATTCCCGAAGGGTTTGGAACACCGGAGATGGGACCAATTACGACGGGATTAGGAGAAATTTATCAATACATTTTAGATGTTGAACCTGAGTTTAAGGATCAATATACGGTAACAGATTTGCGATCCATTCAAGACTGGGTGGTAAAACGTCAACTTTCAGGTATTCCTGGAGTGGTTGAAGTAAATACTTGGGGAGGGTTTTTAAAGCAATATGAGGTTGCCATTAATACCGATAAGCTGAATGCCATGAAAATTTCGGCTCAAGAAATATTTAAGGCGCTAGAAATGAACAACAGCGTTTCCGGTGGAGCGTACATTGAAAAAATAAATCAGGCATTTTTTATTCGTGGCGAAGGTTTACTAACTTCGTTGGAAGACATTCGGAATATTGTTGTGAAAAACGAGAACAACCTTCCCATTTATATCAAAGATGTTGCTGAAGTTGGTTTTGGTAGTGCAGCTCGGTTTGGTGCCGTTACCGGAAATGGAGAAGGAGAGAAGGTACTTGGACAAGTGATGATGTTGAAAGGTGCTAATTCTAAAAAGGTGATTGAGGCCGTAAAAGAAAGAGTAGACCGAATTTCAAATTCCCTACCAGAAGGGGTTTACATTAATGCTGTTTTAGACCGGAGTGAACTAATAGAAAAAACCACATTTACCGTAATTGAAAACCTTGTATTAGGCTGTCTTATTGTAATTTTTGTGGTGGTGCTGTTACTTGGTAACCTTCGATCTGGATTTGTGGTTGCTTCGGTTATTCCGCTGTGTTTACTCTTCGCTTTGTCTTTAATGTACCTTTTTGGAGTCGATGCAAACCTGATGTCGCTTGGTGCAATCGACTTTGGAATTATTATCGACGGGGCAGTAATAATAGTGGAATTTATTGCTTTCCGAATGACCCAAAATAAGGACGTTTTAAACTCTTTCGACAGCGATAAAAAACAGGAATTTAAGGACAAGGTGACCTTTGAAGGAGCTTCAAAAATGATGAATTCAGCAGTATTTGGACAGCTGATTATCTTAATCGTTTTTATCCCTATTCTTTCTTTATCAGGAGTTGAGGGTAAAATGTTTAAACCAATGGCGTTAACGTTCAGTTTTGCCTTAATTGGAGCGATGATTTTTTGCTTTACCTATGTTCCGGTAGCCGCCTCATTATTTTTAAAACCTTCTACCAATTTACCTAAAAATAGCTCAGTACGTTTTATGAAGTTAATGAACAAATTATATTCTCCGATGATTGATTGGGCTTTGAAAAGGAAACGAATTGTGCTATCTATTGCGGGGTTACTGTTGGTTGTTTCGGGGTATTTGTTTTCCACCATGGGTGCGGAATTTGTTCCCACTTTAGATGAAGGTGATTTTGTAATTCAGCCAATATTAAAAACAGGAACTTCTTTGAGCAATACGGTCGCCATTACTACTGAAATTGAAAAGATACTATTGAAGGAATTCCCGGAGGTACGGCAAGTCGTTACTAGAATAGGAGCTGCTGAAGTACCAACCGACCCCATGTCGATGGAAGAAAGTGATGTAATTATTATTTTAAAACCCAAGAGTGAGTGGACTTCAGCACGTTCAAAAGATGAGTTGGCAGATAAATTTAAGGAGTCCCTTTCAGTTATTCAAGGAATGGAAGTTGAGTTTACGCAACCAATTGAAATGCGGTTTAACGAGTTAATTACAGGAGTTCGAGCAGACATTGCGATTAAAATATTTGGAGATGATTTGGACGCTCTTTCTGGAATTGGAAATCGCATTGGTTCCTTAATTGAAGATGTTCCGGGTGCAGCAGATATTTCTATCGAAAAAATAGCAGGCCTTCCTGAAATGAATGTGACGTTTGATCGAACGAAGATTGCTCGCTATGGACTCAACATTCAAGAGGTGAATGACATGATATCGATGAGTTTTGCCGGTCGAGTAGCAGGGGTTGTTTTTGAAGGAGAAAAACGATTTGATTTGGTACTGAGATTAAGCAAAGAGAAAAGGACCGACATTGATAACCTAGAAAATTTATTTATTGATTTACCCGATGGAGGAAAAGTCCCTTTGAGGGAATTGGCTGACATCTCTTATCAAAAGGGAGCGGCAAAAATATCTAGAGATGATACCAGACGAAGAATAGTGGTAGGGATTAATGTCCGAAACAGAGATTTGCAGTCTGTAGTGGATGATGTTCAAAAGATAATCAATGAAAATGTAAAATTACCAACCGGATATACGGTTACTTACGGCGGACAATTTGACAATTTGCAAAGCGCAAAGGCTCGTTTGTTAATTACTGTCCCCATTGCTTTAATCTTAATTTTTTTGCTGCTTTATTTTGCGTTTAAATCAGTTAAAGAAGCACTCATTATTTACTCAGCCATTCCTTTTGCTGCAGTGGGTGGAGTGTTGTCGTTGTGGGTGCGCGATTTGCCGTTTAGCATTTCTGCTGGAGTTGGATTTATTGCGCTATTTGGAATTGCGGTACTCAATGGAATTGTATTGATAGAGCATTTTAAAGAATTAAAAGCAAAGCCCTACAATAGCATGGAGTCGTTAGTGACGCAAGGAACAAAAGATAGGTTAAGGGCTGTCTTACTTACTGCCATAGCAGCGGCCTTAGGGTTTTTACCCATGGCAATCTCTACTAGTGCAGGAGCAGAAGTTCAGCGACCACTTGCAACTGTAGTGATAGGTGGCTTAATAACTGCTACCTTACTCACACTGTTTGTACTTCCGGTGTTGTATGTTTTCTTTAATCGGGAAAAGTCAAGACGAAAAGCTATTTCTGCAAAAGCAATAATTCCTGTGATGTTTTTTGTTTTTATGATGCCCTTGACTTATGTGGCACAAACAAACCCTATAAATCTGGAACAATTAATTTCAATTGCTTTGGAGAACAATGCAGGGTTGGAAAGCTACCAGCAGCATGTTAATAGATCTGATGCTTTAGTAAATAGCGCATTTGACTTTCATAAAGCGCAAGTCTATTATGGCTACGACGAAAATAACTTGGCTTTAAATAATGAACCATTAAGCGTTTTCGGCATTCAACAAGATTTTCGTTTTCCTACTGCTTACTTTTCTGAAAAGAAAGTAAATCAAGCGAGTTTGAGGGTGAGTTCTACAAGGTATGATGTGCAAAAGAAACTACTTCAACGAGCCATTACTGAGGCATACTTTAAATACCAAGTTAGTCTTGAGAAAGAACGACTGTACGAAGGTTTAGTTAGTTTATACACCAATTTTACTACTACTGCAACAAGGCGTTTTGAGTTAGGGGAAACCAATTACTTGGAAAAGTTAACTGCTGCTGCAAAACAAAAACAAGTTCAACTTAAATACCTAGAAGCACATCAAACAGTAGAACTAGCTTATAGAGGAATAGCCAAGGTCGTGCAGTCAAAGGATAGTTTATACCTTAAAAAAATGCCTGATTTTAAAGTCGCGTTGAAACTTACCGACTTAAATTCAAGTGCAGAACTGCTGCTGTATCAAAGTAAAGTGAATTTTGAAACTGCTCAGCGAGATCTCGCTAAACAGCAATTACTACCGGACATTAGCTTGAATTATTTTAGAGGAACAAATAATGGATTGGATAGAAGTTTAAATGGTTACCAAATTGGACTTAAAATTCCAATATTGTTTAGCGGTCAATCTTCGCGAATTAAGGCGGCAGGATTTGCTGAAGAAATTGCGAAGCAAGAAGCAAAGGAATATAAAATTCAATTGAATGCTGAATTTCAATCGCTAAACTCTCAAAAGCTATTATTAACGAAACATTTACAATATTACGATAGTGAAGGTGCAGCCTTGTCGGATGAAATTTTAAAAATGGCAAATGGGAGTTTTGAAAACGGAGAAATTAATTTCTTTCAGTACATACAAAGCATAGAAAGTGCTTACGAAGTGAAGTTGCAGTATTTAGAAAAATTGAAGCAATACAATAGTATCGTGATTGAAATGAATTACTTAACAAAATAACATACAATGAAAAATACGATATATACACTTGGTCTTTACGTTTTCGCCTTATTGATAACAAGTTGTGGTGCAAATCTGAGTCAAGCAGATGAAGAGCAAGGAACAGAGAATCTTGTGGATGCTCGAATATTTGTTTCGAAAGCGCAATTTGAAAAAGGTAAAATGATGCTTGGATCAATAGAGGAAAAGATTTTTTCAAGCACCGTAAAGTGCACTGGAATTATTGACGTACCGCCGGAAAATAGAGCCATTGTTAACGCCACAATGGGCGGCTACATAAAAAAATCGCCTTTGTTAATTGGAGATGTTGTAAGAAAAGGACAGGAATTGATAACGCTTGAAAATGCGGAATTTGTGACCTTACAGCAAAACTGTTTAGAAATTACTGAGCAATTGACCTACTTAAAATCGGAATTTGAACGCCAACAAACTATGTGGAAGGAGAAGATTAGCTCACAAAAAAAATATTTGCAGGCGGAAAGCACTTACAAGTCGGCAGTTGCCACCCAAAAAAGTTTGGAAAAGAAACTAACTATGCTAAACATATCGCTGACTGACGTTAAGGCAGGTCGTTTTACATCTCTAGTTACATTGTACTCTCCAATTTCAGGAAGTGTCACTAAGGTAAATGTGAATCGAGGAAGCTATGTTTCTCCAGCTACAGCGATTTTAGAAATAGTTGACAATAATCACATTCATTTGGAATTATCTGTTTTTGAAAAAGATGTTTTGCAAGTAAAGAGAGGGCAGTCCATTCGTTTTCGGATACCAGAATCTTCCAAAAAGAATTACAAAGCGGAAGTCCACTTAATGGGAACAGTTATTGAAGAAAATAGAACCATCAAGGTCCACGGCCACATTAACGATGAATCTGAAGAGAATTTTTTAACGGGAATGTTCGTAGATGCTGACATAATTACAGCATCCACTTCCGCAAAAGCAGTTCCACAGACCGCTATTGTTGAACGTGAGGGTAAAAAAATGATAGTGCTAATGGATGAAAAAACAGAAACGGGATATTATTTTAAACCCGTAGAAATTGAAATAGGAGCAAGTTACAATGGCAATGTAGCGTTGAAAACAATAAATGTTGAGATGGATTCAAAACCAATCCTTGTAAAAGGAGTATTTAGTGTAATAGCAGATTGATGGGTTAATATAGGAGTTTTTATTTTCTGGTTAAAGTTTAAAAACGGAATACTTGCAGGGACTTTAGGTGCTATAATTGTTTTCAGAGTGTGAGACCATGGAGGTTTTCAAAACCTCCATGGTCTCTATATTTTAGAAACATTGTCAGCTTTTTACGGACATGTTCTTAAAAAGAATTTCTTTTTTTTAGATTTAAAACCGATTCTTGCAAAAGAAGAAGTTAAGGCAATTTCGAACTGACGAAATTATGACTCGAATGGTTAATATTGTTGACTATAATTAATCAGACATTTTACTTTACCGGGTTTACAGCTCTTCTGCAATTATTAAAAGGAACAAGTCTACTAACAATTTAAGCCATCGGAGAGCTCTCAATGATCTCGTGACTTTTTAAATTATTAATTCCCCAATTCTCTAGTTCGTCTTCAGTCCACAATTCTGGAAAGAAAATTCTTTTTTGATATCGTGGATGCATGTATTTCTGCCATTCACTCCCACCCGTAGCTTCTGCTTTTGTCTTACCGCTGTTGAGGTATTTTCCTGCGGCATCAAAATGTGCCATTACCCACATCACATTTACGGTATGGTCATAGTGTCTCATGGCATTAATTAGCTCAACGTCTAGTTGATCTTCAGTTGGCAATGATTTGAATTTGGTCCAAAGGTTCAGCGTGTTGTATGTTTTCATGAAAGTGATAAAGTCTTCCATGTACTTGTCTTCAAACAAACTCAATAAAGCAGACTTTTTCCCGGTTTTATAATCCTTCCCTGCAGCTTGCCAATACAAGTGTTCAAATGCATGACTAAACGGAGTATCTCTGTCAATGGTTGCTCTAAAACGAATGTCAATTAGGTTGATTAACTCGGTAGAAGCAAATTCAATTTTTCTGTATTGCGCGCTTTGAAAACCACTAGCAGGGGTCAAGGTATCTCTAAACTTCATGTACTGTTCCACTTCCATTCCGTCGCCCATAATTTCAAAAGAGGAGGAGAGCATGTCGAAATAACGACTAATTCGGTCTAATCTCGCAGCGAAAAATTCTGTGGTTAACTTCTCATTGGTAGCAATCTGCTCAATTTCCCAAAGAATCATTTTAAACAATAATTCATTAATTTGATGGTACATAATAAATACCATCTCGTCTGGCTGATTCGTTCGCTGAACTTGAAGATTTAACAACGCTTCCGGCTGAATGTAATCCCAGTACGTTATCGGTTTTGAATGTAATAATCCGCTTAAATGAGTGTCTACATTTTGGCCAATCTTATCGTATTTTACCTTTAAATCGTCTATGAGCTTCGTTTTCTTATCGTCCATCTGGTTTGCTTTTATTCGAATTTTCTTCTCTTTTTGTTGCTTCAATAGCTTGAAAATATAGAAACAGAAAGTTAATTAAAATATTAGGGAGTGTAGGATTCTCTAGGTAGGAAGTTGGCCCGTAACAGCGACTAGACGAATCGCATATTATTTGGTTAAATGAATGATTTCTAACATTCTTTCAATGGAAACTAATTTATCAAAGCCCTTTTCATAATATTTTGAAAAAATTATCGGGGAGTTTGCTAATTTTTGGCAGATTTTGAAGGCTGTCAAGTAATTTTACAAAGCATAATAGCTTTCAGTTCCAGAGTAAGTTATTTTAAAATAGGGCTTAAATATATTTCTTGATTTGGAATAATTGATAAATTGCAGTCTAGGTTTTTAGAAGCGGAGTTTTAAAAGATCAACTTTCTTTAATTAGCATTTCTTCTGATAGAGAATCCCAGTTTTTATTCTTGGAAGTAGGGCTTTATCATCGATAATATAGCCCAAGCCAGTTATAGATAAAAGATCTATTTTTGCTTTGAAGAAAATGAAGAAATGAAGAAACTGTTTTTTACATTGTTAGCCCTGATGTTTCTATTTCAAATGTTTGCGCAAGATACTAGCAAACTTAGGGTGTATACTAGACCTAGTGGCGCCATTATTAAGATGAATGGAGAAACACTAACATACGGGAAATTTATTGTTTTGGATTCTGGCGAATACATCATTAAAGCATGGGCACCAAAAAGAGATTTGGTAGAGAAGAAAGTTATTCTCGGAAATAACCACTTAAAAACAGTCGCGATTAAGTTACCTTATTCAAAAGATTACGTCCAATACAGAAGACGACTTAAATTTTATAATTTCAAAAAATATTCGTTGAGATATGGATTTATTGCTAGTTATCTAATATTTGCATCTAGTTATATATCAGATATATCAGATTTTAATGACGATGCATCTCGTTTTGAAAAGGAAGCAGGTAAGTACCAGCTTCTTTATCAGCAATCTTTCTGGACTGAAGATCATAATTTTTACACTCAAAAGTACAATCAAAGTAAAGGAAATTACGAAGATGCTATTGACGAGGTGGATAAAAGAACAAGGATGGTTCAAATTGGTGCCGGTGTGACTCTTATTACAACTTTTTTCGGATGGAAGTTAGGAAACACTATGAGTAAGCCACGTTTTGAAGAAACGCCATTGCTTTCTAATTTAACAGTAACGCCAATAGTTGGAAATGGTCAAACCATGTTGGTTATAAAGTCAAATTTTTAATAGATATGAAGAAGGTTTTTATTCTGCTTTGCGCTTTGTCTTTCTTGAATGCATGTAAAAAAGAAAACACACTTGAAGGTATTCAATTGATTAATCTTTTTGATCAGGAACTGGTGGATATCATAACCCTTGAAAATGTAATTCCAATCTCTTGTGATGTAATAAGAGCTGATCTGAAAGTTTACGAAGATAGAATTCCTGATACAGTAATATATACTCACATAATTGTGAGAGACCAAGTGGGCAACGCTATTAGGTTTAGCGAAACCAAATCGCTTTACTTTATTTCTAGTTGCGATGGTTCCACTACTTATGAGCTTACACTGTACAACTCAAAAACTAGAAAAGAATCTAAGCCTTCTCAATTTATATACATTCCATAATCGTAAAATCATGAGATTCAATATATACTCCGTTCTCGTATTTGTTTTTAGCCTCTTTTTTACGTCCTGTGTTAAGGAGGATTTAAACGATTGCTATTATAGCGAATGCTCTGAAGACGAGGTTTGTGTGAATGGTGAGTGTGTTGTTTTTGATCAGAATAAATTGGCGTTTAATAGCCAGCTTAGGCCAAAAAAAATAGTGGTGAGTAATTTTATTGTAAAACGATTTCCAAATCATTTGTGGGATCCTTCGTCTGGTCCGGATTTAATTATTCAAATAATACAAGGAGGAACGAATATCCTTTGGCAAAACCCGATTGCATTTCAGAATGTTACGATTATGCCATTTAGTGTTCCCTTGACATCTCCATTAGAATTTCTGGGAAATTATAATGGGATTTCTATCAATGTGTACGATGACGATGGGAACCTCTATGATCAATTCATGGGTGGAGCTCTTGGCTCATTTTATTTAGGCAATGGCTATCCAGATGTAGTTAATATCGATCTGGGTGGTGCTGTGGGATTTCAATTTGACCTGAGATATGAATTTTAACTATTTTCAGCAGATACAAGATAATTATGTTTTTATTTAACAGTGGATTTCTTTACCGACAATCACACTATATCTCATTTCTAACAGGTAAAGTAACACGGACAGTTTTTGTTTCTGAAAGGCATTTTGCGTCTAAAAGCAGTGATTAGTAGACAAAAAGGCAATGAATTCATGGCTGCACTCGACTGTGCTCTTCCACTACTTTATTTCCTCACATAAATTAGCTAAGACCACCTGGTCTTATTTCTGAGAATTCAATTCCTCATTCATTTGGTCCACTTTTTTTACCAAGTCAATTTTAAATTGGTCCATTTTTGCAGCGATGTTTTCGTCTGAGGTCGCTAAAATTTGTGCCGCTAAAATCGCTGCATTTTTTGCACCATCCAAAGCCACTGTTGCAACTGGGACACCGCCTGGCATCTGTAAAATCGAAAGAATAGAGTCCCAACCGTCAATTGAGTTGGAAGATTTAATGGGAACACCAATTACAGGAAGTGGTGTAGAAGCTGCTACCATTCCTGGCAAGTGAGCTGCTCCGCCTGCAGCGGCAATAACTACCTTTAGGCCACGGTCTTTTGCAGATTTGGCATACGTCAACATCTTTTCCGGTGTTCTGTGTGCTGAAACAATTTCTACTTCAAAATCAATGTCTTGTTCTTTTAAAAAATCCAATCCAACTTGCATTACTTTCAAGTCAGAGATACTGCCCATGATAATTCCAATTCTTGCTGCCATATTATTTTGAAGTTACTTTAACAATTGTTTTTATGTATCTAGCCTTGGCTTTTGCTTTGTCTAAATCATCATCTAAAATAGTAATGTGTCCCATTTTTCTGAAGGGTTTCACTTCTTCCTTCCCGTACAGATGAGGGTAAACACCTTTCTGCTCTAGAATTGCTTCAAAACCCTCGTAGTGAGCTGTTCCATTTGCATCTTCTTCACCCAGTAAGTTTAGCATGACAGAGGGAACTTTAATATCAGTATCGCCCAAAGGCAAGTTTAAAATAGCTCTTAAATGTTGTGCAAACTGAGAGGTGTAGTTTCCTTCAATACTTTGGTGACCTGAGTTATGAGCTCTTGGAGCAATTTCATTGATTAATACTTCTCCCTCTCTATTCAGAAACAATTCAACGGCAAGTAAACCCACCATTTCTAATTCTTTAATTAGGGTTGTTGCCAAACCATAGGCTTTTTCAGCAACAGCATCACTCACATTTGCAGGGGAAAATAAAAATTCCACCATGTTAGCTTTTGGATTAAACTCCAATTCTACCAATGGGAAATATTTGATTTCTCCTTTTTCGTTTCTGGCAATGATAACAGACAGTTCTTTATCCAAATCAACTCCTTCTTCAATTATTGAAGGTTTGTCAAATGCCTTATTTAGATCTTCTTTCGAATCAATTCGCTGCACTCCGTAACCATCGTAACCGGATGTTCTTAGCTTTTGAAAAACTGGAAAGTTTAAATCAGAATTCGCAATTTCTTCTTTGTTGTTAATGAGTTGAAATTTTGAAGTTGGCAACTTATGGTCAGTATAAAATTGCTTTTGCAATCCTTTGTCTTGAATAATTTTCAAGATATGTGGCTGAGGAAATACTTTTACTCCTTCCTTCTCTAACTGGGCTAAGGCGTCAGAATTTACATCTTCAAATTCAATGCTTACGACATCTTTATTTTTTCCGAAGGCATAAACGTCGTCGTAGTTTTTGAAATCTCCTACAACAAATTCATTGGCTAAATTTTTACAAGGTGCTTTTATTGAGGGATCTAATATGTCGATATGCAAGTTTAAGTTGTACCCTTCCTGCAGCGTCATTCGGCCAAGTTGGCCGCCGCCTAAGATTCCAATTTTAAAATTTTGAGAATGGATGTTCTTCATTTAGATAATCGTTTTAGAATAGCAAAGATAAAAGGAATTAGCGAGAGAATTAACATTGTTTCTGTTCATTGAATCCTCAAATATTAATACCTTTACGCTTTTCAAAATCAAAACATTTAGTTTGAGCCGAATAAAAATTCACGATAAAATCTTTGAGCCATTCATTTCGGCAGAAGATATTGATAAAGCGGTTACAGTAGTAGCTGAGAACATCACAAAGAAATACAGAGGGCGAAAGCCAGTTTTTATTGGAGTCTTAAATGGTTGCTTCTTTTTTGCAGCTGACTTAATGAGGAAAATAAATTTTGCTTGTGAAATCTCTTTTGTAAAAGTTGCGTCATATGCCGGAACACAAACCACCGGAAATGTTCGCCAACTTTTAGGGCTGGACCAAAAAGTCTCAGGCAGAGATGTTATAATTATTGAAGACATTGTTGATACCGGCAATACAATTGAAGCAGTAACTGAAATAATAGGTAACATGGGCGCTTCGAGTGTTTCAGTTGCTACCTTATTAATGAAGCCAGACGTTTACAACAAGAAAATTAAGATTGACTACGTCGCCATGGATATTGATCCAGAATTTGTAGTTGGTTATGGATTGGATTATGATGGGTTCGGTAGAAATCTAAACCAACTTTACGTACTTTCACAGGCACAAAACTTGAAATTAGACGAAGATATGCTGAACATCGTATTATTTGGCCCTCCGGGAGCTGGAAAAGGAACTCAAGCGATTAAACTAAAGGAGAAATATGATTTGGTTCACCTTTCAACAGGAGATATTTTGAGAAACGAAATCAAAAATGCAACCGAATTAGGAACGTTAGCCCAAACCTTTATGGACAAAGGAGAATTAGTGCCCGACGAGGTGGTAATCGATATGATTGGAAACTGCCTAAATGTGCACAAAGATGCAAAAGGATTTATTTTCGACGGATTTCCGAGAACTACAACACAAGCTCAGGCGCTAGACAACTTACTTGAAGAACATAAAACAGAAATTGATACAATGCTTTCGTTAGAAGTAGACGATGAAGAATTGGTAGATAGAATTATCAAAAGAGGGCAGGAAAGTGGACGCGAAGACGATAAAAATGAGTCCATTATATTTAACAGGATTGTAACTTATAACAAGAAAACAGCACCTTTAAAAAATTATTACGATGAGCAAGGAAAGTATCATTCAATAGCTGGTGTAGGCGATATTAATGATGTTTTTGAAAGGTTAACTGTTTCAATTAAGTCCTAGATTTTTATTCCAGAGAATAGAATATCATCCACTTGCTCCTCTTCATTCATCCAATGTTGAATGGTCTGTTTGACAATTTCATCTTGTTCAACCATAGATAAGTGGCCAATATTTCGAAGCATTTCTTCAACGTTCCGGGTCATAAATTTTTTACCTCTTGGTCCGCCAAATTGGTCAGGGTAACCATCTGAAAAGATATAAATAGAATCTCCTGATTTTACTTGTAGCCTGGTTGTGGTAAATTCTTTTTTACGAAGAGTAACTCCCCCAATAGCGAATTTTGAACCTTTAATAATTTGCAATTGACCATTTCGAACTAAATACAATGGCCGCATAGCTCCTGCAAACTCAAGTTGACTTTTTGAAAAATCCAAATGAATCAGACCTAGCTCCATTCCATCTTTGCTATTCTTATCGTTGATTGCGTTTTGGTGCAGGGCAATTTTAACTCGTTTGTCTAATTCCTTTAGAATTAAACCCGGATCTGTAATCTTTTGTTGGCTCACAATTTCATTTAATTGGGTGTACCCAATCATTGACATAAAAGCTCCTGGAACACCGTGACCTGTGCAATCTACGACAGCAAAAAGGGCATTTTTATTTACTTTTTCATACCAATAAAAATCGCCACTTACTACATCTTTTGGTTTGTAGTAAACAAATGAATCTTTGAAGCCTTCTTTTAATCGTTTGTTAGGAGGTAATATAGAAGCTTGAATTCGTTTGGCGTATTTAATACTTTCCTTAATCTCTTTACTACTTATTTCTACAATTTCTTTCTCTTTTCTAAGAGCAACTGTTCGGTTAACAACTTTTTGCTCCAACGTATCGTTGAGTTGATGCATTTCTTGATTCGCTAAATCTAAATCGGCTAAACTCTTCAAGAGCGCTTGCTCTGCATTTTTTTTATCTGTAATGTCCCTAATAATCCCTTGGTAGCCTAAAATATTTTTCTCTTCATCATAAATGGTCATAGAACTTAATAAGCACTGAATTTTTGTTGTTTTGTCTTTTTTTTGAAGAACAAGTTCGTAATCGGTAATCTGTCCATCTTTTTCAAGTTCACTTCTTAGTGTTTTCCGATCCGCTTCATCAACGTATAAATCTTTTACTTTTAATGCTTTTAATTCTTCTTCAGAATAACCAAATAGAGAAAGTGCTGCCGGATTAAAATCTATGAATTCGCCTTCTAGTGTAGTCATGTATATTGCATCTCTCGATCTAGCAAAGAGTTGTCTATACTTTTCTTCACTCCGTCTTAGCTTTTTTTCAGATTGTTTTCTTTCTATTGCGTAAGAGATAGATCGATATAAGAATGAGCTACTTAAGTTTTCCTTGGATATGAAATCTTGAGCACCACTTTTTACAGCCTCTAAAGCAATAGAGTTGTCATTCAAGTCAGTTAGTACCAGAAAAGGAATGTCCAGGAATTTATTGAACAAATTAGTGAAGGATTGAAGCCCATATCCATCAGGAAGAAATAGATTTATCAAAATGATATCCAATTTCTGTCGTTGCAAAAGTTCATAGCTTTCACTTAAACTTTGACACAGATGTATCTCAATATCTAGGTCTTTTATTTCTCCCAAATAATCAGCCACTTGTATGGCTTCATCCTCTATGTTTTCTACTAAAAGTAGATTTATTTTCTCCAAAAAACGCGTAATTTTAATATAAAATGAAAGGTAATTAAGAAGATTGGTTTGTTGCATTTTTTTTCGACGAACGGTTGAATAATGTCTGCGTTAGAGGGTATTATTTTTTATAATTCTGAGAATATACGGTACTGTTAAATCAGTGTAGAATCAATACCTTTGCAAAAAAGAAAAAATGGCCAGTAGCAACTTCATTGATTACGTAAAAATTTGCTGTAGATCAGGACGAGGCGGCTCGGGTTCTCATCATTTGCGAAGAGATAGACTAACCGCAAAGGGTGGTCCCGATGGCGGAGATGGTGGAAGAGGGGGGCATATTATTGTTCGCGGAAACAAGCAGTTGTGGACTTTATTACATCTCAAGTACAAAAAGCATGTAATTGCAAAACCTGGAGCAAATGGTGGCGACAGTAATTCAAGCGGGGCAGAAGGAGATGATCAATATGTCGATGTGCCAATTGGTACAGTGGCGAAAGATGCTGAAACTGGTGAAATAATGTTTGAAGTGCTAGAGGAAGGCGAAGAGCATGTAATTTTGAAGGGCGGTCGTGGAGGTCTTGGTAATTCTCATTTTAAATCATCTACCAATCAAACACCACGTTACGCTCAAACCGGAGAAGATGGTAGAGAAGAGTGGAAGATATTAGAATTAAAAGTTTTAGCAGATGTTGGTTTGGTTGGTTTTCCAAATGCAGGAAAGTCGACGCTTTTATCGGTTGTTTCAGCGGCGAAGCCGGAAATAGCAGATTACGCATTTACCACCTTAACTCCGAACTTGGGAATTGTTGCCTATAGAAATCATAGGTCTTTTGTGATGGCGGATATTCCCGGGATTATTGAAGGAGCGCACGAAGGAAAAGGTTTAGGCCTCCGCTTTTTGAGACACATTGAACGAAACGCAGTACTTCTATTTTTAATTCCTGCGGATAGTGATGATATTGTTAAAGAATACCAGGTCTTGTTAAATGAATTGAAACAGCACAATCCCGAACTATTAGATAAAAATAGAATTCTTGCCATTTCAAAGTCAGACTTGTTAGACGATGAATTGAAAGATGAAATTAGGAAGATAATTGCACCGCAAGAATGTATTTTCATATCTGCGATGGTTCAGGATAACATTGTTGAATTGAAAGACATGTTGTGGCAAAAAATTAACGAAGCGAATGATTGAAACTCTGGAACAATGGGATCATGATTTATTTCTATTGTTAAATGGATTTCACTCCGAAGCGTTAGATTTTATCATGTGGCATGTTTCAGGAAAACTACAGTGGATTCCATTGTACTTGTTTTTATTGTATGTTGTTTTTAAAAAATACGGCAAATCAGTGTGGGTAATTGTTGTGGCGGCGGCTGTAACTGTTGCGTTCGCAGATCAGTTTTCGGTAAAATTATTTAAAGAGGTTTTTGAACGTTGGCGGCCTTGTCATAACTTAGACCTTCAAGATTTGGTGCATACTGTAAATAATAAATGCGGAGGTCGGTTTGGTTTTGTTTCCAGCCATGCTACTAATTCTTTCGCTATAGCGACATTACTTGGTATGTTTATCAATCGAAAAGCACTAATTTTATTGCTGTTTTGGGCTAGTTTGGTCTCTTACAGTCGAGTCTATTTAGGAGTTCACTATCCTTTAGATATTTTATGTGGAGCAATTTTGGGCGTATTTATATCTGTTGCGATATATCGAATAGCTTCACCCATTCAAAAATACTTTCAACATGGTTAAAAATTTGTTGTTTGTTTTTTTAGGAGGAGGAATGGGAGCAGTACTCCGTTTTTTAATCGGGAAATTTTCCACCCAAATTTTTGAAACTAATTTTCCTGTTGGAACTTTAGTCGCAAACCTACTTGCTTGTTCTCTTGTTGGCTTTTTGGTGTATCAATTTAACCTGAAACTTGATGCAAGCCAAAAGACTTTGTACCTGTTTTTAGTGGTTGGACTTTGCGGAGGGTTAAGTACATTTTCAACTTTTAGCATAGAAACATTTGAATTAATAAAACAAGGAAATGTAGCTTTTGCAATTCTAAATGTTATAATTAGTATCACTGCTGGTTTAGGGTCTTTATTTATGTTGTTTAAACAAAACTAGAATCATGAAATTGAAATTTTTAGGAGCACTGTTTTCGCTTACTATATTAAGTTTGCAGTCACAAGAAATTGCGCGACCCAAATTAATTGTAGGAATTGTGGTGGATCAAATGCGTTACGATTATTTAACTCGTTTTTATAACGACTTTGGAAACGATGGTTTTAAGAAAATCATGAGAGAAGGAGTCAATTGTAAAAATGTACATTATTCTTATAAACCAACTTATACTGGCCCCGGACATGCAACTATTTTTACAGGAACATCTCCATCTGTTCACGGCATTGTAGGGAACAATTGGTTTCAAAGATCTAAAAATGTAGGGGTATATTGCGTAGAGCTTGAAGAAGACGGAAAAAAAAGATACAATCCAAGTCGACTGTTGGTAGAAACTTTGGGTGATGCGATGAAGCAGTTCTCAAATTTTAAATCAAAAAACTTTGGCATCTCATTAAAAGACAGGGGTGCAATTTTACCTGCAGGGCATTTAGCAGATGGAGCATATTGGTTTAGTAGTGAAGAGGGAATTTGGGTTTCAGACGATTATTATGCTAAAAAAAACCCTTATTGGTTAAAAGAGTTTAATGCGCAGGATAAATCGAATTTGTATTTAAAAGATGGATGGAAATTATCTAAAAATATCTCTGAATATGAAGAGAGTATTCCTGACTTAAATAACTACGAATATTCACTAACGAAAAAGTCAAATACTGTTTTTCCTTATAATTTGGTAGAGGCGCAAAAGGAAACAGATTGGGGAATTTTGAAAAAAGTACCACAAGGAAATCAGATGAGTGCCGATTTATTTAAAGTCTTAATAAAAAATGAGAGCATAGGGAAGGACGAATTTACTGACTTTGTGTCATTGAGCTTTTCTGCTACAGATTATGTTGGGCATCGCTTTGGTGTGCAGTCGGTTGAGGTACACGATACCTATATTAAACTAGACCAAACAATAGCAAATTTGTTGGTATTTCTAGATGAGCAAGTTGGAAAAAAACAGTATACAGTACTTTTAACTTCAGATCATGGTGCAGGTATGCCGAGAGCGTATTTACAAGATAAAGGAATTCCAAATGGACAGTTGAATGAAAGAACAATGCAGAAGGAATTGGAGAGGTTAATTGCAGCAGAAGGATTTAATGATAACTGGATTTCAAAGCTGATGAACTTGAATTTATACTTCAGTGATAGCTTGAAAACCCTTAAAAATGACCAGTACTTAAAGTTAAAAGTAATTTGCGCCAACTGGCTTACAAAACAAGAAGGTATTGCAAGAGTTTTAGATTCTGAATGTACTTCAAATTCTCTAGACGAAAGAGAACAATTGGCAATTCGTGGTTACCATCCCAAAAGAAGTGGAGACTTAATATTAATTGAAGAGGCAAACTGGTCAAGCTATTCAGATAAAGGCTCAACTCACGGATCACCTTATAAATATGATACTCATGTTCCTTTACTTTTTTACGGTTTTGGAATTCGGAAAGCAGAAGTAGTAAAGCCTTATCCTGTGACTTCTATTGTTTCGAGTTTATCACTATTATTTGGTTTTCAAATGAATCAGGGACTACTAGCCAAGCCTATTGAAGAACTTTTTGGGCAATAAAAAACCCTTGAAGTTGGAATGCCTTCAAGGGTTGCAAAATGTTTCCATTAGAGTTATTTACTCCGAAACTACTTTATTAACCAATTAAATCCTGTTAGGAGATTGTATAATGGAGTTTTGCTTGATTGAAATAGTAGTAGTAATTCTTCTTACGAAGCCGCTAATTAGGTTCTCTCTTTGTGTTATTTGCTTAGTTGCTGATCTTTTAGCTATTTCTAAGCCAAAATTATAATGGGAAGGGTGATTTTTAGTTAACTCTAGTTTCCTTAGTGATAATGTAGATATTTCTAAATTCTCTTTTTGTATTGCGTTTTTCAGCGTATTGTCAAAAGTATTTTGAATAAACATACGTTCTACTCCAAATGGTAAATCTTTAATTTGTGTTTTACAAATTTCAAGTAGGTTGCTTAAATCCCATTTGTTTTCGTTTAGCAATTGGGTTTGTCCGCAATAGTTGGCCAACAAAAGCATGCTAACATTTAAGATACTTTCTGAAACTCTGTTTACGTTCTCAAGGTGAATACTTCGCACCTCTTTGTAGGTTGTAATTAAATCTCTAACCCTGTAATTTTTCAAATTACCATTTAAGAAATTAGAAAGTTGAATGTTTAATTTTTCAAATGCTTGGTAAGCGAGATTATTATTTAATTCTGTAGCGTTGTATTTATCATATAGGTGCTTGTAGACAGTGTATAAAGGTGAAGCTTCGCTGCAAGTCGTAAGTTCTAAAAGCAATTCCGCTGACTCTTGCTCTAGGTTTGCTCTTTTTAATTGATGAAAAAGTTCGTCTAACTTTTTTACTTTGCTTGAATTTGTCTCGTAAGTTTCCTCATGAATCGCGAAATATACGTCTGACAACAATTGGTCTTTTGTAGTTTTAGGTTTTAGCCCGTAAAAATCCAAAATTGCTTGATAAATTGGACGCTCTCTTTTTGGATAGTTTTTGTTGTCTAATGAGCAGTTAGCTATGATTTCCTTTTTTGTCTCTCCAAAAAGCATGCTGCTGTACACGGACAATGTTGAACTGTTGTAGGCTACTTTTGATTGTAAATCCCTTTCTAACGCTAGCTGTTGCATGGTAGTTAGTTGATTTACAAGAGTAGTTACGGAAAGCATAAGTTCAGTGTTTATTGTACGTTGCAAACATAGCTACACTACTTATCTATTTATAGGACATTTGCCCAATATTTGGGACAATAAGATCAATTAAATTTAATACGATAATACACCTAAACAATTTATTTAAAATTGATTAAGTGTATTATTTATTGGACAAATGATTCCTGCTAAATATATTTTTTACTTACTATTATTGTGTTGGGTTTGAAGCTACACCTGGAAAATCCCATCCTTGAGTTCCTCCGCCATCTTGAGCCTGTGCCATTTCAATTTCATGGTTTAGTTCTGCTTCATTCATATCTGCAAAATTTGCAGTAGTTCCATGACCTAATAAGCTCATCAGTAATATAATCAATGTAGTCATAGTAATTTTTTTAGTTATTTCACTTCTCTTTGCAAACATACCACTGTTTGTAACTTATAATTTGGACAAAAACGCTGATTAGCGGATAATTAAAACGACATTAACAGGGTTAATGAAATTTTAACAATTTGGAGTAGAAGTCTTTTCTTTATTTTTGCTTGGACAATAGAAATGGAAAAAAAGAGATATTTAAGTCAATTACTAGATATTATTCAAGTGTTAAAAGGACCTGAATTAGATGTAGCTAGAAAACACTTGAAGGCATATGAATCTAATCATACGGTGAACCGTCGAAAAATGTTTCAACTGTACAAGTATGTTAAAATTAATAACATACAAAATTATGGGAAACTAAAAAAACGAGTATCTCCTGACTCAACGGACGATTCCTTCAATAAATTAATTCGCCGGACAACAGAAAGAATTCAAGAATCCTTGATTGTCGACGTAAATATTAGTAGAAAAAACTCGTATCCAGACCTTTTTAAAACGAAATTTCATCTTAATAAAATGCTTTCGCAAGCGCAAATAATAGCGGGACGAGGTTTGATCTTGAGGTCTGAAAGTATTTTTATAAATATTATTAGAAGAGCTAAGAAATTCGAATTGTACAACGAACTACTTGAAGCTTTGTATTTTAAACAAACACTTTCATATTCTATGCATGGAATGAAAGGATACGAAGATTCCAAGGAAGAAATTGCATTTTATGAAAACTGCAGACGTTTACTTAATAATTCCAAAGCTATTCAGCGAGAGCTTGAGTATAATCTAGATAGAAAATCCAACAAAGGAGAGATTGATAAGTCAATTAAAGATAAATTAAGTTTGTTGTATATTTATTATGAAGCTACTAAGTCAAGTAATATATTGAGTTATTACTATATTATGAAACTGGAAGTTGAAAATATTGAAAACAAGTATTTTCAAGTCGACAATACAATTGATAAATTCATCAAACTGATCAAGGAATCACCCTCGTTATATTCTAAGAATAGGATATCGATAATGTACAAGCTATTATCAGAATCTAAACTAAAACAATTAGATTTTGGAAATGCCCTAACTGCAATTAGTGATTCGAGCAATTGGATAGGCGTTGAAGGTCTTATTTATATTGATTTAAATGTTAAGAAAATTCAGATTTATATTCTAACTGGTTTATATGTAGAAGCAATTGATAAATTGAATTTATTAAAATTTACTAAACACCTAGCTACATTAAAATTCGAAAACTCAATTGTTTTGTATTTTGAGTCCATAGCTTATTTTGGTTTAAATAAATTTAAAGAAGCTCAAACGATGCTATTGCAAAAAAATGAAATTGAAAAAGACAAAGAAGGCTGGAACGTTTGGATTCGAATTATGCGTTTGCTGTGTTCCATTGAAATGTTGAAGTTAAATATGATTGACTATGACATGGAGAGTTTTAGGAAATACTTGGAACGAACAGCTAAGCAGTATGAAGTTCGAGAGAGAGATAAACTCGTGCTGAAAGTACTCTTGGAATTAGACAAAAATAATTATAATTTTAGTATCACGGCAATTGTTGTTGCAAACGAACTAGACAAGCTAAAATCAACCAATAAAAAATACGCTTGGAATCCAGATTCACCCGAGTTAATCCTTTTCCACGATTGGTTTGAGGCGAAGCTTTTAAAGAGGGAGTACGAACCAAATTTTGAGGTGTACAGAGAAGCTATGAAGGTTGAGGAATAAGTAATGTTATGCAGGGCTTATTTGTAAATTTAGTTCGGGCGCTTAATGCCGAGAGCTAAAGGATTTAATCCGTAATGTAGTGAAGTGCGAAGAACTGACTAGTAGTCATAAAGAAGAACTGACTTGTGCCATTAATTAAATAATTGATGGTGATCAAAAAGGGAGCGATTCACAATTGAAGGGATATTTTGATTCAAGAGCTTTTAAAGTCCTACAAGATTCTCTAAACCCTTTGTCATTGATCGAAGAGTCTGTTAGTTCGCTGTACTTTTAAAATTTATATCTGGTAAAAAGGTTAAATTTTACTTTAATGATATTGGATACTCTAAATATTAATGATATCAGAGAATACCTTAATAATTGAATTATCGAAATCTTCAAGGAATATGAGTTTTACACGGAAAGTGTACAAACCAAATTTTTAGTTGTGTCGAGAAGCTATTATGCTTTAGGAGTAGCGTTTGTTTGGAACAGATTGCCACCGCCGTTCCTCCTTCGCAATGATATTGAATTCGTCATTGCGCTTGCTCAACCTTAGGAGAGAGGCAATCTGTTCAATTAAAAACGCAGGGTGTATGGTAGTTGTCTCTTGAAATCGTTATATGAAGAAAGCTGTAAAATTTTAGAGAGTTTGGTAAGTTGAGGGCTTCGCTCGAAAATCATCCAACCGAACTTAGGTTTACAAATTCGGGGGAAATAAGACTTCGCAGTATGAGTTTGTTTTGTCTCGTTTTTTGCGGCTAAAAGATGAAAGAGATAAAATGAAGAGATGTAAATTAGAAACTAGATTGCCTCAGTCATACTTCGTTCCCAATGATACTGAATTTGTCATAACGATCGAAACGCGGTGAAGTGAAGGAGTCTCGTCTCTATGAAAACTTCGTACGTAATTTATTACTCACTCAATAGGCCCTTAATGTCTTTGTTGTCGCCATAAATCACCATAATATCGTCTTCTTCTAATACCGTTTTTGGTGAAGCGACACCCTGTACCGCGTTCACCTCTCGATTCACGCCTAAAAGATTTTTTTTGTCTTCTTTTTTAATGGTGGTCAATACCAGAACATTGTACCTTCTTCTAAAGCCAACTTCTGCTAAGGTTTTGCCCGCGTAGCGCTTCGGAACATTTACTTCTACAATACTATATTGGCTGCTCAATTCGAACGATTCAACGACCCCTTTTAAGGTTAGTTTTTTGGCCCAACGCTCTGCAGTTTCCTCTTCAGGGTGAACAACTTCGTCTACTCCAATGGCTTCCAAAACTGTTTCGTGTAACGGCGTAATTGCTCTTGAAATAAGTCGCTTTACTTTAAGGTTTTTCAGTACTGCGGTTGTCATCACATTCGCACCTTGATCTTCACCAATGGCAACAATTACCACATCGGCATCTTTTAAGGGTAAACCTGAAACGGTAAATTGGTCGGTAGAGTCCATGCAAATGGTATGCGAAATGGTCTCTTTTAAAGCATCAACTTTGTCCATGTTGTTATCTATCCCAATTACTTCGTTGCCTGCCTCTGTCAATTTTTGACCTAAAGAGGAACCAAAGTTTCCTAAACCAAAGATGATGTATTTCATACGGTAAAATTATGAATTACGAATTGCGAATTATTCAATTATTGATTCCAAATAGTTTAATTTTTTAGTTGATCAATATTTCCTCTTTCGAGTACCTGTATTTATTAAATTTTTCTTTTCGAATTATGGCAATTAAAATGGTCAGCATACTTACTCTTCCCACAAACATTATTCCTATGATCACTAGTTTGCTAGGGTCGCTTAATTCAGAAGTAATGCCAATACTAAGTCCTACTGTGCTGTAGGCAGAAAAGCACTCAAATGCAATTCCTAACAGGTCTTTGTCACTATCGAAATGTGCAATTGCAAAAACGCCTGCTCCAATAATTACAAGCGATAGGGATATAATTGCAAATGAACGTCTTACTGTTAAATCAGCTATTTCTCTGCGGAAAATTTCAATCCTTGATTTACCGCGCGCTAAACTCCAAAAGTTAAGGGTAGCAATGGCAAATGTGCTAGTCTTAATTCCACCACCCGTAGAAGCCGGCGAAGCTCCTACCCACATTAGTAAAAAAATGAGCATGAGGGTAGAGAAATTTAATGCAGAAGTATCAACTGTATTAAATCCTGCTGTACGTGGAGTCGCAGCGCTAAACATGGATGTGATGATTTTGCCAAAGCCGCTGTGTTCTGCTAACGTATTATCGTATTCGAAAATGAAGAAGACAACACTTCCCAAGACAAACAAAGTTAAACTTGTAATTAACGTAATTCTTGAACTTAAATTAACCATCCAGGGAGTTACAGTAGTTTCATTCTTTTCTCCTAGCAGAAATGGCATCAGGCGCTTGATAACCAAATATCGGAGGTACTTGAATAAATTGAAAACAATTGGAAAGCCTAATCCTCCAAAAATAAAGAGCACCATGGCTACAGAATGAATTCCATATTTAAACTTGAAAAACCCAGTGTATAAACTATCTGGTAAGGTGCTAAATCCAGCATTACAAAATGCAGAAACCGAATGAAAAATGGAGAAGAATGCGCGATCGAAAAAGGATGGCATTTCTGAAAGGTGAAGATTAGAAAATATGATTATCGCTCCAATCGCTTCAATACTTACTGTGATTAATATAATATTTTTTAAGGTGTTAAATACTTCGCCAAGCTTACTAGAACTCGTCATATCGCTTAACATCGATTGATTTTCATAGGTGGTACCGCCGCGGAAGAAATAGCTAAAGTAACTAGCAAACGTCATGATGCCAAGCCCTCCAATTTGGAATAAAGCCAGAATAATACACTGGCCAAAAAGGGTGAAGTAGGTGCCTGTATCTACCACGACAAGACCAGTAACACAAACAGCCGATGTGGAGGTGAAAAGTGCATCTAAAAAACGTATTCCATCGTGTGTTGCATTGGGTAGCAGTAACAACGTAGTGCCAAGAAATATGATACCCAAGAAGCTAATAATGAACAATTGGGCAGGGTTGAAGAATGTTCTGTTTAGGTTTAGTTGTCTCGTTGCCAACTCTCTAATGAAAACCAGAAAAATAGCAGCATAGAACCAAGGGGCAGAATTGAAAAATTGAAAAAATTCAACCGATGACAGCAATTTAAACTTGTCGATTAATAATATGCTGAAAAGTGAAACGCTTAGAAAGTCAAAAATGAGTACCTGAAAAGGGGGGCGTTCTGTTTTTTTTAGATGACGAATAATAGTGGCAACAATTCCAACTGCGAGTGTAAAGGAGTAAAGAGAATTCAACCAGAACTGTACAGTTGTATTTTGATTGAAGCCAAAGTCGTAGAAAACAGCAAATACTGCCACAATACTAACTGCTAACGCTGCTTGTCTTAAGCGCAGGTTAATAAGAGATAAAAAGCCTTGTTTTTCCAATACTGTGCTTCATTTTTTATAACGCAATGATAGGACTTTAATCGAAAATAATTCGATTAATTTACTGTTTTGATCCTGTGGTTATTTTTATACAAAACGGTTGGTTTAGCCTTATTACCCTCTAATATTTTAAACACATCCAAACCAACATCTCTGATTAATAAATCGGCAGCAAAAGTCTGATTGGGTTGTGGTGAATTTCCATTGAGGTAAAATTCGAACCTACTGTTGTTTGTGAGTGGGGAGAATTCCAATTGAACCAAACTCCAACCTTCAAAATGAACGAAAGTTGACATAACTTTTTGGTTAATAGATTGAACAGGAGTTCCATTTTTATTTTTTTCCACCACTACAAACCCTAAATGGTTCAAGTCGTCTTGCCCTTGGTTTGTAGCGTTACTGCTTACCCAAATGGATGCTTCGTAACGTTTAGTTCTCTGTAAAGTTGAGGATGCTAGTTCCAGTAACTTATTTTGCTCTTGCTGATTTATAACCTTCGATTTGTTACTTCTAAATTGCTCTTTTTTACCCGAAACAGTTACCCTATCTGAATTGAATTTAGGTGTGTAAAAGTATTTGGAAGAGTCTGATACGAGAAATTCAATTGATTCAACTAAAGAACTGTCCTTCGTAAAAGCATCAATTTCTCGTTGTGCTGTATTTTTAAAAACGGCATCATACGGCAATAAGCCAACAGAAAGATTGTCGGTCTCCTTGATCCATTGAACAGGTTTTAACAGATTTTTTTCTGCATTTTCGATGGGCTCATTTTTAGCTAACAGCACTAAAAATGGTAGGATGGAAGGTAGGTCTTTCTGAATCGCTTTTTGGTAAAAACTTGGAGCAAAAAATTGCATTGCATTTTTACTTTCTAGCAGCGAAGACCTTGCTGAATGAGCTGATGTGAGCGGTAATGTAGTATGGTAAGAAAGTAGCATTGAGTTTAAGTACGTTTCCGTTGAAGCTTCCTTTTGATAGTTCTCGCTACCAATGTTGTAAAAAGGAATGGAGACAATGGCTTGAAATTCTAACGGATTAATTTGCTCAATGAGTGCAGCTAACTCGTGGTCAAGGTTTGATTTTTTAAAACTGTTTCTTACTTTACTAATGTCCGATCCTATGGCTGTGTGATACGGCAAACTTTCGGCTAACATGAGCAATGGAAGGCTCAACACTAAAAGTATTTTGCCAGTTTTTGATTCAATTTTTTCTGACCAAACAGTAAGGAGGTAAAATGCAGATAGAGAAATAACAAAGTAAAATACCCAGGCAAATCTACCGATGGATCTAAATTGCTTTAAAAAAGGCAAGTACTCTAGTACGTTTTCTAGTCCAAAACGAAATGGGATACCGAATGAAAAAATCAGCAACAGCAGCGAAGCCAGCAGTATTTTACTTAAGCTAAAAGTCAAGCTATTGTTGGAATTCTTAAAAAAGTAAAAGGAAATAAATGGCAATAATAAAACGGTACCTAATCCGATGTAAGCCCAGCCTTCCCACGTTTGGGTAAAGTGCGGTAAAAAAGGAAATAGGAATTCTTGCCAAGGTCCTTGATTGGGCAATAGAATAGTATCAACATCAGCATAATATTCAAAAAAGCCATAGGGGTTATCTGTTCTGAATTTATGAAAGTCGGTTGCTGCTTTAACGCCTAAAAATGGTACCATAGAAATGCCCGCACTGAAAAGTAGCTTCCAAGTTTTTGCTTTTTTAAATCGGGTTAGAATACCTTCAACTAAAAAGTAAGCCACTAAAATGGAAATGCAAATAATGCCTAAATAAGCATGTACAAAAAGCAAGAGAGCATTAAAAAGGATCAGAAATAAAAGCTGCTTTTGTGGTTTAATGCCCTTTAAGTAACGCAGCAAGAACAGTAGAGTAAGCGGAATACCAAAGGAGTACGAGAGGGCAAAATGACCTTGTATTCTAAAGATTTGGGGAGCAAGTGCTGTAATGGCGATAGCGCCTAGGAAAGCCAAAAAGTGATTCACTTGTAATCCTCTCAGCAGTAAAAACAGAATGTATGCACTTAGTATAATTGCGAGCAGTAGTAGGCTGTTTAAAATACCAATGGCATGCGTTTCAACGAATGGTAAAAATGTTGTTAAAGGTCTGAGTAGACTAACAAGAATTGGATGGCAATCGGTGTATAAAAAATGTTCTCCGTAAGGATAATTTAAGCCTTCAAAATTAGTAGCACTCTTGTTGTTTTTTATGTGATAAGCGTATGTGTAGTAGTTTTTTATGCCGTCATTTGAGTTGCTAAATAAATAGCTGTTTGGACTAAAGAAAGCATCCGAATAAAAGCACAGTAAAAAGGCAAAAGTGCACAACACTGTCAAAATTCTATAAAAAGAAGTCTTACTCAATTTTTGATCTCAAAAATAAGGACTTCCGATGAACTCTTACTTTTTGATTGCTGCTACTTTAAACTTTACTGTAAAGTTGTCTTTGATTGCCTTGTCGCCTAAATTATCAAAAAATGAACCTGATCCATATCTGATATCAAAATCAGTTCTGTTGATGTCAACTTGACCGATAGCGACCATATTATCTCCTTCTTGTAGCATAGTAACTTCAAATTCAATGCGCCTTGAAATTTCTTTTAACTCTAAAGTTGCCGTCAATTTTAATTTATTGTTACCTATTTTTTCACTTTTGATAACCGTTAATTTTCCATTAGGATAGTTGTTAACGCTAAAAAAATCAGTGGATATAAGGTGCCCTCTTAGCTTTTCATTACTCTGTTCGTCTTCAATGTCAGTTACTTCAATGGTTTTCATGTTGATGATGAATTCACCTTTTGTAATTAACCCACCTTCAAAAGTGTAGCTCCCGTTTTTTAACTTAATAACGCCACTGTGTTCTCCAGTAACTTTTCTTCCAATCCACTCTACTGAACTTATTTCTGTATTCACTAAATAATCGTCCTGCGCAGAAAGTTGGATGATTGCTAGAAATAATAGAAGACTTGTGAAGGCTAACTTTTTCATTTTGTTCAGGTTGTTTATATAATGACAAATATAATTTGCTTTTTTAGATGGGTGGAAACGTTTTTCATCTTTTCTATAAATTTTAACATTGAAAAAACGATAAGCTCGTTGGATTGTTCTAGTTAATTTTGAAATAATGATCGCTCCCAAAAGTAAATACCGAAAAATAATTCACATCGATATGGATGCTTTTTATGCTTCGGTAGAGCAAATGGACCAACCTGAATTAAAAGGAAAGCCAATTGCTGTCGGCGGCTCAAGAGAGCGAGGAGTGGTTGCGGCAGCAAGTTACGAGGCAAGAGCTTATGGTGTCCACTCTGCATTAGCCTCTAGTATTGCAGCGCGCCGTTGCCCTCATTTAATTTTTGTTAAACCGCGTTTTGACCGTTACAAAGAAGTTTCAGGTCAAATTATGGAAATCTTTCAAAGTTATACGAACTTAGTAGAGCCACTTTCTTTGGATGAAGCCTATTTGGATGTAACTTATAACAAGAAAAATTTAAAATCGGCCATTAAAATTGCCATGCTCATTCGGCAAGAGGTGAAAGAAAAAGTTGGCTTAACGGCTTCTGCAGGAATTTCTTTTAATAAGTTTTTAGCAAAAACTGCCTCTGACTTGGATAAGCCCGACGGATTGAGTGTCATTTTACCCGAACAAGCAATTCCTTTCATGGAGCAGTTGCCCATCGAAAAATTTCATGGCATCGGAAAAGTGACGGCAAAAAAAATGAACCTTCAAATGATTTTTAAGGGCTCCGATTTAATGAAATTGGAGCGCAGTGAATTGGTTCGGCGATATGGAAAAGCAGGAAGACATTATCATGACATTGTAACGGCCAACGACAACCGCGAAGTAAAAACAGATCGACTGCGGAAATCCATAGGGGCAGAGAATACCTTTTCGAACGATTTATTTGATGAGGCTGAGGTTTCGGAATCGTTAAGGCAAATTCATGAAACTTTGTCGCGGCGGATTGACAAAACTGGCAGGAAGGGAAGAACGATTACGTTGAAAATAAAATACCACGATTTTACCGTTAAAACTCGCTCTAAAAGCCTGGATTATTACACCAACGATTCAACCGTAATATGGACGGTAGTGAATGAATTGCTGCACCAACCTGAATATTTGGAAAAGGAAGTTCGTCTACTTGGGATAACGCTATCTCAGTTAGATAATGTAAACAAAATGAAAGGGTTGGATGGCTATCAACTGACTTTAGATTTCTAAAAAGATCTTCTATTTTATTTCCTATTTGTTCTTGTTTGGCAAACGGATAAAAACTAATTTTGGAAACCTTATAAAAAGAACGAAACAAGATATAAAATGAGTGTTTTAGTAAACAAAGATTCAAAAGTAATTGTACAAGGTTTCACAGGCAGTGAAGGAACTTTCCATGCAGGTCAAATGATTGAGTACGGAACAGACGTTGTAGGTGGTGTAACCCCCGGTAAAGGTGGTCAAACACATTTAGATCGTCCAGTTTTTAATACTGTTTCTGATGCGGTTACTAAGGTTGGAGCGAACGTTTCAATTATTTTTGTACCGCCAGCCTTTGCTGCTGACGCCATTATGGAAGCTGCTGAAGCTGGAATTAAAGTAATTATTTGTATTACAGAAGGTATTCCAACCAAAGACATGATTATGGTCAAGGAATATTTGACGGACAAAGCTTGTACGCTAATAGGGCCTAACTGTCCTGGCGTTATCACTCCGGGTGAAGCGAAAGTTGGTATTATGCCTGGGTTTGTTTTTAAAGAAGGAAACATTGGTATTGTTTCTAAATCTGGAACATTGACTTACGAAGCTGCTGACCAAGTTGTAAAAGCTGGTTTAGGAATTACAACAGCTATCGGAATTGGTGGAGATCCAATTATTGGAACAAATACTAAACAAGCGGTTGAATTGTTAATGAACGATCCTGAAACGAAAGGAATCATCATGATTGGTGAGATTGGAGGTTCTATGGAAGCGGATGCTGCCCATTGGATTAAAGAGCACGGTACGAAGCCAGTTGTAGGATTTATTGCAGGTCAAACTGCTCCCGCAGGAAGAACAATGGGCCACGCAGGTGCAATTGTTGGTGGTGCTGACGATACTGCTGCTGCAAAAATGGAAATTTTAAGGGTATGTGGAATCACTGTTGCTGATTCTCCTGCTGAAATTGGCAAATTAATGGCTGATTTAATGAAGTAGATTTTTCAATTTAGCTACAAAGAAATACAAAACTTAAAATTGTCCTTCGACTATCGATTAGTTCGGTAATTTTAAAAGAATAGGATAAAAAAGCCCGTTTCAACTTACGTTGAAACGGGCTTTTTTGTTGGTTTGCTTTTCTGTATTTACGTCCGAGCTAACTGACATACACTTGATATTGTTGCGAATTGTTGATGCTATCAATAACCGTCACGGCATCGTTACTTAGCAGAACTTTATCGTCACTGCTATCTACCTCATGTGTTGCGTAAACCGATGTTATTTAGTATTTTACTGGCAAATAGTAAGTTTTTGTTGCAGATGCTGCTGTGTGATTAGTACAAATGGAATCATCTTGTTTGCAAGGAAAAAACGAAATAGATAGGATTGCTATTGTTAAATAGCTGCATAATTTCCGGGAAACAATTCGTTCAGTAAATTTCTCAAGTATTGAGTTAAAAATTTACTGTTGAGGTCTCATGATTTCCAATATGTAGTAGTATGCCAGATATTTTGGAGCTTAATTTTGAATAAATGAAGCCTGTTCATTGGAATAGTTGACTATTACGATCAACAACACTAAGTAGACCGAAAAAAAATAGTGGAAGGCACTATAAAACAAAGGTAGTTGTAACTAGCACATTAAGCTTTTAAGGTAGTATTGTTACCTGTAGTGCGGGAATTTGACGTTTCTAACAATAATCCTTCAGCTTGTAGCTTAAGGTGCCTACCCATTCATGCAGCAGTAAATACCAATAATTTATGGTGCTGGCATCGGGGACAAGAATTTTATCTACGTTAAAACGATTCTTTTCGTAACTCACATAATCTACTGGAAATGGAGTAGGGGAAACGCCTAATTTCTTAAAACAAGCCAAACTTCTCGGCATGTGGGAAGCTGACGTAGAGAGTAAGAGTTTATCGTTTTTACTGATTAATCCTACTGCATATTTCGCATTTTCATAGGTATTTCTTGATTTGGTGTCGAGTAAAATATGTTCTTTTTTAACACCCAAACTTATCAGGTATTTCTCTATGAAGATAGCTTCTATATTTTGCTTATCGATTCTACCGGAACCTCCAGCAAACAAAATGTTTTTTACTTGGCCATTAAAATAAAGAGGTAAAACATTCATCAGCCTTTCAGTATTGGCATGAAAAGCAGGTTGGTTATGAAATTCATCGAAGTTGGAAAGTCCGCCTAAAACAATAGCAACATCAAATGTTTTTGCGCCTTGGTAAGCTGGAATTTGATTTTCCCAAACTCGGCTTACTTCGTTAAAAATAAATTGGTTGGAAAAGAAGAGTAAAACAACTAATGCACTTATTCTATATCTTTTTCTTCGCTTTTGAACTTTCGAACAAATGGAAAGCAGCAAAAGAACGACAACCCAAACTAACGGTTGAAGTAAAAATGTTAGAATTTTGGAAAGAAAAAAGAACATCAAATAAAAGATTGGGCGGCTAAGCTACCATTTTTAACACAATCGCTAACAGAGATTCCCTTGTAGTAGTTAGCAGCAATTTTAAAGTTGTGGTGTGCACCTAAATACAGGTCAATGTCGGCTTCAATTTTACTGTAGCCAATGTCATATTGAGGAATTCCTTGTTTCCAGCGTACAATGTTTGTCAACTCAAACCCTCCGCTTATTCCTAGTAAATCTGCTAGGCAAGAACCTATCTCTTCCAATACTTCTTGATCACTTTTTTCCACAATCTCTGGGTAACGAACTCCACCGCAAATAACAGTAATTAGGTCTTTTCCTTGCGGTGCAGTATGCGGAAAAAAGTGGCTGTTGAACAGGACACCTAAAAAAGGTACCTTCTCTGCATTGCGGCTTAAAATCCCAAAAGCCTTTTCAGAAAAAGCCATATTCTTTGACTGAAAGCCTAAGTGCACAGCCATGGCAGGAACATACTTGATTTGCTCTAGATGGCTAGATAAACCAAAAGCGAAATTATGGACTAGTTCAGCCAAAGTAAAAGCTGGCAATGCAGCGATGACCTTTGAAGCTATTATTGATTGTTGTTCTCCATTTTGCTTGTAATAAATAATATATTGTTGGTCAGAAAATTCAATTTTGGTGCAATTTGCTTCCCATTGTATTTCTTTCTCTACTTTCGTCCGCAGTACAGTAATCAGATGTTGCAAGCCATTTTTAAAAGTAAAAATCTTTTGTTTCGGTAGACCAAATTTCTCATTCTCTAGCTTTTTAGCCTTTATTATTTTAAATGCACCCTTAACAATTGAACCGTGATTTTCTTCCGCTTCTTTTAGCACGTTCATGGTGTATTTAGCGCTCATTTTATAAGGGTCGCCGGCGTAAATTCCAGTAACAAATGGCGTTACAAAATCATCCAGTATTTGCTTGCCCAACCTTCTTTCTACCAAAGCACCAAGGCTTTCGTCATCAGTGGCACTTTTAGATGAATTAAAAGGTTCCCTCAAGACACAAAGGAGGGTAGAGATGCTAAAAAGATTGCTTTTTAGCATCTTTCCCAATCCACTTGGAAAGGGTTCTATGTTCCCGTTTTTTAGCACAAAGCGATTGCTTGAAGCCTTTTCATCGGGAAAAATTAATTCATCCCACAACCCTAAGTCTTCAATTATTTTCTTAATTTCTGGGTTGTTTACCAAGACCGTATTGGGGCCGTGCTCTAAGGTGAAGTCTTGTTTCTGAGAGGACTGAATTTGGCCTCCAACTTGTTTGTTGGCTTCTAATAAAATAAATTCTTTTCCAGCTTTCTTTAACTCGAAAGCGGCTGATAATCCACTTATTCCACCACCAAGTATTACAATCATATCGTCATTGAAAAAAGTTGCGTTCCCGGTTTAATACCCAGTAGTTTTTCGTCAAATGCCATGCAAATGTTACGGACAAATGGTTTCCCTTTTTCGGTAACAGTTAGGGTACAGTTTTCAATCGTTAATAGGCCATCCTGAATCATTTCTTGCAAACGATCTTCGGCTTCGAAAACTAGTTTGTGTTGCAGAGCTTCTTCGTTCCAGTCTGTTTCAAAGTGGCACATAATGTTTAAAATGTGCTTTCTTATAATCAAGTCTTCTTCTGTCAATAAATGACCTTTGAATATTGGAATCTCGTTCTTTTCTATTTCTTCGTAGTATTCTTCAACTGTTTTTACATTTTGCGCAAAAGCATACCAACTGTCGCTGATACTAGACACTCCTAACCCCACCATTAGTTGAGTTTTTGAGGCAGTGTAGCCCATAAAGTTTCGGTGCAAAGTTTTAGCATTATAGGAGATGTACATTTCGTCTGTTTCTAGCGCAAAGTGATCCATTCCTACTTCTTTGTAACCTGCTTCTAATAGCAAACGATACCCAGCTTCATACATGGCCCTTTTCCCTTCAGGTGTTGGTAAATCGTTATCGTCAAATCCACGTTGGCCGTTTCCTTTCATCCAAGGCACATGAGCGTAGCTGTAAAATGCGATGCGCTCTGGCATTAACTTTTTTACTAGTTCAATAGTGCCCTCAATACTTCCAATGGTTTGGAAAGGTAACCCATACACTAAATCGAAACTTGTTGAATTATACCCAAGTTCACGGCTAAGTTTAGTAACAACTTCTACATTTTCGTAGGGCTGCACTCTGTTAATGGAACGCTGAACTTTTTCATCAAAGTCTTGAACACCATAACTGGCTCTTCTAAAACCATGTTTGGCCATCACCTCCAAATGCCCTTTTTTGGTGTTGTTTGGGTGCCCTTCAAAACTATAGGAGTGCTTTTCAGGAATAATTCCTTTGTCCAAGATTCCTGAAAGTAGGAAGTCTAAACTTTCAGGTGCGAAAAAGGTAGGAGTTCCTCCACCAAAGTGTAACTCGCTTATAATTGGTTTTTCATCAAATAAGGCCAAATACAAGTCCCATTCCTTTAAAACAGCAGTAATATATGGTGATTCCACACCATGGTTTTTTGTGATTCTTTTGTTGCAACCACAAAAAGTGCACAAGCTTTCGCAAAAAGGTAAGTGTATGTATAAACTGATGCCTTCTTTGGCGTTGCTTTCTGCAAAAGATTGCTTTACAGATTCAATCCAAACTGACTTTTGGATGCCTTCCTTGTTCCAAAAAGGAACAGTAGGGTAAGATGTATAACGGGGGCCTGGTATGTTGTATTTTGCTATAAGATTTTCCACTTTGCAAAGGTAAGCTCAACAGTTCTTATACAGAATTTATTGCAATGTTTAATCATTTATTTTTTATACAGTTGGTTTGTAAAGATAAAAATATGTTGCTTTATATTACAAAGTACTTTTAAATTGAAAAAGATAAATTATAGAAAAGTAGTTTAGATCAACTAAACCAAATTCACTCCATGATGGAACAGTCCACTAGGTTTATTTCATTGAGTAGGTTATCCGGTATTTTGGCCGGATTAACCGCATTAGTTGGAGTCGCTTTTGGGTTTTTAAAAATTAGAGGCGCAGCGACAGAAGAAAATCCTCTCATGGTTCGTTTGAGTATGCATACTACACAGCCCTATACCATTCAAGAATTGCTGTTAATTGGCATTTGCATGCTAATTGTGTCCATTACCTTGGGAATTGTTTTAACCTATAAAAAAGCTTCAGAAAAAGGTCAGAAAATATGAGGTGCGTCAAGTAAACGACTGTTGATTAATTTGTCTATTCCTTTAGTGGTGGGAGGGATTTTCGCTCTCATTTTAATCCAACACAATTTGATCGGGTTAAATGCTCCAGTAACCTCGTTGTTTTGCGCAATGGCACTAATCAACGCAAGTAAATACACCCTAAATGATATCAGGTTCTTGGGAATTTTTGAGATTGTATTGGGCTTGGTTGGGTCTTTTTATATTGGTTACGGATTAATTTTGTGGGCAATAGGTATTGGCGTTTTACATATCATTTATGGGGCTGTGATGTATTTTAAATATGACTGGGAATGATTGAAAAACTACAAAAGGTTTTCGAAAGTAGGGTAAGGTTTGGGGTAATGTCCAATTTAATGGACAACGAAACGGTTGATTTTAATACACTAAAAGAAATGCTATATTTAACAGATGGTAATTTGGCAAGTCATTTAACTGCTCTCGAAAAGAAGGAAATGATTGACGTGTACAAGGAATTTGTGGGAAAGAAACCGAAAACAAATTATGCCGCTACAATATTAGGAAAGTAATTGTTTAAGAGGAATTTAAAGGCTATTGAAAAATTAATATTAGGAATTTAATCCGTATTTTTTTAACCATTCGCTTTGTAATTCAAAGTACTTTTAAATTTAATTTTACGGAACTAGAAAACGAGAATACACAGAAAGATTGCATCCCAACACATCACCTGCTAAAAAGGAGACACAACGAAGGGTGATTTTATCAATACAATTGGTTTTAAACTCATTGTTACAACTGTATTAATGCTTTTGCTGATGTTGCCCGCATCCATGATAAAAAGTATTCTTAAAGAACGAGAAAACCAGAATTTAGCTGCAGTTGCGGAAGAGAGCGAAAAGTGGGCAGGAAGTCAGGAAATTAATGAATCTATTTTGACCATACCCATCAGTTATTCTAAAATGGAAAGAGAAACGGAACGGATCATTGTTAAGAACGGAACATACTACCTCAGGATTTAAAAATTGATGGAACTGTAATTCCTGAAAAGTTACGAAGAGGGATTTATGAGGTGGTTGTGTACAAGTCCGATATGAACGAGAAGGGAAGTTTTGATTTGGATTTGGAATCAGAAACGACAGGCATAATAGCAATTCACTACGAGAAGGCTTTTGTGACCACGGGAATAGCCGACTTGAGAGGGATTAAAAATCAGATACAATTTAAGTGGAATAAAAAGACCTTGAAAATTGAACTGGGTTCTGCGTTGAGTCCAATTATTAAGTCTGGTGTAACCATTAAAATTCCTGAATTGAGCGACAATACAAATGAAGTATTTGGCTTTGAGTTTAACCTCGATTTACAAGGAAGTAAGGAATTGAATTTTATACCCTTAGGAGGAATTACTGAAGTGTCTTTGCTGTCTACTTGGGAAGCTCCAAGTTTCAAGGGTAAATTTTTACCCGATTCTAGAAAAGTTTCTAAAGATGGCTTTCAAGTAAAGTGGAAAGTGTTGGAACTCAATAAAAAATTCCCTTAGTCTTTTGTAAGAAGTGGTTTTTCTAACCTAATGATGGAGTCAAGCTTTGGGGTCGACTTAATTGTTCCGTTGGACGATTATCAAAAGTCTTTTCGATAGGTAAAGTACGCAGCCATGACGATTGCTCTGACCTTTTTAATTGAGATTCTTAACAACCAACGAATTCACCCACTGCAATATGCTTTAGTAGGTCTTGCTCTGTGTCTATTTTACATACTGCTAGTTGCCATATCAGAACATACTGACTTCAACATCGCTTACGGGTTTTCCACTTTTGGAATTGTCGCTATGATTTCGCTCTATTCCTTGAGCATATTTAAAGCAAAACGCATGACCTGGATTCTGGTAAGTCTGCTTATTTTAATCTACTGATTCTTATTTGTGACGTTATTATTAACGGATTATGCTTTATTAATGGGCAGTGTAGGACTTGTAATTATATTGGCTGCAACCATGTTCTTTACTAGAAAAGTTGATTGGTATGGCTTAAAATTAAATGAAAAATAAACTAACCGACCCACTCCGTATTTATTCGGAGTGGGTCTTAACCTAACTAATTATGAAAAATCCGGTAGAAGCAATTTGGGAAATTAAAAGGCTGGTTTTTCTATTTATTATCGCCTTACTAATTAGTGGAGTTACAGCGTTTTTTTTAGGGAGTGAATTGCAATTTATAATATCAAATTTTAGCTTTGGACGTTATATAAACTCCTGGTTGTATATAGTACGCAATGCTTTAATAGAGATAAATGACAGTTCTCCTTTTTTTAAGTTACGGTTTTGATTGGCCAGCTTTTGGCCACATTATTATTGCCATGTTTTATATTGAAGTGTATAAAATACCGATTGAGAATAGATGGGTTTTACGCTACGGAATGTAGGCTTGTATCTTAATTTTACCCACTGCCTTTATAGCCGGTTCCTTCATGGAAATTCTAATTTTATGGCAAATTGTTGATTGTTCTTTTGGTGTATTTGGGTTCGAACTTCTTTATATTATTTACCGAAAAATTGAAGCTTTTAAAAAGGGCATTGATTATAAAACTGAAAACAGATTTAATCATGGATGAAATAATTTTTGGATTTCAAATTGATGGAAAAACTCGTTGTATTCATCATTGCACACAGGCCGACGTAGTCGCCATTAAAATGAAGTGCTGCAATAAATTCTATGCGTGTATTAAATGCCACGACGAAATGGAGGAACACCAAGCTGAGACTTGGAGCAAATCAGAATTTGACGACAAGGTGGTGTTGTGCGGCAATTGCAGGAGCGAGATGACGGTTAACGCTTATTTATCTGCAAAGTGTTGTCCAGATTGTGACCATGAATTCAACGACAAGTGCAAGAATCACTTGCATTACTACTTTGATGCTTGAAAAGGGAAAATGAAGGGAAGTTGGCGCTTAGTAAAACATTTCTGCTACTTTTTTCTGCTTGCCTTCTATTTTCATCCCATTGATTTCGACGGTTGACTTCTTTTCAATTAGCAAATTCTCTTGGCAGTTCTCCAGCTTTAGGTTTTTTGCGATAATGGTAGCGGCTCCATATTCTGGTTTCTTCATCAAAGTAACCAACCCATACTTTGAATTGCTAATCACAACTGAATCGAGGTAAACTTCTGACAAGTCTTTCGATGCGGCTCCAATCTGGCACCTATCAATAACACAATTTTTAACCCAAAGTGTAGAGCCTTCTCCACCACTAATACCTTTGTCATCAATGTTTTTGATGGTACAATTTTTAATCTTAATCTGGCTGGTACTGAAGTCAATAGCGTCGTTTCCAACGTAGTTGAACGAACTATTACTCAATGTTCCTGTGCAAAAATCAGAATCGAAAGCATCTGCAAAAATGTTGGAGAATTTACAGCTGTCTACTAAGAAATTTGACTTTATAATATTCAATGCATCTTCACATAAATTACCTTCAAAGCTAGAGTTTGATATGACCACATCTGATTCATAAAAATTAACCGCACCAGATAAGTTCCAACCTTTATAGCTAAAAGTGTTTAAGTTCTTAAAGGTGGTATGGTGAATAGAACTTTTACCGGAAGCTTGAAGTACTATAATTCCATTTGCTGTTTTGTCGGAAGAAGTAACAAGTATAGAGCTTTCCGCAGTACCTAAGAAGTGCACAGAGGAATAAGAAATAATTGCTGCATTATTCAATAGGTTTAATTCTGTTCCCCTTTCTATAACCACAACTTTTCCCTGAGGAACAATAATTTTGTTGCGTAACTCATATTTTCCTGCTGCCAATAAGAAGGTATCATTTTGTTTTGAAAATAGTTGATGCGGACTTGAGGTAGAGCTAGCCTTTAACTCCTGATAAGGAGAAAGTGCAGTGTTCTTTTGCCAGGGAGTAATTTCAGCAGTGTAAATCTGATTCGAGTCTACATCTTTAAATTCTAGATGGGTTGCTTCTTTGTAGTGAGGAATGATGTATTCTTTATTCTGTCCTTCTTCTCCGTATTTGCGAATTACTTCGCTGTCTTTAAATCTATATAGCGTTTTAGATTCATTGAATAAGCGAGTTGGGATGATATCTGTAACGTTATTATTTTCTATTAATAACTTTCCCGTTTTGTTATCTAAGTGGTAATAGGCATTTAAAAAATGAGGAAATAGGCTCGGGAAATAATCGAATGAGAACTGTTCGTCATGGTCGATGATGGTGAGGCTGTCGTAAAAACCCTCTTGGTGCTTCTTTTCGATAACTTTTACGTCATTTCGCAGAGATTTGGCATTGTTCAGCAAGAAATCTCTATCAATATCGTATTCAGGGAATTCAATTTGAATTAGTTTTTTGAATTCGTTTAATTGCGGTTCTATTCTGTCATAGAAAGCATTCAAATACGAGTCGTTCGTTACCTTTTTTAATTCCTTTAGGTAGGCGGTTCTCAGATTAGGAGAAGTGAAAAAGTAAGTGTAAAAATGTTTGTATTTGAACTTCTCCGTTACTTGTTCAAAATCCAAAGCTGTGGTTTTATCTTTCTTATGAGAAGGATAGTCGGGTGTAAAGTTATCGTAGTTAATAATTTCTAACTTACAGCTGATGGGGTTATAGTAAAATCTAAGATTGTGCCAAATGGCTCCGTGCTTGCCTTGGTGAAGGTCAGATAGAGCTAAATATTTTGCCAACTTATCTATTTCAAACAGGTCATCTACAGGTGCTAGTCTATTTTTAAATTGATACAGTAAACTATGACCAATTAAGAACTTCTCTTTAAAAGTTTCGTTTTCTAGAATCTGCGATGACCCAAATGCTAGAATTCTACTTGTTTCATAATTAGGATGAGACTTCCATCCTAAGACTGGTTCTAGCCCTTTATGTATGGCAATTCCTCGCCACATCGGATTTTCATCAAATTTCAAAATTGGACCTTCTCTCCTCAGGTTGTATTCTATTAATTGCTTTGTAAAGTGCTCTTCAATTGCAAATACTCCTCTGCTCGTTTGGTTGAAGTATAAAGGAGCAAAATCGTACCGCGTTGTTAATAGCCCCTCTTCAAAAAATAACTGGTGTGCCAAATATTCGTGTAAAAAGTACCTGCTTTCAGGTGTTTGCACAGAAAATTGTTTCATTCGCTTGAACGTACTCCCTTTTCTAGTTTTAATCCTAAACGACCATTTATTGCCTATTAAATGGTCTAGCCAGTCCCCTTTAAATTTCGCTTTAATAGGAATAGGACCTTTCTCGAAAGACAAAATACCCTTATGCCAATTTCCATCCCCAAAATGCACTCCTTCTGCAAAAGCAATTAATTTCGCTTCCTCGAAGTTTTGAACTTTTTTGTCTGAAAAGTACAGTCCAATAGATTTTGATGGATCGTGTTTGTGATATATTTTTGAGGGTAGTCGCTGTAATTTAAGTTCATCAAAATAGGCAGAGTCTCCTCGAGCAATCCAACAGAAAATCGAAATTTTTCCGGTGTGAGGAGGTACTTCAAAACTAGTTTCTAATTTCTCCCATCCATCAGGAGCAGGCTTTCCTTGTTTCTCAGTATGATATAATATAGAAGGGTTTTCTGCTTGAATTACGAGGACTGCTTTTTTCGAAATGTCTTTTCTAAGTATAGAAACTTTATAGAAAGCATTCTCTTGTGGCTTCTCTATTTTTGCGCTTAAGCCATAAGGATGTTTCTTACTGACAAGAACAACTTTTTTCCCCGATTCGGCATTTAAAACTACCTTTCCAAGACTCACCTTTATTGACTCTCCATCAGAAAAATCGTGACGATGCTTTTTGTCTGTTTCAGAAAAACCATCACAGTCGACACTGCATGTCAGTTTTGAAAATTCAGTAGGATCTTGAGCCTTTTTGAATTCGTGACATGCTCCAAGGAACACTAGACAAAAAGTGAGAACAAAGAAATTTTTAAAAAATAGCTGAACCATAAGTTATACTGCTAAATGTGGATTAAAAATTTCCACACCTCGGATGTATTTTGAGAATTTTCCGAGTCTAACGGGAAGGGCTGTTGTAATTCTTTTAGCGGTTTTATCGTCCGCTATGTCATACTTCAATTCTAGAATAATTGTATTTTCAGGAAGTGCTTTCTCAAGGAATGAAGCAGTTAATGACTTAACATTGGTGAACTTTAAATTGTAATCTAAGGTAAATC
>CAJJAT010000022.1 GCA_905182175.1 Flavobacteriales bacterium UBA1494 | reverse complement strand
GCAGCGGCAGCATTGGCATCTGTAACCGTAACAGAATAAGAACCGGCAACAAGGCCTGTTATTGACTGTGTGGTACCACTATTACTCCAATTATACGTATATGGAGGTGTTCCACCAACTGCCGAGGCTGCTAATGCTCCATTAGAGCCTCCATTACATGAAACTGAAGTTGTTTGAGAAATACTAACAGAATACGAAAGAGTAATTCTAGCATAACCAGTCCCTCTCCTTCCTATCATAGTGCCACCGACAGGATTAGGCATTGTTAAATTCCCAGCTATTAATGTTGGATTAGTAAGGCTAGAATTAACATAGCCTGAGCCGCCACCGCCACCTGCGTCAGAATAAGCTGCCCCGCCACCATAATAGCCGCCACCGCCGCCGCCGCCGTCGCCACTTCTATTTCCTCCTTGAGCTAACGACCCAGATGGTGTCCCACCGCCGCCTGCAGATTGAGTACCGCCACGGCCACTAGCATTTTGCCCTACTAAGCCACCTCCAGCTCCACCAACACCTTGTCCTCCGTTTCCGCCGCCGCCGCCGCCGCCTGCAACGATTCTGCGGTTCGATAAAGCAGAGCCCCCAACACGAACATCAGTTGCGCCACCGCCACCACCGGAGCAACCACTAGTTCCTGCTCTTCCTCCACCATTATAACCTGCCCCTGAGTTGTTATTACACCCTAAGCCCTCACCTCCAACTACAACAGTTACAGTTTGACCTAGCGAAAGAAACATTTGAGCAGTTGCGTAACCACCTGACCCACCTATCTGGCCATCTCGACCTCCCGATGCACCCCAAAGTTGAATTTCATACGAACCAGCCGAAGGAGCCGTAAACGTTTGTAATCCCCCGGTATAGCTATAATTATAGATCTGTGTAAATGCTACACTTGAAATGATTATACCAACTAAAAACAAGGTGATTTTTTTTAACATGACTTTTAATTTGTTTAATGATTTTTCAAAATTATGGTTACCTTCAATATCTTGACTAGGCAGTTTTCAAACGCTATTGTCATAAATTTATTTGTAAACTTTATTTCCGCACTTACTAAGTAATCCAACCCTTACTAATATGTTTGTTGAGAACTTCGTTTCGTATCCCTTTTCACTTGTTTATCGTAACAACCATAAACTATACAAATCTATTTAAAAAAATCTTATTACCTTGACTAAGCTATTTTCAAACGTCATTGTCATAAATTAATTTATAAACTTTAGTTTATACTCCTCCATTCTTTGCTCTTCCGATAATTACAAAGTTGTCGGCCGCAGGTTTTAATTCTCCTATCGCATCTTTGTTTGTCTCATTAAATTATTGTCTTATGGGGGTATGCTCTGTAATACCCCTGTCGGAAAAGTCTATATAATAATCCATGCAGACAGGATCCTCATTAATTCCTGTACAATTTGAATTGAGCGCATATGACCTTTGATATCGATAAAGTTTTGGTTATCTAGCCATTTGAGTGAATAGATTAGAAGCCACTAACCCATCTACGTTAAAACCAAAAAACCCTACAGAATTCCCTGATTCATATAATGCCTCAATCTCAAATCCTGGATTTCCTGACCTTGAGTTCGGATAGCTAACTCCAATATTTAAATCAGTATCTAATAAAAAGCCATAGCCATAAGCGGCATTACCTAGTTCATTGATTAACCTAATTCTAGATACCAACTGCTCATTCCCATCGCGAAAATTCAAATTTGAATCATGTATTCTAAAATAAGTCGAATACTGACCTGTAGCGGGGTTAGCTACAATTTCAGTTGGCCTAAAACCTGATCCTGTTTGCAAATCACTATTTGACTTAGTCACTAAGTGAAGTACAGTCACCAAATTAATTTGCTCACGCTGGTCAACCTCATCTAAAACAGAACAATCGAATGTTGGCCCAGATGTAGTCATATAAAACTCGTTGTTGGGGTTTAATATGGATCCAGAGTTTATTCCGGTATTAGGATCGAAAATCTGACCAGGAATGTGAGCCCAAAGTACTGTCGAAAAAAATAGTAATAAGATTACACGTAACAGAATAAATAAACGCTTCATAAGAACCCAGATTATTAGAAACCTAAATAAAATTAATGCCTTTATTGTTAGGGTTTTAATTTATTTAGATTCATTTAACTCACATACGTTTCAAAAATGATGATCAAGCGGAGACGTGTAATGTTTGACCAGTTGAAATAAATAATTTGTCCGTTTCGTAACCGCATTATTTATATGTGTTTCTTCTTGACCTTCCGACACCCCTAAGAGTTAGTTCTCTCGCAGTCAGACGAAAGGGCTCTGTTCATTTATACTCCGTCAGTGTAAAAAATCGAATGATTTATGTACATGCTGATTTAAAGTAAACATGATAACATAAAAATTACCTCAATATTTATTAAAATACTTCAATATTTCAAGCCATTTAAGCCATCGCTAAAAAAGGATTAAAATGTCTGGTTTAAATATTTTTAGTTTATCGATTCATTAGGGAGTAAGTCAAAAATATTTTACAAACCCTTGTAGCCTTTGTTTGGTTACTTAGAAAGCTTTTACATCAAAAATACAGTTGGTTGTATAAAAAAATATTTGATGAATCAAATTAATAAAGAATTTCAATGCCTCATGTTCTTGCGTTTTGGGCTGCCCTGAACAACTCGACATTTGGAGCCAGCGTTAAATTACCTCGTTCGCTTGAGACTTCCGCTATGTATAATATGAACAACGTCATTTCCACATAAAATTCATTCGCATATTTTTACTTAATTACCAAAACAATAAAAAACCCCAACATTGCTATTTCTGTCAATTCATCAAACCCTCCTATACCTTGACCACTCCAGCAGTTTGTCCAAGCTCCAGCTTTGAAGTAACTAATCGGTTTAGCCTCTTAATATCAGATTTTTCTGCGTTTTACACACAACTCCTTTTTTATCAATATAAAAAAGGAGTTGTTTATACCGGCCTATGAAAAAAACATACCTGCAACTTAGTGCCAAAAAGTCATTGAGTTTTATCCGCTTAAACCTACTTTCGCAAAACCAAAAAAACACTCATGAAAGACTTCTTAAAAAACCTAGGTTTAACAGAAAACAATAAGGGAACCTCAACAGGCCGAAAGGCGTTTGATGCTTCTAATTTCGACATCGCCTCACACTCTCCAGTAGACGGGAAACTAATCGGAAATGTTAGCTCAACAACTCCTGCAGAATACGAACAAGTAATCCAAACTGCTGTCGCTGCTCAAAAAGAGTGGAGAAAAAAACCGGCTCCTTTGAGAGGTGAAATTGTACGTCAATTTGGTGAAAAACTAAGAGCTCAAAAAGAAGATTTGGGAATGTTAGTTTCTTATGAAATGGGCAAGTCTTATCAAGAAGGATTAGGCGAGGTTCAAGAAATGATCGACATCTGTGACTTCGCAGTAGGTTTATCTCGACAACTTCATGGTTTAACCATGCACTCAGAGAGACCATTGCACAGAATGTATGAGCAATACCACCCAATGGGAGTTGTCGGAATTATTTCTGCATTTAACTTCCCAGTTGCTGTTTGGTGTTGGAACACTGCATTAGCTTGGGTTTGTGGAGATGTTTGTATTTGGAAGCCATCTGAAAAAACACCTCTGTGTGGCGTTGCTTGTCAAAACATTTTTATGGAAGTGTTGGAAGAAAATGATTTGCCAGAAGGAATCAGTTGTATCATTAACGGAGACTACAAAGTTGGTGAGATCATGACTGCTGATAAAAGAGTTCCTTTAATTTCTGCAACAGGTTCAATCCGAATGGGAAAAATTGTTGCTCAAACAGTAGCTGCCCGTTTAGGAAAATCATTGCTAGAGTTAGGTGGAAATAATGCAGTTATTTTAACTGAATCGACTGACTTAAAAATGTCTGTTCCTGCACTTGTCTTTGGAGCAGTTGGAACCTGTGGACAACGATGTACTTCAACTAGAAGGTTAATCATTCACGATTCTATCTACGACACGGTAAAAGATAATTTAGTTTCTGCGTACCAACAAATACGCATAGGCGACCCTCTTGATGAAAACAACCACGTAGGTCCTTTGATCGATAAAGATGCTGTAAACGCTTATTCTGATACGTTAGAGCAGGTGAAAGCTGCTGGCGGAAACATCTTAGTTGAAGGCGGAGTACTTGAAGGTGCCGGATATGAATCTGGATGTTACGTAAAACCAGCGATTGCTGAAGTTCAAAACGATTGGCCAATTGTTCAGCACGAAACGTTTGCTCCAATTTTATACCTCATGAAATACAGTGAATTTGATGAAGCAATGGCCATGCAAAATGGAGTTGTTCAGGGTCTTTCTTCTGCTATCATGACTACTGACATGCGTGAAATGGAAAATTTCCTTTCTGCTGAAGGTTCTGATTGTGGAATTGCTAACGTAAACATTGGAACTTCTGGTGCTGAAATTGGTGGTGCTTTTGGTGGCGAAAAAGAAACAGGTGGTGGCCGTGAGTCAGGATCTGATGCTTGGAAAGTTTACATGAGAAGACAAACAAATACAATCAACTACGGAACAAGCTTACCGTTAGCACAAGGTATTAAATTTGAGTTGTAAAAAAAATTGTCCCCTTCGACTCCGCTCAGTGGACGAGACTTAAATGTTAAAAACCTCCAAGATCAAGTTGACCTTGGAGGTTTTCTTTTTTACTTGCTCTGTTTTTTACTTGTCGACACCACTCGGTGGACGAGATTTTAATTCAATTCTGTTTTTAAACAACCAGCTTTTTCTAAAACCTCTGCCTTCCATATCCTGCTAAACTGTTGGCTAACCTTGCACCACAACGCTCACAGAAAAGCCTCCCCCCCACTTCGACTATCGCTCAGTATGACGAGGCTTTTTGTGTTTCAACCATTTTTACTTATTTTAAAACAATTGACCTCAGCCAATTTTGCAGCATCTCTTTTCCAAATTCCGTCAAAATACTCTCGGGGTGAAATTGCATGGCACAAATTGGAAGTGTTTTGTGTTCCATTGCCATTACTTTGCCGTCTATTGTTTCTGCTGTAACATCGAATTGAGAAGAAATGCTAGCGTTTTTAACGACCCAAGAATGGTAGCGTCCAACTTTTAATCGCTCCGGCAAGCCTTTAAATAATTTTGATTCTTGTTTCAAAATCTTAACACCATGGGATTGACCGTGAACTACTTCTTCCAAATTTTCCAACTCCATTTCGAAATGTTCTGCAATGGCTTGCAACCCCAAGCAAACGCCTAAAATTGGCTTTTTAGTAGCGTAATTTCCTAAAAAAGACATTAGTTCTCCAGCTTCAGAAGGGAGTCCTGGTCCAGGAGAAATGACAAACGCATCGTAGTTTTCTACTTTACAATTCTTCACCTCATCGTTTCTCACAACAGTCAGTTCGCCTTCGTTTAGCTCCTCCAAATAATGGAACAGATTAAAAGTAAAAGAGTCGTAATTATCGATCAGGAGAATGTTCATTTAGCGTTTTATTTCTCGGCTAATTTAACAAGATAATACCCCAACGGAGCAAAAGTAATGACGAGAATAACAGGAGACATGCAAGCGCCTACATCAACATTCTCTTTGTAAATGGCGTTGTACCTAATTTCAAGCCTTCTGATTTGGAATTAGATCCTCCTTTAGCTGTTGTATTAGATGATATGGAATGTGCTTGTAACCGATTTTCACTATTTAACTCCTCAATTAAAAAAGAGCCTCCGTATAAATCAAGTGGGTTTATCTTGGATGCAGCTTCAAGAACTTTACCGATAATATGATTATTGGTATTGGTTGTGGTTATGGTTGCTAGCGGTTTGTATATGAATAGTAGCCGTTTGCGGGCTCCAAACTTTTCAAGTTACATGAAAGTTGAAGCAGGCTACAATCCTTGAATTTAATACTGTCTCGGCTATTCTTTTTATACATTGTTCTACACTGGCTTTTTACAACAGCTCAACCATACTCACCCCATTACTCTTCTTGTTAATCATAATTTGTGTTGGTATTCTCTCCTTCAAATTTTCTACGTGAGAAATGATTCCTATCATTTTTCCAACCGTCTGCAAAGTTTCCAATGTTGAAATTACTGTTTCAAGGGTGTTTTTGTCTAATGTTCCGAAGCCCTCGTCAATGAATAAGGAGTCGATTTTCACATTTTTACTGGCTAAATCTGATAGACCAAGTGCTAAAGCCAGACTTATTATAAATTTTTCTCCTCCGCTTGACGTGTCTACCAATCGCGCTTGATCGGTTTGGTAATGGTCAATTAAATTGAGCATAAGAACTTATAAGCTTTTTATTCAGGTCAATGCTTGGTCTTTTTTTCAGTTCTTTTATTTCCATCTTCTATTTTATATTAAGGACAACATATCGATATGACACACTCCGTGCCCCATATTCCTATTTTAAAATAAATGTTGTGTTGTTTGTTGGTGCAGCAGTAGTTTAAATTCAATCAACAAGATAGCAAGAAAAACCACCCAAAGTTCGACTGCTTAGCAATTTATTGAAAATAAAAAAACTGCCTTTTGCAATTGTACTTTAAAAGTGCAGCCGAAAAAGTGACAGTTGTTCCGTAATAGAGCTGCAAGAACAGCTAGGTTTGCAGCATCAGAAAGAAATTCTGCAGGATAAGACTCCCCGCAGAAAATTGGTTTATCTCTTTATCAGTTTCAACGTTTTTATTCCTGAAGCTGAGATTACTCTTACAAAATAAACTCCGTTGTTTGTCAATTTGAAGAGCAAAACACCCAACGAAAATTTGATTCCTGCCAACACTTGTGTAAGGTGCGAACGACTTTAGGCTTTGTTATATCTGCACCTAAAGCAGAAACGACAAAATAAATAAGAGAGCAACCACTATTTTTAGATGAAGAGTTACAAAAGCAATTATATAAAGCGCAAAGAGTTTTATGACTACCGCCAATAAGATTCGCAGCAACTTCTAAAAACTAAATTTAAATTAATTCAGTGAAGGGTGGCGTGGTAGAAGCGAGCCCCTTTTTTTGATTTATATTAAATATTCATTAGCGTTGCATTAAATACTTTTTTACTTTTGAATATTTTTATGAAAGTAGCTAAAATTGTAACCATTCTTATTTGCTTAACAGCAAGTCCCCTCTTTTCTCAAATACCTACAGGCTACTATAACTCAGCTTCAGGCTTGATAGGTGACACCCTTAAAGATGTTTTGAACGATATAATAGATGGACACATAGAGTTCACCTACACAAGTTCCTCATTAGACACTTGGGACATCTTAAAGAAAGCAGACAAAGATCCTGCTAATTCCAATAATGTAATTGGAATCTATTCGGCATTTTCTATGGATGGGCCTTTGGAGTATAATAGTGCACAAGGGTGGAGCAGGGAACACGTTTGGGCGAAGTCTAGAGGCAACTTTGGAACTTCTCGAGGAGTAGGAACAGATTTACATAATCTTCATGCGGAAGATGTTTCAACTAATTCAGCTAGGAACAACAGAAACTTTGACACGGCAACAACTCAGTACATAGATGGCAGTGGGAATTATAATGGTCCAACACTTTCTTCCACTTCGTCAAGTCGATGGGTTTGGGAGCCACGTGACGAAATGAAGGGAGATGTCGCAAGGGTTATTTTCTACATGTCAGTAAGATATGAAGGTGAGAACGGAGAGTTAGATCTTGAGTTAACAGACAGCCTGTTACCTAGCTCTAGTCAGTTACCTTTGCATGGGAGTGCTCGAACGCTCTACAATTGGCATTTGAACGATACTGTAAGTATTGCAGAGCGATCAAGAAATGACACTATTTATAAGTATCAGAATAATAGGAACCCTTTTGTTGACCATCCTGAATACGTAAGAGATATTTATGGAGCCACTTATGGGCCAAGTACCGTTAGTATTAATAAAAATGAGACTACTAGCGAATCTAAGTATAAAATATACCCTAACCCAAGCAATTCTATTATAACCATAGAATCAAATAAAGAAAAGATAATAGAGTTGCTAGTTATTGATAGCAAAAGTAAGATGGTATTGAAAGTACAGCCTTTTTCAAATCTAGTTGATATTAGTCTGGATGAATTAAAAAGCGGAATGTACTTTTTGAAAATAAAGGATTCTAAAGGAAAGGAATATACTCACCGGCAGTTAATACAATAATTAATAATATAGCTTTCACTCTTTGGTTTCAGATATGCGGTATTGGATGCTTGCTAACGTTTAGTATATGAATCGTAGACTGCCGATAGGCGGCTATGATTTCATATACATTGTTGTAAGTAGTATTTCTTGTTATTCATGGCTAACAAGAACTTTCAGTTTTTTAATTTTCTTGAAACCTGATATCCCTTATAGGCTACACCAGCACTAGCTATCGAGCCAAAAATTCCTATTAACCAACTCTCAGTAAATAATAGTCCAATGCCAGCGATAAAACCTAAAATTCCAACTATTAACCCCAGGTTTATTTGTCTTTTATTCTCCTTGCCCATGTTTTGTTATTTTCTTGAATGATTATTCTTTTCCTTAAATTGTTTTATTACTTACAACATATCGATATGACACACTCCGTGCCCCATATCCCTATTTTAAAATAAATGTTGTGTTGTTTGTTGGTGCAGTAGTAGTTTTAATTCAATCAACAAAATAGCAAGAAAAACCACCCAACGTGCGACTAATTAGAAATTTATTGAAAATAAAAAAATGCAGTTTGCAGTTGTACTTTAAAAGTACAGCCGAAAAAGTGATAGTTGTTCAGCAATAGAGCTGCAAGAACAGCAGGCTTCGCTGGGTTTGCAACCTTGTGGTTATTTAGTACTACCGCTTTACTTTTCCACAGGATTGCAAACGATAAAAAAGCTACCCATTAAAAATTGCCTTTTCGTTTAGTTTGCCGCAGGATTGCAAATTTTACGGAGCAGAAGAATGTTGTACAACGTTCATTATAAGATGTTGGCATTAGTTTTTTCTTTTTCATCCTTTACAACTGTTGTATTTGAAAATCGGACACGAAAACCGTTTGTAGTGACCAAAAATGAAACTCGATCAAAAGGAATCAATCTAGAAGCCGTCCTGTAGGACATTTCATTCAACTCGGGTTTTCTGCCATCTTTAGTGACCACTTTAGTTTTAGTCAAGAGTTTCCCAATGGATTTTTGGTATTTGTATTCCATAAAAACGTAATAGAGAAAGAAAGTAATTAAAAAGAGGATGTTACCAACCAAAGCCATAGTCGCTTGGTCAGGTGAAAGAATAAATAATTCGAGTACTAAACTTAAAACCATCGCAGTAAGGATAAATGCGATAATGTCACCTATGAAATGAAGAAGACGCGTCCAAGAAGAAACCTTACTTGATTCTAATTCTTGTTTATTGATCTCTTTCTCAGTCAGCTCTTGCTGGAATTGTTCAACTTAGTCAGAGTCAACTTGTCTTTTGTCGAGCTCTCTTTCGGCTGCTTTAGATGCTTCTGGTTGATAGCCGTCTCTCGTAAGCGTAACTATCTCGATTGGTTCTTCATCAGTCCGTTTGGACATAACTTCGCTAAAGTCTTGTTTCATGTTCCTTTTAATTAATGCCAACAACCCAATAAACTTACCAATTTACTTCAATCAATTGAATTTCAGAACAAATTAATTTACAACACCCTCTTACCAACATCAAAAAAATGGTATAACGGAACGTTTGGTTTTTGTCAGATTGCCTTAGGACATACTCAACCGAATCTAGAGTAAAATAGCAAAATCAACGGCCAATCTTCTCTCCCATAACAACAGCAGTCTCTCTCTTATTTTTGGTGTTGTCCAAAATGTCAGTATCAATTTTAACCTGCTGCTTGTCTACTAACATAACAACTGAAGATCCTCCGAAAGCAAAGTAGCCCATTTCATCTCCTTTTTCAATGTTAGAATTCGGTTGAAAAGTTGAAAGAATAGTTCCTACCATAGTTGCGCCTACAGGACTCAATAGAATGTCCCCTTTATCTTTTGTTGAAAGTGTTACGTACTCCCGTTTGTTTTCGCAAAAAACTCTAGTAAAGTTGGGTTGCAAGGCATACGGCGAAACAGAAAATAACCGCCCTTTTATTTTAGTCGATTCCAAAACCTTTCCATCGTAAGGAAAATGATATCGATGATAATCGTTGGGAGCTAGTCTGAAAATTAGCATGGCTGAATTCTCAAACTTTTTTGCCAATTTCTCATCTTGCAAATAACTAGATAGCGTAAATTTTTGTCCTTTCACAAAAAAGTCACCCACTTCGCTAATGTTTTCAAAAGCAAGGAGTTTTGCGTCGGCAGGAGAAACCAATCCGTTTCCTATTGGTCTTGCTTCAGGTTTTAATTTTCGGTAAAAAAAGTCATTGAACGACGTAAACTGACCCATTGGTTTCCGCGCCTCAGACATGTCGATGTCTAACTCGGTAACAAATGGTTGAATGCTCTTAATAGAACTCGGCCTGCTCTTTATTTTACCATAAAGTACAGACAATAACTTCCGTTTCACCACAAGGTTAAGCGCCAACTCCCCAAAAGGGTTGTGGTAAAGAAATTTTAAAAGTGATTCGCTAGGAGGCCTTTCAGTAATTAACTGACCCGTTTTGCGATTAATGTATTGTATGTTCTCCAAAGTTCCGATACTAATTGCTGCAAAAATAAGATTGTTCTGTTAGTTGTGACTAATCCCTCGTTCTCAAGTATCAACTAACTCTTCCAGATTTAGTTTAAAGGCAACTAATTTTTATCAACTACCTGCCCAAGATTTGGTTGAAAATAACTTTTCCAAAGTTTGAAACTTTGGAAAAGTTGAATTGCACTTGCAAACAAAGTTAATGACCGAAGATCTCGGATTCCCTGCGGGCTTCCGTAATTGCTAAATGGTGCTTCAATAATTTAAAAACCCATCCAAGAGGATGGGTTTTTAAATTATTGAGGTCTCGAACGGACTAATCATCGGGATATCCTATTCCTGTAATTCAGCTACCTCAAGCCCTCTTAAGTAGGTTTAGATACCGAACTTTGTCAAGTCTATCTCATCGAGATAAGGAGTCAAAGGCTCTATGCTTTTGAAGGCTCGTATTTTCTCAATTTCGTTTGTTTCATTGTTTAAATGAACCTCAACGTAGAAGTCAAATAGACTGTAAAGGGTTAACCCAAAATTTTGCTCCAATCTATTGGTTAAAAATATGCCATCCTCCCAAACAAGTTTCTCTTGTCCATCAAGTGGTAATTGGTTGAACTCATAAATCCCCATTTTCGTTGGTTTGCTATCCCTTTAAAAACGATACTATCAATTACTCGATTATATGCCTATGAGTATATTCCTGTCCCTCAGAATCTATGATTCTTACAAAGTACAATCCCCTTTTTAATTCATCGACATTTATATCTACTCGATTTAAAAGAGGCTGTTCTTTTAGGACTAACCTACCTTGACTATCAATAACAAGCACCTCTACAATACTTCTTTTATTAGACTCTACAATAATATTTTTGTTGCTAGGGTTCGGATAGATTTTATAGGTATTAATTTCATTAGGCTCTTTACTCCCAACCGATACACTGCCATATCTAGCTCCATATATGGATTGCACAAAACTAGGGTGGTCTACAAATGGGTTTCTATTATTTTGATATTTAAAAATGGTATCATTTCTCATCCTTTCCAGGTTACTAACAGTATCGAGTAAGTGCCAACTGTACAGTGTTCTCGCATTGCCGTGTAAAGGCAGTTGACTAGAACTAGGTAAAAGGCTGTCTGTTACCTCTAAGTCTAGCTCCCCATTCTCTCCTTCATACCTAACATCCATATAAAATATAACCCTTGCTACATCTCCTTTTAAAGAGTCTGGTGGCTCCCATACCCAACGTGAAGAAGAAGTGAAAGCATTCGTAGAACCTGAATAAGTTCCACTATTATCTACATACCTAATATCCCCTATATCAAAGTTTCTATTATTTCTTGCCGAGTTGGTGGATATGTCCTCAGCGAACAGATTATGTAAGTCTGTCCCTTCTCCTCTAGATGTTCCGAAATTACCCCTAGATTTAGCCCATACGTGTTCTCTGCTCCATCCTTGACCACTATTATACTCTAATGGTCCATTCATTGAAAATCTTGAGTATATACCTACTACATTAGTTGAGTTGTTAGGGTCTTTATCTGCTTGCTTCAGTACATCCCAACAATCCATCTGAGAACTACTGGTGTAAGGAAACTCAATATGCCCATCAATAATATTATTTAAACTGTCTTTTAAAGTATCTCCTGTGAATCCTATTGCAATGGAATAATATCCATTTGGAATTTGAGAGAAGGATTGAGATGACACTAAAAAAAAGAAACTTACTACGAGAGTAATCTTAAGATTTATCTTTCTAAAATTCATAATTAAATGTACTCAACTTTTTAATTCAAAAAGCCTCTATCTGCTCAAGATAACTTTCCGCATTTTAACCCCAACCTTCAAAAAGTAGGTTCCATTTGCCAATTCAGATAAGTCAAGTCGCTCTTGATTCTTCGCACTTTGTATCTCTTTTAACACCTTCCCTTCTATAGAAATTAATTGAATTATCTTCCCGCTGGTCAAAGTTTCGATGGTAATTATTCCTGCTGTTGGATTAGGAAACACTTTGATTGTGTTCTCGTCAAAAGATACTTCGTTAATTCCTGTTGTGGTTAATCCAGCTATACGTACATTATCGAAAGCTGCCTCTTCGTCACCAGATTGCAAATCCAAAGAAATACGAATATCTAGTGAATCTCCTGACCCATTAATTTGCCAAGAAAAATCAGTAAAGTTTCCTGTTAGTCTTGTTCCGTCACCGTAACCATCACCATTGGTATCCTCTGCAAACTGACCGTTAAATGGACCTGAAGTGCTTGTAAATGTGCTGCTATCTGCTCTGAACCGACCAATTAATGCCCAAGCACCATTGTCAATTCTTACCTCTACGGAAATTGAATCTGCCACTCCGTCAATATCCATATCTGTTCCTGAAGCGAAAGCTGCGGTAAATTGCAAGTTCAATTTCCCTGATATATCAATATTGTCGAGATAAACTTGACCTAAAGACCCTGTAATTGCTCCATCAATATCTTCTCCTGCAATAAAAAAAGTTCCATCAAACCCAGAATAAGTAAATGTTTCTTGCGGAGGCGCTCCTGCAGAATCAGTTCTTCCATAAAAATCTTGATTGCTAGTCCCAACACCTGAGCCATTCGGAAAGGAATACCCCGTTGTAGATTCAAAAGATTCGGTGTAAAATGTTGTTTGACTCATCGCCCCTAAAGACGTGAACACAAGCAAAATAGTGTAAAAATTTTTCATATTTATTGTATTGTTTTAACTATAAGCCAATTTAGCTTTAATTGTTTACTAAAACAAAAAAATAAATGATGCCTAATAAAGTGGCTAAAAAAAGAAAAAACCTATCATGAAAATGTTAAGTGTAAAGAGCATTATCAAATATAGTCAACTCCAATAAAGTAATTAATCACTTCTTCTTTAGCTTATATACAATACTATTAAGAGCTAAAAAAAGAGAATTAGCTTCCCGTTATACATCGTCACACACTCTCCAATATGGGTTTATAACTGTGCTATACAGAACCCCTTGAAATAGACAACCATTTCTGTTTAACCCACCCCCTTCATAGTTCTGTTTGAACGGTTAAAGGTTTCAGATTTTGTTGAGATTCTAACTGAGGTTTTGTAGATTACATAAAAAACCCTTTCTTTACTACCATAAAAAACAAAAAATTATGAAACCATTAAAATACTCTCTAATAGCACTTATATCAATTTCCCTATTCTCTTGTGATAAGGATGATGATGCAGCTCAAATAGCTCCAGCGACTCCAACAAATACTGAAAAGTTGTGTGGAAAGAATTTCATTGTTACTGATTTTACAGTTATTCAAAATGGAGTTACTGTACTGACAGGTCTCGATACTAATCTTATACCTGCTTGTGAACAAGACAATATTCAAAGATTTGAGACAAACGGTTTTCTTACGTTTGATGAAGGAGCAACCAAGTGCGACCCTACCGACCGTCAAACCGAAACTGGAACTTGGGCTTTTTATGATTCAGAAACAAAGTTAATCTTTGAGCCAGGACCAGATGCTGACACTAGTGATATTATAACAAATGATGGTACTATATTAATTATTGGTGGCAGTTTTATTGAAATGGGTGATACCATTGAATTTAGACAGACCTATACAGCACAATAAATTAACTTAATACTTTAAATCCTGTAATTAAAAGTCCTGCCTCGGTAGGACTTTTTTGTTTTAAATAGGACTAATCATCGGTATATCCTCCACTTTTAATTCAGCAACCTTAATCCAACCTTAAGTAGGTTTAGATACCGAACTTTGTCAAGTCTATCTCATCAAGATAAGGCTGCAAAGCCTCAGTGCTTTTGACTCCTTATCTCGATGAGATAGATCTTAATAAATTAGATCTATTACAGGCTTCACATAAGAACAAACTGACAACCAATTATCAGACCCCCTCCGTTTAATATGTAATTTTTTAAGGAAATAAAATCAACATTTATCAATTTCATTCAATTTATAATTGAAAACATTTGTAATCTTCCGTTAATGACTATTTTCAATGAAACATAGGCAAAACCTTAATGGTGGTGTATTATGTGGTGTGCTTTTTTGAAACAAAAAACCCTAAACTATTTATTAACAATAATTTAGGGTTTAAATTCTGAGGTCTCGAACGGATTCGAACCGTTGTAGATGGTTTTGCAGACCACTGCCTAGCCACTCGGCCACGAGACCCTTTTATAAGGTTTCCAAAATTAACGATTTCAGTTCGTCTTTTAGTTATTCCTCTATTACAATACTCACCTTTTCTATAGTTGCTTTTATTGGAGGGTTCAATTTGCTGATTTTTAGTTTTATAAATTGAATGGTATCAAAGTTTGCATACAAACAATCTACAATTCGTTGTCCTACGTGCTCTATGAGTTTTGAAGGAATCCTCATCTCCTTTTCAATCAGAGAATATACTTTCGAATAATCAATGGTTCCAGAAAGCTCGTCGGTTTTAGCACTTTTACTAAAATCTGTTTCTATCTCAATATTTACTTCATACTTCCCGCCTACAATGGTTTCTTCTTCAAAAACTCCGTGGTGGGCATGAAAAACAGCGTTTTCAATCAGCACTTTATGCATTATCCTAAGGTTTTAATTCCCGATTCCATTCGCTTCACCGTTTCCTCTTTACCCAACAATTCAGCAACTGAAAACATAGATGGTCCCATTCCTTTTCCGGTAACCAACAATCTAAAAAGCGGCAATACTGCCCCAATTCCTTTTTCTTTTGCCTCTAAAAAGCTTTTAAAAGTCTGCTCAATGTTTTCAGCTGTGTAATCAGTAATGGCTGAAAATTCTGTTAGCCACTCCGTCATTAATTCCGCACTGCCGTCTTTCCACTTTTTACGAGTCATTTTCTCATCAAACTCAATTGGTGCAGCAAAAAAGTAAGCTCCCTCTACAGGAATGTCTGCTAAGAAAGTTGCTCTCTCCTTCATCATTCCACAAACGCCTGCTAAAAATTGCTCGTCTGCATTCTTTACTACGTCTAAGTTACTATACCCTCCTTTCAAAAGACTTGCCAATTCAGCATCCTCTTTCCCTCTTAAATATTGCTGCTGAAACCAACTTGCTTTATCCGGGTCAAATTTTGATCCTGCTTTCCCCACTCTTTCCAAAGAAAACGTCTTTGCTAATTCATTTAATGAAAATAACTCCTGACTCGTTCCCGGGTTCCATCCTAAAAAGGCTAGAATATTCATGAATGCCTCTGGAAAGTATCCCTTCTCTCTATATCCAGAAGAAATTTCTCCTGAAGATGGATCTTTCCATTCCAATGGAAAAACTGGAAAACCTAAACGATCTCCGTCTCTTTTACTCAACTTTCCGTTTCCATCAGGTTTCAATAATAATGGTAAATGCGCAAATTGAGGCATGGTATCTGCCCAACCAAACGCCTCATACAAATACACATGTAACGGTGCAGACGGCAACCACTCTTCTCCTCTAATCACATGAGAAATGTTCATCAAATGGTCGTCTACAATGTTCGCTAGGTGGTAAGTTGGCATTCCATCAGACTTGTATAACACCTTATCGTCCAAGTTTGCTGTTTGCACAGAAACCCATCCACGAATAATATCTTTGAATTTAATTTCCTCGTTTCGTGGCATTTTAAATCTCACAACATAAGGTTCTCCTTCTGCCATTCTTTTTTCGACGTCCTCTGCAGAAAGTGAAACGGAATTTTTCATTCTCATTCTAGAAATAGCATTGTACTGCGGCGCCGAAACTCCCGCTTTTTTCAAATCCTCTCGCATTTGATCCAACTCTTCAGGAGTGTCAAAGGCATAATATGCTTTGTCCGCATCTAAAAGCTGCTGAACGTATTTTTTATACAGTCCTGCCTCTTTTCTTTCTGATTGCTTGTAAGGTCCCAACTCTCCTCCAACACCTTGTCCTTCATTTGGTAGAAACCCACACCACTTTAAAGATTCTTGAATGTATTCTTCAGCCCCAGGCACAAATCTATTTTGATCAGTATCTTCTACTCTCAGCAAAAAATCTCCTCCGTGCTTTTTCGCAAATAAATAATTGTAAAGTGCTGTTCTAACTCCACCCATGTGCAATGGGCCTGTTGGGCTTGGTGCGAATCTAACTCTTACTCTTCTTTCCATTTTTAACTTCTTATTTTAACAAGAAAACAATTCTAACCTTCGCTTTAATCGCTGAGCTTTCTAAAATCATTTTGTTGTTCTGCAATGTTGTTTTTAGCGCTACAAAGGTAAAAAAGTAAGTGTGCATATTGTTTAAGTTTGCTAAGAATTGAAAGCAATGCCGTTTCGATTGTAAATCCTCGTACTTTCAGCACTCAATTGAGCGCATTATCGCTATTTTATCACCTATGAAAAAGACAACTCCACCAAAAAAAGACCTTAAACCCAAGTTAGTAAAACTTACCTCTGGAATAGATTATGAGTTTTTAGACGGCGGAAAGGGAAGAAAGCTTGAGCGCTTCGGAAAATACGTTTTCGACAGACCGGAGCAAGATTTAAGCGATAATATTCGGAGCAGTCGGAAAGATTGGGAAAACGCCGATTGGCACTTTTACGAGCACAAGGGCAAAAAAGGAGATTGGACAAATAAGACGTCTGCTAAAGAAGCGTGGACAATTGACTACGCCTATCAAAGTCTTAACCTTTCTTTCAATCTAAAAATAACATCTTTTAAACACATTGGGATTTTTCCAGAGCAAGCAGAAAATTGGAAATTTATGCAACGAGAGCTATTGAGCTACCAAGGAGAAGTAAAAGTCTTAAATTTATTTGCGTACACGGGAGCTGCTAGCATAGTTGCTGCTGCTGCGGGTGCTCAGGTTACCAATGTAGATTCTGTAAAACAAGTGTTGAATTGGGGAAGAGAAAATGCAGAACTTAACAAAGTGGAAAATATTCGTTGGATTTTAGAAGACGCTAGAAAGTTTGTTCAGAAAGCGGTTAGAAGAGGAGATAAATATCAAGGAATAATTTTAGACCCTCCTGCTTTTGGTTTGGGAAGTAAAAACGAAAAGTGGAAGCTTGAAAAAGACCTTGCCCCGCTGTTAGAAGACATCGTAAAATTACTTCACCCGAAGAGACATTTTTTTATCATGAACACATATTCACCTAAAATGCCGTTGATGAAACTCAAGAACCTGTTAAATAAAATTGACGGTTTTCCAAAGAAATACGAAGCGAGTATGCTTGGGCTTAAATCTGATCAAAACCACGAACTCCCACTTGGGAATTTAGTGCGATTTTCAAAGTAAACTTTTACTTATTTTAATGCGTTATATTAAGGAGTTAAGATTGACTCTATTTTAAACCGGTTTTAACAAAAAAATGAACGAAGATAACTTTACTTCTTTACTTCAAAAATTAGATGAGTTTACTCGTAAACTTTATCTAAATCAAATTATTAGAGGCATAATCCTATTTTTTAGCTTAGCCTTCGCGTTGTTTTTAACCCTTGTTGTGTTAGAATACTTTGGTGAGTTCGGCTCAACCATTCGAACAGTTCTCTTTTTTGGTTTTGCTGCATCAATGTTTGCAGTCTTTGGGTTTTTGATTGCTGTGCCTTTATTGAAAATAGCATCAATTGGCAAAACAATAAGCCATGAGCAAGCTTCTTCTATTATTGGTTCACACTTTTCTGAAATAGACGACAAGCTGAGCAATGTACTTCAACTGCACGAGCTTTCAAATGGCGCTACTTCCGATTTAATTCTAGCAAGTATCAATCAAAAAATTGCTCAACTCAACCCTGTTCCTTTTACTTCAGCAATTAATTTTAAAGAGAATACCAAGTACCTTAAGTTTCTACTTGTACCGGCATTAATTATTGTTGGTTTGGCAGCATTTGTCCCAAAAGTAATTAAAAACAGTACTCAACGAATTGTTTCTTATAACTTAGATTTTATTAAGCAGGCACCGTATGAAATTACAATAAAAAATAAAAAGTTAACAGGATTTAAAAACGAAGATTTTACACTCAAAGTAAAAATTACGGGAGACGAGATTCCAAACCAGTTAAATGTTATTTACAAGGAGAGGCGTTTCTTGTTGAACAAAAAAGGGAAAAACAACTTTGAATACGACTTCAAAAACTTGCAGAAAGATGTAGATTTTAGTTTATTCGACGGAGAGTTTGAATCTAAAATATATACCATTGCAACATTAGCAAAACCTCAGCTTCTTGACTTCTCTATCGCCTTTGAATACCCAAAGTACCTAGAAAAACGGAACAACTCTGTTCGCAATACAGGTGACTTTGTTGTTCCACAAGGGACCAATGTGATTTGGAATTTTAACACCGAAAACACAGACCAAATTAAAGTGGTTTTACATGACTCTAGCATCAATCTAAATCAAACCGGAAAGGAAGAGTTTGCCTTTAAAAAACGATACATGCAGAGTGGAAATTACGGACTAAGTACAGCGAATGAATATTTGCAGTTTTTGGATACTGTTTTCTACAATGTTGATGTTATTCCAGATGCAAGGCCAAGTATTGAAGTAGACACAAAAAAAGATTCATTAAATATTCAAATGATTTATTTCAAGGGGTTTGTGAAAGACGACTACGGTTTTAATAGACTTCAATTCTTTCGACGATTTGTTGGCGCAAGCGATTCTATCGGTTCTTTTGAAAAACAAATTATTCCAATAAACTTAGCTCTTCCTGCTACTGATTTTTATCATTCCCTAGATTTGACCAAAATGGCCCTTTCTGCAGGAGATGAAGTTGAATATTTTTTCGAGATTTGGGACAACGATGGTGTGAATGGAAATAAATCGAGTCGAACCCAAACGTTTAAATACAAAGCTCCAACAAAAAGTGAGCTTTCCGATAAAAATAAAAAAACAGATGAGCTTGTCAAAAAGGAATTAGAGAACAACATAGAGCTTACAAAAGAAATTAAAAAAGAATTAGATGCCTTGAAGGAGAAGTTGTTGAATAAAAAAGAACTCGGTTTTCAAGAAAAAAAACAATTGCAATCCTTAATAGAAAAACAAAAGAAAGTGCAACAGTCTATGGAGAAGTTGCAGCAAAAAAATAAGGAAAACAATAAATTGCAGGAGAAGTTTTCGGAACAAAATGAAGCGTTGTTGGAGAAACAAAAGCAACTTCAGGAAATGTTTGAAAAAGTGATGACCGACGAAATGAAGGAGATGATTCGCCAGATGGAGAAAATGATGCAGAAGATGAAGAAAGACGATCTTCAGAAGTCATTAGAACAAATGGAACTAAGTAACGAAGAATTAGAAAAAGAGTTAGACAGGAATCTTGAGCTTTTCAAGCAATTAGAGGTTGAAAAACAACTGGCCGAGGCAAAAGAAAAGTTGGATAAGCTCAGAAAGGAACAAAAGGAGCTGAAGAAAGAAACAGAAGATAAAAAGACAGATGCCGAAGAAAACAAGAAAAAACAAGACGAGTTAAATAAAAAAATGGTTGAAGTTTCGAAAGAATTAGAGGACATTAAAAAGAAAAACGCCGAACTAGAAACTCCAAATAAAATGGAGGATACAAAGAAGTTGGAAGATGCCATTAAAGAAGATATGAAGAAAAGCTCCGAAGAATTGGAGAAGAAAAACAAGAAACAAGGAAGCGAAAAGCAAGAAGATGCCGGTGAAAAAATGGAAAAGCTTTCTGACAAAATGAGTCAGATGCAAATGGAAATGACATCTCAAGACAATGCCGAGAACCTTGAAGACTTACGGGCCTTACTAGAAAATATTATCCAACTTTCCTTTGACCAAGAAGAGGTGATGGAGAACCTGAAAAAAACAAGTAGGAACGACCCACAGTATGTCATTTTTACTCAACAACAAAAAAAGATTAAAGACGATTCTAAAATTGTAGAAGACTCCCTCTTCGCCTTAAGTAAAAGACTTCCATCATTGGAAGCTGCGCGAACAATTAATCAAGAAATAACCGCGGTGAACTTCAACATGGATAAAGCAATTGAGGACCTTCAAGAGCGCGAAACTCCACAGGCTGCCTCTCGTCAGCAATTGTCTATGACGTCGCTTAACAACCTTGCTTTGCTATTAGATGCAGCTGTTCAGAGCATGCAACAACAAATGCAGATGAAAGGGAAGGGAGAATGCAAGAAACCGGGAGGTGGAAAACCAAAACCAGGAAGTGGAACAGGCAGCATGAAAACGCTGCAACAGCAATTGAATAAGCAAATGGAAGCTTTAAAGAAGGCCATGGAAAACGGGAATAAACCCGGCCAAAAACCTGGCATCGGCGGACAAGGAGGAATGAGTAAACAGTTAGCTCAAATGGCTGCAAAACAAGCCGCAATTAGGGCCGCTGTAGAAAAACTACAAGAAGAAATTGGAGAAAGCAATGGCCAAGGCGGTGGCAACATGAAAAAGCTCGGAGACTTAATGGAACAAACAGAAACAGACTTAGTAAACAAACAGATTACTAGCGAAACGTTAATGCGCCAACAAGAAATATTAACTCGTCTTCTTGAATCAGAAAAAGCAGAACGAGAACGTGAAAAAGACGAAAAACGAGAAGCAACAGAAGGAATAGATCAACTTTCTCGTAACCCAAAAACTTTTTTTGAGTACAATAAACGTAGAAACCAAGAAATTGAATTACTAAAAACTCTTCCTCCGACTTTTAATAGTTACTATAAACTAAAGGTTTCTGAATATTTTATCCAGATTGAGAAATGATGATCAGCTCTTCCCTGAAAAACTTTCAACTCGCATCTAACATTGACTCGTTAGCCAAAGTTGAGAACATAATAGAATCAATAAAAGATGAACACCAAATCCCTGACGAAATATACGGCAACATATTAGTTTCCGTATCTGAAGGAGTGAACAATGCTATTAAACACGGGAACTCGTTAGACAGCGAAAAAGTTGTTGACTTTTTATTTCAAATTACAGAAAAAAACTATGAATTTACTGTCTCGGACAGAGGGCCCGGCTTTGACTTTGCAAACATTCCAGACCCTACTCACCCTGACAATTTAGAAAAAATAGACGGGCGGGGTGTTTTTATCATGAAAACCCTTTCTGACAAGTTGGAATTTAAAAATAATGGGTCGAGGATTATATTAACATTCAACAAAGTGTAATCATGCCAAATTCTGCTATGCATTTTCATTTTGAAGATGTACAACTTAATTCATTTAACGAGGCTAAAACTAAAGCTTGGATTACAAGATCTATTGAAACAGAAAAGAAGCGAGTAGGAGAATTAAACTATATTTTCTGTTCTGATCAATACCTGATTAAAATTAATCAAGATTATTTAAACCACGACACCTTCACGGATATTGTTACCTTCAATTACGTTGAAAACAACGTAATTTCAGGAGACTTATTCATAAGTATTGATCGAGTAAAAGAAAATTCCATTGAATTTAAGAGCTCTTTTTCTCAAGAGCTGAACCGCGTTCTGATTCATGGTGTTTTACACCTAATTGGATACAATGACAAATCAACTAAAGAAGCCCAAGAAATAAGGGCTAAGGAGGATTTTTATCTAACTTTGTTTCCTGATTTGTAAATTGTTTCACAGATGTTTCACGTGAAACTAAACTAACAAGTATGTTAAAAGAATATGATATTATTGTTGTCGGTGGAGGCCACGCAGGTTGTGAAGCCGCAGCTGCAGCAGCGAATCTTGGGTCTTCAGTTTTACTGATAACCATGAACATGAATACTATTGCCAACATGTCATGCAACCCTGCTATGGGTGGAGTTGCAAAAGGTCAAATAGTAAGAGAAATAGACGCCATGGGTGGATATTCAGGAATAATTTCTGATAAAACTGCCATACAATTCCGTATGCTTAATCTTTCAAAAGGACCCGCAATGTGGAGCCCAAGAGTGCAAAGTGACCGCTGGCTATTTGCACAAGAATGGAGGCTAATGCTTGAGCAAACTCCAAACATAGATTTTTGGCAAGATACTGTAACAGAAATTACTACCGTCAAGCATAAGGTTACAGGTGTTAAAACCTCACTAGGAATGAACGTAAGATCTAAATCCGTCGTTTTAACAAACGGGACTTTCTTAAATGGCTTAATGCATGTAGGACAAAAAAACTTTGGAGGTGGACGAGCAGGAGAACGCAATTCAACTGGCATTACCGAACAACTTAAACAATTAGGCTTCCTTGATGGAAGAATGAAGACAGGGACGCCTCCGCGAGTTGATGCACGATCTTTGGATTTCACAAAAATGGAAGAACAAAAAGGTGACGAATTTCCTTCCAAGTTTTCCTTTTCAGATACAAAACCACTGAAAGACCAACGCAGCTGTCACATTACTTACACAAATCAGAATGTCCATGACATCCTTGCAAGTGGTCTAGACAGATCACCTATGTTTAGCGGAACAATAAAAGGCACAGGTCCTAGATATTGTCCATCAATTGAGGATAAAATAGTTCGATTCGCAGAAAGAGAAAGACATCAAATTTTCGTGGAGCCCGAAGGATGGGATACCGTAGAAATTTATGTAAACGGTTTTAGTACGTCTCTACCAATGGACGTGCAATTTGCAGCGATCAAACAAATCTCAGGCTTTGAGAACGTAAAACTCTTTAGACCGGGTTACGCAATCGAATACGACTACTTTCCTCCCACCCAATTAAAGCACACCCTAGAAACAAAACTTGTAGACAATTTATACTTTGCAGGACAAATCAATGGCACGACTGGATATGAGGAAGCCGGAGGGCAAGGACTTATGGCCGGCATCAATGCCAGTTTAAAAGTTCAAGAAAAACAACCTTTAATCTTAGGAAGAGATCAGGCATATATTGGCGTTTTAATCGATGACCTCATTACAAAAGGGACCGATGAACCATATAGAATGTTTACCTCTAGAGCAGAATATCGAATACTTTTACGACAAGACAATGCGGATACTAGACTGACGAGACTATCGCATGAAATTGGATTAGCTAGCTCTGAACGATTGGAAGCTTTAGACCACAAAGAAAAAACTACCGAAGACATTTTAAAACACCTGAACAGGACCAGCATTGATCCGAAAGACGTTAATGAATTTTTAAAGGCTTCCGGTACAAGTGAAATAAATCAAAAAGTAAAACTGTCATCAATTATATCTAGGCCTCAAGTAACTTTGAACTCTGTTATAAAGGGCTTGCCTAAAGAAAAGAAAACTTTATCTACTTTTCCGCAAGACTGTATTGAACAGGCTGAAATTAAAATTAAATACCGCGGATACATTGATAGAGAACGAGAGATGGCTAACAAACTAAATCGCCTTGAGGATGTCAAAATTAAACCACATTTTGATTATCACAAACTAACATCAGTTTCAGCTGAAGCACGAGAAAAACTGTCAAAAATACGACCAAACACCATAGGCCAAGCATCAAGAATAAGTGGAGTTTCTCCATCTGACGTATCCGTTCTACTCATACACTTTGGCAGATAAGCTAAATGTTCCACGTGAAACAAACCAAATGAAAACATACACCAAATGCCCAATTTGTGATGGAGAGACTTTTGTAGATTTTATACAATGCAAGGACAACACAGGAAGCAACGACACATTTAACATCTGCAAATGTAGCTGCTGCAAATTTGCATTCACAAACCCGATACCGCTGCACAGCGATATAGCTAAATACTATGAATCGAAAGATTATATTTCACATAGTAACACCAGTAAAGGTTTAGTTAACTTCCTGTACCAAGGAATAAGAAACTACACACTCGATAGAAAGGTTGCACTACTTCAAAAATTGTCAGATGGAAAAAATCTATTAGACATAGGTTCTGGCACAGGTGAATTTTTAAGTCGATCAAAAGAAGCAAAATTCATCGTAACTGGCATTGAACCTTCCAAAACAGGTAAAGACCAAACAAAGGATAACTTTGGAATAGATGTAAATGATGAGCACCACCTCGCTAACATGGAAGATGGGAAATTTGACTTTATAACAATGTGGCATGTCTTAGAACATGTGTATGATTTAAATAAACGAGTGGCAGAACTGAAACGCCTTATTAAGAATGATGGGCATATCATAATTGCCGTTCCGAACTTGACATCATTTGATGCCGCAAAATATAAAAAACATTGGGCTGCATATGACCTGCCTCGCCACCTGTACCATTTCTCTCCAAATGATATTTCTTCTCTTGTGGAAAAGCACGATATGAAAGTGACACAGATTCTACCAATGAAGTTCGACTCTTTTTATGTAAGCATGCTAAGCGAAAAGTACAAGACAGGTTCTACCAATCTTTTTTCATCTTTCATTGCAGGGCTTCGCTCTAACATACATGGTATCTCTAAACAGCAGTGCTCTTCACAAATTTACATCATCAAAAACGCATAAATAGACGTGTAGAGTCGTTTCTACCATGAGTCTTTATGGTAGTTTGATTTTAGTTTAAAAACGTTTTAACGAGCTCCTATTTATTCATAACAGTTCCCTACCAAACAGCAAAACGAAATATTCGTTAACGACGCTACCACAGAACTATTTCTTTTTAATCAGAGCATAATAGTAAAATGTCTTTCTGTCTTCCTACGCCTTCCACGATTAGTCAAACTTAACCGACAGCTTTTGCCTTTACCTTATTACAGATGAATCTAATTGTCTCTCAATTGAATATTCCATACCGGTATCCACAGAAATCACTACGCCACAACACTAAAAAACCATTCCGTTCTACAAGTATTGTAGTACGGAATGGCTCCACTTGTGACCCCGACAGGGTCCCAACCCTAGTTTTCCTACCTTTACTTGATTTGATTCTATTTTACAATATATGCATTAAAATCATATAGTTGTATTGAATATTACCCTTATTTTATTTGTTTTTACAGTGTGTTAATAAGATGTTATAAGCTTTTATATAGTTAATGTGGGGAAGATGTGGGGAAAGATTAACTTAGCACAAACCCAATAACTATGGCCAAAGTAACTTACAGAATTAAAACAAAAAGCAACCCTGCATCTATATATGTGCGACTCCGTGACGGTAGAAACATTGATTTAACAGCTAAGACGGGAAAAACTATTGACCCTAAATTCTGGAAAGACAATAAAATAAAGAGGGCAGCAGCATTTGATGATAAACTAAATTTAGAAAATGCATTAAATGATTTGACTGCCTTAATACTTCGCAAAAGGAATGACTCTATAACAGATGAGGTAATACTATCTAATGGTTGGCTGCAGGAAGTGCTAGGGGAGTGGCAGGGCCTAACCAAACAAGATAAGTCAACCTATTTTGATGATGTTATGCAACAATCAATTGATAAAATGCCTTTTCGCCAACGACAGGGTAAAGTTGGACTAAGTTATGGAAGCATTAAAAACTATATAACATCACTTAATCGGTTTAAAAAATATCAAGTTCATACAGCAAGTAGAATCTTGTTAAGTGATATTAATTTAGAATTTTATAATAATTTCTTGTCGTTTCTCCGAGATACACTTGGTTTGTCTGCAAATAGTATTGGTAAGGTTGTCACAAACATTAAAACCATTTGCAGAGGCGCACAAGAGCAGGGACTTAAAGTTAACCCACAAGTATCCAGTAGGTCTTTTATATCGCCAAGTGAGGACACTATGTTTACTACATTAAACCCAGAAGAGCTTGAACTTATAGCAACATACGAGGGAAAACAATATTTAGAAAACGCCAGAGATTGGTTAATTATTAGCTGTTGGACAGGCTGTAGGGTTGGTGACCTTATGAAGCTTAACACAAATAATATAAAAAATATCAATCAAGACAGTAACCTCATTGAATACACGCAAAATAAAACAGGTAAGACAGTTATGGTTCCGATGCATAAAGAGGTTGAGTTGATAATAGAAAGACTAGGCTCGTTTCCGAGGCCAACCTCAGACCAGAAGTACAATAAATATATAAAAGAGGTGTGTCAACAAGTTGGTATTAATGAAATTATTGAAGGAACAAGACAGAACCCAGTAACGCATAAAAAAGAAGTTGGAATGTTTGAAAAGTGGAAACTAATCCGCTCTCATATTGGCAGAAGGTCCTTTGCAACAAATCATTATAATGTTCTTTCAAATAAGGTTATAATGGCTGTAACGGGGCATTCAACAGATAAGCAATTTTTGAAGTATATTGGAGAGGTAGAGAATGACCATTTACAAATCTTCATTGATGAATGGAATAAGAAAGCTGAAATCTAGGTAGTACTTGCACAATCAAAGCTATTTATAATGCTTTGAACAACTTGAGGCGTCAATCCAACAGTTTTATCAGTTTGAAAAAATTTGTTTGTTTGAGAAATTAAATAATCTGCTTTGTCATCTAAAATAATATAATCAGAGAAGCTAAGTGGCTTAGACTTTATGATGTTCCCATTGTCTATAATCCACTTCGAAACTTCGTTTCCTCTAGTTAGATATCCTGCTCCTGCGTTTAGGTTAGGAGTGAAGGATACTATCCCCCTTCTTATTCCAATCCTGCCAAATAGTTCATTCATTTGTTCTAAATCGAAATTCAATCTCCAAGAAGAAGTAAGTACAATTTGTGCATCTATTTTTTCTAGCAGTTCGTTTAATAACTTGATAGCTTCAGGGTCAAATTGGTCTATAAGAAAATCATTGCTTGTAGTTTTTCGTGTCTTGTCCCAAGCATCTGAATTTAAAACTCCATCTATATCTAAAAAGATTAATCTCACAAAATTTCTATTTTATTTAAGTATAAGTCATTTGTAAACAATAGTGGAATGTATTTTGTCTGCAAGTCTAAATTAAGCCTTTTGTAATAACTAAAGAGCCTCAGCACGAACCTTAAAAAAGCT
>CAJJAT010000021.1 GCA_905182175.1 Flavobacteriales bacterium UBA1494 | reverse complement strand
CATTAGAATTAGAAGGCAATCAAAAGAAAACGTATCAACGACATTGGATGAGCTACCTTTCGGCAGAGGCAGGTTGGTTATATTTTCCAAGTAATTTCGGATGTAACGCGTATATTTCAGTGGGCAGATCAAATAACTTATCCGTAAGGAAAGATTATGCTATCGCCGTTCGTGGAATGGACGAAAATTACTTGAAGGGAGCTCACCGAGAGGAAGGAGATTTTTGCTTAAGAATACATCGGAAATATGGCCCTTTTCTTTTTGATCCGAAAGCGAGCTTAGTCCATATCGGAAATCCTTTAGGAGGCATAAGGTCTTGGAATAAAGGTAATTACATAAAAGAGCAGCACAACATGGAGGGTGCAATCTATTTCGATTTAAGAATGGCGCCGATTAAGTATTGTTTGTTGTATTATCATGCTACCATACGTTATCTGATTTTTAACAGGACTACTTTGATGCGACCTCAATTGTGGTTGTTGGCTTCAGGAAGGATTATAAGATCCTTTGTGAATGCTTTAAAAATGAAATCTTCTGGTGCTAAGTATATGAACTAAGGTAAGTGCAGAGAATATGATCGTTCTTCTAGTCGTAAGACAGTGTAACCTGAAAATAAAAATCGCCTTTCATCTATTGAAAATGGATGAAATAATTAAAGAGAAAATAAAATAAAATGCAAGTAACCCTAAAAAGTGCAGGAAAATGAGTTTTTTTCAAAAACTTGGATGCTTGGAGATTTATTGCCTTTCTTGGAGTGTTTCTAGTGTATGGATTTAATACAACACAATCGTCTATTTTAGATAACTCAGTATTCAAATTGATGCTTTCAGTTTACCAATATGGTCGGTTAGGAGTGGATTTTTTTTTGTTTTAAGTGGCTTCCTGATTACTTACTTATTGCTAGTGGAGGAAAATAAATCGGAAAAAAAGCGGTATAATATTCTTAATTTCTGGGCGAGAAGAGTACTGCGGATTTGGCCTCTTTATTTTATGATTTTAGCATATGCTTTTATTTTGTTTGATCTTTTATTGAAATTATTACTAAGACAGGGAAAGTTGAAACTGCATCGCTCTATTATTATCTGTTTTTCATTCCTAATTTTCAATTAGTCTTACACGATGCATATCCCTTAAATAATTTTTAATTGTTTTGTGGTCTGTAGGTGTAGAGGAATAATTTTATTTATTTTGGCCTCTACTGTTCTTTTTTAGAAAACTTCCTTTATGGGTTATAGTGGCTATCATTGCTGGGTCGATTTATTTTAGGTATTTAAATTTTGAAGATTTTAAAACGTTAGTCTATCATACGTTTAGCGTTATGGGAGTTTTAGGCATAGGTTGCTTGTTGGGCTATTTTTGTTTTGCGAAAAAATTTCTTCAATCTTCGATCTTCATTCCTAAACTAGTCAATTCTGGTATTTATGTATTTGGCTTGACGATGATCTTTCTTTACCCCATTTACTTTACATCTTCTCTTGGAATTGCTTTTTTTACGACTCTATCAGGATTTTTTTTTGCCTACATCATTTTTGAACAGGTGTTTGTGAAGAACCCTCTTTTTAATTTAGGGAGGGTAAAGTTTTTAAATTATTGGGGGAAGTATACCTATGACCTTTATTGTAAATATCCAATAGGTATCTTGATTTTATTTAACATCACTAAGATCATAAAGCTTGAAGATTCGATTTATTGGGTGAGTATTGGTGAAAATATAATAAGTCTATTGTTATCAATGATAATAGCTTGGTCTAGTTATCATGTTGTTGAAAAACACTTTTTGAAATTAAAAAGAAGAATAACGGGAGCAACGAGTCCTCCCCTGAATTGAATTATATCCTTTAGTAATTAAACGCTTATTGATTGGCTAACATATCAAGATAATACTATAATTTAGCATACCTAATATTTTAAGGAATCAACACTAGGTGATCATGAATGCCCTTTTACTTTCCGAGCATTATTTTCCTAAAATTGGGGGCACTGTTTCCTATGTAGAAAACACAGCTGTAACACTATCAAAAAAGATAAATAAGGTGTATTTACTGGCTCCAGCAGTTGGTGAGCTCGGTAAAATTGTTGAAGAGAAGCATGTCTCATCTCCATTGGTCCTTTTAAAATTAGGAGTTAAGTCAGTTGGAGAGTTAAATTTTGATGCAGAGGAACGAAACCTCTATTGTACTTATATAAAGAATAGTGTTTTTACTTTATCTCAGAACTATAATATTAATTTAATACATATTTTATTTGGTCTATTTATAGCCGAAATTCTGGATACTAAAAAATTAAGAGAGAAAAGGATAAGAACAATTAATACCATTCATAACATTCCGCCTCAGGAGTGTTCTAACTCTTGGAGGGGAGACTCTACTTTGCTGTATCTTAAAGATACAGCTCGTAAAGAAATCGTAGGTTTTATGAATCGCAGACGAATTCAAAAAAATAAGTTTGACGTTTATATTGTCCCTAGCGAAGAAGTTAGAGTGAATCTTATGAGTTATGTAGAAAACTCTTCAATAAAAGTAATCGGTCATGGGGGAGCTAAGGTTTCTGTGTTACCAAAAGAGCGCTCTTCTGGCCCGATTCGTTTATTAACCGTAGGAGGTTTTGTCCCGCATAAAAACCAACATTTAATAGCAGATATTGCTCATTACTTATTGAATAATGGAGTAGAATTTAAATGGAATGTTGTAGGTCCAATAAGAAATAAAAGATATTACAAATACTTTCTAAATGCGCTCAATAAAAGGAAATTGGATAAGGTGGTTACAGTAAATCATAATATTCCTGAAGAAACATTAATTGAATTATATCAATCTGCAGATTTGTACCTACAATTGTCATCTGAAGAGGGGTTTTGCATGACTGTTTTAGATGCAGTTTCTTATCGATTACCTGTTATAGCAACTCCAGTGGGGGCAATACCTGAAATGATGGATATGGTAGATGGTATATTAATTGACTTAAAAGATGCAAATCAGAATAAATTGATCCATCATTACATAAAAATAGTCGATCATCTAAAGGTCGACGAGAAGAAGTATAACTTATTTATAAATACGTATACTTGGGAAAATGCAGTAGACCGCTTAATTGAGACATATCATGGGTAATGTACTGGGGCATGGGCCTATAGATTATATTGTTGTTTATAGTTTGATGGCTTACGCTGTATTTGCAGGGTTTACTAAACCTCATCGGATACTTTTTATTCTACCGGCTTGCCTCAGTTTTTTCTTTTTTATTGAAGTGGGTCCACGGTTAACGCCCGATAAATTAGTGCCTGCGGTTTTTGTGATTGCTACGGTCGCCAGTAAAGGAATAGGTTACTATAAAAACTCTGTTAAAAATCAATTTTGGATTATAACAGTGCTGGTCATGGTTATTTTTTCAACTGTAATAGGATCATTTTATTCGAATTATTATTCGAGCTACCTTACGAGCTCAATTGTTGGAACTCGCTTAATTATTCAAGCAATTGGGTATCTGAATTACATGTTAATTTTTTTGATAGTTCGGAAGGAATGCACACTACAATTAGGTGTCCAGCGGTTATTAAAAAGCTTCTTAATTACGACTAGTATCTTGTGTTTATATGGAGTTTATCAGTTTTATGCCAATGAATTTGGATGGCCTTATCGCGGGATAGTTTATTCTGATAAAACATCTGGTTTTGGAGGGTTTAATAATAATGAAGAATTGATTTTCCGAGTAAATTCTTTAGCTAATGAACCCAAGCGACTCACTTATTTTATTGTGATTGGGATTTTAATCATTTTAAAGTATTACAAAAGCATAAAGAATCGTATCGGATTTTTCCCCTTAATTATTGTTCTGATTTTTCACTTCGTAGTACTATGGCTAACATATTCTACTTCTATTTATTTTGTATTGGCAGTTTTTATCATGCTTCTATTGCTTTATTCAATATTTCGGAACTACAACGGTCAAATTATTCGATATATTTTCTTTTTTGGTTTTGTAGGAATCGTCGCTTTTGCAAGTGAGAGCGATTACCTAAACCTGGTATATGATATTCGGGTGGAAGGGCAACTGGAGAGCAATATAATAAGGTCAGAAGTATATGGTCAAGAATTTATGGTCAATAACCTTGGGATGTTTGTAATAGGGCTAGGCCCAGGGGTATATAACTTAGCTTTGGCAAAAGAATATCCAGGAAAGGCAGGAATTTTAAATAATGGCACATTTTTAGTCCCATTTAACTCTGACTTATTGATATTTATATATGACTTCGGTATTATTGGGCTCTTTATTCTTCTTATTCCATTTATTAATATTGCCATGGATCGCAAGATTGCCGCAAATAGATTTTCGATTTACATTATCTTTATGTATTGCGTTTCTATAGTCCTAAGTGGTACAGCTACTTTATTTTTTCTTTTGGGTGCCTTTGAAGCTGAGAAAAATCGAATGCTATGAAGGTAGTCTTGTTTTTAAGAAAACCATATCCTGGGCAACATAGCATAGAGCGAGTTTATTCTTCTTTATTGCCATTTTTAGCAAATAAGGTAAATTTTCAAGTGTGTATAATGCCATTTGAAAGTAAAGGAATAGTTAGAAGAGTGTTAAATGCGATGTATGCAGGACTTAAAAGGGGAGATGTGAATCATATAAGTGGGGATATAAATTATATCGCTGTTTTTCTTCCTAAAAAGGGATCTATCTTAACAGTTCATGATATATACCCTGTTTATACTTACAAGGGATTGAGGAAAAAAATATTTGAATACTTATGGTTTAAACTTCCAATATCCCGGGTTCAGCAGATTATATTTATCTCTGAATTTACATGTAGTGAAGTTGTAGCCAGATATAATGTTTCGAGAAGCAAATATATCACCATTGCCAACTCAGTTTCTCCTGAATTTTTTTACCAGCAGAAGATTGAACAAAAAAATGACCCCCCTATTCTTTTGCAAATAGGTGTGAAAAAAAACAAGAATCTTTTACGTGTGGTAGAAGCTCTAGCCGGTTTCAATTGTAGGTTGATTATAGTAGGAAAACCAACTCCTATTCAGAAAGCGAAGATGAAGCGAAGGGGTATTATATATGATTATTTTGAATCAGTGTCCAATAAAGAATTAAATGATCTTTATGCATTATCAGATCTTGTCTTATTTGTTTCTACTTATGAAGGATTTGGTCTGCCTATCATAGAAGCACAAGCCACGGGGCGTCCTGTGCTTACTAGTAACGTTGCGTCAATGCCTGAGATTGCTGGGAGGGGAGCATTGCTTGTGAATCCATATTCAGTAGAACAAATAAGGAAAGGAGTAAAAAAAATATTAAAGGATGAAAAGTTTAGTGCAGAGCTTGTCGTGCTTGGGCAAGAAAATATAAAACGATTTAACCCAAGAGATATAGGAGAGAAGTACTTGAGAGTGTATAAAAAGGTGGCTTCAAGTTAATATGAAAAGAGCAGTAATTATATTCATAGATTGGTTTTATCCTGCTTATAAAGCTGGAGGACCCATTAAATCTGTTTTTAATATTATAGGGGCTATTTCGAATGAATGCGATTTTACAGTTGTGACTTCAAATAGAGATGCAGATGGAACGGTTTTAGATGTTAAGGTGAACTGTCAAATCAACAGAGATAAATATTCAATTTACTATTTGAATGAGAGTGCTGATAGGAAGAAGATATACGAAGGCATTATCGAAAATAAACAGCCAGAAATTGTGTACTACAATAGTATGTTCTCTCTCGGATATACTATAAAACCTCTGATGTACTTTCAGGCGAAAACAAAAGTCAGAAACATCATTGCTCCACGAGGGATGTTAGGGGCAGGTGCGTTGGCTATAAAACCAATGAAGAAGAAAATATTTTTAGGTTTAGCAAAGTTTTTGGTATTAAAAAATATTATTTGGCATACTTCCACTGATCAAGAAGCAAAAGAAGTAAAAAATGTATTTGGAGATGGAGCTAAAATTTTTGTCGCACAAAATATATCTTCTGAACCAGGAAAAAGAGAACTACAGGAAGGATTTAAGAAAGAGAATGAGCTCAAATTGGTCTTTATATCTAGAGTCTCGGAGAAAAAAAACTTGATTTATTTCTTACGATTACTATCTTCCTTAAAAGAGCTAACAGAGTTGCAATTTGATATTTTCGGACCAATAGAAGAGGATGATTACTGGCGTCAATGTCTGAACTATATAGATAAAGATAGTCGGGTCGCATACAAGGGAATTTTATCTCCTGATAAGGTGAATGAAACACTTAAAAAGTATCAATTCTATGTTCTTCCAAGCTTTAATGAAAACTACGGACACTCAATTGTAGAAGCAATTAACATTGGAGTTCCGGTTATTATAAGTGATCAAACTCCTTGGGTTGGATTAGAGGAAGAACAAGTCGGGTTTGATTTAGCTTTACACGATATTTCTTCTTGGAAGGTCAAAATGGAATATGCTTATTCCATGGGAGATAATCAATATAAAAATTGGTCTCAATCATGTTTCAAATATTCTAACAAAACCTTCGTCAATAAAGACATAATTAATAGTAATATAGATTTATTTCTTTCAAATTGAAATGATAATTTAGCTGACTATTTAGTAAATAAGAAAAAATGTACATTCTAGGAATAAATGCTTACCACGGAGACTCATCAGCTTGTATTTTAAAGGATGGTATAGTTGTAGCGGCAACTGAAGAAGAGCGAATTAGGAGAATAAAACATTGGGCGGGTTTCCCTTCAGAAGCCATTAAGTTTTGTATAATAGAAGCAGGGATTTCTATTGGGGAATTAGATCATGTTACCATTTCAAGAAACCCATCTGCAAATATTCACAAGAAAATAGTTCATTCTGTAAAGAATTTAGTATCCATCAAAGCATTAAAGGATAGACTCTCGAATACGAAAAAAGTCGGTAATGTGAAATCGGAACTTTGTGAGGTTTTTGGAATTAATGAATCTGAACTTAAAGCTGAAATTCATAATATTGAACATCATAGAAGTCATTTGGCTAGTGCATTTTTTGCCTCTCCATTTGATGAATCTGCAATTCTTTCTATTGATGGTTTTGGAGATTTCACTTCTACCATGATCGCAAAAGGGAAAGGGAATCAAATTGAAGTGATCGATTCGGTAATTTATCCTCATTCAGCGGGTATTTTTTATACTTCATTAACTCAATATTTAGGGTTTTCTCATTATGGGGATGAGTATAAGGTGATGGGATTAGCGCCATATGGTGAGCCGAAGTTTGTAGAAGAATTACGAAAGGTAATTCGATTTAAAGACAATGGACTATTTGAGTTAGATACAAAATATTTTAAGCACGCTAAAGAAGGTGTGAGTATGAGCTGGGAAGGTGGCGACCCAAGTATGGAGTCTATATTTTCAAGTGAACTAGAAGTGCTTTTAGGTCCGGCAAGGAAAGGGGGAGATGAATTGACCCAAAAACACAAAGATATAGCAACTTCAGTTCAAAGAGTGACAGAAGAGCTGATTTTTCATATACTAAATCATTTGCAGAAAAGAACCGGCTTAAAAAGTGTCTGCATTGCTGGAGGAGTAGCTCAAAATTCAGTTGCGAATGGGAAAATTTTAGAGAATACGAAGTTTGAAGAAGTTTATATTCCTTCTGCAGGTCATGATGCTGGAACTGCAATGGGGTCCGCTTTATGGTTATTTAACCACATTCAGAAGAACGATAGACTTCCAGCAGTTTATGATGCATATACGGGGTACAAGACCAATGATTTAGAAATAGAGGCGTGTTTAAAGGATAGAGATGTTGAATTTACGAAGTACTCTGATAATGAGCTAATAGATACTGTTGCTACCGAATTAATCAATGGAGCAGTTGTTGGATGGTTTCAAGGAAGAGCGGAATTTGGTCCTCGAGCGTTAGGACATAGGTCTATTTTAGTTGACCCAAGAAGGGCGGATGCAAAAGAGCTGCTTAATTCCAAAATTAAGAGAAGAGAAAGTTTTAGGCCTTTTGCTCCTTCAATTCTTGAAGAGTATGTTTCTGAGTATTTTGAAAAAACGGACAAGGTTCCTTTTATGGAAAAGGTTTATCCAATAAAAAAAGAAAAACATTCTGAAATTCCAGCTGTAACTCATGTAGATGGAACCGGAAGGTTGCAAACCGTATCGAAAGGAGATAGGTACCACGATTTAATTTCAAAGTTTCATGAGTTATCAGGAACTCCTATTTTATTGAATACTTCATTTAACGAAAACGAACCTATCGTAAATACGCCTGCTGAAGCACTAGATTGCTATTTAAGAACTCAAATGGATGTTTTGGTACTGGAAAATTTTGTAATTAAAAGAAATTAGATAATTGAAAGTTTCCGTCATTACTGTATGTTATAATTCCGCCGCAACCATAGAAGGGACTATTCAGTCTGTCTTGGGGCAAAGTTATCCAGACATTGATTACATCATCATAGATGGAGAATCTACTGACGACACCTTGAAAATTATAGGAAAATACAAGCGGGACATTTCGACCATTCTTTCTGAAAAAGACAAAGGCATGTACGATGCAATCAACAAAGGAATCCAACTTTGTAAAGGGGACATAATAGCCATTTTGAATGCAGATGATTTTTACATAGACGATAAGGTGATTGGCGAGGTGGTAGAAAAAATGCAAGAAGAAAAGGCGGATAGCTTGTATTCCGATTTGTATTATGTAGCTGCAGAGGACACAAATAAAGTGATTCGCAAGTGGGTGTCGGGAAAGTACAGTCGCAGAAAGTTTTTATATGGTTGGATGCCGCCTCATCCTACCTTTTTTGTTAAGCGAACGGCTTATGAAAAGTATGGCAATTTTAACTTGTCCTTAAAGTCAGCGTCTGACTATGAGTTAATGCTACGGTTATTGTTTAAAAACAAACTTTCTACTTGTTATATTTCGAGGCCATTGGTGCGCATGCGGGTTGGCGGAATGAGCAATTCCTCCTTAAAGAATAGAGTGAAGGCTAATAAAGAAGACCGAAAAGCATGGATCATGAATGGATTAACCCCTAAGTCATATACCTTGTTGTTTAAGCCTCTGCGAAAGATCATTCAATACGTTAAGAAGTAATGTAAAATCAGCACTACTTCAAATCCATTCGCAGTTCGGATGTTTGCAAAAAGGAAGCTGCAAAGTGTGTTTTAATTTGATAAAGAAGGGTGACATTTATGTAGACTAATTTGCTCAATAATTTGAAAAGGGTTCATGAAAAAGATTAAATAATTGATGGTACTAACTTATCCGAAAGTAATTTCAAGTTATAAGGATAGTCACTTTTACCTCCAGCCTCAAGCTTAAACCTCCAAGTACTAAAATTTAGTTCTCTTTCTTTTTCTATTAATGATGCTATTGTATCTTGCCTTGCTGAAAGAGTTTTTGCTCGCAATGTTGTAACTTAAAGAAATTTGCCCCAACAGGTAACCATCATTAGTTTCAGGGTTTCCTCGTATAGCACCCGGCTGAAAGTTCCTTAATGTAAGGCCTTCTAGCCTTGCATCTCCTCTTGCGAAGGCTTCTGCACTTCGATTAGCAATATTCTGCGTTCTGGCATCGTTAAAACCTAAATCTTCCGGAGCCGCGTATCTGTCACTAATATCATCTAAGTAGTCTGTATTGGTAAATCGGTAGCCAAATTCTATTCCTAACTTAATTTTTCTATCGAACGTAAAATTTACTCCAATGCCTATGGGTGCCACAATGGCGTATGAATCGTATTCCTTTTCTTGCCCTTCAGTTCGAAGAGGCCTAAGATCTATCCATTCGTCTTGGTAACTTGCTTTCGGATTAAAGAGCGCTGCACCCCCTCCAACAAAAAAGTAGCTTCCAAAATCTATTCTTGCATTGGAAGCTCTACTGATATCTCTGAAGTTAAAGAAATAATACTCCAATTGGATAGCAGCTTCATATATATCCGTGCGAAAGCTTAAATTCCGTCCAATTTGAGTTGCGATACCTGATAGGCTGTCAGCTCCCGTTATTCTTACATAATTTACAGAAAACTTTGCTGCAATACTTTGTGTAAAATTCATTCTATAAAATCCACCTACACTCAAACTTGATTTGGCCACAATCATGTCTAAAAGCCAAGGTTTTGGTTCTGTTCCACCTCCACCAGTTTCTCCAATGTAATTAGAACCTCCAACACTTACTCCAAAATCAATGCTGTATTGTGCTGAAATTTTGGTCGTTAGTAAGCTGCAGAAAGCGATAAAGAATATAATTTTATTCATAGTTACAAATATACAATAATTTAATTTTAAGCATGCTACTGAGACTGATATAAACTGTTGCACTTCCTTTGATTTAACCTTAATTTCGAGCATCATTTTAGGAATTTGATATATGGTAGAATTTGAACGGCATACCCTTAAAAACGGCTTGCAATTAATTTTTAATAAGGACAAAACAACTCCAATTGTTGCATTTAATGTCTTGTACGATGTCGGATCTAAAGATGAAGAGCCTGGTAAGACAGGATTTGCACACTTGTTTGAACACTTAATGTTTGGAGGGTCAGTAAATATTCCTTCATTTGATACCCCCCTGCAAGCGGTAGGTGGCGAAAACAATGCCTTTACTTCCACTGATATTACCAATTACTACATTACTCTTCCCAAAGAGAATGTTGAAACTGCTTTTTGGTTGGAGTCGGATCGGATGCTGCGTTTGGCGTTTTCAGATAAAAGTTTAGAGGTGCAACGGAGTGTTGTAATAGAGGAATTTAAGCAGATGTATTTGAATCAACCTTACGGAGATGTTTATTTATTGCTGAGGCCATTGGCGTACAAGACTCATCCTTACAGGTGGGCTACAATCGGCGAGAAAATTGAGCACATTGAAGAGGCGTCAATGGAGGATGTAAAAGCATTTTTTGACAAGCACTATTTTCCTGGAAATGCAACATTGGCCATATCAGGAGATCTAGAGTTTGAGGAGGTAATAAGATTAACCGAGAAGTGGTTTGGGGATATTCCTGAGCAAAAAAAGAGGGTTCGAAACTTGCCGTTGGAGCCTGTGCAAACAAAAGAACGTACATTGGAAGTTGAGCGAGACGTGCCATTGAATGCGTTGTACTTTGCATATCACATGCCGCCTAGAATTCATGAAGATTATTATGCTGTTGACCTGCTATCTGATATTTTGTCCCGTGGAGATTCGTCAAGGTTTTACGAAAGATTGTTGAAAGGAACCGAATCCTTTGTTGAAATTAATGCCTATATATCGGGAGATACAGAGGCAGGGTTGTTTATTGTTTCGGCAAAGCTTTCTGAAGGAGTGACTTTTGAAAATGCAGAAAAGTTAATTGAGGAAGAGTTACGCAACATTATTGAAAATAAGATAGCGGAGGAGGAGCTTCAAAAAGTTAAAAATAAAGCCGAATCTACGTATGAGTTTGGTAAAACTTCGGCTTTAAATAAAGCGATGGGATTGGCAATCTCATCTTTGCTAAAAGAGCCTGAATTATTTAACTACGAGTTTGAATTATACGAAAAAGTGACGACTTCTGACATTCAGAGGGTTGCCAAGGCATTGTTGAGAAAAGAGAATCGGTCGAAATTAATATATAAAGCGAAAAAGAATGTTGGATAGGAAAGTAAGACCGAAAATGAATAGTTTGGGAGAAATAAGGTTGCAACAACCAATTTCTGAAACACTAAATTCAGGATGTGTGTATCATGTTATGAATCAAGAGGATTGTAAAGTCACAAAAATTGAGCTAGAATTTGATGCAGGCACTAAATACCAGGGAAAGTCATTGGTCGCCTCTATGGTAAACAACATTTTACTTGAGGGTACTGCGAATAGCTCTGCATTTGAAATTGCATCTTTTTTTGATTCGCATGGCGCATTTATAGACTCTTCCTGCACTGCCGACAAAGGTTCTATTGTCCTGCATTGCTTGGAGAAGAGTGTTCCCGAATTATTGCCCTACGTATATGAACTAGTTCAAACGGCTACTTTTCCGAAGGAGGAGATAAAGAATTACCTCGACATTTTTTCACAAAAAAATACGGTGAACCAAGGGAAAGTAGCATGGGTCGCTCGAAATGAGTTTACAGAGATTCTTTTGGGAAAGGATAATTCATATTGTTGGAAGTTGACCGAAGCTCATTTCAAAGAAATTGACAGAATAGATCTAGTAGAATTTTACGAGAAACAGTACAAAAACTCGACCTTTCAAATTTACTTGTCGGGAAAGGTCTCTTCAAAGGTCATCGAAGCGGTGAAGTTAACTTTTTCAGGAAAAGTAAGAAACTCGAACAGCTTTGAAACAAACACCGAAATTGTAGCAAACGATAAAGACATGGTTGTAATTGAAAAGGGGAATTCAGTTCAATCTGCCATCCGCTTAGGGTCAACCACAATTAATCGAAGGCACAAAGACTTTGCCGCGTTGTTTATTGCGAATACTATACTAGGTGGTTATTTTGGATCGAGACTAATGAGTAATATTAGGGAAGATAAAGGGTATACATATGGCATTGGGAGTGGAGTGATTCATTTAAATGAGTTGTCCTATTTTGTGATTTCGACAGAAGTTGGGTCAGATTTTACAAAAAAGACCTTGGACGAAATTGAATTTGAAATGAATAAATTGCAGCAAGAACTTGTAAGTTCTGATGAATTGGAGTTGGTGAAAAATTACATATTGGGAAATATAATGAAAGGCTTTGATGGTGCTTTTAGCGCAATGGAGAGGTTCCAAATGCTGAACAATCACGGATTAGATTACTCATACTATGAGAATTTAATTCAAAAAATAAAGCAGGTCACGCCACAACAAATTAAAGAAGTTGCAAAGCAATATTTAAAATACAATTCGTTGAAAAAAATAATTGTAGGAAAACTTTAAATTTGCAGGCAACCTTGCGCATCTTGGAGCGTCAAAGAAGTGTATTAAACGTGATTTTATGAAAAAGATATTTTTAATTTTAGCTGCGATTATTGGCTTTGCAACTACAGCAAATGCTACTCATGTATTAGGTGGTGAAATAAGCTGGAGGTGTTTAGCAAATGGGCAATACATATTTTCAATGGCTCTATACAGAGATTGCACAGGTCTTCAATGGACCTTTGTAAATGAAACAATAGATATTCAAGGAGTGCCTCTGCCAAGGGATGCTAGTGGTTCTGTTGTGAGTTCAATTATAATTCGGCCGGATGTAACCCGTCTTCAAAATTCAAATAACGGGGATACGTCTCCAAGTTGTATTCCTTATGAAAATGATCCATTGAGTTGTGCAAATCAGGATCTGGGCACAGTACAAGCGTATTATTACAATTCCTCTCCTGTTACCTTATCTGGAACACCTCCCGGTGCAGGATGGAAATTTTTCTGGGAGTCTCCTTGTTGTAGACCTAATGGTGTAGCTAATGTTAATACGTATGGAGAAATGTTGCTAAGAGCAATAATGTATCCTGGACCAAATGGTCTTCCCGCAGACCCTTGCTTTGATTCCTCTCCGCTCTTTAAATCGTTGCCAACAACTTTAATTTGTAGAGGGTACGAGTTTACTTTCAACCATACCGCTATTGACGATAATTTAGATTCTATGGTCTATTCTTGGGATAGGCCTTACAATCCACCACAATCTAATCCTGTTGCGTTAACGTATAAAAATGGATTTTCGCCAAGTAATCCTACACCTGATAGAAATGCTAACATCAACAATATTCCTGCTACGTTAAACCTTTTATCAGGAGTTACAGCAATGGCCGTGTATAGTGGTGTTGGAACTGAAAAATACATCACGGTTGTTCGGGTGGACGCATATAGAGAGTCTCGAAAAATTGCTACTGTATTCCGAGAAATTCCAATATCTATATTCACTTGTCCTAATTTACCGGGCGCCGGGGCGGGGCAGAACAGAGTCCCAGAGGTTTTTATAAATGGGACTCCAACAAATAACACCATTACAACTATTGTTGCTGGTCAGACTGCCTCAATTTCCGTTCAAGTAATAGATAATGATAGAATCGATCGGCCTCCCTTTCGACAAATATTAACCATGGTGCCCGATGGTTTGCTGTTTACACAATCAAGAGGAAAGAATTCTCCCTGTATCGTAAATTCCACAAATGTAGAGCCTTGTGCATATCTTGAAGATTCAAACCCATTCGTTGATCTAACAGCAACTCCGCCTATTTCTGTGCTGAAAGGCTTGGGTGTTATTGGAACTGTGTTTGTTTGGCAAACTGATTGTAAGCACATCAAAACCCGCACTGGTTTCCCCGGGACAAATGAAGGGATTTATAATTTTGTAATGAGGGTAAGTGATGATCACTGTCCTGTTCCGGGATTAAATTATCCAACCATTACGTTGGTAGTTAAAGATCCCAAGCCATTAACCCAACCTATTATGAAAGGAGTTTCTGTAGGATTAGATGGAACAACAACATTCAACTGGGTTCCGCCAGTCGATTCTGCACGACAGTTTAATCCGCCAGTAAGAGAAAATGATAAATACGAGGCATATTCTGCAAGAGTGCCTGATGGCCAATTTCCGAATTCTTGGCTAACATTAGATGCAAACGTTAGAAACTATCAACAAGAGAGAAATGCTCCGAACTACTCTCCTTATAATTTCAACAATGTGGTTGATCCGAATAGTGGATACAATATATTAGCAGCTTTTGGAAGTAATAGAGGTCAAAGTTTCGATTGGTATGTTCGCATGAGAACTAAGTCGGGGTGTACAGATACCAATTCTTCGATATGGTCTGACCCGGCTAGAATTATTGAAGTAGATCATACGCTCGCAGGAGTATTTCCTGACCCGCCAAGGTCAAGAGCTTGTTTGACTTGGAATTCTCCAAAAGCTCCGAATTCTAATACGTATTCTTATTTTAGATACGAGTCTCCAACGCACTATTATATTCATGCTAACGATTCCATAACGAATGGAGGGAGTGCGAATAAGAAGAATTGGTATATAGTAGGAGACACAAATGCAACAAATTATTGTGTTGGAGCTACCTCTTGTAACGACTACGTGGGTTTTAGAATTGAGGCTAGAGATACTGTAGTTACATTGAAAGAGGGGTCTTCTGATCGTGCTGGTAATTTAGATACTTTATACTTTAGCACGTTTAGTACAATTGATACTCTTTTAATGGAGTCGTTATCATTCATTCCCGATCCAACCTTCGATACCATTGAAGTTAGAGCGGATGGAACGGTATTCTTACGAATAAACTTAAAAGGTAAATTAACAACAGGAACGTACAACATTTACCGCAATAGCTTAACGCCCGCCAATCTTCTTACAACTGTAAATGCGTTGACAGACTCTGTGGTAGTTCTAAGTGGGGCACAAACTACTGTCCAGAATATTGTAATTGAAGCAATAGATGCCTGCGATATTAGTAATGTTACCAACAGTGCTGTTTACAATACGATTGTACCAACAGGTAATTTAATAGATAATTGTAGAGGAGAGTATACGCTTAATTGGTTGCAGCCTGGAGGTTTTCCGAATGGAGTCGCAGGTTATAGAGTGTATGCAAATTTTGACGATGGCAATGGCTACAAACTTTCAGCTACCATTAACAACAGAAACGTTACTACTGCAGTAATTTCTGGAATTAGCAGAGGGAAGACATACAAATTCAAAGTTGTAGCATTTGATGCTAGAGGGGCAGTAAATATTTCTGCTGTAGATGAATACATAGCGCCAAATGACTTAAAGACAAGCGCTATAACGCCGCCTCCGACACCGAGATGTACGTTTGTTAACGATAACGGTTCAGTGAAAATTTCTTGGATTCCTGCTATAGATATGGTTAATAATTTCGGATTCTACAACATTCGATACAAAACGGAATCTGCTATAAACTGGACAGAAATTCCTGGGAATTTAGATAGTACATTGGTAATTACAGACGATAACTTTACGGTTACAGGTATTAATGCGCAAATAGAACGCTATGACTTTGAAGTTACATCTCTTTCTGGTTGCCTTGGTAAAACGCCAGCTGCTCAAATGAAAATTAGTTCCGTCTTCTTAAGGGCACGTCCTACAACAGGAGGGGCAGCCCGAATATCTGATCTAAGTTGGGATTCCGTTGCAGTTCCAGATCCTTCTGTGAATCAATTTTTTACCGTGAACAGTGCAGATTCAGGAGCTACCTTACAACCTATTGGTTTTGCTTTAACACCTGGCGTATTTGAACATACAATACAATTTGACGGCTGCAGAGCTGCTATTAATTATAGATTAAACCACATCGACACTTTATTTAAACCTGTTGGTTTTGAGTGTGAAGTTCAGTCAAATGTTGCATCAGTACTACACATAGTTGTGGATCCACCAGATCCTGAAAATTTAGCAATGTTAAGCTTTGACAAAACCTCCAGTCGTTTGATTGCTTACTGGATAGGAGATGCCTTTGGTGCAGATAGTTTGAAGTTTTTTAGCCAAAATGGGATGAATTCAGGGAGACCAATTCTTGTGCCTCTATTAGACGGAGCTGTGCCTATTAATGAAGGTTTTGGTCCTCCATATACTAAAGCAATTGAGATCGTTGATGTAGATGCAAGAGATTCTGTTGGAGTTGTTGGGGTGTTGGCGAAAGATATCTGTGGGCGCGTAGCTGAAGTAGATATCTTTTTTCATAAATCAATGAATGTCGAGTCAGAATGGAATATCTGTGATTCAACTAATGTGGTAACCTGGACAGAGTATGTTGGATTTAATCCAAACTTTGCTGTAGAGTACACCGTTTCGTTTAGTAAAGATGATGGAGCAACATGGAATCAAATTCCAAACTCTGCAACAATTGACTCTATTTTTGATCATTCTATTGTGGATGGAGATATCAATTATTATTATCAAGTAACGGCAAGGTCATTAGATCCTGATGCACCTGCATGGTTGCAGCCAACTTCTAATGTTGATACTGTTTTCTCTGCTTACGAAGAGACTCCGCTTTACAACTACTTAACGTACGCGACAGTATTGCCAAGTAACCATGTGGAGATTGAGTATTACAGAGATACAATAACTCCGATTAAAGGGTACACCGTTTTTAGAGGCGATAATCCTGATGAGATGTTGCCGCAAGGATATTTTGCTGCAGACGAATTACTAGGAGAAGATCGGTTCACATTTATTGATGAAACGGCAGATGTAAATGCAGGAGAACTTTACTACCAAGTGGTTTCTCAAAATGATTGTGACATCATAACAAGTCAATCTAATTTTGGTAGAACAATCTTTTTATCGGTGCAGTCTGATGATGCAGCTTTAACCAATACCTTAAGATGGAACAGGTATTTAGATTGGGACAGTACGGTTGCTTATTACAACATTTATCGAACTACTGAGCAAATCTATTCAACTCAAGTATACAAAAGGCTTGCTCCAAATAGCGCTTTTGATTGGAACGTTTATGTAGACGATATTTCTGAAGAGTTGACCTCTGATGGTAAGTTTTATTATAGAGTAGAAGCGGTTCAAGGTGCTTTACTTTCTAGCGCAGTTAACGGTTACCCAAGTGACTTAATGTCACAGGTTTCTAATTCAAATGTTGCTGAGGCATTACAAAGCCCGTTGATGTATGTTCCCAATGCATTTGCTCCTAGTGGCATAAACAGAAGATTTGGCCCGAAAGGACAGTTTTTTGACTTTAGTCAATTCGAAATGTCTATTTATAACAGATGGGGGGAGCAAATTTATATCACCAAGGATATAAATAAAGGATGGGATGGAACTGTTGAAGGCGAGGATGCTGCTGTTGGTTCTTATGTATACATGATTCGTTATGTAGACGGCGACGGGAACGAGAAGCGAAAAAAAGGAACTGTAACCTTAATTCGATAGAATATTTATTAATTATAAACTCAAAAATGGGAGCCTCAAAGGGCTCCCATTTTTAGTTTAAATTAACGGCAAATCCGACCTAAGAATGTCTATTTTTGGCTGCTTAAAAAAGCGCCACTATGAGTAAAAGTTCTGAAAGCCGTTTTCTTCCCGACGGCCTTACCTACGACGATGTATTACTAGTTCCAGCTTACTCCGAGGTAATGCCTAGAGAAGTGAACATTTCGTCTCAGTTCACAAAAAAGATACGTTTGAATACACCAATAGTTTCCGCAGCAATGGATACTGTTACAGAGTCTGCCTTAGCTATTGCTATCGCAGGTGAAGGTGGAATAGGTGTTTTACATAAAAACATGAGTATCGAACAACAGGCTGCTGAGGTAAGAAAAGTGAAACGTTCTGAAAGCGGAATGATCCAAGATCCCATTACATTAAATGTTGAAGCAAAAGTTGCAGATGCATTGCTGTTAATGAAGGAAAATAAAATCGGAGGAATTCCAGTGGTTGATAAATCCATGAAGTTAATCGGCATTGTTACCAATCGTGATTTAAGATTTCAGAAAAACATGGACGAAGAAATTCGCAATGTAATGACTTCTGAGAATATTATAGTAACACACGAGGGGACAGGATTAAAAGAAGCGGAGGCAATTTTACAAGCTCATAAAATAGAAAAATTACCAGTTGTTGACGATTCTAACACGTTAATCGGACTGATAACTTACCGAGATATCATTAAAGTAAAAGAAAGGCCAAATGCTTGTAAAGATGAATTTGGTCGGCTAAGAGTAGCTGCAGCAGTTGGAGTTACCGGAGACGTTATGGAACGGGTTAAGGCGTTAGTGGCAGTTGGAGTAGATGCTGTAATTATTGATACCGCGCATGGACACTCGATAGGAGTGCTTGATACGCTAAAAAAGGTGAAAGCTACTTTTAAAGATCTGGAAGTAATTGTTGGAAACATAGCTACAAAAGAGGCCGCAATCGCCTTGGTAGAGGCCGGAGCTGATGGCATTAAAGTAGGGATTGGTCCCGGATCAATCTGTACTACTCGAGTAATAGCAGGAGTAGGGGTACCTCAATTTTCTGCCGTAATGATGGTCGCTGAAGGATTAGTAGGAACGGGAGTTCCTTTAATTGCTGACGGAGGACTAAGGTTTACAGGAGATATCGTAAAAGCATTGGCTGCGGGAGCCGATACTATTATGGCAGGTTCACTGTTTGCAGGAGTCGAAGAATCACCAGGCGAGACAATAATATATGAAGGTAGAAAGTTTAAAGGATACAGAGGCATGGGTTCTTTAGAAGCTATGCAAAAAGGTTCGAAGGACAGATACTTTCAAGACATGGAAGAAGATATTAAAAAACTAGTTCCTGAAGGGATTAGTGGACGAGTTCCTTTTAAAGGATCCTTAAGTGAGGTAATTTACCAAATGATTGGAGGGATTCGAGCAGGGATGGGCTACTGTGGTTGTGATACGGTAGACAAGTTAAAAACCGATGCCAAGTTTATAAAAATAACGCATGCAGGAATCAGGGAAAGCCATCCACATGATGTTACCATTACAAGAGAAGCACCAAATTATAGCCGATAATCTTAACAAATTAATGATCATGTTCAAATTAAAGCACCTAGTAGCGATTACCTTTTTAGTGTCCTCTTTTGCAGCTCAAGCTCAAAAGAATACAGATGTCACTTTCATTGATTTTGGAGAGGAGAAAATTTCTAAATCAGAGTTTAAAAGGGTTTACCAAAAAAACAACAGTGGTGAAATTATCACCAAAAGCACGGTTGACGAGTATTTAGATTTGTACGTTAACTTTAAGTTGAAGGTGATGGAAGCGGTAAAGAGGGACATGGACAAAGATGAAGCGTTCATAAAAGAGCTAGGGGGGTACAGAAAACAACTAGCACAACCTTATCTTACGGCTGATGGAATAATAGAAGCGTTAAAAAAGGAAGCGTTTGATCGACTACAGTATGATGTAAAAGCATCACACATACTGATTGCTGTTGATCAGAATGCAAGTCCTGAAGATACTGCTGCTGCTTATAAAAGAGCTGTAAGAGTTAAGAAGAACGTGGAGAATGGGCAAGATTTTGGCTTAATGGCGAAGCAATATTCTGACGATCCTTCTGCAAAGACAAATGAGGGGGATTTGGGCTACTTTACCGCATTTTATATGTTGTATCCTTTCGAGTCTGAAGCGTATAACACTGAGGTGGGAAAAATATCTAATGTTCTACGAACTCAGTATGGTTATCATGTACTAAAAGTTGTGGACAAAAGACCATCCGTGGGAAACATAGAAGTTGCTCATATTTTAATTTCTAATGACAAGGAGCTGTCTAAAACAGATGATCCGGAAGGGAAAATCAAAGAAATTTACGCTAAGTTTAAGCAAGGAGAAAAGTTTGAAGACCTAGCTGCTAAATTTTCAGACGATACTAGAACTTCATCACAAGGAGGAATTCTTCCTATGTTCGGAGTGGGCAGAATGACTCCTGAGTTTGAAGATGCAGCATTTGCATTGAAAGCAGATGGTGATGTGTCAGAACCATTTAGTACTCCTTATGGATGGCACATTATTAAAAGGATGGAGCAATATCCGATTGGCACATACAAATCAGTTGAGGCTGAAATGATGACAAAGATTAAAAAAGATAGCCGTTCAAATTTAAGTCAAGGAGCTGTTATCAGTAAGATTAAAAAGCAATATGGGTTCAAAGAAGTTTTAAAAGAGCGAAACGATTTCTACTCGACTATTGATTCGGCCTACTTCTTTGGAACATGGAGTTTAGAAAAAGCTAAAGGGTTGACAAAGGAGCTGTTTAAAATTGGTGATAAATCTGTTAACCAACAGGAATTTGCAGTGTATTTGAACAGTACTCAGAATACAAAGAAAATGCTCGATTCTAGAGTGTTGATTAATGCAAGGTATGAAGCTTTTAGAAAAAAAGTAATTCTTGATTACAAAGACTCCAAGTTAGATGAAGAATATCCGGAATTTAAGTACTTGATGCAGGAATATCACGATGGGATTCTATTATTTAATTTGACAGACGAATTGGTTTGGTCTAAGGCGGTAAAAGATTCTTCAGGGTTAAGTAACTTTAATCAGGAAAATAAAGAGCGCTACAAATGGGAAGAAAGAGCAGATGCAATGGTATTCTCAGCTTTGAATGAAGAAGTAGCAGATGAGGTGAAGAAAATGATTAAAAAAGGTGCTGATGTGAAGTTGATAATGGAAGAAATTAATACTTCCTCTCAGTTGAATTTGCGATACGAAACAAAAAAATACTTGAAAGGAGAAAATGAATTTGTTGACCAAGTAGAGTGGGAAAAAGGAAGCTCTAAGAACATAGTAGTTAATGGAAGAGTTCATTTTGTGCAAATTCAAAAGGTACTTGAGCCAACTTATAAAACGTTAGACGATTCGCGCGGGCTAATTACTTCTGATTATCAAAATTATTTGGAGAAGCAGTGGATAAAAGACTTGAAGTCTATCTATCAATATGACATTGATAAAAAGGTGTTAAAAGAATTGAAAGAAGAACTAAAATAAGAACCTTGAGAATAGTTCAATTTGTTGCGGTAGCTGTAGTATCTTTTTCTTTAAACGCTTGTAGCTTTTTTTATGCGAATGAAGATTCGCTAAAGGTTGCTGAGGTAGGCAATAGTCAGCTGTTCGAGACAGACATTCCCGAATTCTTAACCCAAGAGAATTCGATAGATTCAATAACTCAAAGAAAACTATTTGTAGATAATTGGGTAAAAGAGAAACTCCTTCTTAAAAAAGCACTTGAGAACTTAACTGAGAATCAAGCCAGTTTTGAAAAACAGCTTGAAAACTATAGGAACTCGTTGTTGATTTATACATTTGAAAATCAAATTATCAATCAAAAGTTAGACACTTTGGTTAGCAACTTTGAGCTAAAGAAGTACTATCGGGAAAATTCTGTGAATTTTAAGCTACGAAAAGATATCGTTAAAGCTGTTTTCGTAGCAACTCTTAACAATGCCCCTGATAAAGATTCATTAGAATTTTGGATGTTTGGCGACTTAAAATATTTCGAGGAAGATCTAATTGAGTTTTGCTCTCAGTTTTCAATAGCCTGTCATTTGGATACTTCTGAGTGGATTCCATTAGCAAAAATTAAGGAAATTGGGAAATTATCCGTAGATAAAAAGCTTAATCTTGCAGGGGGGCGAAATATTTTTGAAGACAGCCTAAGCACAATGTATATAAATTCTTTTCAAACACTGGAGAAAGGAGCTATTGCACCATATAGTTGGGTTAAAAACGAGTTAAAAAGTATTTTACTGAATAAAAGGAAAATTGAATTAATTGCCAAAGTAAAGGAAGAAATATTTGAGGCTGCAACGTTAAACAAAGAATATGAAGTTTATGAGTAAAATATATCTGTCGTTGTGCTTTATCGTTGTTTTTACAAGCAATGTAAAAGCCCAAAAGGCAATCGTACTAGATGAGGTTATTGCAGTAGTTGGAGACCAAATTGCGACAAAATCTGAACTAGAGACAAAATATGCAGCTTATTTAGCTCAATCTGCTTCTATTGAGAAGGGTACGAGATGTAAAATTTTAGAAGATATTTTATACTCTAAAATGTTAGTGAATCAGGCAGGGTTAGACAGTATTTTTGTAGATGAATCTCAAGTAGAAGGTGAGCTTGATCGAAGGATACGTTACTATATTGCTCAAATTGGATCGCAGCAAGCAATGGAGGATTATTACAAAAAGCCACTTGCTAAAATTAAAGAGGAGTTTAGAGTTCCAATAAGGGAGCAGCTAACTCTTCAGCGAATGCAAAGTGAAATTACTTCAGGAATATCAATAACACCCCAAGAAGTAAAAGAGTATTTCGAAAAAATTCCAACAGACAGTCTGCCTTTGATAAATGCTGAAGTAGAATTAGCACAAATTGTTATTTACGCAAAAACTTCGCAAGCATCGATAAAGGAGGTGAAAGATAAACTTACTAATTACCGCAAAAGAGTAACGGAAGGGGAAAATTTTTCGACTTTAGCGCTGTTGTATTCCGAGGATAAAGGATCCGCATTAAAAGGAGGTGAAATAGGGTTTGTAGGTAGAGGCGAAGTTGAGCCTGAGTTTGGTGCTGCTTCCTTTAAGTTAAAAGTAGGAAATGTTTCACCAATAATTGAAACTCGATACGGTTATCATATCATTCAATTGATCGAGCGTAGAGCAAATAAAGTCAATGTTAGACATATCTTGCTGAAGCCAAAACAAGACAAGGCTTCTTTTGATGTAGCAAAGACTAGTTTAGATAGTATTGCGGTAAAAGTCAATAATGGAGCTGTCGGTTTTACAGAAGCCGCTAAAAGGTATTCCGAAGATGAGGACACAAAAAATAATGGTGGAATATTAGCGAATCCTCAAACCAGTAGTTCAATGACACCGATGGATGAATTAGATCCTTCATTATTCTTTGTAATTGATAAGATGGATGTGGATCAAATTTCAGATGCAGTCATAATTAGTGATCCTAGATCAAAGCCTGGATACCGAATTGTAAAAATTCAGAAACGAACTGAACCGCATAGAGCTAGTCTAGCAAAAGATTACCAAAAGATAAAGACAGCTGCTTTGGCAGAAAAAGAACAAAGTATTCTACAAGATTGGGTGAAAAACAATCTAACAAAAACATATATTAAGTTGAATACTGAGTATTGCGTGAACTGTGAATTTCAGCAAGCTTGGTTAGAAAAAAGCGCGAAATAGGATGAAACAATATAATTCAGATGCAGAGGCAGTGGATGCTTTGGTTAAAAAATTCGATGAATTAAACCTAGAAATTGGTAAAGTAATTGTTGGTCAAAAAGAGGTTGTAAAAAACTTGTTAATCTCAATTTTTAGTAACGGTCATTGTCTATTAGTCGGCGTGCCAGGTTTGGCTAAAACGCTCTTAGTAAACACTGTTTCTGAAGCTTTAGGATTAAGTTTTAACAGAATTCAATTTACCCCAGATTTGATGCCGTCGGACATTATTGGGGCGGAAATATTAGATGAATCAAGAAATTTTAAGTTTATCCCAGGACCCTTATTTTCAAATTTAGTGTTGGCAGATGAGATTAATAGAACCCCTCCAAAAACACAATCTGCCTTGCTGGAAGCAATGCAAGAGAAAAGAATTACAACTGCAGGCAAGACCTATGAATTGCCAAAACCATTTTTTGTTTTAGCGACACAAAATCCTATTGAGCAAGAGGGAACGTACCCTTTACCTGAAGCCCAGCTTGATCGATTTATGTTTAACATTTGGTTAGATTATCCTACGTTAGCAGATGAGATAAATATTGTAAAATCAACTACAACGAATTATTCGGAAACTGTTAATAAGGTAATGAATGGGGAAGAAATAACTTTCTTTCAACAGTTAATCCGAAAAATTCCTGTTCCGGATAACGTATTGGAATATGCTGTTAAGTTAGCTGCAAGTACAAGACCAAATACTGCAAGTTCTCCTCAAATGGTGAATGACTTCTTAAGTTGGGGAGCAGGCCCTAGAGCATCTCAGTTTTTAGTAGTGGGAGCGAAATGCCATGCAGCAATTAATGGGAAATATTCTCCTGACATTGAAGATGTAAAGGCTGTAGCTGAGCCCATCTTGAGACATCGAATTGTACGGAATTATAAGGCGGAGGCAGAGGGTTATTCTATTGAAAGAATAATTAAGGAGTTACTTTAAGTTTCTCATCTTCTTTTTTTAGTCTTTTCTCGGAATCTTTTAGAATCTTTTTAGCCGCACGTTGATTTAAAATATCTTCACTGCTGAATCGTTTGTCAGTCACTTTTGCATTAGTTCTTCCTTTAGGGTCCGCCCAAGCTGGAATTACTTCTTGGGTTAATTCCCAGTATTTTCCATTCCAATCGTATGCATCAAAGCTAACATCTGCTCCATAGTACTCATATATCCCCTCTAAGGTAGAACTTGGGGGAGCAAGGTGGTTAAAGCTAATTCTATTCAGTTGCTTTTCATAATTTAAAGTCATTGAGTTTTGTCCCCCATACTCAAAGATCACTCTTGTCTGAACAGCTCTGTCATCTCTGAATATTGCTGCCCCGAAGTTGGTCTTTCCCTCTTTATTAAACCACAACACTTCAATAATTTTTTTATTGGTTAGTAAATCATTACCATCCCAACCAAGGAGGGTATAATAGGTTTGAAATATAGTGGTGACCGGAATGATTTTGTAATATAGTGCAGGTATCCAATTTGTAGCGTCAAATAGGTGTCGTGTAAAAAAATCCCTGTCAAATACAGAGTCTGTAGGTTCTAGCTTTTCTAGTATAAAATTATTTCGGACTTTTTTTATCAGCACACCTTCATATCTGTTTTTTCCATCTAGGTAGCTAACTTCCCAATTGAATATTTTAAACGATGAGTCTGGCGAAGTCAAGATACTCATGCTTTTTACCCTGTCAAATGAATGACGAAACGCTTGCTCTATGGTTAAGTCGAAAGCAAGTTCATGAATCAATAAGTTGTTAATGCTGTCTTTCTTTTTGGAGGGTAATTCTTGTAGTATGGCATTTGCCAGAAATTCAATTCTGTCTTGGTCAATAGCTTTAGGTCTATCTACGTCAACATGTTGCAACCCGACCTTCGTTTGAGCGTTCAAATAGAATTGGGTACAAAAAAAAAGTGCAATTGTTGTCAAAATTCGCATATACATAAAGTTAGAATGTTTGCGGAGATAAACAACAATTGCACCGCAATCGTATAAATGTCTTATTAAATATGTAAAGCGTCCTTTTTTGCGCGCAGTTGCTCCTCAGTTTCTCTAACATCCGGATCGTCAACACAACAATCTACAGGGCAAACTGCAGCACATTGTGGTTCGTCATGAAACCCAACACATTCAGTACATTTATCAGGAACAATATAGTAATAGTCAAGGCTGACCGGTTCGTTTTCTGCATCCGCGCCAATAGCGTCACCGCTCATTGTTTTATAGTCGCCGTTTACGCCGGTACCGTCAGAAAATCTCCATTCTTCACCACCTTCATAGATTGCATTGTTCGGGCATTCAGGCTCGCAAGCCCCGCAGTTAATACATTCGTCTGTTATAATAATTGCCATCTAGGTTTCGTTTATGTTTGTAATTTTGTAGTCAGAACGATTCGATTAAATGAATGGTTCAAATAGAACACAAATTTAACGTTTTAAGTATAGAATTGATATGAATACCGCTACAAATAAAACAACACTTTTGCGCTTAGGACTTTTTTTTCAGGACTGTTTAAATCGTTTTGATGACACAGAAAGCGATATCGTAAGTATTGATCTTCAAAACGAGATAAATCTTGCAGTTGACCTGATTACCACAGCTAAGAGAGAGAATGGATGGTTTACCAAAGATTCTGTGTTAGGGGTTTATACAGCTTGGGCAAATTCTTTGAACGAAACGAAAGTAGATCAATGGCTTCAAAGTTATAAATTTAAGGCAGGGAAGTCAAAGAAAGTGGGGGTAATTATGGCGGGAAACCTTCCACTGGTTGGTTTGCACGACGCCATTTCGGTTATTATAAGTGGGAATGTATTGCATGCAAAACTCTCATCTAAAGACAAGAGTTTAATGATGCTATTATTAAACGTCATTAAAAGAATTTCTCTCGATGATAATTGCATTAAAATTGTTGAACAGTTGAAAGACATAGATGTGCTAATTGCTACCGGTAGTGACAATTCTGCGCGCTATTTTGAATATTATTTTAAGGACAAGCAGCGCATCATTCGAAGAAATAGGACTTCTATCGCAGTATTGAATGGAAATGAAAATAGCGACGAGCTAAATGGGTTAAGTCATGATGTTTTTCAGCACTTTGGATTAGGTTGTCGAAACGTTACAAAACTTTATTTACCTCGTGGTTTTGACTTAGATATTGTGTTTAAAGCTTTGTTTCATTACAAAGAAATTGGTTTCCACAACAAGTATGCAAACAATTACGATTACAATAAGGCAATCTATTTGTTAAATCAAGAGGAGTTAATTGAAAATGGCTTCTTATTGATGAAAGAAGATAAAGGGCTTCATTCTCCTGTGGGTGTGCTTTTTTATGAATTTTATGATACGTTGGAAGAAATACAGGTAATTATTGAGGAACAAAAAGGCTCGCTGCAATGCGTTGTAACCAACGAAGAGTTACCTCAAAAGGTGGCATTTGGTAAAGCTCAAAATCCGGAGTTATGGGATTACGCTGACGGTATTGATACGATTCAATTTTTATTGAGCTAGTCTTATTAAAATTCGTAGGCGCCTGCGTCCGGGAGTCCGTCTATTCGTCTGTCGTTTCCATTATAATCAAAAGGAACCAAACTACCAACCCCTACACTTCCAATGTTTCTTGCACGCGAAATATCATAAAGTTCAAAATCAGAAGCATTGGCATCCTTAAATATTTCGTCAAGCGGATTTTTTAGTAAATTCAGATATTTATTAGCGTCTGAAGTATTCTCGTCCGTTTTTAAAATTGAATTTAAAACACTTACGTTAGAACCCTTATTGTTTATTTCTTCAATATTGAACTCAGAATCTAACGAGCCATATATGATACAATTTCTAAAAGTTACGTTTGGTGGATCTACAAATAGAGAGGCACCAACCGAATAATTATTTTTTATAAAAACGGAAGGAGTTTCTCGACCGGTACCAGTGGCGTAATTTGCAAAAGTGCAATGGTCAAATACCCAGTTTCCTAGCCATTGTATTACTGCATTGTACTCTCTGCAATTCGTAATTATAGTATTTTCAGCAGCGATGTTAAAATAGGCTGTTAGTAAACCAATCCCAGAGCAATTTTTAATAACCGTATTTTTTAATCTTAGATTTCCTTGTTCGATTGGAGTGCCATTTAAAAAAAGTGCTTCGGCTTGGATCCCTACAAATGCATTTTGAATTATGGCGTAGTTAATAGTATTGATAGCACCTTCATTGATCCAAATTCTGTCCCATTGACCGGGTACATCTTCAAAGCCTGGTTCCAAACGGTCTCCTCTAAATACAACAGGATCTTGTTTCGTTCCATTTACGGTTAAACTTCCTCCGCGATAAACCCACATGCCGCCACCTTGGTGAAAGTGTATTTTAGTTCCTGCTTCGATGGTTAACTTATCCAAGGTGTCAATTGCGATAAAACCATAAATTACAATGGGTAAACTATCTGTCCAGGTTACGTCAACGGGAGCGATAACATCGCTGCAAGGTCCTGTTAAACAGGTAAAGTCTGGAAGATTTCTATTGAATGAGGTAGGCGTATAGTAAATTGCATTTTGACCCCAAGCGGTAAGAATAATCCGTTGTTGGTTGCCATTTGTTGTGAATTCTATAAAATCTTCAATTACAAAAGGGTTGAGACTGTTATCTGGATTAATGGTAACTTCAATGAAGGCAAATAAACTGTCTTGAGCCGGTATTTCAAGGTTTTTGATGTCGTTGCCTGATAGTCCGTCAATGTTAATTCTAAAGTTAGAATTTGTACCTCCAAGTAAACGAATCGAATTAATCCGAATGGCTTTTTTATGCGGGTTATAGATTCTAAAATTTTGTGTGACTGATCCTATTGTTGTAAAAACGGTATCAAATGAAATTGAATCTGTTGAGAAGTCTAACTTTGCGCTATTATCTTCAATAAATTCTTCATCGTTTCTGCACGAAAAAATAAATAAAGTCAGAAAAAAAAGGAGGAATAGTCTATTGAACGTCATGGGTGCAAATATAACTTTACAAACGTTGAAAGTTTTAAATATTGCGGTACTAATTCCAATCATTTAGTAAAATAAGTAATTCTTCTTGCATGGCAATCGTTTTGTCATGGGCATACCACAGTTGAACTTCTTTAACAAACTCACTGTAATCTCCATTTTCTATTTTTTTGAATTCTGTAACCATATGTTGAGCTGCTTCAGGTCTAGGTCCCCAAGTTCCTAAAATCTCTAATGTTTCAGAATCAAGCGCAATCAACTTTGGAATAGAACGACCTCCGTTAGTTAAAAAAGCATCCATAATCTCTAAATTTTTATCTCTTAGAATTAATCGGACGTCAATTTTATCAGAATTATCACGTAGCACATTAAATACAGGAACATTCTGAGCAGCGTCACCACACCAGCCTTCTGTAATGACTAAAAAAGTCATTTTTCGCGTCAAGTCGTCTAGTACTTTTTGCAATTCAGGTTGTAATTGTATTGTCTTATTTAAGCGTTTCATTCGATGGACGTTCATTTTTCCATATGCTACCATTGCTTCACTTTGATCCTCTCCAGTAGTTTTGTTAACGTCCAACAAATTTAAAAGTAATGTCATGTATTCTTGGTAGCTCATTGCATTTGTTAGCAAATCTTTGGTTATAGTTGTGTTGATCTGAGTTTCCATTTCTATTTTTTTGTGAAGTTACTCCCTAACTTTGGGATAATTTGTAACAAATAGGACAGACTGAAAGGGTATTTTTGTGTAATAAATTTACACTACTAGTGAAGCGACAGTTTATTAAAACAGCAGATGGGTCCACTTCTATTTATTTGGAGGAAATGGAAGAGCATTATCATTCTATACACGGAGCGATTGCTGAATCGAACCATATATTTATTGAGAACGGTCTTTTAAGCAAAGCGGGAAATAATGAAATTTCAGTTTTTGAGGTAGGAATGGGAACAGGCTTAAATGTAATGACAACATTAAAGGCGGCAGAGGAGAATAATTTAAACGTCAATTACAAAACAGTAGAGGCATTTCCTATTAAACTAAGTGAATTGGGAAATATTAATTTCTCTGATTTACTCTCGATGGAGAACTCAATATTTCTAAAATTGCATTCTGTGCCTTGGGAGGAAGAGAATAACCTAACCGAAAGGTTTAAACTCACTAAATTTGAGTCTAAGTTAGATGGCCTAAGATTAGATGAGGATCAATTTGATGTCGTTTATTTCGACGCATTTGCTCCGGAAAAACAAGAAGAAATGTGGTCAGAATCAATTTTTACGAAACTATTCAAAGCATTAAAACCCGAAGGGATTTTGGTGACTTATTGTGTCAAAGGAAGTATAAGAAGAAGATTGCAATCAGTCGGTTTTACGGTAGAAAAGTTAAAAGGTCCAGAGGGCGGAAAGAGAGAAATGTGCAGAGCTAGGAAGGAAGGTAAAAGAAATCATTAGGTATTAATATATGTCGAGCGGTACATTCAATCTCAACACTCCAAATTCTGCATTGAACTCTCCAAATTTTACATTTAACATCCCACGTCCTACATGCAACATTTAAAAATGAAACCTGAATTACAAAAAAAAATAGATGTAGCAAAAGCAAATCGCAAAGAAGTCAATAAGTTTTTAGGAAAATTGGCGAAGCGCCCCCCGAAAGATTTAGATGACACTTTTCATGACCTTCATGACAAAGCTTTTGAGAAAATTGATTGTTTAGATTGTGCTAATTGCTGTAAAACGACTTCCCCGATCTTTTACGACAAAGACATAGAGAGAATGGCATCGCACTTTCGAATAAAACCTGCTAAATTCTTTGATCAATATTTAAGGATAGATGAGGATGGAGACCAAGTATTACAATCGTCTCCATGTCCTTTTTTGCAGGAAGACAATAAATGTATGGCTTATGATTCACGACCGAAGGCTTGCAGGGAATTTCCACATACTAACCGTAAACGAATGCATCAAATATTGGATGTAACAGCTAAAAACACGAGGCTTTGTCCTGCAGTAGCAGAAGTTGTAGGAAAAATGATGAAATAAAAAATCCCGCTAAAAGCAGGATTTTTTATTATTTGAAATATTCTTTCATTCGCTCAAAGAATCCTTTGTCTTGATCTGTAGGGTTGGGCTTAAAATTATCAGCACCTCTCAATTTTTCAATTATTTCTTTTTCCTCTTTCGAAAGTGTTTGAGGAGTCCAAACATTAACATTCACCATTTGATCACCTGTTCTGTAGCCATTCACCTCAGGAATCCCTTTGTTTCTTAATCTAAGAACTTTACCCCCTTGTGTACCTGGTTCGATTTTAATCTTAGCCTTGGCATTTACCGTGGGCACTGTAACGTCGGTTCCTAAAATAGCATCAGGTAATGAAATGTATAAGTCATAAAGGATATTATTTCCGTCTCTTTTCAAGTCTTCGTGTTCTTCTTCTTCAATTAGAACAATTAAGTCACCTGCAACGCCATTTCGAGCGCCCATGTTTCCTTTTCCAGAAACGGATAATTGCATGCCATCTTCCACACCTGCAGGAATTTTCAATTCAATTGTATCGTCATCTTTTACAATTCCATCACCATGACAAGAGTTACACTTATTCGTAATTATTTTACCGTCGCCACCGCAAGTTGGGCAAGTTGCAGCGGTTTGCATCTGACCTAAAAACGTATTGGTAACTCTATTTACTTGACCAGCTCCCTTACACGTGTCACAGGTAGTAAAACCTCCTGAGCCACCTGCTGCTCCTGACCCAGAGCAAGGAGAACAGTTAATAAACTTTTTGACTTTGATCTTTTTCTCAACTCCATTTACAACGTCGGCTAAAGTCATTTTAACTTTAACCCTGATGTTGCTCCCTCGATTTACTCGTCTGCTTCCACGACCACCTCCGCCGCCGCCAAAACCGCTAAACCCTCCGCCGCCGCCGAAAATATCGCCGAACTGTGAGAAGATATCATCCATATTCATACCGCCGCCGCCGCCAAAGCCTCCGCCGCCACCCATTCCGGAATGTCCAAAACGATCGTATTTTGCTTTTTTCTCGTCGTTGCTCAGTACTTCGTAAGCTTCTGCAGCTTCTTTAAACTTGTCCTCAGCCTCTTTGTTATCCGGATTCTTATCTGGGTGAAATTTTAAAGCAAGCTTTCTGTAAGCCTTTTTTATTTCTTGTGTAGTAGCATTTTTCTCTACTCCTAATACTTCGTAATAATCTCTTTTTGCCATGATGTGTTTTATTTTCCTACAACTACTTTGGCAAAACGAATTACCTTTTCTTTCAAGGTATACCCTTGTTCAACTACATCAACTACCTTTCCTTTCATTTCATCAGTTGGAGCGGGAATTTGCGTAATGGCTTCATGTATCTCACTGTCGAATGCACTTCCAACAATATCAGGCATTGGCTCTAGTCCGTTTGTTTTAAAAATGTGCTGAAATTTATTATAAATTAAGTCAACTCCTACTTTCAAACTGTCATAGTCTTGGGTTTCTTCCATTGACTTTTTGGCACGTTCAAAGTCATCCATTACGGGTAACAATACTTTGAAAAGATCCTCTCCAGCTGTTTTGTAAAGCTCTAATTTTTCTTTCTGTGTTCTTCTTCTAAAGTTATCAAACTCAGAATATAATCGGAGGTGCTTTTCCTTTAGCTCTTGAATTTCAATATCTTTCTTTTCAATGTCTGTTAACTCTTCTTCTGGAGTTGAATCTTCAGCTGCCGCAGTATCTTCGTTTTCAATGGCATCTTCCACCTTTTCTTCTTGCTCTTCTACTGAGTTTTTCTCGTCTTTCATTTTTGAAGTTTTTGTTCTCAACTCCTCCTTCCCAAACGCTTTGCCAAGTTTAGTATTTGTCATAATGACAGAATTTAATTTTGGGGTGTAAATACACAAATATTTTTTGAAAATTTAAGTTTGAATTGTTTCCGACTTGGTCACTTAAAAAAGATCTAAGTACAAGATATATTCTTTGATTTTTGTCTTTTCTTTTTTTAGAATTCATTAGTCCCTTTTCGTTACAATTACCCGCAGGTTTGTTAGCTTACTGAAGCTGATACTGTGCTGATTCTTGTTAATAAGTGGTAAAGTATCAAATTACACCTTGCTCGTAGTTTCGCAACATGCTTGATGGTTGTCACAGGTGGAGTATAATTCCCGTAAAAGGTCTTCTAGATTTTACGAAGTGACGGCAATTGAGATTGAATTTTCTTAAGGTTTTTGGTATTGCTTGGGATACATTTGTAAAATACTCCAAATTACGGGCTTTACCTTAATACAGGAGCCAAAAGAGTATGGTTGTTAAATAAGACTAGATCGCTATGAAATATGGAAGCTATCAGGTTTAATGAGGGGAATGCCGTTTTCGAAGGTTATATGCTACATGATACAACCTTGATGAGCTACAGAAATATCTTGAGGATTTTCTCAACTCTTGTTCCATAAATTTGCATTACGAGCGTTTCTAATATTCTTAAAATGATATAATTAAAGTTAATTGGCAAATGGGAGTATTGCAAGATATAGATCTTACTACGAGTATTAAAATAAAATTAATGCTAAAACCCAGTATTATATTACGACATGAGTCGCCTCAAGAAATTGTAAATTGCTTGAGGCGAGTTTAATAAGGATTTTAAAACGAAAAAAGCTCGATAGGAATTCCTATCGAGCTTTTTTATACCTTAGGTGTTGTTATGTATTACTTTTTTACAAAATTATTCAGAAGCATTCCTAAATTTTGTCCTCTAACGTTATTCCCTTTTCCAACAATAATACCGTTACCATCGATGAGTACAGCAAAAGGAATTCCAGAAAATTGATAATCTATTCTTGGAGCTGTACCCCAGGCTTTTAAATCACTAACATGATTTGGCCATGTGAGCCGATCTTGCATAATTGCATTCTGCCACTTTTTAGGGTCTTTATCTAACGAAACGCTATAGACTGTGAATCCATTTCCATTTTCAAATTTACTGTCTTTGAACAGATTATATGTCTTTACTACATTTGGATTTTCTCTTCGGCAAGGTCCGCACCAAGCAGCCCAAAAATCAATTAACACCATTTGTCCTTTCAAGTCTGATAGCGCTATTTCTTTTCCGTTTGGATCATTTAATTTTATTTCAGGCGCCTTATTTCCAATGTTAAGTCCAATGGTTACCTCATTGCCTAGAATAGTAACGGTTTCTTTAGAATCGTTTGAATTGGTAAAAGCAACCAAGATTAATGAGGTTGCTAAAATACAAATCGCTATAATTTTATTCGATTTCATAATAGTTGTTTAGTTTGGTGAAGGCATTAATAATGCCAAGCTTTAAAAGTACAAGAAATGGGTTAGTCTAAAAATCAAAAAATGTTAAAACAGAGACTATTGTCGTATAAATTCTGCTGCAGATTATATTTATTTCAAAGTCAATGAGTATATATTTAATAGAATCGCAGTAATTAAATTGAATTGTAAAGTGTCTAAAAGAAGTTATTCTTCAGGATTATAATCTGACAATGTCAGCTCCTATTGCATTTAAACGGTCATCTATTTTGCCATAACCGCGGTCTATCTGCTCAATGTTGTGAATGACACTTTTTCCTTTTGCAGACATTGCCGCAATTAATAAGGAGACACCAGCCCTAATATCAGGAGATGTCATTTGAATACCTCTTAGAGGAGATTCGTTGTTCATTCCGATCACAGTGGCTCTGTGGGGGTCACATAAAATTATTCTGGCACCCATGTCAATTAGTTTGTCAGTAAAGAACAACCTACTTTCAAACATCTTTTGGTGAATTAAGACGGACCCTTTTGCTTGGGTAGCAACAACTAAAATAATACTTAATAAATCCGGAGTGAATCCAGGCCATGGTGCATCAGAAATTGTCATAATTGAACCGTCAATGAACGTCTCAATTTCGTAATTCTCTTGCCCAGGGATGTATAAATCATCCCCCTGTAATTCAATTTTAATTCCAAGTTTTCTGAAAGTATCTGGAATAATGCCTAAATCTGGATAAGAAACATCTTTAATTGTAATTTCAGAACCTGTCATCGCTGCAAGGCCAATAAAACTTCCAATTTCAATCATGTCTGGAAGAATTCGATGCTCACAGCCTCCGAGATATGTCACGCCTTCAATCGTTAACATATTAGAACCAATACCGCTGATTTTAGCACCCATTCGGTTCAACATTTTACATAGTTGCTGTAAATATGGTTCACAAGCCGCATAATAAATGGTAGTAGTTCCTTTCGCTAAAACAGCAGCCATAACGATGTTCGCTGTGCCTGTTACTGAAGCTTCATCTAAAAGCATGTAACACCCTTTTAGGTTACTCGCTTCAACCTTGTAAAACTTGTTTTCCTTGTTGTAAATAAACTTAGCTCCTAATTTTTGGAAACCAATAAAGTGAGTGTCTAGTCTTCTTCTGCCAATTTTATCACCACCCGGTCTTGGAATATATCCCTTGCCAAATCTCGATAACAATGGACCTAAAATCATAACAGATCCCCTTAACCCTGAGCCTTTTTTCTTAAATTCTTGCGTGTTTAAGTACTCAATGTCAATTTCATCTGCTTGAAAAGTGAACGTTTTGCTTCCTGCTTTGGTTGCAGAATTCGGAATCTCCTCAACCTTAACCCCTAAGTCTTTCAATAAATCAATTAGCTTGTTGACATCTATAATGTCAGGGATATTCTCAACGGTTACTTTCTCAGGGGTTAGTAGTACAGCACATAATATTTGAAGTGCTTCATTTTTTGCCCCTTGAGGAGTTAAGTCTCCCTTTAGCTTTTTACCGCCAGTAATTTCAAAAGTTCCCATCGAGGTTGTATCGTTTTAGTATTTCTTTTTTGATTTGTAATTTTTTCTCTTGGCGTTTTGGTTTTGATTCTGCTGTTTCTTTCTTCCGCCGCCGCCGTTGTTTGTGCTTGTTGCAGTATTTCTCACGCTAATGTCTTTCGTAGCGATTAACTCTATACTTTCTTGCACTTCTAAGTTACCTCTAGAAATTCTTTTTATGTCGGATATAATTTGAGCATCATCAACAGAGCTTCTTCCCCAAGTCAAGTAGTGCTTCTTCATCAAATTTGCAATGGATTCAACTAAAGCATTTTTCTCTTCACCTGCTCCCATTTCGACGGCCTTCCCAATAAGGCTTTCAGTCCCTTTACCGTAATGTTTAAACCTAATTTTACCTGCAGGGTAAGGCATTGGTTTGGGCTTTTCCATAAACTGCTCCGGTGTTGGAGTAGGATATGGAGAATCCACTTCTAATTTAAAATTAGACATGATGTGTATGTGGTCCCAGAGTTTATGCGTAAAGTCTGGGACATCTCTTAGGTGAGGGTTCAATTGACCCATAACATCAACAATGGCCAAAACCATTTTATTCTGCTCTTCTTTGTCTTCTAGCTTAATTGCATGATCCACCAATTGTTGTATGTGTCTTCCATACTCCGGTATAATCATTTTAGAACGACTTGTATTGTAATTCATTTGTTGTTTGATATTCGGTAATTTGAATGTAAGGTTAGCTTAAAAAGCCTGTAGCGTATTAAATGCTACTTATCTTTTAGAATTCTGAGTTTAGCGAATTTTAGTAGCAGTTGCTTTTCACCAACGTTGTCAAATTTAATGGTCGCTTTTCTATCTGGTTCCATGCCCTCCATTCCTGTTACTTCGCCTTTACCAAACCTGAGGTGCTCGACGCGTAAACCTATCTCAACTTTACTTGCTGATGCGGCAAAAGTAGGATCAATTGGTCTTTTGGATGCATCAATACTCACCATTTTCTTGTGCGGTGGTATAATTTTTGGTTCCGGAACTTTTGGAGTTTTTTTAGTGACTTTAGCCATACCTTTTTTTAATGTACTTCTATAATTAGTTTGCTGGTTGTCAGAAAAACTGCTTCTTTCATCGTCAAAAGAGCTTTGAGGTTTTTCCGGAGGAACATTATATTCAAGGAACTTTTCATCGATTTCTTCAATAAATCGACTTGGTTCGCAGTAAATTAGGTTTCCCCATCGGTACCGACTTGCAGCATATGAAAGTCGTACTTCTTTTTCAGCACGTGTCAAAGCTACGTAAAATAGTCTTCTTTCTTCTTCTAAATCTGGTCTAGAAGATAATGACATCTGCGAGGGGAATAAATTTTCTTCTAATCCTACTATAAAAACATATGGAAATTCTAATCCTTTAGCTGCATGAATCGTCATCAAGGCAACTTTGTTATTATCACTTTTATCGTCTTTATCTGTATCGGTTAATAAAGCGATATCTTGTAAGAAAACACCTAAAGATTTCTCCTGTCCTTCTTCAATTTGAGGGCTATCTAAATCAATTGCTTTTGCAACATCATCTTCAACAAATTCCTTTATACCATTTAGTAGCTCCTGAATGTTATCATACTTCGCAACTCCCTCCGGTGTTTTATCCGAGAAAAGATCATTTGTTAAGGTAGAGGTCTTAGCAATATCTTCTACCAATTCGTGCGCATTCTTTTTTGTAGATAGAGTATTGAAATTGCGAATCATGTCCACAAAGAATAAGATCTTGTTCTTTGCTCCACTTTGAATTGGGAAGGCGCTAAAATTTTCTGCACTTATCGTTTTCCAGATACTCCTGTCCTCTGCATTAGCTGCAAAAATCACCTTATCTAATGTTGTTTTTCCAATTCCTCTAGCAGGGTAGTTAATCACTCTTTTTAACGCTTCATCGTCATCAGGGTTAATGGCTAATCTACAATAACAGAGTAAATCCTTAATCTCTTTCCTTTGATAAAAAGAAGTGCCGCCATATATACGGTAGGGAACATCTTTTTTACGAAGAGATTCCTCCATTGCCCGAGATTGAGCGTTTGTTCGGTATAAAATAGCGAAAGCTGAGTTCTGTGCTTGATTGTTGTGCTTTAGCTCAATGATGTTGTTTGCAACTAAATTTCCCTCTTCGTTATCTGTTAATGTTCGGCTTACTTTAATCTTTGCGCCCTCTTCGTTATCCGTCCAAACCGTTTTATCCAGTTGGTCCTTGTTATTGTCTATTATGTGGTTTGCAGCATTAACTATATTTTTAGTGGACCTATAGTTTTGTTCTAATTTAAAGGTTTTTGAATCAGGGTAGTCTTTTTGAAAATTCAATATATTTTGAATATTTGCTCCACGGAAAGCATATATACTTTGAGCGTCATCTCCAACGACACAAACATTCTCGTTTAAAGCAGCCAGTTTTTTTACAATTACATATTGCGAAAAGTTGGTATCTTGGTACTCATCCACTAAGATGTACTTAAAACGATGTTGATATTTATTCAACACCTCAGGAAAATCTTTTAAAAGGATGTTTGTTTTGAACAACAAATCATCAAAATCCATTGCAGCTGCTTTAAAACAGCGTCTTTCGTATTCTTTATAAATCTCTCCAATCTTTGGCTTGGCCATCTGCCTGTCTTCTGCCTGTATGGTTGTATTGTTGTTGTATGCTGCTGCAGAAAGTAAATTGTTTTTAGCAGATGAAATTCTGTTTAATACTAACCCTAATTTATAGACCTTGTCATCTATACCAATATCTTTCATAATACCCCTCAACAAACTCTTAGAGTCAGCAGTGTCGTATATAGTGAAGTTAGAAGGGTAATGTAATTTTTCTGCCTCAGTTCTCAAAATTCTTGCAAAAACAGAGTGAAACGTGCCCATCCATATATTTCGAGCCTCACCTTCCCCAACAATTTTGCCAATTCGCTCTTTCATTTCCCGAGCAGCCTTGTTGGTAAATGTTAATGAAAGGATGTTGAAAGGGTCGACACCATTCTTCATTAAATGGGCAATCTTTACTGTCAATACCCTTGTTTTACCTGAACCTGCACCGGCAATAACCATTGATGGTCCGTTGGTACTTAATACTGCTTCTTTTTGCGAAGGGTTTAGTCCGTCTAAATAATCCATGGGACAAAAATACAATTCAATTTAGCTGCAATTACATTGGGCTTTGGGTAATTTATTCATTTTTTTAACAGGCACGTTTCTTGATGTTTGAGAATTAATTATTTCATTTAAAAGGTGATTTCTGTTATTAATTTAAACTATACTTTACGTCTTTTATATTGTTTCAACTGCCAAAAACACGCAACACGGAAATTATGTGTTTTTTGTAAAACTCTCTTTCCAAGGGCTTAGGAACTTTTTTGGAAGTAGTTGATATAGAGGTTAACGCCCTGGTAGGTCTTGGTGATGCAATTGTTGACGAGAATACAGGCATTTTTTTAACTCAACAAATAATCGCACAGCTAAGTGATATGATCTCTACAATTAGCAAGTCATTAACTAATCAAGCAGGGAGTAATAAGATTGTTGAAGTTTATGCCAAATGCAGCAGGTGAAAGAAGAGGTTTCCTAATTGGAGATTCAGACGTATCGCTAACGCCTACTGATTGTGATCATGGGATTCGTTATATTTTGAACTTAAACCTTTTTGTCACACTAAATGCCAATTTTAAATGTATGAAATCGTGTTTTATTTATTTACAAGGTATAATTAGGTCTGAAAAAAATAACAAAAGTAAACTTTTTTGTAAGCTATTTAGCTTTCTTGAGTTCACGCAAGTAATTAATAGTTGTAAGGACGAGAGAAGTATTGAAAACTCTGGAAACAATCAAATTATGTATGAAAAGTTCGATTTTTTTAGTTTGTAGTTTTATTCTTATACTATGCTGTAAATAAATATAAACAGCGATAAACCGGTTATAAATCACATTAATAGTAATGTAGATATTCCTAGATCTGTTAATGGAAAAAAGTGTTTCTCTAATTTACATCCTAATTATTCATGTATAGGTTGTTATGTTAAATCGTTTCAAAAAGTTTAGGAATAGGTTGAAGATAAAAACATATTTGTTACATATAACCGTTAGAGTTAATTAGCTGATTGGAGGTTGGGCAAGCGAAAACTTAGCTAGCGTTGACGATCTTGAGTTTTTTACAATGGGAGAGAATGAAAATTAACAAAATAGATTTCATGTTGTAGAAAACTCAAAAACTCTTCGGAAATTCTTGATAACGTCCGCAGCTTTCGATACAATAGATTTCCTAATTGGCAGTAATGTAAAGTAATAAATATCTATAAAACAGATAATTAATACCATGAAATACGAATTAATTACTGGCAGTTAAGTGTTAATAATATCGATGAAAGTTAAAATTAAAGTCGTTAGAGCTACAAATTATCGTATTTCCTAAAAATTTGGCAGTATTAAATTTGATAACGTGATAAGAGCAATCCGAAATAAAGATATTAATGAAATGATTAGTTGAAGAATAAATTCGAAAGATAGGTAATCTTTTGATCAAATTCCGCAGCTAAGTCGGTTATCGCCTGATTATGTGGTATGTATTAACTCAAACATCAGGAGTATCCGGAGGTGTGTCTTTGAACGCTGATGAAACTCCATTTTGGCCGGTAAAGATGGATAAAGGTTTAAATATTTTATGGAATAATTAATGTTATTGTTAGGTATCGGGAATCATGGATTACTTGGAGGTAAATATTAATCAAAATATGATGATG
>CAJJAT010000020.1 GCA_905182175.1 Flavobacteriales bacterium UBA1494 | reverse complement strand
CAAAAATAGAACCTGAGTACATTGAAATCGGGGAACAAGTATATTTATCAGGAAATACATCTGGCATTCAGAAAGAAGCTTGGGAAGTGATGGATAGAAATAAGGTAATTCTTAAATCTCCTATTACAACCCCGCAAGGAAAGGGATACAAAAGTTTAAATGTTACATTAAGAAAATCTCTTGGTTTGTTTTCAAATGTTCGACCGGTAACAACACTTCATCCTTACGTAAAAACACACCATCCCGATATGGATGTTGTAATTATTCGCGAAAATGAAGAGGATTTATATGCTGGTATTGAGCATCAGCAAACTCAAGATGTTGTTCAATGTCTAAAGTTGATAACAAGACCAGGATGCGAAAAAATTGTGCGGTATGCATTTGAATATGCAAAAGCCTATAACCGCAAGAAAGTAACCTGCATGGTGAAAGATAATATAATGAAATTAACAGATGGTTTGTTTCACAATGTATTTAAAGAAATCTCTGCAGAGTACCCAGAGATCATAGCTGATTCTCAAATTATTGATATAGGTTCTGCTCGTTTAGCAGCAAGTCCAGAGAGATATGATGTAATTGTAACATCAAATTTATACGGAGATATTATATCTGACATTGCAGCAGAGATAGCAGGTTCAGTAGGTATGGCAGGTTCTGCAAATATCGGATTGAATGTAGCAATGTTTGAAGCAATTCACGGCTCTGCACCTGATATCACAGGAAAGAAAATTGCCAATCCCTCAGGATTAATGAACGCATCTGTAATGATGCTTTCTCACCTAGGAATGACCGATATGGCCGATAAAGTTAAAAACGCTTGGTTGTGTGCCATTGAGGAAGGATGCCATACTGCTGATATTTATAAGGAAGGTTTTAGCAAGCAACTTATGAATACGAGTGAATTCGCAGATGCTGTAATTGAAAGATTAGGAAAATTACCAACTAATTTGCCTGTTAGTAAATTGGCAGAAGGTGGAGGAAAAATTGAGATTCCTGCATATATCAGAAAAGAGAAAAAGCAAGAGCTAGTTGGTGTAGATCTGTTTATGAATTGGACAGGAACAAATCCTGACGAAATTGGGAAAGCACTAACAGCGATGACCGGACTTGGCTTGAAGTTAAAAATGATAACAAATAGGGGAGTCAAAGTCTTTCCAAATGGAATGGCTGAGACGTATTGCACAGATCATTGGAGATGCAGATACATTGCTACAAGTGCTGAAATTATTGAAGGAAATCCTGTTTATAAAATGATTAGCTACGAGAGCATTTTGGAGTTAATGACTGCTTTGCTCAAAGATGGATTCGAAGTAATTAAAACAGAAAATTTGTATGAATTTGACGGTAAGCGTGGATTTTCATTAGGTCAGGGAGAGTAAGTAGCTTTAAATTGAGAAAAAAAGATTTGGCACGTTCATTAAACATCGCCCAGTTTCTCTCAAGCAGAAATAAAAACAAATTAATACATTAATATTACTTGATGTAATAATAAATAATATTAATGTAAATAAAGTCGATTGCACTCGTTATATTTGGATTTCAAAAACAAACTATATGAAACGAATTATTCAAACTACAGCAAGTTTTTTCTTGGTTCTAGTACTTTTTGCATGTGGCGGAGGAAAAACCTCAAACATTACACTTGAAACAACAGTCTCTGCAGATGGCCCTTTTTTTCAAGGTGGAAATTCTCTTGTTGCTGATATTCCACTAAACATTAAAGAATTGGTCGGAGATGAAAGTCTACAAGAAGTAACATCTGTTACACTTACCAAGGCTGTGATGCAGATGGAGGAAGGAGCACTAGCTTCTTTCAATAACGCAACATTACAATTTGTTAGTGACGCAAACCCTATGACAACAGTTGCTATAATAAACCCAATAAGTGGAGAGGGGAAATCAGTAAGTTTTACAACTAGTGATGAAGCAGAAATTGAGTCTTTCTTTAATGAGGAATCGTTTACCGTCTTATTAGACTTAGATTTTAAGGAAGATCAGTATCTGGAAACAGTCGAAGCAAAAGTAAATATGAATTTAACCATAGAATATAAATAGAGAATTATGAAAAAAATAATAAGTTTAGTATCCTTCGTTTTTGTCCTTTTAATTAGCACAAGTGCATTTGCTCAAGAACCTGCAGATCGTTTGATTGGGATATGGGAGCCTAGTCATGGAAAGGCTAAAGTGAAAGTTGAAAAAATTGGCAGCAAATACTACGGTAAGATTGTTTGGCTTCGGGAGGTGAAAGATCCTGAGACCGGTGAAGCGAAAGTGGATAAGAATAACCCAGACGAAAAGATGAGAACTAAGCCTTTGAGAGGTTACCGTATTTTGAAGGATTTCCAGTACACAGATAAAGATGAATGGACAGAAGGAACCATTTACGATCCTGAAAATGGGAACACTTACAATTGCATTGTTAAAATGACAGACGAGAATACCTTAGATATTAGAGGGTATATCGGTATTGCAACTTTTGGTAGAACGGATATTTGGAAACGTTTGAAAATGCCATCTAAAAAGAAATAATCAATAATAAATATAGAGAATGTTTTTAACGAAAAAGAATTTTGCCTTCTCAGCAATCCTTTGTTTTGGTATGGTTGCTGTAGCACAAACAGATACAACTGCAGTTGAAGAGGAAGAAGAGGATTATAGTATGTACGATAATCTTGATTTTGTAGATGAAGCAACCAAACGTTTTGCACCTGTTAAAATCAAAGGAATTAGCCCAGCAAAGCTAATTACTGTTGGATATGATTTCCAAGGAAGTTATGACATGACTGCAGGCAGTTTTGCAACTGACAGGGGAACTTATGCTGAACAAACTGCAGAGGTAAACTCAACTCAAGGACTAAGGGTGGAAGCAAACATTCCTGTAATTTCAAAGAATAGCTTAGTTGTTCAAGTGGGTGCTAGGTTGTGGGATATTAATTATGATTTTGAAAATCCACAGAGCCTAACAAATCCCTTGTTAACTAACCTTCAAAATAATAATTTGACTTCCATTGGATTGAATTCAACAATTTACAAACCATTGAACGAGAACACTTTTTTATTATTCAGAGTGGCGGCAGAGATGAACGGTGATTATGGATTAGATAAGTTACAATCTATGTCCTATAACAGGTACTCAATTGCTGCTTTGTGGGGAAAACGACCAACGGATAATAAGCAGTGGGCAATTGGTATTTCAAGAACTTACAGAGCTGGAGAAATGAACTACATTCCAATCATAATGTACAATTGGACATCTAGCAATAACAAATGGGGCACGGAAATTTTATTTCCTGCCAGAGGTCATGTTAGATACACTGTTAATTCAAGAAATATGCTTTTTGCAGGTTTTGAATTAGAAGGAAATAGTTATAGAATTGGAAATGACGGAGGCGCTTTGTCTGATTCTGATTTTGATGAACTAGAAATTCGAAGAAGTGAATTAAGGTTTCGATTTGTTTACGAACGGCAATTGAAAGGTTTTGTTTGGGTTTCAGCGCAAGCAGGATACCGATACAACTATTCTTATAACGTAGATCAAGTGGCAGATGGAGATGAGTTTTTTAGAGGATTCTTTGGAGACCAAGAATATGCCTTAGAAAATGATTTAACGAACCCATTATATTTTAACGTGAGTATCAACTTAGTTAGTCCTTAAGCTAAGAAAAAACGTTTTTAAAAGTCCATTTTGCTTCAGCCGAATGGACTTTTTTTGTTAAAATTAATGCATTACCACTTTAATATTTTGACAAGCGGTTCTTAAATTTATCTGTGACAAATTTGGTAACCTTCTTACACAGTATATTTAAACCTCAATTTAAAGATTCCAACAAATCTAATTTTTACAATGAAAAATAAAGTCAACATGAGAACAGGCTTGTTACTTATTGCAACAGTTTTTTCTTTTTTACTTGCAACGCCAACCGCACAGGCGCAAAAAAAGAAAGGTAAAAAAGGAACCACTTCCGCAGCAGCTTCTACCAAAAAAGGGGGACCAAAGGTGTATGCTAAAATAATAACGAAAGATGCAGAATCGGAAAGTGGTTTGTTCAGTGTTCACAGAGTTGATGATAAATACTATTTTGAGCTGCCAAAAGAATTATTAGAGAAAGAAATATTGGTGGTGAGTAGAATTTCAGGTCATGTTAAAGGATTAAATTTTGGCGGTGCAGGAATGAAGTCTAGACCACAACAAGTAATTCGTTTCCAACGTTTACACAACAAGATTTTAATGCGTTCAGTTTCGTATAATAGTGTTGCAAAGGAAGGAACACCTATTTATACCTCTGTTGTAAATAATAATTTTGAGCCTATCATTAGCACCTTTAACATTTCAGCTTTTTCGAAAGATTCGTCTTCGGTTGTAATTGATGTTACAGCTCTGTTTACAACAGATGTTGAAATGATTGGAGCTTTATCAAGTTCTCAGCGAAAGAGTTTCAAGATAAAGGGATTAGATAAAAGTCGATCACTTATTATTGGTATGGATGCTTTTCCAGAAAATATTCAGGTAAAACACATCTTAACTTACAATGGGAGCAATCTTCCGGATAATCGAACTACAGGGACTATTTCAATAGGTATGACGCAGTCCTTTATTCTTTTACCTGCTATACCAATGGAACCAAGGTTTGCGGACAATAGAGTTGGATTCTTTTCACTACTCCAGGTAGATTATGCGTCGGAAGAGCAAAAAGCCGAAACAAGAAGATTAATTACAAGGTGGAGGTTAGAGCCAAAGGATTGGGACGCATACAATCGTGGAGAATTAGTAGAGCCGATTAAACCAATTGTTTATTACATAGATGCTGCCACTCCAGAAAAGTGGAAGAAGTACATTAAACAAGGAGTTGATGATTGGGCAAAAGCTTTTGAAAGTGCAGGATTTAAAAATGCCATTCGAGGAGAGTATGCCCCAACATTTGATGAGGACCCCGATTGGTCTCCAGAAGATGTTCGGTATTCTGTGATTAGATACATTGCCACAGATATTCAAAATGCTCAAGGACCGCATGTGCATGACCCAAGAACTGGAGAGATTTTGGAAAGTGACATTCTTTGGTACCACAACATTATGAACTTACTGCGCAATTGGTATTTCATTCATACGGCTGCTATTAATCCCGAAGCAAGAGGAGTGAAGTTTGATGATGCGGTAATGGGGCAGCTTATTCGATTTGTTGCCGCACATGAAGTAGGTCACACATTGGGTTTACCTCATAATATGGGCTCCAGTACTGCCTACCCTGTCGATTCCTTAAGGTCGCCAAGTTTCACTTCTACGCATGGAACTGCTCCTTCAATTATGGATTATGCCCGCTTTAACTACATCGCTCAACCTGGTGATGGAGTAACGAGCTTTTTTCCGCAAATTGGAGAATACGACGATTGGTCTATTGAGTTTGGATATAAATTGTTGGGTAAAGAAGTAACAGCAGCTCAAGAAGAAGCAGAGATTGATAAATGGATCATTGCCAAAGCAGATCAGCCTCAATTTCATTTTGGTAGACAGCAAGGTTTGCCAACTGATCCAACTGCTCAAACAGAAGATTTAGGGGACGATGCTATGATCGCAAGTGATTTAGGAATTAAAAATTTAAAGCGAATCCACGAGAAGTTGATGGATTGGGCGACAGTAGATGGTGAAGAGTATGATGATTTAGAAGAATTATATAACGCAATGGTTGGTCAATATAGAAGATATATGGGGCATGTTACTGCACATGTTGGTGGCATTGAAGGAGAGCAAAAAACCGCCGACCAAGAGGGTTCGATTTATGCGCACACCGAAAAAGCAAAGCAAAAAAGAGCCGTTACCTTTTTAAACGCTCAACTTTTTGAAACGCCGGTTTGGATAGTGAATCCTGAAATTCTGGCAAGAATTGAAGCCCAAGGTAATGTAAGTAGAATTAAATCTTTACAAGAGCGAACGTTGAGTAGTTTGCTCTCGGATAAAAGACTATTCAGAATGATTGAGAACGAAGCGATTAATGGAACATCAGCGTATGATATTTCTGATTTGTTACTCGATTTGGAAAAGGGAATTTACAGTGAGCTTGCCTCAGGAAAGAAGATTGATTTGTACCGCAGAAACTTGCAGAAAGTTTACATAGCTGAATTAATTGAATTGTTGGCAGATGAAAAATCTGTGTATATGAATTCAGATATTCCTTCGTTGGCTAGAGCCAGTTTGGTTAGTCTGAAGTCGAAGGCAAGAAGCGGAGCAGGAAGACAGTCGGGAGCTTCAAAAGCTCATCTACAAGATTTAGTTGCAAGAATTGAAAAGGCCTTATCGGCAGATAGAGGCTAGTGTTTGTTTTGTCCCATTGAGCGATAGTCGAAATGTTTGTTGTCCCATTGAGTGATAGTCGTTGTGTTTGTCCCATTGCGCTAGTCGAAATGTTTTGTCCATTGAGCGAATGTCGAAATGCGGCAACAAGCGACACCAATTGTGCTTTTTGAAAATCAATAATACAATATGGCTAAAGACTTTCATTTTACGTTTATATCTTAAAATGTTCAGATAATTTTTATTATACGAGAGTTACCAATAATATTGAATTGCGAATTAAACAGCATAATGAAGGGATAAATCTGACCTCTTACACTCATTCTCGCAGGCCTGTAGAGTTGGTGTTTTTAAATGAATTCAAATACATTGACAAAGCCATTGCTTTTGAGAAGTAGTTGAAAGGTTGGAGTAAGAGGAAAAAAGAGGCAATAATTAAAAGCAATTGGGATGATTTAAAGGAGCATGCAATTTGCAAGAATGAAGTCTCGACAAAAGCGAAAGGCTATAAAAGAGACAAGGATTGGGAAGGTTAAATTGCCTGTACTTCGACTATCGATATACATGATAGCTTAAAGAAACTCCTGTACCAAGTAATTCCTTGTCACATTGTGCAATAGTATTTGTTCCATTGAGCGATAGTTGAAATGGGATATTAAATTGACTAAAATAATGAACGGGAAAGATACTAACGCTCTAAACTAATTTAACGTCTTTTAATTCCAAACCATCCATAAACTCTATCAACTTTAACAAAGAATCAGGATCAATTAATTCTGTGTTTACGTAAATTTCTTTTCCTCTAGATTTTATGAAGTAGTCACCTCCAAATTTTTTGAAGGAGGTAATCTCATTTAGCAGTAAACTTGTTCCAAAAAGAGAGGTTTCTTTTATAACGCCGTTTTTAATAGAGATGTATTGAAAATTTGCTTGATAAAGGTAAGTTAGCAAGTAGGTTAAGGCGACTCCTAAGTTTGCTCCATTAATCCAGTTGGGCGTTTCATCTAAGTAAATAGACCCTGCACTAAATATAACCAGAAGAATTCCAAAAACTAGATTCGTGACTAGCTTCTTCTTTTTATATTTAAACGTCATAAAATATATTTTTAAATACTTTAAATTTACGTAATAAAATTTATGAATATATCATATTTTTAGAGATGGATTACTTACGTTCAGTGTTTAAAGAATTATTTCTCTGTATACATGCGCCGGGTCTGATTGGAGTTGTTGCAGCGGGCACTTTATTTTTATATCCGTTTAGATATGTCCTTAACTCAACCAATAGTTCAGTAATTATAAAATCTACAACTTTAACTTTTTATGTGGGTAGTATTTTAAATCGAATTTTCCGAAGACAACAAAACCTGCATCTGTTTGAATCGAAAGTTTCTATTTGAAGGGGGTGTTTTGCTTTACTAAAGATGTATAGTAACTATTTCTAAAAATTATTTATGCTATTAAATTCTTAATTATTAACTAAGAAGTTAGGTAAGTTTTAAGGCTTTGCAAGTAACGTTACGACTTCAGCGCCTCAATGTCCTGAACACTAGATTTTAATATTTTCAAAATCAAATCTCTAAAAAGCTTTTGATTTTTGTGGTTCGCTATAATTTTTTTATCGCTTACCACCTTAGTTAAAAATAGTTTTATTTTCTCGAGAAGAGCCAAATACAACTTTAGTTTTGGATGTTTTGCTAGAAATGCTGAATTATTCAAAACTTCTAAAGGCACCATATCTTCATCGGATCGGTTAAATGCCATCATATAAATGCCAAAAGATAATTTAACAAGTCCGTTGGGAATATAATTAGGGTTTCCATTTGCATAACCGTTACAAATACTTTGCAATAGGTTTGCGGCTTCGATTTCGTCGTCCTTTAAGAAATCAGCATTCTTTTTTGAAAAAAAATTTAAAAGTCCCATTTGTTTCTATTTCAACTCTAATAATACTACATTTTCAACGTGGTGGGTATGTGGAAACATATCAACTGGTTGAACTTTGGTCACCTTGTATTTGGCATCTAACAATTGTAAATCTCTTGCTTGGGTTGCGGGGTTACAACTAACGTATACAATTCGTTGTGCTTCTAAATTTAACATTACATCAATCACATCTGTATGCATTCCCGCTCGTGGCGGATCAGTAATAATAACATCTGGCTGTCCATTTGTTGCAACAAATTCTTTTGTGAAAACGTCTTTCATATCTCCTGCAAAGAAATCAGTATTTTCAATTTTATTAAATTCTGAATTAAGCTTTGCATCTTTTATTGCATCTTCCACGTATTCTACACCAACTACTTTTTTGGCTTTACTAGCAACAAAGTTGGCAATGGTTCCTGTTCCCGTATACAAATCATAGACTGTTTCGGTAGCTTGAATATTTGCAAACTCTGCTGTAATTCTATACAATTCTGCTGCTTGTGCAGAATTGGTTTGGTAAAATGATTTTGGTCCAATCTTAAATTTTAAAACCTGATCATTACCGAAGGCCTTCATTTCTTCAAAAATGTGATTCCTTCCGCTGAAGCATTCAATTTCTAAATCACCAATGGTATCGTTGCGCTTTTCATTAATAACGTATAAAATGGAAGTTACTTGTGGAAAAGCTTTTTTGAATTCAGTCAACATTGCAGTTCTAATTTCTTCCTGAGCTTCGTGGAGCGCGAAAATGACCATCACCTCTCCATTGCTAGATGTTCTGATTGTCAGGTTTCTTAAAAAACCAACTTGCTCTCTTAAATCGAAGAAAGTTAAATCATTGCTCAGAGCATATTCTCGAACCCAATCACGAATAGAATTTGAGGGCTCTCCTTGTAACCAACATTTTTCAACGTTAAGCACCTTGTCAAAACGACCTGGAACGTGAAAACCAAGTGCATTTCTATTTTCAAAATTTTCGCCGGACTCAACTTGTTCTTGTGTCAACCACTCCTTGTTAGAGAAGGTAAACTCTAATTTATTTCTGTAAAATGTAGTTTCCTTTGAGGGTAGAATAGGCATTATTTCAGGTAATTCAACCTTTGCAATTCGAGTTAACGCATCGGTAACGTTGCGTTGTTTGTTCGCCAATTGATCGTCATAACTTATAAATTGCCATTTGCAACCGCCACATACCCCAAAATGCTTGCAAAAAGCATCTACTCTTTTGTCAGAATAAGAATGAAACTTCGTTACTCGACCTTCCATATAGCTCTTACGCTTTTTGGTAACCTGAATGTCAACTACATCTCCTGGAACAGTTTGTGGCACAAATACTACTTTATCGTCCACTTTAGCTAAAGATTTACCTTCAGCAGCCATATCTAAAATGGTGACGTTTTCTAAAAGAGGCTTGCGATTTCTGTTCTTTCTTCCCATGCTGCAAAAATAGCATCTTTCTTGTGCATGTACTTTAGCATTCGTTCTATTTTAAATAACTTTGTTGAGAGTGGAAGATAGAACAAAAGACATATAATTATGATGACAGATACCAAGAAGACCAGTGAAGAGTTAATCGCTATTGAAGAGAAGCACGGAGCGCACAATTACCACCCTTTACCGGTGGTTTTAAAAAAAGGGCAAGGAGTTCATGTTTGGGACGTAGAAGGAAAGCATTATTATGATTTTTTGTCGGCATATTCTGCTGTAAATCAAGGGCATTGCCACCCTAAAATTGTAGAGGCTATGAAGGCGCAAGCGGAGACGTTGACGTTAACTTCACGTGCTTTTTATAATGATGTTTTAGGAGAATACGAGCAATACGTAACTAATTTTTTCGATTACGACAAAGTTTTGCCGATGAACACAGGAGCAGAAGCTGTTGAAACTGCAATTAAGTTGTGCAGGAAATACGCTTACGAGAAAAAAGGAATTGCAGAAGATCAAGCAACAATTATTGTTTGCGAAGGAAATTTCCACGGCAGAACAACAACAATTGTCTCTTTTTCGGATGATATGAATGCAAGAGATAATTTTGGACCATTTACATCCGGTTTTGTAAGCATTCCTTACAACGATTTAAATGCTTTAGAAGAAGTGTTGAAATTGCCAAACATAGCAGGAATGTTGGTGGAACCAATTCAAGGTGAAGCGGGTGTTTTTACACCTGATGAAGATTACATTGAAAGAGCTTGTAAAATGGTGCAAGCTGCGGGCGGATTGTTTATTGCAGACGAAGTACAAACGGGAGTTGCAAGAACAGGTCGTTTATTAGCGGTTTGCAAAGGCTGTAATTGTGAAACACCAAAGTGTGATTCAAAAGCTGGATTTAAACCTGATGTTTTAATTCTTGGAAAGGCATTATCAGGTGGAGCATATCCTGTTAGTGCAGTATTGTCAAATGACGATATAATGATGGTAATTAAGCCAGGTCAGCATGGGTCTACTTTTGGCGGCAACCCCGTTGCAGCAAAGGTTGCCATTGCTGCTTTAGAAGTGGTGAGAGAAGAGAGATTAGCTGAACGTGCAGATAGTCTTGGAAATATTTTCAGAGCTGAGATTCAAAAATTAGTGGATGAGTCTGACTTGTTGGTGAAAGTGAGAGGAAAAGGCTTGTTGAACGCTATTGTAATTAACGACACGGAAGACAGCTCTACCGCTTGGGATTTATGTATGAAGTTAAGAGATAACGGATTATTAGCAAAGCCAACACATGGTAACATTATTCGTTTTGCACCACCATTGGTAATGACAGAGGAACAATTACACGAATGTGTTGGTATAATAAGAAAGACGGTTTCTGAATTTAAGAAGTAGGATTTAAAGCGTAAAAGAACGCAATGTTTAAATTGCCTGTGCTTCGTCTATCGTTCAGCATGACAATTTAACTAACATCGCCTTTCCTTTGTCCCATTGAGCGCTAGTGGAAGTGTTGTTCCATTGAGCGATAGTCGAAATGGTATTTGTTACATTGAGCGATAGTCGAAATGTTGTTGTCTCATTGAGCGATAGTCGAAATGTTGTCCCATTGAGCGATAGTCGAAATATTGTTTTGTGTAATAATCTAATGAAGTTAAATTAAAGATATGTCAAACACCTTTGAAATTATAACGTACATCGTTGCTATTGCATTCAAATTTTAGAGGACAATAAGTGGATAACTCCACACCTAAATTTGGTACGACTCTCAACTTAAAGATGATTCTTTAGTTGTTTTAACGCAACTGATAACGGGTGATTCTTCAAACTTACTATCTGGTGTTTCAGTGGTTACTGTAAACATAAATAGGTTTACAAATGGTTACATAAAAAATCAAATTTGGAGTCGAGACACAAGTTATTTGCCATCAAACATATTTGGTGAATTTGGTTTTATTGTTTTACCACTTAAGGATGATTTTACAGGGTTAAAATATCATTTAACTAGTTTGATTCTTACGGGTGATTCCATAAATTTTATCTTCTTTTTACACTGCCTTTAACGATTACACGAAGGATTCTCTATTGTTTACGATTAGACATCGGTAAGAATTAATATTTGATAATCCAATAGTTTACAATTCAGAAGTGTACATCCCAACTTACCATAATAATGGTATGCTGAACTATTTGAGAAGGCACGATTTGATGTGTAATGTGTTGTCATCTAGGTTAATATATTTTAATAATTTCGATGTGACGAAAGACTTTTAATTGAATATTTTTAACAATCCTAAAATAAATCCAATGAACGATTCGTTTCTTACAATGGGTGCGCCACTTAACAGCGAATTTGTTATGCTAAACAGGTATAATTTTGAAACTGAAACAAAACTTGGTATCACAAATTCAATCGTTGCAATTATAGCTAATAACAATGGTTACAGAGGTGCAAGAACTATCAAGTATGAAGTAAAACCATATGGCATTGAAATGCACGGAATGGCCGATACGGATTTTTCAGGAATTCAAAGGTGGCAATACTACAATTGCAAAATAGCCAGGGATAGTAGTTTAATAAGTTATAACACATACGGAGATTCAACTAAAGATGATATAATGTTTGGATTTGTTGATTCTAATGGCTTTAGGTACATTGCGGGTACTTCTGACTTTAGTAATAATTATATTTACGGTCCGATTTATCGCACAGTTCCAATTGTGAGGTTAGATTCAAATGGTATATTGGATAGTCTAAGGTTGTTTGGTTTAAAAAATCATAGACTTTTTGGTTTAATTTCTGACAACAACAGTAATTTAATTCTAGGTAGCTACTTCTCAAATGCATGGTCAGATGATTCTATTTTTTTACAGTTGACCAAAATTCCAATCGGAGTTTTAACTAGTATTCAAGAGCAAAAGCTGAGCAGAAATGTGGCTATTTATTCAAATCCTACAAGAGATTTTATATACTCAGATGAGTTTGAAAATTGAGATGTTGTTCAAATTTTAACCAGCAAGGCCAATTGTTGAAAGAAGAAAGAATCAGTTTTTCAAATGGCATAGATGTCCGCTTCTTAAGAACAGGCACTTACTTTTTTCAACTCATTCGTAAAAACGAACGACAAACGGTTTTATTCATAAAAACTGACTGATAAACTTTAATGTTTTAAAGGTTGATATTCTAACGCTTAAATGAATACCCGAAGATTATTCTTCGGGGATTTTTAGTTTTATAATTGTCTACTTCGACTATTCTGTTGAAAGTTGGAAAGACTGTTTAGTGCTAGATTTTGAAATTCTACTAATAATAAATCAATCTTCTAATTTGTGCAAAATACTTTGTTAAGCGAATTACTTGTTCGATAAAGTGAACCCGTAAAATGACTAATGTTGGACGACTATTTTCTCACTTTCATTTCCAATACGCAGATAATAGATTCCGTTCGTCAGACAGCTTAAATCCATTTTATTGTTGCCTTCTGTAATTCGAACCTTTCTCACCATTTGTCCCATCTGATTATAGATCAAAACACTTTGTTCAGATTCAGTATACATAATTTCTAGGTTTGTAATTCCATTTGTCGGGTTCGGGAATATCTTAAAACTGTTTTCATGAGCAGTATTCTGTTCCTTTAACTCAGTAACAACACAAGTAGGACTTATTGTGTCACCTATAAATGTCCAACCGTTAGCAATTAACGAAATTCTAGCAGCAGCTGATGAGCAATAGGTTATATCACTAGCTCCAATGGTAACATTACGATTACGGTATTTCGAGTTCCAAGCAATTAGTGTGCTGTCATAGTTTGCAGTAGATATTCCGGAAGAATCGAACGTGTTGTATGCAACTCCTAAGCTGCTCAAATCCCAACTGCCTAAATTCCGATCAAAAGATTTTGCGTTCAAAAACATCTGAGAGAATGAATTAACATAAGAAGTGTTCCAAGAAGACAAATCTTGATTGAAGCTTTCAGCTCCATGAAAAAGGTGAGCTAGACTTGATAATCCGGAAACATCCCAGTTATCCATTGGCTGATTATAACTTTTTGCATGAATAAACATGCCAACTATAATGCTTGCGTTAGAAATATTCCAACTGTTTATATTTTGATTAAACGACTCTGCATACGAAAACATAGCGCTTAGGTTAGTTCCTCTGCTAACGTTCCAATTGCTAAGTGGTTGATTAAATGATCTTGCGCTAGTGAACGCATTTGCAAAGTATCTTACAGAGTCAACCTGCCAACTGTTGATATTTTGATTGAAGTAGTGGGCATTGTAGAAAGTGTAAGACAACGATTTTACTCTAGCTACATTCCAATTTCCCAAAGGCTGGTTGAATAAAAAATTATTAGAAAAGGTGGCTTGTAAACTTTCTACATTCGAGACATCCCATTGATTAATATTTGCGTTGAAAGAGCTACAGTTTGCAAATGTGGCCATTAAGTTATTTACACTATCTAAAATAGGAACATCTGTGGCCAAGCAATTCATGCTGTCGCATCCCATGAATGCACGAATCAATGATTTCCATTGTTGATTACCCCACTGATTGATTTCTATTAACTTACTCTTGTTTTCTTGGTATTGAAAGAAGTAAATATGACCAAATTGAATGGAAGGATATAAACCTCTTATTCGAATAGTGTAGACCCCCGGAGAGCCATATTGATGAAAAATACCTCCTGTTACTCCCGAGGTATCAAAAATTCCGTCGTTATTCCAATCCACTTCATAGTTGTAGGTAAAATTTGAATCTATATTCAAGTAAAGCGAACTATCATTTCCGGTTAATGCAGAGTTATCGGTTTTCCAAGATGTAACAAAATCTGTTATACTTTTTTGGGCCGATAGCGTTTGAATTGTCGCTATAGCTAGTAGCAGAAGAATTAGTTTTTTTCTATATATGATTAACAACTTGAGTTAAAGGTACAAAAAAGCCCCTTCGTATGAGAAGAGGCTTTAATTCAATGTAATGGATGCATACTAATAATAAATCAACCTTCTTACTCGAGCAAAATACTTCGCTAAACGAATTACTTGTTTCGTATATCCGAATTCGTTGTCGTACCAAACATAAAGAACAACGTTCTTTTTATCCGGAGAAATCAATGTTGCAGGACTATCGTATACCGAACAACAAGAATTTCCAATAATGTCGCTAGAAACAGTTTCTGCATCCGTTCCAAAATAAATCTGATTGACCAATTCACCCTCTAAAGCAGCTTTTCTTAAAATGGTATTTACCTCTTCAATGTTTGTTTCTTTTCCAACAGATAGATTCATAATGGCTAAAGAACCATTAGGAGTAGGAACTCTAACAGCATTTGCAGTTAATTTATTGGCCAATGAAGGTATGACTTTAGTAACTGCTTTTCCGGCACCGGTTTCAGTAATTACCATGTTAATAGCAGCAGAACGACCTCTTCGTGTTTTTCTGTGCATGTTGTCCAACAAGTTTTGATCGTTGGTGTAGGCATGTACCGTTTCAATGTGTCCTTTTTCGATACCTAATATATCGTTAATTACCTTTAAAACAGGCACGATAGCATTTGTTGTACAAGATGCAGCTGAAAGAATAGTATGAGATTCTAAATCAACATCTGTTTTATGGTTTACCCCATAAACAATATTTGGTATCTCAGCACCTGGAGCAGTTAAAATCACTTTAGAAACCCCTTTCGACTTTAAGTGACGGCTTAGTGCTTCTTTATTCGTAAAAACCCCAGTGTTGTCAATTACTAACGCATCTTTAATTCCATATGCCGTGTAATCGATTTCATCAGGCTGCTGGCCATCAATCATTTGAACGGTTTGACCATTGATGGTCATCGTTCTGTTGCCGGTATCTACTTCAACAGAGCCATTAAATGCTCCGTGAACAGAGTCACTTCTTAATAACGATGCTCTTTTCTCCAACGCTACAGCATTGTCGCCTCTAGTAACAATTGCCCTTAGTCTTAGTTGCTGGCCTTTTCCAGCTTGCTTCACTAATTCTCTAGCAGCAATTCTACCAATTCTCCCAAAACCATAAAGAATAACATCTTTAGGCTCGATAGCGTCTTTTTTACCACCAACAATATGGCTTAATTTATATTTTACAAATTCGGATTTTGAAGCGTAGTTAGAACCTTCATCCTTCCAATCAGCAGCTAATTTTCCAATGTCTATTTTGGATGGGGCTAAATCAATGTCTAACAATTCTTTCGCTAAATCAGCAGTATCGTAAACATCCACTTCTTTGTTAGTTATGTTTTGCGCATTCTTATGCATTTTTAATAACTCAGAGATACTTCTATCAACTAGGTGGTCTCTGAAAAGAACTAATTCAACTGACTGTCCATAAAGCAATTGACCTAAGGTGTTGTTAAGGTCTACAGCTTGCTTTTCACGGTCTACGTAGTTATTTAACTCAGATTCAAATTCTACAGCATTTTTCATTTCTGTGATGTGTTTTTTAATAATTAAGAGAGTGTTATTTTAGATTTGCAAAATTCGTTAAAATATAACTTAAATAATAAAAAATTAATAAACAAAAAAACTCTCCAACCGTAGACTATTCCTACAATTGGAGAGTTTCGCTAAAGGTAAATTATACTATAAGCCTACACCGTAATATGCATTTCTTCCATTTGGATAAATGCCTTGTAACAAAACGCCTTCGTTTTTCTTTTCTGAAAGGATTTCTAACAACTGATCCACATCTTTTACTTCCATTTTATCCACTCGAGTTATAATAAACCCTTCTCTAATATTGGCATTTTTGAATTTGCCTTGAAAAATAGACTCAACTTGAGCACCGCCATCTAATTTCAATTCCAATTTCAACTTTTTGTTTACATCGTTAAACTTTGCTCCCAATGTTTTCATTAACTGATTATCCGACTCTTTAATAATAGAAGTGTTTCCTTCCATGTTTTTAAGGGTAACAATTTTGGTTAATTCTTTTCCTTGTCGAATTAATACAACTGTGATCTTATCACCTGGTCTGAATTCTCCAACTTTAGCCTGTAATTCAGTTGCAGAGTTTACTTCAATGCCTTCTACTTCTTTAATAATATCGCCTTCTTTTATTCCGGCATCTTTTGCCGAACCATTATCCATTAGCTTGTTCACATAGATACCTTCCAAATCTGTGACTCCAATCTCTTCTGCAAGTTCTTCTGTTAAATTTTGGATTTGTACCCCGATGTAAGCTCGTTGGACCATTCCGAAGTCTTTTAAATCACTAACAACCTTTTTTACAATATTTGATGGTATGGCAAAGGAATAACCGGCAAATGAACCTGTATTTGATTTAATAGCAGCGTTTATGCCAATAAGCTCTCCTTTTGTGTTCACCAAAGCACCGCCGCTATTTCCGGGGTTCACGGCTGCATCAGTCTGAATGAATGATTCAATTGAGGAGGTTCCAGTAAATGGGTCATTTCCTAATATGTCAATATCCCTGCCCTTTGCTGAAACAATGCCCGCGGTTACGGTAGAAGTTAGGTTGAACGGATTTCCCACGGCTAAAACCCATTCTCCAACTCTTAATTCATCTGAATTTCCGTAGGATATGTAGGGTAAACCTGCTTCTTCAATTTTTAATAAAGCTATGTCGGTTGTTGGATCAGTTCCAATAACCTCTGCTACATAAGTTTTTTTGTTGTTGAGAGTAATTTTAATTTTATCTGCTTTTTCGATTACATGATTGTTAGTAACGATGTAGCCGTCATTAGATATTATTACACCTGAACCTGATCCCTTCACCGGTTGACGGTATTTTTTATTGTAATTACCATCGCCATTAAAGAACTGCCTCATTGGATCAAATCCTTGTTGATTGTACTCTACAATCCCTTCTGTTTTAACATGAACTACACCGTTTACTGTTAATTCTGCTGCCGTAGTATAATCAATATTACCTGAAGGTTCTGCAGGTATCAAATTTACCAAAGTTGATTTTTCCTGCTCTTTAACTATTGTTGAAGGAATTGTTTGCGGCTCGGTATATTTATAAATTCCAACTGATAACGCTCCTCCCAACATTGCCATTAAAAAGCCCCCGAATAAATTTTTCATAAGTTTTAAATTTTTAGCGTTTAACTTCGCACCTGCGAATTACAAGTTAAACGCTACTTTTAGCGGAATGATCTAGTGGCCATGTTAAAACTTGTTAAGCTCGCAGCAACTGTAAATAGAGGGAAGTATGGGTGTTCAATTTTACAAATATCAAGGAACGGGCAATGATTTCATCATGATTGATGGACGAAAAAAACCCATTAATTTTTCAGATGATCAAATTCTAAAGATGTGTAATCGCAGGTACGGAATTGGAGCAGATGGTTTAATAATTTTAAAAGATCATGAGGAAGCTGATTTTGTGATGGACTATTACAATGCTGATGGAACACAAAGTTTTTGTGGGAACGGTAGTCGTTGTGCTCAGGCTTTTGCTCAAAAACTTGGGATAATTGGAACCCAATCTCATTTTATTGCCATTGATGGAATGCACGAAGGAAGAATTGAAGAGGGACAATTTGCTACAAAAATGGGTGATGTTACAGAAATAGAAAGAGTTGGGTCTGACTATTTTATTCAAACTGGTTCGCCGCATTATATAAAGTATGTTAGAAATGCTGACTTAGTAGATGTTTACCAGGAAGGAATGACGATACGTAATTCAGAACAATTTATTGAGAAAGGGACCAATGTAAACTTTGTAAGTGTGCATGAAGATTACTTGAAAGTTCGAACCTATGAAAGGGGAGTAGAGGATGAAACTCTTTCTTGTGGAACAGGAGTAACTGCGGTTGCCATTAGTTTTTTACACCAAATGAACTCCAAGCAGCCTGCCATAAATATTGTAACCAAAGGCGGTAATTTGAGAATTGAATTAGAGCGAAAGGCTCAAACTATTTTCGAAAACATTTGGTTAGTCGGTCCCGCAAAAGAAGTATTTAGAGGAGAGTGGTAGGCTGATTAAGTAGCTTTTTGAAGTAAAGAGACAGAGTAAGACAAATACCTAATTCGGTAAGCTGTAGATTCAATGCTGCAATTTATTTGTAAACCGCCCTAAAATAGACCTTCTATTTTACCGTTAATATCCATCTTAATTTTTTCGGCAGAAGGTTTCACAGGCAAGCCTGGCATTCTAAGTATATTGCCTGCAATCGGAATTATAAAACCTGCACCTGTGGCAATTTCAAATTCACGAATGTGGATATCGAAGTTTTCTGGACGCCCAAGTAGTTTTTCGTTGTCGCTTAAGCTTTTTTGGGTTTTAGCCATACAAATCGGTAGTTTTCCATACCCAAGATCCTCAAAACGTCTTAGTTGCTTTTTTGCCTTGGCCGTGAGTATCACATTTGTTGC
>CAJJAT010000019.1 GCA_905182175.1 Flavobacteriales bacterium UBA1494 | reverse complement strand
CACAAACACCTTTTTTTCTGACAAATCTTCCGTTTTAATAGAGCTTCTCAATGAAAAAAAACCTCCGTTGTTCGCTGTAGAAACAGATCCGAAGAACACTCCGTGGCCATTTTTATTTATTGTGAATTCCCCTGAAGATCGGCCTCCCATAACGACATCGTCTACAATTTGCCATTGGTTTTTACTATCGTTTGAAAAGTCGTGGAGAACTAAGGTTTGAGACATAAAAATTAGTATTGCTGTTAGAAGGTTCATCTGGTACATTTAGAAGGACAACAAGGATTTGCTTTAATTGTTGAACTCTGAATGAGAGTGGCTGTTATACAATAGATTGATTGACTTATATTATGCGTTCAACGTTCATCTGTTATTTCGAATTTATTATTTTTTAACTTCCAATTTTACACTTATAATTTCGTATCCCATTATCCTCCATTTCTTTTCAACAGTGATAAAATTTAAAGAGTCCTTTGATTACATTTAAAGTCCTCGAAAAACAACATACTAAATGCCAAATTTCTCTCACCTTCATGTACATACGCAATTTTCATTGTTAGACGGTGCTGCACCAATTGCATCGTTAATGCAAAAGGCAAAGGCCGATAATATGCGAGCAGTTGCGATGACGGATCATGGCAACATGTTTGGAGCATTTCAATTTGTTGCAGAAGCAGCAAAAGCTGGAGTCACGCCCATTGTAGGTTGCGAATTTTATTTAGTAGAAGACAGGCATCAGAAAGAATTTAAAGGAGGAACAAAAGATAAAAGGTATCATCAACTGCTGTTGGCGAAAGATCAGCGAGGCTACGAGAACCTATCGAAGCTTTGCTCTTTGGGTTACATGGAGGGTTTGTACTCCAAGTATCCAAGAATAGATTTAGAGTTGCTAAAACAATACAAAGAAGGTTTAATTGCAACAACATGTTGTATTGCTTCTGTTATTCAACAAGCTATACTTTTTAAAAGCGAAGAAGATGCTGAGAAAACCTTTGTTGAATGGTGGAATTTATTTGGTGATGATTATTACATAGAGCTTCAACGCCATGGTATTGGTGAAATTGATGGAACAGGAAAGACCCAAGAAGATGTAAATCAGATTTTAATTAAATGGTCTGAAAAATACAATGTACCTCTAATTGCTACCAATGATTCTCACTACGTTGAAGAAGATGATTGGACAGCTCACGACATTCTTTTGTGCGTAAATACGGGGGACAAAATGAGTACGCCAAAAGGCTACGGAAAAGGGTATCGTTTTGGTTTTCCTAATTCTAATTTCTACTTCAAAACTCAGGCAGAAATGGGGGAGCTCTTTAAAGATGTTCCTCATGCATTGGATAACACCAACTTGATTGTAGACAAAATAACTCCTCCTGAGTTAAAACGGGATATATTACTGCCCAACTATACCTTGCCGGGGAATTTTAAAACTCAAGATGAATATTTGAGGTATTTAACGTACAAAGGTGCTCAAAAACGTTGGGGAGAGTTATCGGCTGAAACGGTTGAAAGACTTGATTTTGAGTTAAAAATTATTGCCAACATGGGGTTTCCTGGGTACTTCTTGATTGTTCAAGATTTTACTACGGTTGCTCGTGAAATTGGAGTCTCGGTTGGTCCGGGAAGGGGTTCTGCAGCAGGTTCAGCTGTAGCCTATTGTGTAGGAATTACGAATATTGATCCGATTAAGTACAACCTACTTTTTGAACGATTTCTGAATCCCGAACGGGTGTCGATGCCTGATATTGATATTGATTTTGACGATGAAGGTCGTTCGAAGATTATTGATTACGTTGTAGATAAGTACGGCAAGAACCAAGTAGCACAAATTATTACCTATGGTTCAATGGCAGCCAAGTCGTCCATTCGAGACGTTGGTAGAGTGTTGGATTTACCGCTTTCTGAAGTAGATAAGGTGGCTAAGATGGTGCCGAATACTTCTTTGAAAAAGATTTTTGAGCTAGAGGAGAAAGAGTTAAAACAAAAATTAAACGCTGAGGAGTTTATTCAAGCAAAAGAGCTAAGGCGCTTGATTAATGTGGATGACTTGACCGGTCAAACGCTGAACTATGCCAAAACATTAGAGGGGTCTGTTCGGAATACAGGAGTTCACGCTTGTGGAATCATTATTTCACCTGATGACATTACGAATTACGTACCAGTTTGCACATCGAGAGATTCGGATTTACTCTTAACTCAATTTGACAACAAGGTAGTTGAAGATGCTGGTCTGTTAAAAATGGATTTCTTGGGTCTTAAGACCTTAACCATTATAAAAGATGCAATTGCCTTAATAAAAGAGAATCACGGAGTTGAAATTGATCCAGACGAGATTCCACTTGATGATGTAAAAACGTATGAATTATACCAAAGAGGAGAGACAAACGGTACGTTTCAATTTGAGTCTGCAGGAATGCAGAAGCACCTGAAAAACTTAAAACCAACTGACCTTGAGGATTTAATTGCAATGAACGCCCTGTATCGACCGGGACCAATGCAATTTATTGAATTGTTTATCTCTCGAAAGCGAGGAGACGTAGACGTAGAATACCCGCATGATATATTGACTGATTTACTGAAAAATACCTACGGCATTATGGTATATCAGGAGCAGATTATGCAAGCAGCTCAAATTATGGCAGGTTACTCCTTAGGAGAAGCAGATATTCTTCGTAGAGCGATGGGAAAGAAGAAGATGGATGTCATGCAGGAGCAAAAAATAAAGTTTGTTGAAGGCGCAGAAAAACTCCATCAAGTGGAGAAGAAGCATGCTGAAAGTGTTTTCGACATCATGCTAAAGTTTGCTGAATATGGATTTAACCGGTCGCATTCAGCTGCTTATTCAGTAGTAGCGTTCCAAACTGGTTATTTAAAAGCAAATTACCCTGCAGAATATATGGCGGCGGTAATGACCAATAACATGAACGACATCAAGAAAATTACCTTCTTTATGGAGGAGTGTCGCAGAATGGGTACAACAGTGTTAGGCCCTGATATTAATGAGAGTGCCTTTAAGTTTGCTGTAAATAAGAACAAGGAAATTCGTTTTGGAATTGGAGCTTTAAAAGGAGTAGGAGAAGGCGCTGTTGAAGCAATTGTGAACGAACGAAAAGAGCATGGTAAATACGAGTCTATTTTTGATGCTACCAAACGAATCAACTTACGCTCGGCGAATAAAAAGGCATTTGAAAGTTTAGCATTAGCAGGAGGCTTCGATTCTTTTGCAGGCATTCACCGAGCACAATACTTTCACTCTGCTGATGGATCAGCTCCTTTCATAGAAAAGGCGATTAAGTATGGAGCGAACCATCAAGAGTCTGAAAACTCGGCGCAAGCATCCTTATTTGGAGGTGAATCTGAGGTAACCATACCTGAACCAGAAATTCCGCAATGTGAAGAGTGGGGCACCATGGAGAAGCTTTCAAAAGAGAAAGACGTCGTTGGGATCTATTTATCGGGGCACCCATTGGATGATTTTAAATTTGAGATTAATAATTTTTGTAATGCAAAGGTCAAAGACTTACAAAGTTTAGAATTGGCTGCCAAAAAAGGGGAAATGAAAATGGCTGGCATTGTAACAGGTGTTCAGCATAGAATGACAAAAACTGGAAAACCTTTTGGAATACTCGATTTCGAGGGATACGAGGATTCTCACAGTTTTTTCATATTTGGGGATGATTATGTAAAGTTTAAAGGTTACCTAAACACAGGTTGGTTTCTTTACATGAGGGGAAAATCGCAGAAGAGAGCTTGGGGAGATGACTTAGAATTTAAAATTTCATCGATTGAATTATTGTCAGAATTAAGAGATAAATTGGCAAAGCACATTACCATTAAAGTAGAGCACGACGCAGTAGATACCGAAATGGTGAACTGGTTAAAAGAATTGCGGAAAGAAAAATTGGGAAGCTGTACTTTGGGAGTGGCGATTGTAGATAGAAAGAATAAGAATACAGTTCAACTAAAGTCTCGAGAAATTAAGGTGAATTTGACAAATAGCTTAATTGAAGAGCTCCAAAACCGACCAAATGTTGAGTTTAAAGTAAATTAATGCCAATTTGTCTTGTGAATTAGAATGGTGAAATTATTGAAGTTGTATCTTTGAAAAAGAATTAAAACTGAAGTACCTTTGAAGAAAGGAACAGAACAATAGAATAAATTAAAAATAGGAATTATGGCAATAGAATTAACAGACGCAAATTTTGAAGAGTTAGTATTAAAATCAGATAAGCCAGTATTGGTTGATTTCTGGGCAGAATGGTGTGGACCATGCAGAATGGTTGGACCAGTTGTTGACGAAATACATACAGAATACGAAGGCAAAGCTGTTGTAGGAAAAGTAAACGTTGATCACAATCCTGAGATTTCAGCGAAATACGGAATTAGAAACATTCCAACTGTTTTGTTTTTCAAGAATGGAGAAATTGTTGACAAGCAAGTAGGTGCTGCAGCAAAATCTGCATACGCAGGAAAGCTTGACGCTCAGATGGCGTAAGATTTTCTGAAACAAATTCAAAAAACCTCAAATTTTGTCATACTGAGCATAGTCTAAGCATTACAAAATTTGAGGTTTTTTTGTGAATTAAATATTTACAAACCAATCTTTTCAAAGTATCTTTAACGCATGACAGGTATCGACAGAACTAGGATTCAAGCATACAGCAAATTAGAATTGCTAGCGAAGCAGGTGGTAGAAGGTTTTATTACAGGATTGCATAAAAGTCCATTTCATGGCTTTTCCGTTGAGTTTGCTGAACATAGATTGTACAATACAGGAGAGTCTACAAGGCATTTAGACTGGAAATTACTGGCAAAAACGGATAAGCTTTTCGTGAAGCGATACGAGGAAGAAACCAATCTTCGTTGCCGGATTGTTGTGGATGTTTCATCTTCCATGCTCTTTCCTGAAAAGACTAAAAAAGAGCAACAGAATAAGTTAGAGTTTTCTATTTATGCAGCTGCTGCTATGGTTGAGTTACTTCGTCGTCAGAGAGATGCATACGGATTAAGTACCTTTTCTGATAAGATAGAATTTCACTCAGAGGCAAAGTCTAGCGCTTCCCATCAACGACTTGTTTTTAATGAACTGGAAAAGTTATTAGATGCCGAATTGTCACAAAAAACAACAAGTGCAGTTGATAGTTTACATCACATATCTGAAATGATTCACAAGCGTTCGTTAGTGATTATTTTTAGTGATATGTTCGACAATTCTGACCGAGAAGATGATCTAATTAATGCTCTACAACATCTAAAACACAACAAGCACGAAGTGATTTTATTTCATGTCGTCGATAAATCCAAAGAATTAGATTTCGAGTTTGAAAACCGTCCGTATCGTTTTGTAGATATGGAGACGGGAGAGGAGGTGAAACTTAATCCAAATGAGGTAAAGGAAAAGTACATTGCAGAAGTAAAGTCTCGTGAAAAGGAACTGCGATTAAAGTGTGGTCAGTACGGAATAGATTACGTAGCCGCAGATATTGGCAAAGATTTTAATCAAGTATTACTTCCCTTTTTGGTAAAGCGAAAGAAGATGAACTAGTTGGTGTTTGTAGTAAGTGGAATACTATAAGTGTTTTATTTATTGACTGAAAAAGAGCCATTTGTTACGATAATTGAGTCGTTTGCGTTTGCCTCATTTGTCATAACCATATCAAAATTACCCGTAATTTTTTCAGGGCTATCAGTTGTAAAGATGAACATACCCGACTCCCCATTATAGCGTTTTGTTACCGTTTCATTGTAGACAACTGTGTTAGAGAAAATACTCAGTCTTGTCGTGTCAGGGAAACTTCTTCCGGCAAGTGTAAGTGCTACTTGAAAAAATTCAGAACCTGTGAGTTGACTTATGATTTGTCCAAAACCGGTAGAACCTGTAAATTGTGGTTCTGTTAGGTTTACAGTCTGTCCATCTAAGGTGTAGTTAAAGAACTGGGGGTCGCTCGAACCTCCACCAGTTGTTCCGCCGCCGCCTGATGTTCCACTTCCAGTAGTGTCCATTACCACAGTTTGCTGTGCTAATGGTGACGCATTCGTATTAGGACTTAGACCATCTTCTTTTAAACAAGCGGTAAAGCTTATAACAACAAGGGTTAATAAAAGAATTCTTTTCATAGGATTACTTTCGATTGAACACAAAAATAAGAGTTTATCGGGAGTTAGATTGAATTTATAAAACACAACCTCTTGCTTGTAACATTAATTGCGTTCAATGCCAAAATCATTACTAACTATTTTTTGAAACCTTTTCGGGATTCTAGACTGAAAGGAAACTGGCTCTTTACTGAAGGGATGAATAAATTCGAGTTTACAGGCATGCAAATACATTCCTTTTCCTTTTAAAAGGAACTCTGGCTTGCCATATTCTCGATCTCCTAATATTTGATTCCCAACGTGAGCTAGGTGCTTTCTTAATTGATGCCTGCGGCCTGTTTTTGGGTGCAACAGTAGCAAATTAAGGTAATTGAACCTTTTCGATTTTACAGAAGATAGCACCTTGTAATTCGTTTCAGCCGGCTTTCCATCAATCAGTTCTTGAATTTGACCTTTAGGTTCCATTTTTCCGATAGAGATTGCCAAGTAACTTTTTTGAATCGTTTTATTTTCAAATAGTTGATTTAAGTTTGTGATTGAGTCTCTTGTTTTGCCAATTAAAAGTAATCCGGTTGTAGGGTAGTCTAATCTATGAACGGCTCTTGGCTTGCATCCATCAGGCATTGTCGATAATTTGAGGTTTTGCACCAATGCATTGTCGATTGTTTTAAATGCATTTCCGCTGACCAATATTCCGGGAGGTTTGTTTATGACTGCTAGGTAATCATCTTCAAATAGGACTTCCAATGGGAATACTAATTTTCGATTAGTTGTCTGAATTGAATCTTGTTGTATGGAAATGGATTCTCCTCCAGTTATCAATTTTGCTGTACTCATAGGTGTATTACCTACTTCTATTAGTCCCTTTTTTATTGCCTTTTTTATTGCCGATTTAGAAGGGTAAGTAGCGTTTCTACCCGTTAAATAATCCGCTAATCGCTCTTTTTTAATAAGAGTAGGGACAATGAGATATTCTATTTTGTTATTTTCGATGAGTTAAAAGTAATGGTTCCCAATTACAATCTGTTGATTGCTTAAATAATGTTTGGATTTCGCTTATTAATTGATTGGTCAATAATATTAATAATAGGGTATGACTCTATTATGAACTAGTTTCTGTTGCCAAGCTTTAACTTCAGCATTGACATTTATGGTTGTTGGATTTAAATTTCTTTTTAATATGCTTTTAAGTAATAAAGCTAAAGATATATGATCCACTCTATCTTCTATCGAATTATTTTGATCAAAACTTTTGTTTGAACAAACTCCTCTTCTGTAAAATATATTCATTGGCAACATTTAGTCCTCCCAAGGCAATACCAGAGGATTCATAGACATGTAGTGTTTTTGAATCAATTTCTTAATTTAGTTATATTAAGAATCAAATAGGTATTATTCTAGTTATAGCTGTTAAGACATACACAAAATACTAAGTAAATTCTTTGTCATTCTTAAAATATTGAGCTTAAAGCTTAATTGATTTAGTAAGGATTTTATTTTTACTTACTATTTGAATGAGA
>CAJJAT010000018.1 GCA_905182175.1 Flavobacteriales bacterium UBA1494 | reverse complement strand
AAAGCTGAAGTTGATTAGACAATAGGGTGTTTCTTATATGCAATGCTAAATAACGCGGAGATTTTGAAGATGGTTAGTTACAGGGGTCATTAATTTGTTCGCTACAAATTAAAAGTAACCTGTGACTAAATTATAATTGTTTTCTCAAACAGAATTTTGACTAGAAAATAGAGCAGTAGTTGGTTTTTTTTAACCAATTATTTAAGTTATACCCTTGCAGATTCAACTCTCTAATCCGCTATCAGCAACGTTTTAAAGAATTATCAACAATTGCTTTAAAAAAAAAGATTTGGTAGCTGGATTTTAGAAAATAAACTATTACATTTGCGCACCCAAAATTTGGGGCAATTATCACATTGACATATTAAAAAGCTTATGCCAACTATACAACAACTGGTAAGAAAAGGTAGAATCAAATTAGAGAAGAAGAGTAAGTCTGCTGCATTAGACTCATGTCCTCAAAGACGTGGTGTTTGTGTGAGAGTTTACACTACTACTCCTAAGAAACCAAACTCGGCGATGAGAAAAGTTGCAAGGGTAAGATTGACAAATCAGAAGGAGATAAATGCTTACATCCCCGGAGAAGGTCACAACTTACAAGAGCACTCGATTGTTTTAGTTAGAGGTGGAAGAGTAAAAGATTTACCGGGTGTGAGATATCACATCGTTCGAGGTGCGCTTGATACTGCTGGTGTTTCTGGAAGAACACAAAGAAGATCAAAGTACGGTGCCAAAAGACCGAAAAAATAATATTAATAACCATCATTTAAGTAGGAAAAAATGAGAAAAGCGAGAGCGAAAAAAAGACCACTTCTTCCTGACCCTAAATTTCAGAGTCAGCTAGTTACTAGGTTTGTGAACAATTTGATGCTTCATGGAAAGAAGAGCATCGCCTACAGTATTTTTTACGATGCAATGGCAATCGTAGATGAGAAGGTAGAAGAAGGTGGACTAGAGACGTGGAAAAAAGCATTGACAAATGTAACTCCAGCAGTTGAGGTTAGAAGTAGAAGAGTTGGTGGAGCAACCTTTCAAATACCACAGCCAATTAGAGACGATAGAAAAACGTCAATGGGTATGAAGTGGTTGATTCTTTATTCTAAGAAAAGAAACGAGAAGACAATGGCCCAAAAGCTGGCAAACGAGTGTATGGCTGCTGCTAAGGAAGAAGGTGCTGCTCACAAGAAGAAAGAAGATACGCATAGAATGGCGGAAGCCAATAAGGCCTTTTCTCATTTTAGATTTTAATATCAGAAAGATTTATAGCAATGGCTAAAAGAGATTTATCACTTACTAGAAACATCGGTATTGCTGCTCATATTGATGCAGGAAAAACTACAACTACTGAAAGAGTATTGTATTATGCTGGTGTAAGTCACAAAATTGGAGAAGTTCACGATGGAGCTGCTACAATGGATTGGATGGAGCAAGAACAAGAAAGAGGTATCACTATTACTTCTGCTGCAACGACTGTTTTCTGGGAATATAGAGGGAAAGAGTATCATATCAATATTATTGACACACCGGGACATGTTGACTTTACTGTTGAAGTAAACCGTTCGTTAAGAGTATTAGATGGTTTGGTTTTTTTGTTTTCAGCAGTTGACGGCGTAGAGCCTCAATCAGAAACAAACTGGAGACTGGCTGATAATTATAATGTAGCTCGTATAGGATTCGTTAATAAGATGGATCGACAAGGTGCTAACTTTTTAATGGTTTGTAAGCAGGTTAAAGAAATGCTTGGTAGTAATGCGGTGCCATTGCAATTGCCAATAGGAGGAGAAGAGACTTTCAAAGGTGTTGTTGATTTGATTAACAACCGAGGAATTGTTTGGAATGAAGAGGATAAAGGAATGACCTTCGAAGAAGTGCCAATTCCTGAAGACATGCTTGAAGAGGTTGCTGAGTACCGTGAAAAGCTGTTAGAAGCAATTGCTGAATTTGATGATACTTTAATGGAAAAGTATTTCGAAGATCCTAATTCAATATCAGAAAAAGAGATTTTGGCAGCGTTAAGAGAGGCTACTATTTCAATGAAAATTGTACCAATGGTTTGTGGTTCGGCTTTTAAAAATAAAGGTGTTCAAACCATGTTGGATTACGTGATGGAATTGTTGCCATCTCCAATGGATACTGAGGCAATTATTGGAAAAAATCCTGATACAGAAGCCGAGGAGAGAAGAAAGCCTTCCGTTGATGAACCGTTCGCTGCATTAGCATTTAAGATTGCTACTGACCCCTTTGTTGGCCGTTTGTGTTTTGTTAGAGCCTACTCGGGGAGACTCGAGTCTGGATCATACATTCATAATATGAGAACAAATAAAAAGGAGCGTATTTCTAGAATATTCCAGATGCATGCCAACAAGCAAAACCAAATTGATGCATTGAATGCAGGTGATATTGGAGCATTGGTTGGATTTAAAGACATCCGTACAGGAGATACCTTGTGCAGAGAGGGTAGTCCAATTGTATTAGAATCAATGGATTTTCCTGAGCCAGTAATTGGAATCGCTATTGAGCCCAAAACTCAAGCTGATGTTGATAGAATGGGAATGGCCTTAGCCAAACTGTCGGAAGAAGATCCAACCTTAACAATTCATACAGACGAAGATTCAGGTCAGACTGTTTTGAGTGGTATGGGTGAGTTGCACTTGGATATTATATTGGATCGACTAAAACGAGAGTTTAAAGTAGAGTGTAATCAAGGTGCTCCGCAAGTTTCTTACAAAGAAGCAATCTCAGGAACTGTTGACCACAGAGAAGTGTATAAGAAACAATCAGGTGGTAGAGGTAAATTTGCTGATATTTCGATTATAATCGGACCTGTAGATAATGCTGAAGAAGCGGATGGCCTTGAGTTTGTAGATAAAATTAAAGGTGGCCGTATTCCAAAAGAATTTATTCCATCGATAGAGAAGGGATTTAGAGATTCGATGAGTAATGGTGTTCTTGCAGGTTATCCTATGGATAGTTTGAAAGTAACGTTGTTAGATGGATCTTTCCACGCAGTGGATTCGGATCAGTTATCTTTTGAATTAGCAGCTAAGATGGCCTTCAAAGAGGCTATCCCAAGAGCAAAACCTGTTCTTTTAGAGCCAATCATGAAGGTAGAAGTCGTTACTCCAGAAGAAAACATGGGTGACATTGTTGGGGATTTGAACCGACGACGTGGTCAAGTTGATGGAATGGATGATCGAAACGGAGCGAAAGTGATTAAAGCAAAGGTGCCATTATCAGAAATGTTTGGTTACGTTACTGCTTTAAGAACGATGTCTTCAGGTAGAGCAACATCAAGTATGGAATTCTCTCACTTTGATCCAGCTCCGAAAGGAATCGCTGATGAAGTAATCGCAGTTGCAAAAGGAAAAGTACAAGCTTAATAACAATAAAGTATGAATCAGAAAATTCGAATAAAGCTTAAATCATACGATTTCAACTTAGTTGATAAATCGGCTGAAAAAATAGTAAAAACTGTAAAATCTACGGGTGCTGTAGTTAGTGGACCAATACCATTGCCAACACAAAAAAGAATTTACACAGTATTGAAATCACCTCACGTTAACAAGAAAGCAAGAGAGCAGTTTGAGTTATCTTCTTATAAAAGGTTACTTGATATTTATAGCTCTACCTCAAAAACGGTAGATGCTTTAATGAAGCTTGAATTGCCAAGTGGCGTTGATGTTGAAATCAAAGTATAAACAATTTTAAAGCAATAAAATGCCAGGTTTATTAGGAAAAAAAATAGGAATGACTAGTGTCTTTAGTACCGAGGGTAAAAATATACCATGTACGATTATTGAGGCCGGTCCTTGTGTTGTAACGCAAGTGAAAACTGATGAAACAGATGGCTACAATTCTGTTCAAATCGCATTTGGTGACAAAAAGGAGAAGAATACTTCTGCTGCCATGATGGGACATTTTAAAAAGGCTAATACGTCTCCAAAGAGACATATAGTTGAAGTTAAAGGTTTGGATGATAGAAAAGTAGGCGATGAAGTAACGGTTGACGTTTTTTCAGAAGGTCAATGGGTTGATGTAACTGCTACCTCAAAGGGTAAAGGTTTCCAAGGGGTTGTCAAAAGACATGGTTTCTCCGGAGTTGGTGATGCCACACACGGTCAGCACAACAGGCTAAGGGCTCCCGGTTCAATCGGGGCAGGTTCAGATCCATCAAGAGTGTTCAAAGGAACACGTATGGCTGGACAAATGGGTAACGAAAAGGTTACGGTTCAAAACTTGAAAGTAGTTAAGGTATACAACGATAAGAATCTTATTGTAATTAAAGGCTCAGTGCCAGGTGCAAATGGTTCGATGGTTCTAATCAATAACTAAAATACGGAGGATTAAGAAATGGAATTAAGTATTTTAAATAAAGACGGTAAAGCCGGTAAAAAGGTAACTCTGTCGGATGCAATATATAGCATCGAACCAAACGATCATGCGATTTATTTAGACGTAAAGCAGTACTTGGCTAATCAAAGGCAAGGTACTAGCAAGTCTAAAGAGAGGGCTGAGATTGCAGGAAGTACAAGAAAAATAAAGAAGCAAAAGGGTACAGGAACTGCAAGAGCTGGTAGTATTAAATCTCCTTTATTCAGAGGGGGAGGCACGATCTTCGGTCCTAGACCACGGAATTACTCGTTCAAATTGAACAAAAAGCTGAAGAGTTTGGCTAGATGTTCTGCTTTTTCACATAAAGCTAAGTCCGGGGACATTATTATTTTGGAAGATTTCGAAATGAATGCACCTAAAACGAGTGAATTCTCGCAGATTTTGAGCAACTTAAAATGTAATGATAAAAAAACATTGATGGTAGTCACAGAATCAAATAAAAACATATATTTGTCATCCCGAAATTTGCAGGGTGCCAAAGTGGTAAATGCTTCAGATGTAAATACTTACGATTTAGTTAACGCTAGTAAGGTTGTGTTGTCAGAAGGAGCTTTAGAGATAATCGAAAGTATTTTAAGTTAATAAATTGGTCATGAGTACATTAAAGAAACCTGTTATTACAGAAAAGATGACTTCCTTAACTGAGAAGTTTAACAGATATGGTTTTGTAGTGGATCACACTGCCAATAAGTTACAAATAAAGGACGCAGTTCAAAATATGTACGGTGTTTCAGTAGACAAAGTAAATACGATGAACTACAAAGGAAAGCACAAAACAAGGTACACAAAGACTGGCTGGGTTGAAGGAAGAACAAATAAGTTTAAGAAGGCAATCATAACTCTTTCAGAGGGTGATTCAATTGACTTTTACAGCAATATTTAGAAGATAAGTAATGGCAGTAAAGAAATTAAAACCAACAACGCCGGGACAGCGTCACAAAGTAGCGTCGTCCTTCGAAGAATTAACTTCGGCGACTCCCGAAAAATCATTGTTGAAAGGTAAGGGAAGAAAAGGCGGAAGAAATAATACGGGTAAGATGACCATGCGAAATATCGGTGGTGGTCACAAGAGACGTTACAGAACCATAGATTTCAAGCGCGAAAAGTTTGGTATACCAGGTAAAGTTGCGACTATTGAGTACGATCCGTATAGGACTGCTCGTATCGCTTTAATTAACTATGCAGATGGTGAAAAGAGGTACATTGTAGCTCCAAAAGGATTAGAAGTAGGTCAGACTATTATATCTGGTAAAGATGCAGAGCCCGAAGTTGGTAATGCATTGTTTTTATCTGATGTCCCAATGGGTTCAGTAATTCATAACATTGAATTGCGACCAATGCAGGGTTCAAAGATGGCAAGAAGTGCTGGGTCTTATGCTCAGTTGGTATCAAGAGAAGGTAAATATGCCGGTATCAAGATGCCATCAGGGGAGGTTAGGTTGATTCTCGGTACTTGTCTAGCGACAATGGGTATCGTTTCTAACTCAGATCATATGTTGGAGAGATCGGGAAAAGCAGGTAGGTCAAGATGGTTGGGTAGACGATCTAGAGTAAGGGGAGTTGTTATGAATCCTGTTGATCACCCAATGGGTGGTGGTGAAGGTCGATCTTCCGGAGGTCATCCAAGATCACGTAACGGTATTCCTGCTAAAGGCTACAAGACTCGTGCACCGAAGAAATTATCAAGTAAGTACATCATCGAAAGAAGAAAGAAATAATTAAGATATGAGTCGTTCACTTAAAAAACCGCCTTTTATTCATTACAAATTAGCTCAAAGAGTTGATGAAGCGCAATCTTCCACAAAGAAGACTGTTATCAAGACCTGGTCTCGAGCATCAATGATTTCACCTGATATGGTAGGTTTAACAATTGCGGTACATAACGGAAACAAATTCATTCCTGTATATGTAACTGAAAATATGGTAGGTCATAAGTTAGGAGAATTTGCTCCAACTAGAACCTACAGAGGCCATGGTGGTAAAAAGGATAAAGGCAAACGATAAAAGACTTTAAGATGGGAGCACGTAAAAAAAATGCAGCGTTAGTTGCAAAAGAGGCGAAGAAAACAAAGAGTTTTGCAAAGCTAAATAATTGTCCAACATCTCCTCGGAAGATGAGGCTTGTGGCAGATATGGTTAGAGGCGTTGAAGTTTCTAAAGCTTTATCAATGTTGCAATATAGCCCAAAAGAGGCATCGAATAGAATGGAGAAGTTACTTCGTTCGGCGATCGCTAATTGGGAAACTAAGAATGAAGGCGAGCGTCCTGAAGATAATCATTTGATTATTTCGGAAGTTAAAGTTGATAGTGCAAGAATGTTAAAGAGATTACGGCCTGCTCCGCAAGGAAGGGGTCATAGAATCAGAAAGCGTTCAAATCACGTGACGTTAACTGTCGATAGATTGAAGGAAGAAAACTTAACAAAATAAGAGATACTCACTAATGGGACAAAAGACAAATCCAATAGCAAATCGTTTAGGAATCATCAAAGGTTGGGACTCTAACTGGTACGGTGGTAGAAATTACGGGGATAAAATTGCTGAAGATGACAAGATTCGTCAATACATCATGGCGAGACTGCAGAAAGCTAGTATCTCGAAGATTGTAATTGAAAGAACATTAAAGTTAGTTACTGTAACTGTTAATTCTTCCAGGCCAGGTATTATCATTGGAAAAGGTGGTAAAGATGTGGATATGTTGAAAGAGGAGCTAAAAAAGTTGACGAAGAAAGACATTCAGATCAATATCTTTGAAATTAAAAGGCCTGAACTTGATGCTAAACTAGTAGCAGATAGTGTTGCTCGTCAGATTGAAGGTAGAATTTCATTTAGAAGAGCCTCGAAAATGTCAGTTGCTTCAACGATTCGGATGGGTGCCGAAGGGATTAAAATTATGGTTAGTGGTAGATTGGGTGGTGCGGAAATGGCACGTACCGAATTTTACAAAGACGGTAGAATTCCTCTTCATACGTTCAGGGCTGATATAGATTATGCGTTATCTGAGGCACATACTGCTTACGGTAGAATAGGTGTTAAGGTTTGGATATGTAAAGGTGAGGTTTATGGTAAAAGAGATTTATCGCCAAATATTGTATCAAACAAACCAGGTCCAAAAAGTCAGCAAGGTAGAGGTGGCTTTAGAGGTGGAAAGAAAAGAAATTAATAAGATTTAGCAGTAGCTTAAAAATATAGTATAATGTTACAACCGAAAAGAACGAAGTATAGAAAGATGCAGAAAGGGCGCATGAAGGGTAACGCTGGACGTGGTAACCAAATTGCATTTGGAAGTTTTGCGATCAAGACGCTAGAGGAAAGTTGGTTAACTGCCCGTCAGATTGAAGCGGCTAGGATTGCTGTAACACGATACATGAAGAGAGAGGGTCAAATTTGGATTAGAGTTTTTCCAGATAAGCCAATCACGAAGAAGCCCGCGGAGGTAAGAATGGGGAAAGGTAAGGGAGCTCCTGAATTGTGGGTTGCTGTAGCTAAGCCTGGTAGAATACTCTTCGAGGCTGATGGTGTTCCTATGGAGGTTGCAAAGGAAGCGATGAGATTAGCTTCCCAGAAATTGCCTGTGAAGACGAAATTTATGGTAAGAAGAGATTACAAAGCTTAATTAGCAAAGAGATGAAACAAACAGATATTAAGAACTTAAGTATAGATGATTTAAATGAAAATTTAGCAGAGCACAGAGAGGTTCTTTCTAAATTAAAGATGAATCATGCGGTTTCTCCACTTGAGAATCCTATGCTAATTGGAGCGGCAAGAAAGACTGTTGCTCGTTTGAAAACTGAGATCAGAAAAAGACAATTGACACAAGCTCAATAGAAATAAGTATTCCGATGGAAAATACAAGAAATTTAAGAAAAGAGAGAACCGGTGTGGTCCTCAGTAATAAGATGGAAAAGTCTATAACTATTGCTGTTCAGAGTAAGGTGAAGCATCCCATGTATGGGAAATTCATTAAGAAGACTTCCAAGTTTATGGCACACGATGAGAAAAATGATTGCAATATCGGAGATACTGTAAAAATCATGGAGACTCGTCCTGTCAGTAAGAATAAGAATTGGAGATTAGTTGAAGTAATTGAAAGGGTGAAGTAATTATGATACAGCAAGAATCAAGATTAACAGTAGCTGATAATAGCGGTGCCAAAGAAGTACTTTGTATCAGAGTTTTGGGTGGAACTAAGAGGAGATATGCTTCGATCGGTGATCAGATTGTGGTGTCAGTAAAATCTGCAATACCTTCTGGAAACATCAAAAAGGGTGCTGTCTCAAAGGCAGTTATTGTTAGAACAAGAAAAGAGGTGCGTCGTCAAGATGGTTCCTACATAAGATTTGATAATAATGCTGTGGTGTTATTAGGCGCAACTGGTGAAATGCGAGGTACTCGTATTTTTGGTCCTGTAGCAAGAGAATTGCGTGATAAGAAGTTTATGAAAATTGTTTCATTAGCACCTGAGGTACTTTAATAGGTTATGATCATGAAGAAATTAAATATAAAAAAGGGAGATGCTGTAAAGGTTGTTACCGGTGTATCTAAAGGTAAGGAGGGGACGGTATTGAAAGTTATTCCTTCAACTTCTAGGATAATCATTGAAGGTGATGATATTAGAAAAGACAGCAAGCATACTAAACCTAATGCTGCTAGCCAAGAAGGCGGTATCATAAAGCAGGATGCACCTATTCACATTTCAAATGTGATGTTGGTTGACCCTTCCACTGGAAAGGTTGACAGAGTAGGAAGACGAAGTGAAGACGGTAAGTCTGTTCGTTATTTTAAGAAATCTAAAGAGCTAGTGAAGTAATGGAGCCAAGATTAAAAACAAAGTACAACGAGGACATCAAAAAGAACATGATGTCTACTTTTAACTACAAGAGTTTAATGCAAATTCCTAGGTTACAAAAGATTTGTATTAACCAAGGGGTTGGAAAGGCCGTTTCCGATAAGAAGTTAATTGATGCGGCGATTGTTGAAATGACATCTGTTGCAGGGCAAAAGGCTGTTGCGACCTTTTCGAAGAAGGATATTTCCAACTTTAAGTTACGTAAGGGTATGCCGATTGGCGTAAAGGTTACACTTAGAGGTGAGAAGATGTATGAATTTCTTGATCGTCTTGTTTCTGTTTCCTTACCAAGAACAAGGGATTTTAGAGGAATAAACAATAAAGGTTTTGATGGAAGAGGGAATTATACTTTAGGTATTAAGGAACAAATTATCTTTCCTGAAATTGATATTGATAAAGTTAATAATATTGGTGGTATGGACATCACATTTGTAACTACTGCTGCTACAAATGAGGAGTCAAGATCTCTACTCAAGGAGTTTGGGATGCCATTTCAAAAAAATAAAAACGAACAATAAGCCATGGCTAAAGAATCGATGAAAGCTCGCGAAAGAAAGCGTGCGATAATGGTTGAGAAGTATGCTGATAAAAGAGCTGCTTTGAAAGCTGCAGGTGATTACGAAGGGTTACAAAAATTACCTAAGAACTCTGCGCCAGTTAGAATGCACAATAGATGTAAGATAACAGGAAGACCTAAAGGTTATATGAGACAGTTTGGTATTTCTCGTGTTACTTTTAGAGAAATGGCAAGTTCAGGATTGATTCCTGGAGTTAAAAAAGCAAGTTGGTAATTTAATAAAAGGAATAATGACAGATCCAATTTCAGATTTTCTGACAAGAATAAGAAACGCATCTAGTGCGAAACATAGAGTAGTAGATATCCCGGCTTCAAATCTTAAGAAAGAGATGACGAAGATTCTTTTCGAAAAGGGATATATATTGAATTATAAATTCCTTGATGGTGATAATCCTCAAGGGTTGATTAAAATAGCTTTGAAATATCATGCTGTTTCAAAGGTTCCGGCCATAAAAAGTTTAACGAGAGTTAGTAAGCCGGGCCTCCGGAAGTATGCCCAATCGGACAATCTTCCAAGAGTAATTAACGGTTTAGGTATTGCTATTATATCTACTTCCAAAGGTGTAATTACAGACAAGGAAGCAAGAGTAGAAAAGATAGGTGGTGAAGTACTTTGCTACATATATTAAAAAATTAAGATTTAAATAACATGTCACGAATCGGTTTAGCACCAATTGAAGTTCCCGCAGGAGTAGAGATATTAATCTCTGACAAAAATGTTGTGAGTGTAAAGGGCCTTAAAGGCGAATTGCATCAGGATGTAGATTCCAACATTACTGTTAACAAGAATGATAATACAATTGTATTAGAAAGGCATTCTGAGCAGAAAGATCACAAGGCGAAGCATGGTCTTTACCGTTCTTTAATTCATAACATGATTGAAGGTGTAAGTGTTGGATACAAAAAAGATCTTGAATTAGTTGGTGTAGGGTACAGAGCATCTAATACAGGACAAATTTTAGAGTTAGCTCTAGGGTTCTCGCATCCTATTGTTTTAGAGATTGCACCCGAGGTTACAGTTACAACTGTTTCTGCAAGAGGAAAGAATCCGATAATAACACTTGAGTCTTTTGATAAACAGTTAATTGGGCAAGTTGCAGCGAAAATTAAATCAATGAGAAAACCTGAGCCTTACAAAGGTAAAGGGATCCGTTTTGTTGGTGAATACATTAGAAGAAAAGCAGGTAAGTCTGCTGCTAAATAATATATAGTTATGGCACTAACGAAGTCGAATAGAAGACTAAGAATAAAGAGAAGAATTAGAAAAGTGGTTACAGGAACCGCTGTACGTCCAAGATTGTCTGTTTTCAGGAGTAATAAAGAAATTTATGCCCAATTGATTGACGACCTTACTGGAAAGACCGTTCTAGCCGCTTCATCTACCGAAAAGTCGGTAGCTTCAGACAAAGGTAATAAAGTGATGAAGGCTTCTTTAGTAGGGAAGCTAGTTGCCGAAAAAGCGGCTTCACAAGGAATTACTTCTGTGAGTTTTGACAGAAATGGGTACTTGTATCACGGGCGTATCAAGGCGGTCGCTGACGGTGCAAGAGAAGGTGGATTGAACTTTTAATAAAGAGAAGAAAAGAATATAGATATGGCTAACGCAAACACAAAAAGAGTGAAGTCGAGCGAAATCGAGCTAAAAGATAAATTAGTTGGAATTCAGAGGGTGACTAAAGTAACAAAAGGTGGAAGACACTTTAGTTTTTCTGCTATCGTAGTTGTTGGTAATGAGAACGGTGTTGTAGGATACGGTCTTGGTAAAGCGAACGAGGTTACTGAAGCGATTGCAAAAGGAATCGATGATGCGAAAAAGAACTTAATTAAAGTTCCTGTTGTAAATGGTACTGTTCCGCACCAACAGGAAGCAAAGTATGGCGGTGCTCAGGTTTTTATTAAGCCTGCATCAAGTGGTACAGGTGTAATCGCTGGTGGAGCAATGCGTGCGGTATTGGAGAGTGTGGGTATACATGATGTACTTGCAAAGTCCAAAGGATCTTCTAACCCTCACAATGTTGTAAAGGCTACCATCAAGGCCCTTCAAGAAATGAGAGATGCTTATACTGTTGCGAAACACAGAGGCGTTGAGTTAGATGTAGTATTTAACGGTTAAATTAAAAGAAATGGCGAAGATTAAGGTTACGCAAGTAAGAAGTAGAATAAATAGGCCAATGAGGCAAAAGTTAACACTTGATGCTTTGGGTTTAACAAGAAATCAGAAGACTGTGGAGCATGAGGCTACACCACAGGTTTTGGGAATGGTTAACAAGGTGAAGCATCTTGTTTCAGTTGAAAAAGTATAATTAGCTTAATAAATTTATCATGGATTTAAGTAATTTGACACCTGCAGAAGGTTCAGTAAAAAGTAAAGGTAAAAGAGTTGGGCGTGGTGAAGGTTCAGGTAGAGGTGGTACTTCTGCAAGAGGTCACAACGGTGCTAAGTCGAGATCGGGTTATTCTAAGAAGATAGGATTCGAGGGTGGTCAGATGCCATTGCAAAGAAGAGTTCCTAAATTTGGGTTTACAAATATTAATAGAAAGGAATTTAAAGGAATCAATCTTGATTCCTTGCAAATGATTGCTACATCAAAGAATATTGAGACAATCGATTTAGATGTCTTGATTGAAAATGGATTAGCTAGCAGAAATACATTAGTTAAGATTTTAGGTAGAGGTACAGTTGACGTAAAAGTTACTGTTAAAGCTCATGCTTTCTCCAAGAGTGCTATTGCAGCAATTGAGGCGAAGGGTGGATCTACTGAAACTATATCATAGTTTATGAAACGTTTTTTAGAAACATTAAAGAATATTTGGACGATAGAAGATCTAAGAGTTAGAATTATAAACACTCTAGGGCTTCTTTTGATATACCGACTTGGTTCATTTATCGTATTGCCTGGTGTTGATTCAGCAGCGTTAGAGGTCGCTAATGCTAACAGTGGCGGTGGTATCGCTGACTTGTTAGACTTATTTGCAGGTGGAGCTTTCTCAAGGGCATCAATATTTGCATTAGGTATTATGCCTTATATTTCTGCATCCATTGTTGTGCAATTATTAGGAATAGCGATTCCATATTTTCAGAAGCTTCAAAAAGAAGGTGAAAGTGGTAGAAGAAGAATCAATCAAATTACAAGAATGCTAACGATAGCAATTGTTGGTTTTCAGGCTGGGCCTTATATCGCTTCCCAAGTACCTGCCTTCACACAGGCCGGTGAAATGGTTAGACCCGATGATGCTTTTTGGTGGGTTTCTACTGTTATTATATTAATAACAGGAACTATGTTCGTTATGTGGTTAGGTGAGAGAATAACTGAGAAAGGTTTAGGTAACGGGATTTCCTTGATTATTATGATCGGTATCATTGCGAACCTACCTTTTGCATTTGTAGCAGAATTTGCTTCTCGTATTAATGGTGGTGGATTAGTGATACTGTTAGTGGAAATAGTCATATTGTTATTAGTCATTATTGCTACTATCCTATTGGTGCAAGGTACAAGAAGAGTTCCGGTGCAGTTTGCTAAAAGAGTTGTTGGTAATAAACAATATGGTGGTGTGAGACAGTATATTCCGTTGAAAGTAAATGCTGCTGGTGTAATGCCTATTATTTTTGCTCAAGCCATTATGTTTATACCGATTACACTAGTTGGGTTTGCAGATACAGATTCATTGACTGGCGTGACTCAAGCTCTTAGTGACTTTACAGGGTTTTGGTATAATTTGATTTTTGCTATAATGATTATAGCATTTACTTATTTCTATACCGCTGTTACGGTTAATCCTAATCAGATGGCAGATGATATGAAAAAGAATGGAGGTTTTGTTCCGGGGGTAAAACCTGGTAAAAAAACTGCCGAGTTTTTAGATACAATTTTGTCTAGGATTACGTTACCCGGGTCGGTATTTTTAGCGCTTGTTGCGATATTGCCTGCATTTGCCGCGAAGGCAGGTGTAAACGGTCAATTCTCACAATTTTTTGGAGGTACTTCCTTATTGATTATGGTTGGAGTTGTGTTAGACACATTGCAACAAATTGAAAGTCATCTATTGATGAGACATTATGATGGTTTAATGAAGTCGGGGAGGATTAAAGGTCGTTCTAGTGTTAATATGGCGGGTTAAGAAAGTGGTTTATTTAAAGACCGAAGAGGAGATAGAGTTAATAAGAGAGAGTTCTTTACTTGTTGGAAAAACGTTGGCTGAAGTTGCAAGGATAATTGAACCTGGTGTTAATACTTTGGTGTTAGATTCAATTGCGGAGGAGTTTATCAGAGACAACGGTGGCGTTCCTGGTTTTAAAGGTTTATATGATTTTCCTAATACATTGTGTATTTCGATAAATTCGCAGGTTGTACACGGTATACCTTCTATTGAACCTTTAAAAAACGGTGATATAGTATCTGTAGATTGTGGTGTACTTATGAATGGGTTCTATGGAGATGTAGCGTATACATTTGAAGTAGGGGAGGTATCAAAGGAAATCAGAAGATTACTGGATACTACTAAGCAATGTTTACAGGCCGGAATTAGCGCTGCGGTTGCAGGTAACAGAACTGGTGATATAGGTAATGCAGTCCAAAAGTTGGCTGAGGATAATGGTTATAGTGTGGTTAGAGAGTTAGTGGGGCATGGATTAGGTAAGAAATTGCATGAAGATCCTCAAGTACCTAATTATGGTAGAAGGGGGCAAGGTCCTAAGTTGAAGGAAGGTTTAGTCATTGCAATCGAGCCGATGATAAATATGGGAAAGAGGCATGTAAGGCAAGATGAAGACGGCTGGGCGATAGTCACAAAGGATGGTTTGCCATCGGCACATTTTGAGCACGATGTTGTGGTAAGGAAGGGAAGTGCTGAGATTTTATCGACTCATGATTTTGTTGAAGAAGTATTAAAGAATAAGAATAAGTAATAATAATAAATGGCAAAACAGGCATCGATTGAGCAAGATGGTACGGTAACAGAAGCATTGTCAAATGCGATGTTTAAAGTTGAGCTAGAAAATGGGCATATTATAACTGCTCATATTTCTGGTAAAATGAGAATGTATTACATAAAGCTATTGCCGGGAGATAAAGTTAAAGTTGAGATGTCTCCTTACGACTTATCAAAAGGTAGAATAACTTATAGGTATAAGTAAGAAATCGAAAGTAAAATGTAAATTTTATTAGCGTAACAATAAATTAAGACTCATGAAAGTAAGAGCATCAATTAAGAAACGAAGTGCTGATTGCAAAATCGTTCGAAGAAAAGGACGATTATATGTTATTAACAAAAAGAATCCTAAGTTCAAGCAAAGACAAGGATAAGAAAAAACATTATTTATGGCTAGAATAGCAGGTATTGATTTACCAAAAAACAAGCGAGGAGTAATAGGTTTAACCTATATCTATGGAATAGGGAGGAGTACTTCTCAACTTATTCTTGATAAAGCGGGTGTTAGTGTTGACAAGAAAGTTCAAGACTGGGATGATGATGATTTGGGTAAGATCAGATTGATCCTTACTGATGATTATACCGTCGAAGGTGCTCTTAGATCAGAAGTACAGTTAAACATTAAGCGTTTAATGGACATTGGTTGTTACAGAGGCGTCAGGCACAGATCAGGTCTACCGTTGAGAGGTCAAAAGACCAAAAACAACGCTCGTACGAGAAAAGGTAAAAAGAAAACAGTTGCTAACAAAAAGAAGGCTACTAAATAAATAAGCGAATAACGTTTTACAAGATGGCAAAATCTACACAGAAAAAGAAAAGGAATGTAAAAGTCGAAGCTATTGGCGAGGCTCACATTCATGCATCGTTTAACAACATTATTATCTCTTTAACCAATAAGAATGGTCAGGTTATTTCCTGGGGTTCTGCTGGAAAAATGGGTTTTAAGGGTTCTAAAAAGAATACACCTTATGCGGCACAGTTGGCAGCAGAGGAGTGTACTAAAGAAGCTCATGTTTTAGGATTGAGGAGAGTAAAGGTATATGTGAAAGGTCCTGGTGCGGGGAGAGAGTCCGCTATAAGAACAATTCATAATAACGGCGTTGAAGTTACTGAGATTATCGATATTACTCCTGTTCCTCATAATGGTTGTCGTCCACCGAAGAGAAGAAGAGTTTAATTGTAAAGCATAAAAAAGAAGAACAATGGCAAGATATAGAGGCCCTCAATCGAAAATTGCAAGAAAGTTTAAAGAGCCAATATTTGGACCTGATAGAGCTTTAGAAAAGAAGAATTACCCACCTGGTCAGCATGGACCCAATAAAAGGAGAGGTAAGCAATCTGAATATGCTGTCCAGTTAATGGAAAAGCAAAAGGCAAAGTATACTTACGGTATTTTAGAAAAGCAGTTTTCTAATTTATTTAAGGAGGCATCTAGAACAAAAGGTATAACTGGTGTAAACTTGTTAAAACTTTGTGAGTCAAGACTTGATAATGTTGTTTATCGCTTAGGTTTAGCCTCTACTAGAAGAGGAGCTCGTCAAATGGTAGGTCATAAACATTTTATGGTGAACGGAGTGGTGATGAATATTGCTTCTTACAGTTGTAAAGAAGGTGATGTTGTCGAAGTAAGAGAGAGATCTAAGTCGTTAGAGGCGATAAATGATTCATTGGCGAGCAGAAGCCAGCACGATTGGTTAGATTGGGATACTCAAGCTATGAAAGGTAGATTTGTTAATGCTCCTGACAGAGCACAGATTAATGAAAATATCAAAGAGCAATTAATTGTTGAACTTTACTCTAAGTAATAACATTCTATAAAAATAATATATGGCAATTTTAGATTTTCAAAAGCCTGACAAGGTTATTATGATCGATTCAAACGATCAAATAGGAAAGTTCGAATTTAGACCACTTGAACCTGGTTACGGTATTACAATAGGTAATGCGATTAGAAGAATTTTGCTTTCGTCTTTAGAAGGGTATGCTATCACTGGAATAAAAGTCGAGAACGTAGATCACGAATTTTCAACAATAGATGGTGTAGTAGAAGATGTAACATCTATGATTTTAAACTTAAAGCAAGTTCGTTTTAAGCAACAAATTGAGGGTACAAATTCTGAAAAAGTAAATATTTCTATTTCGGGCCAAGATAAACTGACTGCCGGTGATATTGGGAAATTTACGTCAGCTTTTCAAGTGTTAAATGCAGATCATGTAATTTGTAACATGGAGCGTTCGGTTAAGATTCAAATGGAATTAACTGTTGAAAAAGGAAGAGGGTATGTCCCTTCCGAGGAAAATGCTGTGGAAGATGCGGTTGTCGGATTTATTCCAATTGACTCTATTTTTACACCGATCAAAAATGTAAATTATAGTATCGAGAATTATAGAGTTGAGGAAAGAACAGATTACGAGAAATTAGTTCTTGACATTGAGTCTGATGGTTCGATTCATCCGAAGGACGCTTTGAAGGAAGCAGCTACTATTTTGATTCAGCATTTCATGTTGTTTTCAGATGAAAAGATTGCTTTAGAAACTGAAGTTAAGTCCGCGGTTGAGGAGTTTGATGAAGATTCTTTACACATGAGACAATTGTTAAAGACGCGATTGATTGATATGGATTTATCAGTAAGGGCATTAAATTGCTTGAAGGCAGCTGATGTTGACACATTAGGAGAATTAGTACAATTTAATAAGTCTGATTTATTGAAATTTAGAAACTTCGGAAAGAAGTCATTAACTGAATTGGATGAATTAGTTGAAAATAAAAACCTGACTTTCGGAATGAACGTTGCGAAGTATAAATTGGATAAGGATTAAGAGTTATGCGACACGGAAAGAAATTTAACCACCTAGGAAGAACAAAATCACATAGAAAAGCAATGCTTTCTAATATGGCTTGTTCATTGATTGAGCACAAAAGAATTAACACTACTGTTGCGAAGGCGAAAGCTTTGCGAGTCTTTGTTGAACCTTTGATTACGAAGTCAAAAAATGATTCAACACACTCAAGAAGGGTTGTTTTTAGTTATTTGAACAACAAGTATGTAGTTTCTGAATTATTTAGAGACATCGCTCCTGCTGTAGCTAGTAGGCCTGGAGGATACACAAGGATTATTAAGACTGGTAACAGGATGGGTGATAATGCTGAAATGTGTATGATAGAATTAGTTGATTTCAATGAAATTTATGGTTCTGATAAAAAAGAGACAAAGAAGAAGTCAAGAAGTAGAAGAGGTTCTGGTAAATCATCCGGTGAAAATGCTGGAGATTCAGCTGTTGATGAAGTGGAGACAGAAGCTAAAGAGGAGACTAAAGATTAAATTTAATTTTAGTTAATAAATTAAATATAAAAAGGATAAAGCTTACGGTTTTATCCTTTTTTTTGCGCTAAACTTTTTTATTTAAAGTTAAAACAGAATGAAGTATAATTCAAAAGGTAAAGGGATAGTTGTGTTGGAAGATGGGACAGTGTTTCACGGATATTCTGCAGGAATTATTGGCACGAGTACAGGGGAAATTTGTTACAATACCGGTATGACAGGTTATCAAGAAATCTTTACTGATCCTTCTTATTTTGGACAAATTATGGTGTGTGCAACTGCACACATAGGAAATTATGGAGTAGAGAAGAATGAAATTGAATCTGATTCGGTTAAAATATCCGGTTTAATTTGTAAGAAATATTCTGAAATATTTTCGCGACCAATGGCAGATGGTTCGCTTCAAAATTATTTTGAGGTGAATAAAATCGTTGCAGTTACTGACGTTGATTCAAGGTCAATAGTGAGGCAAGTGAGAGATAAAGGTGCAATGAACGTCATCATTTCGTCTGAAGAATTTGATGTCGATATTCTGAAGGCTAAATTGAAAGAGATCCCATCTATGCAAGGGTTGGAGTTATCATCAAAAGTTGCAACTTCTACCGTTTATTTTGCTGGGAACGAAAAATCGGAATACCGGGTGGCTGTTCTTGATTTTGGTACGAAAAAAAACATAATAAGATGTTTAACTGACCGTGGGGTTTATGTTAAAGTATTTCCGATGAAGTCTACTGTTGCTGAAATATTGGACTTTAATCCCGATGGTATTATGCTAAGTAACGGGCCGGGTGATCCCTCAAGTATGAGCTTGAGTATATCAAAAATTAAGCAGTTAATTAAAACCAAAAAACCCATGTTTGGGATTTGTTTAGGTCACCAGCTGTTGTCACTAGCTTGTGAGTTAAAAACTGTAAAAATGCATAACGGGCATAGAGGTATCAACCATCCCGTAAAAAATCTTATAACAGGTAAAGGTGAGGTTACCTCACAAAATCATGGGTTTGTTGTGGAGCGCGAATCAGCTGAAAAAAGTGATGTTGTTGAAATTACCCACGTGCATTTAAATGACAATTCTGTAGCAGGGATAAGGTTAAATAATTTACCGATTTTTTCAGTTCAGTATCACCCTGAGGCTTCCCCAGGGCCACACGACTCTAGATATCTTTTTGATAATTTTATAGAAACAATAGTAGAACATAAACAATAGTAGTATGGGATCAATCGCTAAAATTCATGCAAGGCAAATATTAGACTCAAGAGGTAATCCGACTGTCGAGGTAGAAGTTACTACCGCGAATGGAACCATGGGAAGAGCGGCTGTTCCTTCTGGCGCTTCTACAGGTATTCACGAGGCTGTTGAGTTAAGAGATGGAGATGAGAAAACATACCTAGGAAAAGGCGTGCTTAGAGCTGTTCAAAATGTTAACACGAGTATCCACAACGAATTGAAAGGCGCTAATGTATTTGATCAAACCGGAATAGATAAATTTTTAATCGGTTTAGATGGTACAGATAATAAATCTAACCTTGGTGCGAATGCTATGCTCGGAGTATCCTTGGCTGCTGCTAAAGCTGCTGCATTAGAGGTTGGCATGCCTCTATACCGCTATATAGGAGGTATTAATGCTCATACTTTACCCATTCCAATGATGAATATCTTGAATGGAGGATCGCATGCAGATAACAGTATAGATTTTCAGGAATTTATGGTTATGCCTGTAAAAGCAAATTCTTTTTCTCATGCGCTGCAGATGGGTACCGAAATTTTTCATCACCTTAAAAATGTGTTGAAGAGCAAGGGACTTTCAACGAATGTTGGCGATGAAGGAGGATTTGCCCCTAACCTCGGCTCTAATGAAGAAGCGATACAATATGTATTGAAAGCAATCGAAACCGCAGGGTATAGACCAGGAGAGGATGTGTTTATTGCCATGGACGCAGCTGCATCTGAATTCTATATCAAGGAGGAGAAAGTATACCATTTTCATAAATCAAGTGGAGATAAATTGACTTCATCAGAAATGGCAAGTTATTGGAAAGATTGGACGTCTAAATATCCTATCTTATCTTTAGAGGATGGATTGGATGAAGACGATTGGGCCGGATGGTCTGAGTTAACTAAAATGGTTGGCGACAAGGTTCAATTGGTTGGAGATGATTTGTTCGTGACAAATGTTAATCGGCTGCAGAAAGGGATTGATGAAAATATTGCAAATTCTATATTAATAAAAGTGAACCAGATTGGAACATTGACTGAGACTATTCAGGCAGTAGAACTGGCAACAAAGAATAAATACACATCAGTGATGAGCCATAGATCTGGAGAGACAGAAGATTGCACAATTGCTGATTTAGCTGTTGCGTTATCTACTGGACAAATTAAAACAGGTTCGGCTTCTCGTTCAGATAGAATGGCAAAGTATAATCAATTGTTGCGGATTGAAGAAATGCTAGGGGGAACAGCAATTTATCCTTCAGATTCCTTTAAGTTTATTTAATAAAATTATTCTTGTAAAGATCCAAGGTCTTACCTACTTTTGTAACTTAAGGAAATGCTTAAAGTTAAAAACTTTACACGCAAAACTTTGTTACGAACGATCAACTAAACATACAAGGAGAAATGTCAGAAAAAGCACAATTAATTATTGATGGAAAAACAATTGAATTACCAATTGTTATGGGAACCGAAAACGAAAAAGCAATCGATATTAGTTCATTAAGAGGAAGTACAGGTTACATTACAATAGATCCAGGTTACAAGAATACCGGAGCTACTTCCAGTGCAATCACATTTCTTGACGGAGAAAAAGGAATTTTACGATATAGAGGTTATTCAATTGAAGAATTGGCAGAGAAATCTTCTTTTTTAGAAGTTTCACACTTATTAATTTACGGTGAACTTCCAAGTGAAAGTGAATTGACAAAGTTTCAAAAGGAAATTACCCATCATACGTTAATTCATGAAGATATTAAAAGTATCTTAGATGGTTTTCCTTCAAATTCACATCCAATGGGAGTTTTATCTTCTTTGGTTTCTTCATTAACTGCGTTTTATCCTGAGTCATTAGATCCAAATAGATCTGCTGCTGAAGTTGATTTAAGCATCCAAAGGTTGTTGGCCAAAATTCCTACGATGGCTGCCTGGGCATTTAAGAATGCAGTTGGACATCCCGCTAATTATCCGGATAACTCATTAGACTATTGTTCAAACTTTTTGAAAATGATGTTCTCTGTACCGTCAGAGAAATATGAAGTTGATCCTGTAATTGCAAATGCTCTTGACAAGCTATTGATATTGCATGCAGATCATGAGCAAAACTGCTCTACTTCGACAGTAAGAATTGTTGGTTCTTCTCACGCTAGTTTATATGCATCTATTGCTGCAGGTATTTCTGCACTTTGGGGTCCGTTACATGGTGGAGCAAACCAGGCAGTAATTGAAATGTTAGAGGGCATTCAAGCGGATGGAGGAGATGTGAAAAAATACATGGACAAGGCGAAAGATAAAAATGATTCTTTTAGATTAATGGGCTTCGGTCACAGAGTTTATAAGAACTTCGATCCAAGGGCTACCATCATCAAGAAAGCTGCAGACGAGGTATTGGAAAAGCTAGGAGTTAACGATCCAATATTAGAAATTGCAAAAGGATTGGAAGAGATTGCATTGAAAGATCCTTATTTTGTAGAAAGAAAACTGTACCCAAACGTAGATTTTTACTCAGGTATTATCTATAGAGCAATAGGTATTCCAACCTCAATGTTTACTGTTATGTTTACATTGGGAAGAATGCCGGGATGGATTGCACAATGGAAAGAAATGAGAGAGAATAAGGAACCAATTGGTAGACCAAGACAAGTCTATACCGGTCATAATTTAAGAGATTTTAAATCGGTATCAGAAAGATAAATTTAAAAGCAGCTGAAAAGCTGCTTTTTTTATGTCTCTTTTTTAAATCTACTCGCACCATTGAAAAAGAAGGTCGAAAATATTTTATTCTCGCTAATCAAAAAGTGAGATTAGTTGTTTTTTAATAAAAGTCATATAATGGGATATAAAAGCATGGCAGCTTGTGTTGCGGATCTGGAGAAAAACGGGCATTTGATTCGAATTAAGGAAGAGGTGGATCCTTACTTAGAGATGGCCTCTATTCACTTAAGGGTTCATGCAGCAAAAGGTCCGGCAATACTTTTCGAAAATGTAAAGGGCACTAAGTTTCCAGCAGTTTCAAATTTGTTTGGAACGATCGAGCGCAGTCGATTCATCTTTAGAGATACACTGGATCAAGTTAAAAAGATGGTTCAGTTGAAAGGAGATCCAAGCATCGCCTTAAAAAGTCCATTAAGTTACGTGGCAACGCCGTTCGCTGCCTTAAAAGCTTTACCATTAAAATCCAAGTTCGGAGCCCCAATATTAAAGAACCAAATTCAGGTAGATCAACTGCCACTTATTCAGCATTGGCCGATGGACGGGGGCGCTTACGTTACCTTACCGATTGTTTATACGGAGGATGCTGAAAAGCCTGGGGTAATGAATTCTAATATGGGCATGTATCGTATTCAATTAACTGGAAACGATTTTATTCCAAATAAAGAAATAGGGCTACATTATCAAATACATCGAGGAATTGGAGTTCATCAAACGAAAGCGAATGCATTAGGAAAACCATTGCATGTGTCAATATTTGTAGGAGGGCCACCTTCGCATTCATTCGCAGCAGTAATGCCATTACCTGAAGGGCTATCAGAATTAACTTTTGCCGGAGCGTTAGGTGGAAGGAGATTTAGATATACCAATGAGAAAGGACATACGTTGTCATCAGAAGCTGATTTTGTAATTACCGGAAAAGTCTATCCTAAGGAAAATAAGCCCGAAGGCCCTTTTGGAGATCACCTTGGGTATTATAGTTTAAAGCATGATTTTCCATTAATGAAAGTGGATAATGTTTATCATAGAGATGGAGCGATATGGCCTTTTACTGTTGTTGGTAGACCACCTCAGGAAGATACTAGCTTTGGAGATTTGATTCATGAAATTACCGGTTCAATTATACCAAAGGAAATACCTGGACTACATGAAGTGAATGCGGTTGACGAAGCAGGGGTGCATCCCTTGTTATTTGCAATTGGAAGCGAACGTTACACTCCATATTTAGAAACGAAACAACCAGCGGAAATACTTACCATAGCAAATCATATTTTAGGATTTGGTCAAATGTCATTGGCTAAATTTCTCTTTATCTCTGCAAAGGAAGATGCTCCTCAATTGAACCTTCATGATAAAGAAGGCTTCTTTAAACACATGCTAGAAAGAGTGGATTGGACGAGGGACCTGCACTTCCAAACAAAAACTACAATTGATACATTAGATTATAGTTCAAAAGAATTAAATGCTGGATCTAAAGTTGTAATTGCTGCAGTTGGAGCGCCAAAGCGACAGTTAGGAACAGCTAAACCTGAACTAATTGTCCCTTCTATCGTTAAGGGTCTAGAGTGCGGTTTTGATGGTGTGTTAGCAATCCAACTAGACAAATTTACAGATTATGATAATGAAGTAAAGCTGATTAGTAATTTAACTGAATCTTTATCAAGTCAAAAAAAGGAGTTGGAAAGTTTTCCACTTATTTTAATTTGTGATGACGCTAAGTTTATCGCTAAAAGTTTCTCAAATTTAATTTGGAGTGCTTTTACTCGAGCGAATCCTTCTCATGACATATACGGGGTTGATTCTTTTATTGATCACAAACATTGGGGCTGTGAAAGTTCTTTAATAATTGATTGCAGGATGAAACCGCACAATGCTCCATATTTAGAATTAGACCCTGAGGTAGAAAAAAAGGTAGATGCAATGGGGGCGACAGATGGTCCGCTATACGGAATTATTTAAAAGGATAACTTCCGGCTCATGCGGGAACTTATTATTCTACTACTGATGTGCTTTTTAGCAAGTATTTCAAATGCTCAAGAGGACACCGTTGAAACGAAGTTTAAAGTATTTCCCTTACCGGTTGCTTATTTTACGCCAGAGACTGATTGGGGTTTTGGAGTAGTCTCCTTGTTTTCTTTTCGCTTCAAAGCAGAATCAAAACAGTCTAGAATTTCGCAATTCCAATTTGGAGCTGCCTATACATTAAGAAATCAGTTGCTGATTTACCTTCCGTTTCAATTGTATTTAAAAGATGAAAATTATTACACCTTTGGTGAGTTGGGGTATTACAAATACAGCTATCGATTTTTTGGAATTGGCACAGAGCTACCGGCATCAAATGAAGAGTTCTACAATGTAGATTTTCCAAGAGTTCGTATTAATGTAATGAAGCTGGCTCGACCAAATTGGTATGTTGGTGTGCGATACTGGTTTGACGGGTATGATATAACTGAATTAAAGGAAAATGGTATTCTTTCAAGCAGTACTATTACCGGTTCAGAAGGAGGAAACGTATCTAGTCTAGGGTTGATCTCGTTAGTAGATTCCCGAGATGATTACAATTATCCAACCCAAGGAACCTATTTTGAATTCGTCGCTTTGCCCAACTTAAATGCTTTTGGAAGCGATTTTGAGTTCACCCGATTTTCTGCAGACTATGTAAAATATCTTTCGAAAGAAAAAAATGTTCTAGCCATTAATTTATTTGGAACAGCTACTATAGGGAATCCGCCTTTTAATGAAATGGCCTTAATTGGAGGAACGCGACGAATGAGAGGATATTTCGAAGGACGATTTCGCAATAGAAATATGCTAATGGTTCAAGCTGAATACCGTAGAGAATTGAGGTGGAAATTAGGTCTAGTTGCTTTCACAGGTTTCGGAGTTGTGTCAGACAAGATCAATTCCTTTGAAGCCAAAAATAGCAAGGCAAGTGGGGGACTAGGACTCCGCTATCAGTTGAGCAAAGATGAAAGAATCAATTTGAGATTAGATTATGGAATCGGAGAAGAGGGAAGCTCAGGGTTCTACCTTACAATAGGTGAAGCGTTTTAAACAGTGTCAATAATTAATCTTGTTCCAATGTTATTTTACGGCGATCATCGATATCTCTACGTTCACTTTTTTTGGTAATTCAGAAACTTCAACAGTTTCCCGGGCAGGTGCAGCGCTTTCGTCAAAATAACTAGCATACACCTCATTTACTTGATTAAAGTTTTTCATGGAAGATAAAAAAATACTAGATTTTACTACATTTTCAAAACTCATGCCGGCAGCTTCTAAAACTACTTGCAGATTCTTCATCACTTTTCTTGTCTCTAGTTGAATATTTGACATTACCAATTCGCCGCTTTCTGCATCTAGCGCAATTTGACCTGAAGTATAAAGGGTGTCATTAATTAATATTGCCTGAGAATAAGGTCCAATAGGAGCTGGCGCTTTGTCTGTTTGTATAATAGTTTTCATTTTACTCTTCGATTAAGTTTCCTATGTCTTGCAATATTTTAGCTGAGTATCTTCCCGATGCGACGTAAATTATTTTTCCTTTTTTATCTAAAACAAAGAAGTAAGGCTTTTTTCGATCTTTCATTTTGAGTTCCTTTCTATAATTGTCCATAGCCCCCTTGTACAGAACAATATTGTCCTTTAGATTCTTGTCTGTTCCTTCAGTTATTTTTTTCTTCGCTTTGTTATATGCTACTTGATTCGCTCCCGTAAACATTAAGATTAAATGTACAGTAGGATCGTAAACTAAGCTTGAAAGGTTATTGTCATCCATAAATTCGCTAAAAACTGGCTGGCTCCAAGTATAAAGGTCCGACTGTGCATCTTCAGAAAAGGCTACGCCAACTAAACTAAATTTCCCATTTGTATTTTCAGGAATGGTTAAAGAAACATCGTTTAAATTCATCACTTCTATTGAAGGAAAAGTTTCGCCTTCTTGCGCGTTAGCGGAAATAAACAGTAGTAGAGAAACGCTAAATAGTATCATTTTTTTCATGATTGATGTCTGTTGTTAAAGTACAATGCTGCAGCTTCGTATGAATATAATCCTAGTCCTGAAATGCTTCCGTTTGAATACCTTGATAGTAACGAAGTATGTCTTTCTATCTCTCTGCTTGCAGGCTGGCTAATGTGAACCTCAATTACTTCAGCAGAAATTGCTGCAACAGCATCGGCTATGGCGACAGAAGTATGCGTATAACCGCCTGCATTGAGAATTATCGAGTTATTTTCAAAACCTACTTTCTGCAGGTGACTAATAAGTTCTCCTTCTATATTTGACTGAAAGTAGCTAAATGTAATTTCAGGGTACTTACTTTTTAATTTGCTGTAGTAATTTTCAAAACTTTGGGTACCATAAATCTCGGGCTGCCTTGTTCCCAAAAGATTTAAGTTAGGACCGTTGATAATTACAATGTTTAAATCCGCCATGTTACTTTCAAAATTATACATTTGTATTGATGAAGTTACTGAACTACAAAAAAGGATTCCAATCGTATTTAAAACTAGAGAAGTCGCTTTCGTCTAATTCGATTGAAGCCTATTTGCGTGACCTTTTAAAGTTTGTGCAATTCTTGGAAATAAACAAATTAAACCCCTCTCCTGCAGAAATTCAAGGAGCAAATGTGCAAGATTTTATGGCTTGGTTATTTGATATGGAAATTGGAGCTAGATCGCAGGCCAGAATTTTGTCTGGGGTTAAAGCGTTTTTTACTTACCTGTTGATGGAGGATGTGGTTCTACTAAACCCCACTTTGTTAATTGAAGGACCAAAGTTGGGCACAAAAATTCCAGAAGTTTTGTCCATCGAAGAAATTGATGACATCATAGGAGCAATCGACTTAAGTTCAAAAGAAGGGGAGCGTAATCGGGCAATTTTGGAAACATTATACGGCTGCGGTTTAAGAGTTTCGGAATTGACGCAGTTAAAGATTTCCAATTTGTTATTTGAGGAAGGCTTTGTCAGAGTTATCGGTAAAGGAAATAAAGAAAGAATAGTGCCAATCGGAACTTCTGCGATTAAGTTTATTCGATATTATTTCGAACATAGGCGAAACCATCAATTGATTAAGAAGGAAGCGGAGGACATTGTTTTTTTAAACAATAGAGGCAGTGCATTGACAAGGGTTATGATATTTACCATAATTAAGAGACTCTCTGAGAAAGCAGGGATCTTAAAAACGGTCAGTCCACATACATTCCGTCATTCTTTTGCCACTCATTTAATTGATGGTGGGGCTGACTTGAGATCAATTCAAGAGATGTTAGGTCACGAATCGATAATGACGACAGAGATTTATACTCACTTAGACCGGCAATATTTGCAAGAAGCGATCGTAGAGTTTCATCCTAGGGCTAAATAGCGTTGTTTTCCTGCTTCAAAAAAGTGGAACATTTTACTGTTAAGTTATTGTTAAAAATGGTAACTTCCCAGACTGATAAATTAACTAATCTTTTAAATATGAAAAAAATACAATTACTTGTTGCCTGTTTAGGCTTGGTTGCTGTTACCTCATTGAGTGCTCAACCTATTTTCTCAGAAGACTTCAATGGAGCTACCCCATTGTCTAATTGGACTTTGATTAACAACGACGGTCTTACACCGAATGCTGCTGTTGCAGTAGTAAATGATGCTTGGGTAGTTTTAGCAGGTACGGGTGGCGATAATTATGCTGCAAGTACATCTTGGTATACTCCTGCAGGAGTATCAGATGATTATATGATAACCCCATCAATTACACTAACGGCTAGCAACTACCTGTTTTTTGATGAGCGTGCTCCAGATGCAAACTTTAGAGACGATTATGAGGTTTTAATTTCTACAACAACACCTACTATAACAGGTTTAACTGCTAATCCGGTATTGTATACAACTACATCTCCTGCTACCACGTTTAGCAACATCGCAATTGATTTATCTTCCTATGCAGGTCAAACTGTTTATTTAGGTTGGAGAAATAAAGCAAATGATGAGTATTTACTATTTATTAATAATGTTGAGGTTAAACCTGTTCTTGCCAATGACGCTCAAGTTGTAGAGGTAAATGTTTCGGGCTCATATTCTACAGGCTCAACGGTTACAATTTCAGGAGTGCTGGAAAATACCGGGTTGACCAATTTAACTTCCGTTGACTTAAATTGGAGTGCAGATGGCGGAGTTACTGTAAACACGAATAGTTTAACGTTAAATACTCCTAGCTTTACAACAGTTAATTTTGCACATACTGTTACTCTAGCTGCTGCAAATCCAGGAAACTTTACCGACTTTAAAGTTTGGACTTCTTTACCAAATGCAGTTCCTGATTCGAATTCAGTGAACGATACAATTTCAGATCAGTTCTTCGTAAACAACGGAACTTCTCAAACAAGAAACGTATTGTTAGAAGAATTTACAACAGCTCCGTGTCAGTTTTGTCCGGATGGAGCAGTAGTGGTTGAGCAAATTTTAGCTTCGAATCCTGCGGTAATCGCAGTTGGAGAGCATGCTTGTTTCGGAACAGATGCAATGACAATCCCTGAAGCGGTAACGTACTGTACTGATTTTGGTTCTGGCGCTCCTACAGCTTGTGTCGATAGAGTTCAGTTTCCTGGAGAGTCTAGTGTAGCTCACGGTAGAGGAACATGGCAAGCTAATGCTACTTCTCAGGCAGCTGTTACAAGCCCAGTTGACGTTACCTTAACAGGTAGTTATGATGTCACAAGTCGATTAACGATTGTTAATGTGAATGCTGATTTTGTAGATTTCGCTATTCCAGGAGACTTGAGATTAACTTTGTTTGTTGTTGAAGATAGTGTTACTGGAACAGGTTCAACATATGATCAAGTAAATGCTTACAATACTCAAGCTGGTCACCCGTATGCGGGAGCAGGAAACCCGATCGTAGGTTTTGTGCACAAGCATGTATTAAGAGATGTTTACCCAACTAATGATGCATGGGGAGTTGCCAATGTAATCGCAACTAATCCAGCTCCTAATTCAACATACAATACTTCCTATACATTTACAATGAGTTCAGTTTGGAAAGACAAGGATATTTCGTTAGTTGGATTTGTAAGCTATTACAATGCAAATACTGCACAAAGAGAAGTACTAAACTCTGTAGAAGTTAAGCTAACTAACTTGGTTACCAGTATCAGTGAGATTAAGAAGGATGTAAATAGCTTAAATATTTATCCTAATCCAACTGCCGATATTTCAAATGTTGTATTTGATTTAAGCAAGTCTGCCCCAGTTTCTTTAATAGTAAGAGATATCACTGGTAAACAAGTAATGTCAAATAACTATGGTGTTTTAAACACAGGGTTTCAAAGAATCACTATAAATGCTGAGAGCCTTTCTAACGGTATCTATTTTGCTACGGTTCAAATAGGAAAAGAGTTGGTTACAAGAAAAATATCAGTAAATAAATAATATACTGACAGAACATTAATCTTAATTATTTTAAAATGAAGACCCTTCTAGTAGTAGAAGGGTCTTTTTTTTGACATTTGCTCATCTAATTAAATACACTTAATTTAGAACCGTTATTAATCAAAATATATAAAATGAAAAAAATAATTACTTGCTTAGCTGTGGTGTTGTGTTCAATAAGCGCATTCTCACAGTATTACTTTAATACTTACAACCCTGCTGGGATTAATCCTGGTGGAGTTAATACAGATCCTGAGCAGCCGTTTGGCGCAGCTGGAGTTACCGCTGCAGACGGCTATACTAGTATTGTAGCAAATGGAACTACCACTCTGAGTTGGTCTCCGGTTCAAACAATTCCGTTTTCGTTTAATTTTGATGGAGTTGCTGTTACACAGTACAAAGTCTCCACTTCAGGAGTACTAACATTTACCACGACAGCTAGCACAGTTCCTGCTCATGCAAATGCTACCATCCCAAACGCTGCTATTCCCGATAAGTCCATACTGATTTGGGGTTTACAACCGATTTCTGGTAATGACGGTATTATCACAAAAACACACGGTACAGCACCAAACAGACAACATTGGATTAATTTTGCATCTTACTCAGCTCCCGGTGCATCTGCTAGTGGACAATGGACATACTGGGGAATTGTACTTGAAGAGGGATCGGATAATATCTTTATTGCTGATTTGAGAACATATACAACTCCTCTCACGTTAACACTCGGTATTCAAGTTGATGCTACCACTGCTTTTCAAATTGCAACTGCACCAAATACTCCATCTTTTGTTACAAACGGAGGGAATGCTTCTGATCCATCAGATAATGTTTACTACGAATTTATTCAAGGTCTAAGACCAACTGAAGACATTGAATTATCAGATGTTAACGTACCTGCTGCTGTAAATGCAAGTAATCCTGTCACGGTTTCAGGAACAATTGTAAACAAAGGATCTTCAAATCTTACAAGTTTTGATATTATATGGGAAGATGCTAGCGGAACTGCAAATAGCCAATCTTACACAGCGAACGTTGCTCCTTTGGCTTCTTATACCTTTACTCATAGCACAACTTGGTCACCAACGTTAGGCCAATTCAGCGACATTAAAGTCTATTCTTCAAATCCAAACGGAGTTATAGATCCTAATAATACAAATGACACATTATCAGCTAGAACTTTTGCAAATAGTGGAACGTCAATATCAAGAAATGTATTACTGGAAGAGTTTACAACAGCTCCGTGTCAATTTTGCCCGGATGGGGCAGTAGTCGTGGAGCAAATTTTAGCTTCGAATCCTGCGGTAATAGCAGTCGGAGAGCACGCTTGTTTCGGAACAGATGCCATGACGATTCCTGAAGCTTCAACGTACTGTTCTGCTTTTGGATCAGGAGCTCCGACAGCCTGTGTTGACAGAGTTCAGTTTCCTGGTGAGTCTAGTGTAGCGCATGGAAGAGGGACTTGGGCGGCTAACGCCACTTCTCAGGCAGCTCTTGCCACTCCTGTAAGTGTTAGTTTAACCGGCAGTTACAATTCAGTAAACAGATCAACCACCGTTAATGTTAGTGCAAATTTTGTAGACTATGCTATTCCCGGAGACTTGAGATTAACGTTATTTGTCGTTGAAGATAGTGTTACTGGCTCAGGAACGGGATATAATCAGTCAAATGCGTACAACACTCAAGCTGGTCACCCGTACGCGGGAGCTGGAAACCCGATCGTAGGTTTTGTGCACAAGCATGTATTAAGAGATGTTTATCCAACTAATGATGCATGGGGAGTCGCTAACGTTATTGCTACTAACCCTGCTCCTAATTCAACATATGATACATCTTATACTTTTACAATGAGTTCAGCTTGGAAAGACAACGATATTTCATTGGTTGGATTTGTAAGTTATTTCAATGTAAATACTGCACAAAGAGAGGTGTTAAATTCTGTTGAGGTGAGCTTAAATAACTTAATGACAACCAGTATTAGTGAGATTAACAAGGATATAAAGAGTTTAAATGTTTATCCTAATCCTACTGCTGACATTGCAAATGTTGTATTTGATTTAAGTAAGGCTGCGCCTGTTTCTTTAATCGTTAGAGACATTGCAGGTAAAGAAGTAATGTCAAATAATTTAGGTGTTCTAAACACAGGAGTTCAAAGAATTACAATAAACGCTGAGAACCTTTCTAACGGTATCTATTTTGCTACCGTTCAGATTGGAACAGAATTTGTTACAAGAAAAATAGCCATTAACAAGTAGAGTTATATTCGCTAATACAAGTATAAAAGAAGCCTTCTTGAGAAATCAAGAAGGCTTTTTTAGTTTAATAAAATAAGAGATAGGTCTTATGGCTTAGGATGTGGAGGAAATGTTTGACTAGAACCTGAAGAAGAAGTGGAGGATGTTAATGACTGCAGCTCTAATCGATTTTTTTTATATTTCTAGAAGGTTCTGTCTGACTTTTTTGAGCACTTGAAGCAGCTCATTAGGCTGAAAGCAAATAAGCGCAGGCAACGTGTTCTTACGTATAGAAATGAAAAAGCCCCTCTGCTTTAACAGAAAGGCTTTTATTGAGTGTTTTTATTGGGTGAACGGGTAATTTAACCACCAACTTGTACCGGTACAGTTCCAGTTGCTGCTGCTTCAGTGTCCTCACCTGGAGTTACGTTAGCTTTTATTTTTAAGACAGTTGTTGCAGGCTCGGTGTTGGCCGTAATAGTTATCGACTTTGTTTGTTGGTTTGCTTGATTTCCCGGGCTATAAACTACCTTAATGTCACCAGTTTCACCTGGAGCAATCGGCTGTCTTGGGTAGTCAGGAACAGTACAACCGCAGCTTCCTTTTGCATTTGAAATAATTAATGGTTCACTACCTGTATTGGTGAATGTAAAAACCTTAGGGTTTGTTGTGTTCTGATCAATTACACCAAAGTCATGCTCCATCTCAGCAAACTGAATGTCTGTTTTTGGACCTACATTTTCCGGTATTACAGTAGCATTATTATTAACCGCAGTATTTATTGGGGTAGCAGGTGTTATCGGGGTTGAAATTGCTGTGTTTCTTTCAGGTCTATCATAAGATACATCATCGTTAGAAAATATCATTACAGTGTTTACAAGAGTTAAAACAGAAAAGGCAATTAATAGCCCGGTTTTTACATTATCATTCATAATTTATTAATTTTTAAATTTAGCATACAAATATAATTATTCAAAGTTAAGTTTAGCCTGTTCAAAAGCATCGCCTTTCAGAACTTTTAGTGCTTCTTGGTAAGAATCGTTAAGTTCATTTATAATCTCGAAGTAGGCCGAAACAGAATATAAATTTCTTGCAAAAAGAGCCATTAATTGAATGTCGATTAATTTCTTAGATTTTAGATAGTCGGCTTCGCTTTCTTTTACCTTCTTCTTTTTAGCAAAGGAGAAGAATTTATCCAATAACTCATCATCTAGCTTAAAATCAGATTTAAATGAAGAGAATGAAGGGTAGGTGGCTGTCATTTCCTTTCTGTTTTTGTTCAAGTAATTTAAAACAAATTCATTGTAAACTCCTCTCCGTATTAGGTTTCTGTTTAATTCTGAATTTAATGTAGTATCCAATGGAACAAAAATATCTGGCATAATTCCTCCACCGCCGTATACCTTTCTTCCATTTGGCGTGTAAAAAGTTAAGGAGTCAGGAAAGTCAATAGAATCTCTTTCCATTAATTCGCCACTTTCATATCTTCTACTTAGTTCTTTATAATATTTGTCTTTTCCTTCATCATATGGTCTTTGAATAGATCTACCCGTAGGAGTGTAATATCGAGCAGTGGTAAGTCTAATTGCTGACCCATCAGGTAATGGGAATGGCTTTTGAACTAAACCTTTTCCAAATGATCTTCTGCCAATCACCATTCCTCTGTCCCAATCTTGAACTGCACCCGAGACAATTTCTGAAGCAGAAGCTGACCCTTCATCTATAAGCACAACTAACCTGCCTTTCTCGAAAGTCCCAATCCTTGTAGCGTTGTATTCTTGTCGTCTTTGTTTATCACCTTGAGTGTATACGATCAATTTACCAGCATCAAGAAACTGATCAGCTAATCTAAAGGCAGTGTTTAGGTATCCACCTCCGTTTCCTCTTAAATCGAGAATTAAATCTTTAGCACCATTAATTTTTAAAGTGTCAATTGCTTGCACAAACTCCTTCATTGTTGTTCTAGCAAAGCGATTTACTTTAATATAGCCTGTCGTTGGGTCCGCCATGTATGATGCATCTATGCTGAAAATTGGGATTTTGTCTCGTTTGATTGCGAAAGGGATAAGTTCGTTTTCATTGCTTCGTTTAATTCTTACATTTACGATCGTCCCTTTCTTTCCTCGTAAAAGTTTCTGCACATCACTGTTCTTGAGACCTGTTCCAGCAATGTTTTCTTTCTCCACAAAAATCATTTTATCTCCTGACATGATTCCCAATCTTTCAGACGGGCCTCCTGAAATAGGAGAAACGACAATAAGTGTGTCATTTAAGATGTTAAATTGAATGCCAATTCCTTCAAAATTACCCTCCAAAGGTTCATTCATTCTTTTTAATTCCTTTTCAGGGATATAGACTGAATGAGGATCTAACTGTTTTAACATGCCAACAATTGCATCCTCAATTAATTTTTCGCTATCAACTTCGTCTACATATTGAGATACCACCGTGTAGAGTAGTTTCCCAAATTTATCATATTGCACAGAATCCTTAACTCGCTGCTCTTGAAAGTTAGTTTGTGCCACTGCACTCAGCGCAGCGATAAACGTTAAACAGATAGAAATACTTAGTTTTTTCATAATAATGTACTTGTTCATCAAATGTAAATATTACACTATGATAAATTCAGTTAATAAACGTTAAGCAGTACGCTTATGTTTTAAGTGGATAAAAGGAAGTATTGCAGGTTCTATTCTCCGATTAAAGGATTAGATTCAATAGGTTTTACCCCAACCGTTCTAAGTTTAACTCGTTGACCATCTTTATAGGCAACAACAAATGCTCCGTTGAAACCGGCAACCACCATTCTAACTTTATGCTTAGCAGCATCGGCAAAGTTGGTAAATGAACCTGACATGTACTTGTAAATCCCGTTGCTTTCAATTATAAACAAACCTGGAATATTGTTGTATTTCTCAGAGTTTGGTTTTTTGGCAAAAGCACCAAGTTGCACTCTGAACGCCACGCCTTGCTCCTTTGCAAGAGTTTTCGTGTTTTCGTTAACCTGATTAGACGTGATGGTTAATAGTTCCTGTTCTTCTTCATTAATAGCTGAAATCGTTCCTGAAGGGTCTCTTTTGACAACCTCAGCATCAAATCCGCTATTTTTTAAGGACTCTATTCTAAGATTTGCTTCTTCTAATGATTTGTAATTTCCAACCGTATAAATTGATTTATCACCTTGATCAACTTTTTTCAAATCTGCTAAACTCAGCAATTCATTTAAGTTTGGTGGCTCTTCACCACGATTGTACTCTCCTACTTTAACGCGGTATTTTTTATACTCTTTCGATTCCCCTCTAAAGTTTCTCTGAACAACCTCTGCAAACTCTAAAGTGGAATCTTGGTAACGCATAAATGATTCGTACAGCATTTCGTCAGTCATTCCAACCCCTTTGTCATTTGTATATGCAGGATACTTAGAATTAATTTCTTCATCTAAATAATCTGCAACACCATCTCCGTCAGTATCTAAAGCACAGCCATTTGTGTCTACTTCTATATCTGGTGGAGTGTTAGGGCAAAGGTCAATTAAATCAATTATACCATCTGAGTCGTAATCTTCAGTATTTCCACTTGTCAGGAAATCAAATGCTTCACCTTCGATATTAAGATTGTCAGCGGGCAGTATTTTTTGGAAATTATAATTCACTGAAATGCCATTGTAAAAGAGGTGGTCATTTTTACCATTTGCTGGTTTAGTACCTAAAAAATTAGGTTTCGTCTTTCTAGTAACGCCATCAATATAGTCTGAGAAAGTAAGGTGAAAAACACTTTCAAATCTAAAATTAACTTGATCAGTCAACTTAAAATCAATTCCTGCACCTAATGGCACTGCTAAGGTTCTTTCTGTATAAGTTTTACTGTTGTTATACCCTGCCTCTCTAATATCAGTTTCGTAAACGTAATCTCTCTGAATAATGATGGCTTGTTCTGCAGTTGCAGAATTTTCGGCTCTGCTTCTAATCGAACCGTCTGTCCAATAATTATAAGTTTCTCCACCATTCGCTTCTAGGTCAGTTTTAGGATTAAATTCAATGGCTTCAATACCGATGGTAATAAACGGTGAAATAGTTCTGTTTTCTGGTAATAATGCATCAAAATTATACTCCATTTGAATGGATGCTGCTCTTAAATCGGATTCGTAATTTAAGTTACGTTCTAAAGATCGTTCTTCATCCCTCACTTCTCCTAAGAAAAAATTAAAACGAACATTGAATGATTTACTAATCGGCTGAAGTACGTAAAGGTTATAGCCGAAGTTAGAGTTAAAAGGTGAGCCATAGTCCCTATCGTTCAGGTCTCCATAAATTCCAATTGTTCCAATTCCAACTCCAATTGTCGGCCCAAATGCTTTAGTTACATTCAAATCTGCTTCTTTTTTTTTCCCAGTGTCTTGTGCAATAGCTGAAGTAATCAAAAAAAAGGAAAAGATGCTTAATAAAAAGTATTTCATTCTTGTATCTGCAATTAAGGGCTAAAGATAATTCTTATTTATTTAATAAGTTACTTGTACCATTTTTGCTTGCTAACCATCAGTGCTTCTTGCACACTAATTCGCTCTCCTGCATTGTATGCTGTCACAAAGGCGTCGTTTATTTTATTGTTGTTTGCCCAAACGTTGTTTCTTTTGTCACGAGCTTTTTTGTAAATAGGATATGAGCCGATTGTGTATTTGTACCATGTTTCATGAAATTCAATTGAAACCTTTTCCTTGATTGAATGCCTTTCAGTGAAATAAGATTGCTGAACTTCTTTGTGTGACGCAGCAATTTGTACTTTATAAGCAATGCTTGCTTCAGGTGCAGGAATGTTTGTTATTTGTTCTATTAATTCTTCTTCAATACTAGCAGTGACCTCTTTTTCAGTTGAATCGAAAGTTGTAGGAGATTCGATTTCAAAAGGCTCTTCTACTTCACTTACTTTTTTGTCGGTGGTCCTTTCATCTGCTAGTTGCAAATCCGTCTCACTTTTAAATAAGAAGTTTTTAAATTTTGTTGGATTTAATTTGTCTTGCACTGATTGGTCAAGGTTTAAGTAAGAAAACATTCCATGTACAATGGTGCTGTCAAGTTCGTTTGAAGTGCTTTGCATTGCATATTTTACCGTAAAACTTTCAGCTTTAGGAAGTGTCATCCATAAAATCTTCACTACATTATTTCTGAAAGAAAAAATACCATCACTTGACTCTATTGCAGAAGCGCTGAAGTTTGGAGGTAGGTAATCTTCTACCTTTCCAAAACTAGAAAGATTCGATTTAGAAATCACTAAGCTGACTTCGTAGTTCCCGCCTTCTAAATGTTTAACCTCTCTTTCTATTGAAATTAAATCGTTTTGAGCGGCTTTGGTTGTTACTGTGTTGTTAGTTATAGTTTTTTCAATATTATTAGCAAGTTCAATGTCCTTCACGATTTGAGATTCTTCTACCTTTACCGGAATCTCGACTAGTTTTGTAGAGTTTTTAATTGCTTGCTTTTGCTGTATCGGCGAGTTTTCTTCGGATTTATGTAATTCGGTCTCACTGTTATTAGCTACTGTGTTTTCCTCAACGCTCAATATAAAAAGATTAGAGTTAATGTCTCTTCTTTCATTTTCTTCGATGAATGAAAATTTCCCCATTAGGTTATGCTCCCCAAAAACAGCTGGACTTGTTTCTATTTTATATTTGATGCTGAAAGTTTCTGAAATTGGAAGCTCCATCCAAATGATTTTAATTTGTTGATTTTTGAATGAAAAAGTTGCGCCATTCATTTCAACAGGGCTAGCAATAAATCCTGCTGGTAGGGTCTGTTGCCATTTTGCAAAGCCTTCTCTATCCCCTTTGGTAATTGCTAATGTGACATTTAAGGTGTCTCCAGGCGCGATTGTATCCTGCATTCTCTGTTCGATACTGACATCTCCACCAAAAAATATTTTAAGCGCAAATACCACAAGAATGTTGACGCTAATCAAAAAGAGCTTTTCCATACTATATAAACTTTAGTTAAATAAGGTTATCAACACGGTGTTGAAAACTTATTTCCCAAAGCTATATAAAGGCTTGGGGTAAAATAGGATCGATTTTTGAAGTTATTAACCTTAAACTGTTAACTAGGGTTCTCTTCAACTTTTTTTGTGGAAAACTCGATCTTCTTTCCAACTTTACCAATAATTAAATACATGGCAATAATTCCGCATGGTAAAGTTATCCAAAACGGTATTCCAAAGGCAGCAGGAATAATTCCAAATAAGATTGCAACAGCACCAACGGTCAATGCATATGGCATTTGTGTGCGGACGTGGCTTATATGGTTGCAAGAACTAGCTAATGAGCTTAAAATCGTGGTATCTGAAATGGGGGAACAATGGTCGCCTAAGACTGCTCCGGCTAATACACAAGCTACAACGTTATGAAAAATAGATAACGTCTCAACTTCAGGTATTCCTGCGGTAAGGCAAATTGCCCAAGAAGATGGTAACATGAGAGGATACAAAATTGCCATTGTACCCCAAGAAGATCCTGTAGAAAAAGCTACTACTGCAGCAAGTAGAAATGTTAACGTTGGCACAAAGTAAGGACTTACGTTATCCGACATAATTGAGGTTAGGAAGTCGGCAGTGTGTAAATCTTCTATAACTAAAGCAAGAGACCAAGCTAAAACAAGAATAATTACAGCTGTTAACATGGTTTTGAAACCACCAACTGCAGCATTTATTGATTGGTGTATACTCATTATTTTTTGTGAAACAGAAAGGATGATCGCCATAAAAAGCCCCGCTAATGAGGACCATAAAAGCGCCTTGTAGGAGTCTGCATTCCCGATAATAGTTGACATTGTCCGACTCAATGATATTGAGGAATCGTCAATAACGGTAGTATCCCACCCTGTGCTTATGAGACCAATAATTGTACCTAAAATGACTACTGATACGGGAACAATGGCATTAAATGCTTTGTGAGGTATTCCTTCTTTTGCAGTAAATTCATCTAATTCCTCGTTCAGGTTTAGAGGATCAATAGTCATAACGTCACTCATTCGTGCTTCTTTTTCGGCGTGGTACATTGGACCAAAATCTCGTTCTCTTAAAATCAGAATCAACATAAATAGGAGCGCAAAAATTGGGTAGAAAGAGTAGGCTAAAGACGAGAGGAAGATAGAATAAACACCTTCATTTAATCCTTCTATGGTTGCAATACCGCTCTCAATGTACCCAAGTTCTGCCCCAATCCAAGTTGTTACAAATGCAATAGCAGCTATAGGTGCTGCAGTAGAATCGACTAAATAAGCTAGCTTTTCCCTAGAGATTTTAAGTCGATCCGTAATTGGGCGCATCGTATTTCCTACAATAAGGGTGTTGGCATAATCATCGAAAAAGATAGCAATTCCTAGAAACCATGTAGCCAATTGACCACTTTTAGGTGTTTTTGCAAACTTAGAAATTCGATTTACAACGCCTTGCATTCCACCATTTTTAGAAATTACACTAACCATTCCGCCAATTAAAGTAGAAAAAATGATAATGGAAAGGTGCCCTGAGTCGTTTAAAGAATTTAGAATATAATGATCTATTAAACTTGTGAAAGATGAAATAAGTGCCATCCAAAATGAATTGAAATAGATGTGAATTATAAAAACTCCTGAAAAAATGCCGATTAGAAGCGAGGTAACCACTTCTTTAAAAACCAAAGCTAAAATAATAGCTAACAGGGGAGGTATTATTGATAACCACAACGGAATCAAATTGATAATGGAATTGTAACTTCCGGAGCTCGATGATACGTTTATTAAACTTTTCCTTTGCAAAGTGGCAGTTATGGTGCTTTCTCCAAGCTCGTTTACAGTAAGGATGTATTTTTTTCCGTTCAGCTTTGCGATACAATCTTTGCAGTCAGGTGGAAGGTTGACCAGTTGAATTTCTGATTCGACATTTTCAATAACTACATTCTGTTTTGAAACAAGGGAAGGTTCGGCCGCAGTTGAACAAAATGCAGAAAAAAGAAAGATTGATATTAAAAATAAACGCACAGTTAAAAATTTGGAGTAAAAATATAGAAATGCGGCCATTTCTTTTTGGATTAAACGAATTGGATTAAGTTTCTTTGAAATATGGGAATTAGAATAGTAGTAATCGGTGGAGGAGCAGCTGGTTTTTTTTCAGCAATTAATATAGCGGAAAAATGTCCAAATGTTGAAGTGGTTATTTTAGAAAAGACAACTAAAACATTGTCGAAAGTAAAGGTTAGTGGAGGTGGACGTTGCAATGTAACGCATGCTTGTTTTGTACCGAAAGAGCTTTCTGCCTTTTACCCAAGGGGAGAAAAGGAATTACTAGGGCCTTTTCATACGTTTATGACTGGAGATACTATTGCGTGGTTTTCTGATAGGGGAGTAGAGTTAAAAATGGAGGATGATGGAAGGATGTTTCCAGTTAGCGATTCTTCTCAGACGATAATTGATTGCTTCCAAAACGAGATTAATAAGCATAAAGTCAAAGTACAGCTATCTACTGAAGTGAAAAGTATCGTTGAAGGAAAAGATGGATTTCAGATTAAAACAAATAAAGAAAGTATGACTGCTGATACTGTTGTATTAGCTGTCGGAGGAAATTCTAAGGTAAAACATTATGAATGGATCGAAAGTCTTGGGCATACTATTTCACAACCAATCCCTAGTTTATTTACATTTAATTTAAAAAAACATGCATCCAATGAATTAATGGGATTGGCGATGAATGCATCTGTTAGAATTGTGGGAACTAAGTTTGAGGAATACGGACCGGTTCTCTTCACCCATTGGGGTATGAGTGGTCCAGGAATACTCAAATTATCTGCAAAAGCAGCAAAGTATTTATTTGAAAGGTCGTACCAATTCGACTACGAAGTAGAATGGATTTCTAATGCACAGGATCTAGTTGATGGTCTTCGAAAAACAAATTCTAAGATGCAGTTATCGAATACTAAAATAGAAGGTTTTCCAAGTCGGTTTTGGATTTATTTACTTCAGAAAGGAAACATGGATAGCAAAAAGAGATGGGCAGATTTGAATAAAAAAGAATTAGAAAAACTGGTTCAACTTTTGTCTAGAGATGATTATTCTGCAAATGGAAAAACGACGTTTAAAGAAGAGTTTGTGACAGCAGGAGGAATAAACTTGAAAGAGGTGAATATGAAAACGATGGAAAGTAAAATTATCTCGAAGCTTTATTTTTCTGGAGAAGTTCTTAATATTGACGGCTATACAGGAGGTTTTAATTTTCAAGCAGCTTGGACTGGAGGGTTTATTGTTGCAGATGGTATTTCTAAACAACTAGCAATTTAAATGAGCAAGGTTTTTTGAGTATATTCAGCAAGAATTTGATTGAATGGGTGCGGATATGAGGAGTATTGAAGAATTAGAAAGGGAAGTTGAAGAATTAAAGCAACAGCTTTTATTAGAAAAAGGTAAAAGAAAGAAGGAGTCTACTTGGTTTCAGAACATAATTGATTCGATTCCGAATCCACTTTTTATTAAAAATAAAAATTCTTGTTTTACCTTGGTCAATTCATCATTTGAGAGCTTTGTTAATATTAAAAAAGAAGGATTGCTAGGGAAAAGAGATAGCGATTTTTTTCCTGCCGAAGAAGCAGATGTATTCCTTCAAATAGATGAGGAAATATTAGCAAATGGCGGAATTAACTGGAACGATGAGAAACTCACCATTCAAGATGAAACTTATAATTTAATCACTTCAAAAGTTAGAATTTTTGATGGAGAGGGAAACCGCTTCTTGGTAGGGTTGATAACAGATGTGACAGATAAGGAAAATCAGCACATTCAATTAAAGCAAAAGAAAGATGAGTTAGAAAAAGAAAAAAAGAATAACCAAACACTTTTAAAAGAAATTCACCATCGAGTAAAAAACAATTTACAGGTTGTAAATAGCTTGTTGAGTTTGCAAATGATGCGATTTGAAGACAAAGAAATCCACAATGCGTTTAACAATTGTAAACACCGTATTGATGCAATGGCGAACGTTCACGAGATTTTATACAAGACCTCAAATTTCTCCAACATCAATTTTTCCACCTACATACAAACATTAATTTCTAATTTAAAGGGTTCATCTAAATTGATGGAAGATGTAAAATTCAAATTGGACTTAATAAATATATTTTTGAATATAGATATATCAATTCCACTGGGTATGGCTATTAATGAGATCGTTATTAATTCTCTGAAACATGGAAAAGTTGAAGGAGAGAGTCTAGAGATTTATTTAAAACTTTTCGTAGAAGAGGGAAGTTGTGTGCTTCGTATAGGAGATGATGGTAAAAGGCAACCAGAAAATGATGAGTCGAAGGAGTCCTTAGGAGTAGAATCGCTTCAATTATTCTGTAATCAAATAGAGGCAAACCTTCATCATGATAAATTAGAAAAAGGAATGCACTATGAGATTTCTTTTGATAAGAATCGGTAGTTAGTTTTTCCACCATACTCCCGATTTACTTTTAAGTGTACCCAATAGAATTTCCTCACCAATTTTTGGCACAAAGTACGCTAGGTTTAGTTCTTTCGATTTTGCCGTAAATCGCTCCACAGGATCGGTCCAAGAATGCATGGATAGCGTAAAAGCTCCCCAATGAATTGGCATTGAAACCTTAGTATTCACATCTAACGATGCTTGCACCGTTTCTTCTGGCATCATGTGGATATCTGCCCAGTTTTCATTGTATTGGCCGCATTCCATCATTGCAAAATCGAAAGGTCCAAATTTTTCTCCAATTTCTTTAAAATGATCTCCAAATCCACCGTCGCCACTAAAGTATAGGTTTTTCGTTTCTCCTGTAATGACCCAGCTTCCCCACAAGGTCGAAAATCGATCTGTTAAACCTCGACCTGAAAAGTGTCTCGAGGGAGTGAATACTAAACCAATATGCTCGTAAGTAGTTTTTTGCCACCAATCAAATTCTTGGATTCTATGGTCTTCAATTCCCCATTCTTTTAGGTGAGCTCCAACACCAAGTGGTACCATAAATTGATTCACCTTGTCTTTTAATAGCCTAATACTGCCATAGTCTAAATGGTCATAATGGTCATGAGAAATTAAAACCGCATCAATTTTCGGTAATTTTTCAATTTCAATAGGAAGTTCTGTTGAATACCGATCTACTCCAAGCCAAGGATGAGGTGCTGCAACTTTGCCCATCATAGGGTCAATTAAAATGTTTTTTCCGTCTAGCTTGATTAAAAAAGAAGAATGTCCAAACCAAACTAGTCGATTTGTGCTGTCATTTTGCTCCCAATTTAGAGAATCTACTTTTTCAACCGGTAATTCAAAGTCTGGCTTTGCATTTTGGGTGCCTTTTATAAAATCAGCCAAAGTTTCCATCGTTTCTCCAAAGCTCATGTCCATGTTAGTGGAGCTTAAATTTTCAAACTGTCCTTTTTTAAAGTTAGTTGACTTTGAATATCGTTCAACATCAATTAGAGTATGCTTTCCCCCAAATTCTGGGCTTATCTTCACAAAAATTACACCTCCAATCACAACTAAGAGGATAAATCCACCAATAGTGAGTGCTATTATTTTTACTATTTTTGTCATGTTTCTATCTCGCTTTCATTATAAGCCAATCCCAAACTCTATCACCTAAAAAAGTGCGAATAAATACTGCTGGTTTTGCCATGTAACCTGCACGATATCGGGTTTTTGGTTTTTTCGAGTTCACTGCTTTGGAAACGCAGGTCGCAATTACCGAAGGGTGTGATGCCTTATTGTTATGGTAAGTATCTTTTACTCCTTTCACTACTTTCTTAGACAGTTTAGCATACGGTCCCTTGCCTGATCTTTCAATCATTGGCTCTAGCATCACATCATCAAATTCCGTTTTAATTCCACCGGGTTCAATAATTACTACTTTAATTCCAAAGTCCTTTAATTCTGTCCGTAAACAGTCAGACCAACCCTCAAGGGCATGTTTGGTGCCGTGGTACCAAGAGCCGAAGGGAATGTACATTTTACCGCCCATGCTACTCATGTTAATAATGGTACCAGATTTCTGTTTTCGCATGTTAGGCAATACCAATTGAGTAATTCGAGCTAAACCAAAAATGTTTACTTCAAATTGTCTTCGGGCATCTTCAAGGGTGGTGTCTTCCATTGCCCCGTAAATGGCATATCCGGCATTGTTTACTAACACATCAATTTTGCCCTCTTCTTCAAGCACAATGTTTACTGCATTTACAATATCAGCATCAACAGTAATGTCCATTTTTATAGATTTAGCGCCAAGGTTTACTAGGTCATCCATTTTTTCAATTCTTCTTGCCGCAACGTAAACGCTATGTCCTTCTGCAATCAATGTTTTGGCAGTTTCTTTTCCAATGCCTGAGGATGCTCCAGTTATAAGAATTACTTTAGTCATGTATATTGTATTTGTTAAGTATTAAGTCTTCTATGGCTTTGCTCTTTTTAATCTTTTTCAGTAGCACAGCTGTTGCCATGCCGTCAAAAAGCATCAGTACAAACTCTGCTTCTAATTCTGGCTTAGGATACTCTAGTTGGCTAAAAATTGCAATTACAATTGGTTTTAATTGATTTGAAGGTTCTTCGTCGTAATTATCGGATTGCCATTTTAAAGCATATAGTAACTTCCAAAAAGGTAATTCGTCTTTCCGTATGTTAAATGGAATTTGTAGAATGTACTTAAGCTGGTCCTCCGGTTTTTGAAAATTGGTGACTCCTTCAAAAAGAGCCATGCCTTTTATTCTTCCCATTTCTAGAATAGCATGAAGTAAGCCTTCTTTGTTTTCAAAATGTCTAAAAATTAAACCTTCAGAAACTCCTGCAGCCTTTGCAATTTTAGAGGTAGAAGTTGCTGAGAACCCATTCTGAGCGAATAGTTTTAAGGCAGTCTCTAATATAAGATCTTTTTTCGATGTCATTAAAAAAGTGAGTAATCACTTACAAATGTAGAAATAATATTTGATTGCAACAGAGATGAAACTTTTTATTTAAATTCCGGTTTTGTTTAAGAAGATGGTGCAGCAAATTAATGTAGTTTGGTTAAAGAAGGATTTAAGATTGAGAGATCACGCCTCTTTCCATGCTGCGGAAAATAGCGGTATCGAGTACATGATAGTTTATTTTTTTGAACCTGATTTATTGGCTCATTCCGCAACTTCAGAAAGGCACTTGCAATTTGTATACGGTAGTATTCAAGATATGAATGAAAACATGCAGTCGTTCAATCAACAGGTAACCGTTATGCACTGCAACGCGGTTGACGGATTCAAAAGTATTTTAGATCAATTTGAAGTCAAAAATGTATTCAGTTACCAGGAAAGCGGAGTCCAAGTGACTTGGAATCGTGATAGAGCAATAAAAAAACTATTCGACTCTAAGCATGTTTTCTGGCGAGAATTTCAGCGTGATGCAATTGTTCGGGGCATCAAAAATAGAAATGGTTGGGACAAGCAATGGGATGAAACAATGAGCGCCGAGCCAATTGAAAATAAATACAAGAAAAAGGAGAATCTAGTCTTTCAAAATAACTTTCCACTAAAGCAAAAGTTGGAGCAACAAATACAAGTTCTACCGAGTCGTTTTCAACCAGCAGGCGAAAAAAATGCGTGGAAATACTTGCAGTCTTTTTGTGAAGACAGGGGCAAGAATTATAGCAACCACATCTCTAAACCTTTATTAAGCAGAAAGTCATGTAGCAGAATTTCACCCTACCTTACTTGGGGCAACCTTAGTGTGAAGCAGGTACTGCATTATGTTCACTTTCATCCGAACAGAAAAAAATATTCTCGCAGTTTTGAAAATATGATGATGCGTTTGAAGTGGCACTGTCACTTTATTCAAAAGTTCGAAGTGGAAGTGGCTTATGAAAAAAAATGCATTAATAGAGGATATGAATTACTGGAGAGAGAGAATGATCCTGAAAAATTAGCAGCTTGGAAAGAGGGAAGAACCGGTTTCCCAATGATTGACGCAAACATGCGTGCGCTAATCAGCACTGGTTGGATTAATTTTAGAATGAGAGCTATGTTAGTTTCTTTTGCTTGTCTGCATTTGGACTTAGATTGGCGCTTGATTACTTCTCATTTGGGAAGAAATTTCTTAGACTACGAGCCCGGAATTCATTATCCCCAAATTCAAATGCAAGCAGGTACAACAGGTATAAATACAATCCGAATGTATAATCCCGTGAAGCAATCTAAAGATAATGATGAAGACGGGGTATTTATTAAAAAATGGGTTCCAGAATTGAGGGATTTACAATCTGAATTTATTCACGAGCCTTGGAGTCTCACACCTATGGAGCAGCAACTATATAGTTTCGTTTTAGGAGAGAATTACCCGATGCCAATCATAGATTTTACGAAAGCATCTAAAATAGCCAGAGATAAAATTTGGGGACACAGAAAGCACCCAAAAGTTAAAGAAGAGCAAACAAGGTTAATTCAAACACACACCCGAAATACGGCTTTTGATCGCAGAAATCGCAGAAATTAAACTTCTATATTTTCTAATGGAATAACTTCTCCTGCATTAAAAGCACCCATTCTATAGTTGCCAATTCTTACTCGAACTAATCGCAGGGTCGGAAAGCCACAAGCTGCTGTCATTTTTCTTACTTGGCGGAATTTACCTTCTTTAAGCGTAATTGAAACCCACGAGGTGGGACCATGTTTTGGGTCACGAATTTTTTTAGTTCGGTCAGGAAAATTAGGATCTTCAATACTGGAGATGGCACAAGGTTTGGTAGTGTATTTTTTTCCATGAAAACCAATCTCAATTCCCTTTTCCAATAGACGAATCGCTTCATCATCAATTAAACCGTCTACTTGAGCAAAATACTCTTTTTCTACTTTTTTCCCTCGCACAACTTCGCTCATCATACCGTCAGTAGTCAATAATAATAATCCTTCTGACGGTTCATCTAATCTACCAATAGCCATTGTTTCTTCTGGGAAATCATACAATTCGCCAAGCAGTTTCTTTTTGCCTTGCTTTGGACCATTGTTTACAAACTGGCTGAGGTATCCATATGGCTTATGAATAAGGAAGTGAGCGTGCATTACGTTTTAAAAATTCTGTGATCTAAAGGGAAATTACTTGAAGCAGCAATTTTAATGAGTTTGAATTGTATATGATATGGATTAATAAGATAATTGGAATCTCCTTGAACAACTGCAGATGGAACTTTTAACAAGCAGGGTTTTCCTGAATGAATAAAGGCATCTCCTGTTTTCTGTGTGGAAGAAACAAATGGGTTTGCGTTCCAATTCTCGTTAAGTTCGGATGGCTTAAGTACAGCGTAAGTCACTTCGTTTGGAACCTCGATCTCAACCATCATAAAATCACTTGGTAGGCTGGCTAATGTCAGGTGAACCATAACTTCGGCCATTGCTAATGATCTACTTTCTGCAGTGTATAACATTTCAACACCTTTGGAATTCCATCGATTACCATAAAGCGATGCTCCATAACCGCTTAATTTGCCTGCGTATTTCAGTCTAGTTAATCGAAACAGCGTCATTATACAAAAATTCCATGATCAATCCTGTTTAGCTCCGCCATCACCATTTCTTTGCCGTATGAGTTTTGTAAAAGTGAGCTTGGTAGTTGATTACCTAAAGAATAGTTATTAGAAAATAACCAACTATAAAATTTTTCTTTGGTATCAAATATTTCATGGCCAAAATAAGCTATTTCGGCAAGTTCTATTATTTTTTCGGAATGGATTGGTTTAAATACGAAGTCTACTTCCTTTTTGTTTCGTTGCAGGGTTTTTACTGAAAGGTTGAGGTAGTTTGCCCAGTCTTCTTCTGAAAAAGGAGTAATCGCCTTTATTTTTTCAAATAAATCAAATGGCAGCCCTGTTTGAATGAATTGAATTACCAAAAGCTTGTTTTGGAAAAAATCGCTTCTTATATAATGTAGTTGATTGGCTTGAGCTCCTGCAGTAGAAATAGTTTTTGCATATGCTAAGATTGATTCCTGCACTGCAAGTAATTTTATGTCATTCGCTTTATAAACCATACCATTTAGTTTACCTCAAATGTACGACTTTTATCTCATAAATTAAGACAAATGTCTAAATTGGCATTTTCTATTCGTCGCTCTTTAAATCTACTAAATTAATAACTGTCTGCTATGCAAATGGGAATCATGCATAAAGTAGATTCTGTGGTCATTCCTTGATCGTTAAAATAGGGGACTACATAAGTATTTAGAATGTATATGAATATTCTAAAACCTACTCAATGCTGTTTCTAATTCGTCTTTTTTGTGCCTTATTCGCTTATAGCAGGTCTTCCAAATCAGCATCGTCTACTAAATTAGGGATAGTAACTTTTAAGTTGGGTTCCATTTCCATTGCTCTTTTAATAGCGTAGGTAGCACCTTCGTTTCTTGCCCAATTTCTTCGCGCAATTCCGTTGTTAACATCCCAATGCAGCATTGAAGTAAGCCTTCTTTCAGAATCTGAACTTCCGTCTATTAACATTCCGAAGCCTCCATTTACTACTTCACCCCAACCAACGCCACCTCCGTTGTGGATAGAAACCCATGTTGCTCCCCTAAATGAATCTCCAATAACATTTTGAATAGCCATGTCTGCTGTAAATTGTGAACCATCATAAATGTTTGAAGTTTCTCTGTAAGGAGAATCTGTTCCTGAAACATCGTGATGATCTCTTCCTAAAATAATAGAAGCAGAGAGCTCACCTGATTTTACAGCGTTATTGAACGCTTTTGCAATTCTCATTCTTCCTTCAGCATCCGCATATAAAATTCTTGCTTGTGAACCAACAACCAATTTGTTTTCGTCAGCAGCTCTAATCCACTTCAAGTTATCTTCAATTTGTTGTTTAATTTCTTTTGGTGCTTCTTTTGCCATTTCTTCTAAAACATCTCCTGCAATTCTGTCTGTAATTTGAAGATCTTTTGGGTCATTAGAGGCGCATACCCATCTGAATGGGCCAAATCCAAAATCGAAACACATGGGTCCCATAATATCTTGAACATAAGATGGGTATTTGAAATTTAAACCTTCCATAATGTCAGCTCCAGCTCTGCTAGACTCTAACAAAAACGCATTACCATAGTCGAAGAAGTACATTCCGTTTGCACTTAGTGTATTGATCGCAATAACATGCCGTTTTAATGTCTTTTGAACTTCCTTCTTGAATTTAAGAGGTTCTTTTGCCATCATTTCGTTGGCTTCTTCTAATGTATATCCTAGCGGATAATATCCTCCTGCCCAAGGGTTGTGAAGTGACGTTTGGTCAGAACCCAAATCAACAGGAAAATCCTCTTCTACTAATTTCTCCCAAAGCTCAACGATGTTTCCTTGGTAAACTAAAGAAACAGCCTCCTTGTTATTTTGAGCTTGCTTTGTTCTAGAAAGCAATTCATCTAAATCTGTATAGACTTCATCTACCCAACCTTGTGAATGTCTGGTGTAGGTGGCTTTCGCATTGATCTCAGCTGTAATGCTAACTGCTCCTGCAATTTTTGCCGCTTTTGGTTGAGCTCCTGACATTCCGCCTAGGCCTGCTGTAATAAATAATTTGCCGCCTAAACCTTCATCAGAAATCATTCTACCGGCGTTCAACAGAGTAATGGTAGTTCCATGAACAATTCCCTGAGGACCTATGTACATAAACGAGCCGGCAGTCATCTGACCGTATTGAGTTACGCCCATAGCGTTAAATTTCTCCCAATCATCGGGTTTAGAATAATTAGGTATCATCATTCCATTGGTAACCACAACTCTTGGAGCATCCTTGTGCGAAGGGAATAGACCCATTGAATGACCAGAATACATGACCAGAGTTTGTTGATCATTCATGGTTGCTAAATACTGCATGCACAGAAGATACTGCGCCCAATTTTGGAAAACAGCACCGTTACCCCCGTATGTTATTAATTCATGAGGGTGCTGAGCAACAGCATGATCTAGATTATTTGAAAGCATTAACATAATGCCAGCTGCTTGTTCAGATTGATGTGGAAATTCCTCAATGTGCTTCGCTTTTATTTCGTAATCCGGACGAAAGCGGTGCATGTAAACTCTACCGTAATCTTGTAGTTCTTTTGAAAACTCCTTGGCTAAAACAGAATGGTGTTTTTTATCAAAGTAACGAAGGGCGTTTCTTAAGGCCAACTTCTTTTCTTCGGCTGTAAGTATTTGCTTACGAACTGGGGCATGATTTATTTCCGAATCATATGTTTTAGCAGCAGGTAAATCTTTAGGAATTCCTTGTAAAATTTCTGCTTTAAAAGAGAGTGCTATTTTTTCCATAACTGTATAATCTAAATATTGATCTTAATAGTACTTTGAATTTTATTAAATTACTTAATAATTCTTCCTTTCTTTTTATCAAAACCGAACGGACAATGTTTGCAACCGTTCTTGCAACAATAGCCACGTTTAAGATGGTGTTTTTCAGTAAAAACAACATAGCCATCCTCGTTCACGTAGTATTCATCCTTGTCGTATTTATCTAAAATTGAAAAGCCTTCCATAAATTGTAAAATTAAGGAACTCTAAAAGTACAATTTGGTTCATTTTTAATCAATTTTGTTGAATATGAATTTTTTTAATTTGCCAAGTTCTGTTCAACAATTAAAATCTAAATTTTTAGATGATCACGGAGTTGAGCTTTGGCTAAAGCGAGATGATTTAATTCACACAGAAATTTCAGGGAATAAATGGAGGAAGCTCAAGTATAATATTCAAGAGGCAACAAATAGAGGGCATCATAAATTGCTGACGTTTGGTGGTGCTTACTCCAACCATATTGCAGCAACTGCTGCTGTAGGCAAATTGTTGGGCATTCAAACGATAGGAGTTATTCGAGGAGATGAAGGCTTTGAGAATAAAACCCTGTCTGAAGCCAAACTAAATGGAATGCACATGCATTTTGTTAGTAGAGCAGACTACAAGCTGAAAACGACAGAATCTTTTCAACACAAATTAGAAGAGCACTTCGGTGAATTTTATTTGATTCCTGAAGGCGGAGCGAGTGAACTTGGAGTTCAAGGGTGCGAGGAAATTCTTCAAGAGGTAAACCTACAGTTTGATGCAATTGCTGTATCTGCAGGCACAGGAACGACTGCTTCAGGTATTTGTAGACAATTGAAAAACGAGAAGCTGATCGTATTTCCGGCATTAAAAGGAGGTAGCTTTATTTTGGAAGAAATGGAGCAATATTGTGATTCGACGCAACTAGCCAAAGTTCAATTGCAACTAGAGTACCATTTTGGTGGATATGGAAAAACAAAGCCAGAGCAGTTGGCATTCATGTCTCAATTTTTTAAAGAGTACAAAGTTGAGCTTGACAAAATCTACACTTCAAAAATGATGTTTGGCTTGTTTGACTTAATTCAGAAGAGCGCTTTCAAAAGAGGTGACAAAATATTGGCAATTCATACAGGCGGCTTACAAGGGAATTAGACTTTTTCATCAAAGTACCATTGTTAATACTTTTTCGTTGTCGGTTGTGCCAGCAGAGGTATGCTCAATAAATTTGAAGAATGAGAAAAATTTTATTTGTAACAAGTGTATTATTTATACAAACTGCTTTTGCACAACCTGCAAGTAAACGAATTACACGCTCAGAATATATAGAAACGTATAAAAATGAAGCGATTAAAGAGATGCACCGTGGCGGTGTTCCTGCAAGCATTACCTTGGCACAAGGAATTTTAGAGTCAGGAGATGGAAATAGTCCATTAGCAAGGTACGCCAACAATCATTTTGGAATTAAGTGCCACAGCAGTTGGACTGGCGAAACTTTTATACAAGATGACGATGCTAAAGATGAATGCTTTCGGAAATATAAAACAGCTTTAGAATCGTTCGCAGATCATTCTGAATTCTTAAATCGAAAGCGATACGCCTCTTTATTCGACCTTAAAATAACAGATTATAAAGGTTGGGCTAAAGGGTTAAAAGCCGCAGGGTATGCAACAAATCCAAAGTATCCGCAATTGTTAATTCGGATTATCGAAGAAAATGATTTAGCCAAGTTCGATAAAATCAAATCGGAAAAGGTAGGGAAAGGAAAGAAGGAAAAAACTAAAAAAGAAAAGAAAAGGGAGGTTGACGAACCGAAAGTCATTGCTAACTCCAAGAAAAGGGGAAATCATCCAACTAAGCTACATGAAAACAACATTCGGTACATAGAAGTAAAACCTGAAGACAGTTTTGAAAAAATTGCTGAAGAGTTTAACATGGGAGTTTGGCAGCTGCACAAATACAACGATTTAAATAAGGAAAGAGAATTGTTTGACACAGGAGTTTTGTTCCTTCAGCCCAAGAGAAGAAAAGCGCAAGAAGAGTATCACATCGCAAGGACAGGGGAAACCATGTGGGATATATCTCAGCAGTACGGAATAAAGTTGAGAAAATTATTAAAGAAAAATAGGTTGTACGACGGAGATTCACCCAAGCAAGGCGATAAGATCTATTTGCAAAAGGTAAAGCATCAGTAGTGGCATACAAAAAGGGGAAGTCAATTGGCTTCCCCTTTTCTTGTATTTAATTATTTTTTGAGATCGTTACCATCTCCAACCGAAGGTAAAAACAACATTTGTTTCTCTTTCGTCTATAGTTGCTGTTTGGTCTGCAGAGTCGTAAAATTTCTCTGTTAATGCAACGTTTCTCCAATTCATTGCTACATCAAAATTAAAATTTTTGTTTCTGAAACCACCTCCAATCGAATACGTGCTTCTGCTTTCATCGGCATCTGTGAAGTTAACAGAGTAGGGGTTCCCTTGGTAATTGTATCCTGCACGAATTACAAATGGATTGATTTTGCACTCTGCACCAACTCTTACATGATGAGCACTGGTTAAAAACTCTTCTATTCCATTATTTTGAGGTGTGTAATCATTGTTGAATTCGTTTCTATCGTTAAAAAAAGAAGTGGAGTAGTTAACATATTCATAGTCCACATTAAGTGCAGCTCGCTGCATAAAAAGATATGCTAAACTTGCATTAACTCTTGCAGGGGTTCTTAACCTGTAGCCAAATGAAGCTTCAATAGATTCAGCATCTCTTGTAGACCCGTCGGCAAATTGAGATTGGGCATCTACAATAAAGACTTCATCAAAGCTCATGACTGTGGGTGTTTGGGCGGATAATCCAATTCTTAATTGTTCTGTCACTTTGTAAATTGCACCAATTTTTAGATTTACTCCACGTCCTTCTGATACTAATCGAGTATTCTCTTGGTAGGAGACCACCAAATGAGAATCTTGTGCAGTTGCGTTCGGTCCGTATGTGTACTCTTCACTAAAGCTAGATTCTCTTTCAAAATTTACAGTTTGAATTGAAATACTTGCTCCTAAGTATAACTTATCATCAAAGTTACCACCAAATACAAACTGAGTTTCCGCTTGGTTTCCTCTTGTATCTATTGTTCTTGATTGTGCAATGTTTTCGACAGATCGTGGGGACCTTCCTGTAATTGATGAATCTGCTTGAAATAGGAATATGTAAGGGATATAATCAACCAATCCTGTTGATTGGTTTGTTAATGTATCTATTAATACTGTATTCCATGCTTGTGCTGCGCCAAACGGGTAGTTGTCATAGTCACTAGCTTGTGCAACTGAAGCGTTTTTATTGTTAAGCTGGTTTACGTAATCATCAACAAATGTGGAATTTTTAGAATTCCCAAACGCTCTCTGTTCAGATCCAAAATGACTTAACCTGTTGTGCAGTATTCCAAAAGAATAACTTTTCCAACCATTCGAATTAATTTTATAATTACCAACATACCCAAAGTTTGGCAAATTTAAATTAAAGCGTCCATCTGATGCGCTGGAACCTCTAAAATTCGTTTCAGCGTCGTAATTGTTAAAGCCTGCAGTAAAAGTAAATTCTGAGTTTCGGTAAACTCCAATTCCTCCTGGATTTACAGATATTCCTGAAATTTCCCCTCCTAATGCTCCGAAAGAACCACCCATTGCGACGTATCTTGCTGATCCAGCAATGTCGGTTCTAGAGAACCGCAATGCGTCTGAGTAATTTTGAGCAAAACTGGCGCTGGCTAGTCCAAGGGTTAAGAGTGCGATGATATATTTCATAGTCTTTCTTTTTATCTTCTACTTGGTCTAGTTGTTGTGCTTCTTGAAGGCGAACTAGATCCACTTCCTCCGCTACTTCTACTTGGAGCAGAGTAAGTTGGTTTGCTATTGTTATAGCTGGGTCTGCTTTGCTGTCTCGGTTGAGTATTTGTTCTAGGCCTTGCCTGTTGTTGGGCAGGTCTTGTTGTCGGTCTTGTTACAGGTCGAGTGTTTGTAGGCCTAGTTTGTTGTGTAGGTCTAGTATACGTAGGTCGACTATTTGGTGTGCTTTGTGCAGGTCGAGTAGCAGGTCTACTTTGCTGTATTGTTGGTCTAGATTGATTAGGCCGAGTTTGTTGCGGTCTATTCGGAGTAACCTCGTATCGCTGAGGTGTGCTTCTAACAGGCCTTGTTGTATTAGGTCTTGTGTTTTGGCTAGGTCTGCTTTCAGAACCGGGCGCAGTGGTTCCTCCGGTCGCAGGTCTTGTTGGTCTTGCGTTAGATGGTCGAACTGAGTTTGAAGTATTCGTGCCTTCACTATTTCCACCTCTAACTGGCCTTACTGGTCTTGCCCCACTTCCTGTTGAAACATTTCTAGAACCTGCATTTCCTCTAGGCGCTACTACCTGTCTTCTTCCATTTCTTCCATTCGTTCCGTTGTTTCCAACTGCATAGTTTCTGTAATTGTTGAATGCACCATTATTGAATCCATCTCTGTAGCCATTCTGATAGCCAAAATTGTTAAATCCATTGTTCCAGCCCCATTGGTTGTTCCAACCTCTGTTATTTCCCCAACCAAACTGAGGGCCCCAAAAAGGATCATTCCATCCCATGTTATTACCCCAAAACGGGTCATAAAACCTTGCGTAAGGGTTTAATGCTCTTCCACAACCAAAACCAGCACCGGCATTAACTCCTACGTTCCATCCGTTAAATGAGTTCCACCCAACACTTAGGCCTGTTGTTGGCATAAATGGATCCCAAAATTGAAAACCACCATAAACACTTGGTGCAGCAAAAACAGGGTTTTGAGTATACATTATTCTGTCTCTTTGATATGGATCGTAGGTGTTGAAACTTCTAACTGGGGCATTGATTGTTTGCAGTGTCTGAGCATAATCCTCGTCATAATATTCTACGTCTTCAGCTTGTTTATTTGATTGCGCTGCTTGCTGCTGATTTTCCTCCGCATAACTGTTTTGATATTGTGACGCGTTATAATTCGTTTCCCCATCTTCTGCATATCTATCATTGTATGTGGTAGTATTAGAATAGGTCTGATTGTTTGCAGGTGTTTCAACTCTCGCTTGTTGAACGGGGTCTTTTGAAGGACTGTAATACAGATCGTCGAAGGCATAAGGAGTATTAGAAACAGTGCAGCTTACTAGTAGCAAACTGAGAATAGATAGTGTCGTTATGTTGTGAATCCTTTTCATAGCGTTTATTTTAAGGTTTACGTCTACTTAAGCAGCAAGTATTTGATACTTTTGTTTTCGTATTTCTTAACTATAAACAAATTTTATACCAAAAATGGCAAAAGGACTCCCAACACGAGAAGAAGATTATTCTCAATGGTACAATGAGATTGTAAGCAGAGCTGGTTTAGCTCAGCACTCGGCAGTTAGAGGTTGTATGGTAATAAAACCATACGGGTATGCAATTTGGGAAAAAATGCAGGCGCAGCTTGATAAAATGTTTAAAGCCACAGGTCACGAAAATGCATACTTTCCGCTTTTTGTTCCTAAAAGTTTGTTTGAAGCTGAGGAAAAAAATGCAGAAGGATTCGCTAAAGAGTGCGCAGTAGTGACCCATTATAGATTAAAAACAGATCCTAATAATAAGGGGAAGTTAATTGTGGATGAAACTGCAAAATTGGAAGAGGAATTGGTTGTTCGACCAACTAGTGAAGCTATTATTTGGAGTACTTACAAAGGGTGGATTCAATCGTATAGAGATTTACCAATTTTAGTGAATCAATGGGCCAATGTGGTACGATGGGAAATGAGAACTCGGTTGTTTTTAAGAACCGCTGAGTTTTTATGGCAAGAGGGACATACAGCTCATGCTACGAAAGAAGAGGCATTAACTGAAACGAAAACAATGGTTGAGGTGTACGCAAAGTTTGCAGAGGAGTGGATGGCCATGCCGGTAATACAAGGAATAAAATCTGAAAGTGAGCGATTTGCAGGAGCTGAAGATACCTATTGCATTGAAGCAATGATGCAAGACGGGAAGGCATTGCAAGCTGGAACATCACACTTTTTAGGCCAAAACTTTGCGAAGGCGTTTGATGTAAAATTTGCAACTAAAGAAGGGACTAAAGAGTATGTTTGGGCAACTTCATGGGGAGTTTCTACACGACTAATGGGCGCTTTGATTATGACACATTCGGATGATAAAGGATTGGTGCTGCCGCCAAAATTGGCGCCATATGAAGTAGTAATGATTCCTATATACAAGGGAGATGATCAGAAAGAAGCAGTAGTAGCTAGATTAAAGGAAATTAAAACAGAGTTGGAAAACCAAGGCATTTCTGTAAAGCTAGATGATAGAGATACGCATAAGCCAGGTTGGAAGTTTGCAGAATATGAGTTGAAGGGTGTTCCAATTCGAATTGCAATGGGCATGAGAGATGTGGAAGCCGGAAATTTAGAGTTAGCTAGAAGAGATACGCTAGAAAAGAAAATTTACGAGCAAAAAGACATTGCTAATAAGGTAAAGCATTTACTGGAAAATATTCAGTTAAACCTACACCAACGAGCAGTTGATTTTAGAGAAGAGAAATCTCAAAAAGCGGACAGTTATGCTGAGTTTAAAAAGATTTTGGAAAAGAAAGGTGGATTTATTTATGCTCACTGGGATGGTACTGCTGAAACCGAAGATCTAATTCAAAAGGAAACTAAAGCAACAATAAGGTGCTTGCCTTTTACAGACAAGAAGGAAGAGGGCGTTTGTATGGTGACAGGTAAGCCTTCAAAACAAAGAGTAATTTTTGCAAAAGCGTATTAAAATGGGCGAGAAGGAACAAAAAAATTTTATAAAGATTGTAGAAACGGTAAAAAATAAAGCTTCATTAAAGCAAAATATTTATCGAAATACAATAGATGCATTCACCCATTTCAAAGTGTTGTCAAAAAAAGTTGTGGAAGATTTGGTAAAGGAAGCTTCTCAATTTGACGATGGCGTAAATATCACTTTTCAAGAAAAAGGAAGTTTTGAATTTCAATTAAAAATTGGTGGGGATATTATTTTATTCCAAATGCATACCAATGTTTTTGATTTTGATCGGTCTAACCCTCTTTGGAAAACATCTTATTTAAAAGAGGATGCAAATAGGAGTTTTTGTGGAATTATTAATGTGTACAATTTTCTTTCTGATTCTTTAAAATACAATCGATATGATGATAGTGGGTATTTGATTGGCAGAATATTCATCAACAAAGAAAATCACTTTTTTGTAGAAGGTAAGCGACAGTTAAATTTTATACACAATGATTTTATAAGTCAAGAGATGAATCAGAAGGACGTGTTGGATATTATTCAACAAGCGATACTTTACTCTATGGATTTCGATTTATTCGCTCCCCCTTACCGACATGTACAAGAAATTTCTGTTGGTCAAATGCTAAGTGAGACGTCTGGAGTGAGTGTAAAGACAGGCAAGAGGTTAGGGTTTAAGTTTAGTTTTGACGATTAGTTTTTTGTAATCGGAATAATGAAATTTTTTCTGATTGGTAAGTCGGTTCAGAAATTACTTTGTGCAAATAACGATTAGAAATCAAGCTGTCAGTGGGTATAATAATCCACTTAGCACCTAACTGTTGTTTTTTGTATATTTCTTCTACGGTATGAATACGGTTCAATCTTGTCCAACCTTTTCTCTTCAAAGCATAAAGAGTGATGTTAGCGCTAGGGTCAAATGGTGCCAGGATTAAATCATCTTTACCTATGCCTATTTTAGTCAATTTAGGTTCTAAATCATACAATTCTTCAAAAACCCAATCAGATTTATTAGTTATTCTTTTTTCGGTTCTGTTTTGTGCATAAACCGAACTAGCGACAAGAAGTAGAGCAAACAAAAATTGAGACCCATATTTCAACAGGTTTGATTTGTTAAGTAAAAAGTTAAACTTTAATAATAATAATGTTAAAGTAAGCGGAACTATAAATAAGAGTGGAGCCATGTAATAATCATGATCTTTGAATTGCTGAAAGAATAAAGCTATAAAACCCAAAAAACCTATTACGCTAAATAAGTAGCTATAGTATAAAGTTTTGCTAAGCTTATTTTTAAAGATGGGTGTAATTATTAACGTCGCAAAAAGGTAGATTAAGTGTCTTCCTGTTGGGTAAAAATACTCTTTGGTCCAATCTGAGATATAGTGAAGAGTAATCCAAAAGTCTTTATATGATAGATTCCATGCAGGTGCTGTTCCCAAGAAAAAATAGGTTGTTTGATTTAGTTGATTGTAGCTTTTTGAGAAAATTACCCAACTAACGATAGAAAGAATTGACAAGACAGTTGCCGTGATCATCTTCCAATTTAACGTAATCGCTTTCTTAGAGGAAATGTGCTGAACAATTAGCCCCATGAACACAGCAATAAATGATAGTAGGCTTGTAATTTTTAATAGGGCAGCCAATGTCATGAACAACATTCCCAGAATATAATAGACTAGTTTTTTTCTTTTGGAGTGCTTGTAGATGAAATACCAAGATATAAATACAAGTGAGAGTGATGCAGGGTCAGGAAGAAAGCTCACCCCATAATAAATGAGAATGGGTGAAGTAAAGGTTAATAGTGAAATTATAATTCCCCATTTAAAGTCATTTAAGATTTCACTTACCATCTTAAAAACTGCAAAATACCCTAAAAATCCGATGAGCCAGCAAGTTAGGCGATAGATACTATCACTTTGGCCAAATACCTTGTAGAGTTGTGCTACACCGTAATAAAGTATGGGGAACTCTCCTACGGCTTTCCCAGCGTTGCTTAGTTGGTTTAGCATTTTAGGTTCTAAAAAGCTATTTTCTTCTGAATAATAGATGTATGCCATAGATAAGCCATCCGATTGTCTCCATATATGGTCTCCATTTGGATTACTTGAGAGGATTTCAAGATACCCAATTGAGTAGCAAAGAAAAAAATACAAAAAGATAAAAGCTAGATTTTTTAGAATTGATTCCACCAATTTTTTATTTAATTAAAATTATTGCAAACATAAATTAAAGTATTTGTTTTGTTTTTAATTTTATTTAGAGATTATTAATCTATTTGTGAGTAGGTTAAACGAACAGAAAGGGGAGGTAAAAAAATATATTAAAAATGTTCTTAAAAAGTTTTTCAATATTTAAATTTCTAGTACATTTGCACTCCAAATTTTTTGGAACAATACACGGTCCGTTCGTCTAGGGGTTAGGACGCCAGGTTTTCATCCTGGTAACAGGGGTTCGATTCCCCTACGGACTGCAAATAAAAAACAAAACTATGGCTAATCATAAGTCGGCATTAAAGAGAATCAGACAGTCAAGAAAAAGAAATTTGCAGAATAGATATTATGCAAAGACTACTCGTAATGCAATTGCTGTGCTAAGAGGTACTGAAGACAAGAAGGAAGCAACAGCTGCTCTTCCGAAGGTTGTAAGTATGATTGATAAATTAGCCAAGAGAAACGTTATTCACAAGAAAAAAGCTTCTAACTTAAAATCTAAGTTAACAAAGCACGTTTCAGCAAAGTAGTTTGTTTAAAATAGTTACAAAAAAGCTTCTCGAAGAATCGAGAAGCTTTTTTTTTGCTCTCTTTCAGCGTACTTCTTCGAGATTATCTTCTTCGTGTCTAGGTTCAAACAAACTAATCCTCCTTGGTTTTTTTCCGTTCGGTTAACGCAGCCGTTATCTATGCAAATCACTCTTTTCTCTTTTTTAACTCTTTCTTTAATTTCGTCAAGCTCGGTTGGAGTGTGGCCAATTAGGATTTGTTTCTCATGAAATAATTCTGATTTATACTTAAAATCCCTTGTATTCAGCATGGACTTCTTCTCTTCAAATGGATTTTTAGAGCTATTAAATCCAGCATGAACAAGATAATGCTGATCTGTTTCTATAAAGTGATAGCTTGACTTAAACAATTGAAGGTATTCTTTTCGAACCATTTTTCCTTTAAGTAGATTCAAGGAATTCATGCCGTTTAAAGTACGCTTTCTCTGCCCTTCAGATTTTAGGTTGCTATTTAAAATGATTTGCTCGTGGTTGCCTAATGTGATAAAAATCTGGTATCCTTGGTTTCTAAGTTTTAAGACTCTGTTCAACACCTTATCTGAGTTTGGCCCTTTATTTACCAAATCGCCCAAAAGAAAGAGCTGGTCTTTTTTCGTCAGCTTAACTTTCGATAGTAATTTCTTGAATGTTCTGCTACAACCATGAATGTCAGAAATTGCTAATCTCCTTCCCTCTAAAGGCCTTTTAACGAAAAGGGATCGTACATTACTCATTCTGTAAATCTACGTTAGTTAGCAACTACAAACTTCTGTTGAAGGCGAATTCCTTCACCAATGAGTTCAACGAAATAGACTCCAGAATTAAAATTGATTTCTTGTAGAGAAAGAATATTTGTTCCTTTTTGAAGAGTGTTCTCTTTTGAGAAGTAAGCTAATTTACCTGTTAGGTCGTAGATATTTAGGTTAAAATCTTGCCTTTTAGCAAGGGTCACTTTCAATGAAATAAAATGAGTGGCTGGATTGGGAAATACAGACAATGCATTCTTTTGATCTATTGATGTTATTTCTTTTGCGGAAAGCACAATCTGCTCATATAATTTTTTCAATGTGTCACTTTCTATTTGAAGACTTTCTAAGGAGTCTGAAACGGTAATTAGGAAGCTGACGTAAAACGATTCTCCGGGGTTTAGCGAAAACGGCCCCATTGAGTTAACATCAATAATATCATTTCCTTCATTAGATGAATTTCCACCTATCGCTCTGTCTGTACTGAGCACTTGTACTTTTTCAGCATCGGTGAAACCATCTGTTATGTTTACACCTCCATTGCCGTTTAATGCGTTGTCAATGGCGTAGTGAAACTTCGAAATTGAGGTATCAGTTAGAATACGGACACCACAAAAAATAGTTGTATCGGTAGCTAAACTTATTCCCATATTTCGCGCGGGGTCAAAACCAATTTTGTTGTTGGAGAAGTTTGCAATATCCCAATCCAATATTAGACCTGAGTACAAATCAGAATAAGCAATATTCCCTGTGTTTGTTATCTCATACTCATATATAATTGAATTGTTTGCTTGGTTGTGTTTGAATATATAGCAAGTGTTTTCAATATTAAAATTGATTGAAGGCGAATTGTTTAGGTCAAATGAATTGAAGGTTTGAAAATCTGCAGATTTAGCAGTTATTGGGCGAATTGGACGTGATGTTGTAAAGTCATCATCTGTTGTACCAGAGGTTGAACCTCTGAAGTTGTTACCAACAAATGATGCGGCTGAAGCTAAAATGAAGCTTCCCTCATATAGTAATGAGTTTCCGTTTTTATATTTTATGCCTTCTCCTAATTGGCCACTAGTTGCAGCAAAACCCAAAGCCCCGTTACTCGTTAATGTAACTGTTAGATTGTTTTCGTTCACCGTTAGGTAGTCTGAGTTTACACTAGTGGAGAAGTATTGCTTTTTTACGTAACTATCAGCTGTAATCGTAATTTCAAATTCAATTACCTCGTTAAAGCCAATGTTTTGCGGCACAATAAACTCGAATGGATTGGATCTATTTTCAACTGAATCTAACGAATTTAACACACCAATTACTAGTGTATTGGTAACGTTTTGAAGTTTGTTATTAATAGTTGTTACTGATATAACTGTATTTGTTGCGTCTTTTAGCAAATTTATAAATGCACCTGAAATTCGAAGTGTATCGCCAATTAAAAAAGTTTCGTCGTTCGAGTCTGTAATGGAATAATTTTGAAACACAATGCCTGGCTTGGACGAATCTGAAACAGCAAGAAAAGCATTTACTCTGCCTGAGCCAATTTTACCGGTATACTTTGAGTCATTAAATCGATCAATATTAGTGGCATTGTTTAAAATTTGTTCGGTAACCTGTTGCCATGTGTACTTCGGAAATTGGGCTTTCACCAAGCCTGCAACTCCCGCTACAACAGGCGCTGCCATGGAAGTTCCTCCATTGGTTCCGTAACCGCCAATTGCATTAGTGGTTAGCATGTTGTCACCAGGTGCCATAAGGTCTGTCCAGTAGCCGTAGTTCGAGTTTGTCTTTACTGTATCAGGGGTCGTGAGAGATCCGACGGAAAGCACATTGTCATACGCCGCAGGATAAAAACGATTCTCAAAACCATTATTACCAGTTGCTGCAATTACTAAGCAACCTTTGTTTAGAGTGGCATAATTTACAACGTCCTGAGCATATTGCCGGTAAACTGTACTTCCCCAGGAGTTTGTAATAATAAATGCACCGTGGTCAGCTGCGTAAACAATGCCTTCATAAGCGGCTGTAAGTCTACCTGATGAACTTTGATCAATTTTAATTGGCAGTAAGCGGGTATTAAAACCTGCACCACTAAGGCCAGTAACATTGTCTGTAACTGCACTAGCTAAACCACCTACATTAATTCCATGACCAGAGTTTCCGAAACCTACGTCGTTATCGTTATCGGCAACATCCCAACCTAAAAAGTTATCAATGTAGCCATCCATATCGTCATCAATTCCGTTAATTGGGTCGTTGTAGTTGTACGCATAGTTTTCTACCATGTCTGGATGATCGGTATCTGTACCTGTATCAGTAAAGGCAATTACCACAGTCGTATCGCCTTTTTGTATATCCCAAGCCCGAAAAACATCAATGGCTCCTAAATACCATTGACTTCCATTCAATCTGTCATTAGGAGTGTATGTTAACTCGTTTAATACTTTTTCTTCGGCGTAAGCCACTGTTTCATTTTTTTGTAGCTGTGCTATTATTTTTTTTGGATTTGAAAGTGGATCAATTTTAAACGTATAAATAGTGCTGAGGTCAATGAATTTTTGTCCTGATTTTAGCTGTTTGAGTTGCCCATGTTTCGGAAATAGCTTCTCTATTGCTGTTATGCCGTTTTTTCTTATTAAATTTTCTATATCAGTAATTTGAATAGAATTTTTAGCGCATTTGTTACTGTATTCCGACTTTATTTTTACAATTATTTCTCCTGTTATAAAATGGGGGGGCGACTGCGAAAATCCGTAAAAAGAAAGAGATAGCAAGGCTAAAGTAAAGAGTCGTTTCATTTAATCAGTATTTTTTTCTGAATCACACCTTTCAAGCTGGTTGCCTGTAAAAAGTATATTCCTCTCTTAACAAGACTCATATTTAGATTGAAATGTTGTCCTGTTTCATAAATTTCTTTTGACCAAATAAGCTTGCCTGTTAAATCAAATAATTCGACAGATTTTATAGTAATTGAATTCAATGTTTTTAACTCAATTTTCCCGTTGCTAGGATTTGGGAAAATCGTAGTTGAGGAATTACCCCATTCCTCGATTAAGGTGATAATGACATTGGCAGTATCTGAATTTATACTGCAGCTGTTGCTGTCTGTAAATTGGCAGAAATAGTTGCCATTCATTAAGGCTTGATACGTTGCGTTAGTGCCACCCATAATTCTGCTACCGTTAAAATACCACTGGTAAAACCCATTGGCAGAAAGACCAAGAAAGTCTCCTGTTCTATTAATTACTGGTTTGGGTGGAACCGGATTAAAAACCAAGTTGAGAGTGTCAGTCGTTGCTTCGCATCCAAATTGATTTTGAACTGTAGCAAAATACGTGTCGCTTTGCGCTGCAATTATTTGATTTGTTGAGTCGCCGGTATTCCAAGAGTATTGCTGGTAAGTAGTTGATAAAACAAGAGGCAGGCTGTCTCCGATGCATAAAGTAGGAAGAGGAATGGCCAAACTAGGAGCAAAAACTCTTCTCTTTAAAAGGTTGAAGCCATCCGCTTTTCCGTGGCCATAAGTGAAGTTATCTTGAGGGCTAGTAAATTGATCTTTTTTGGCGCTGTTGTGCAAGTCGGCTAAAATTTGGCTTTGAGTTGCTTTCGGACACATTTGAAAATACAATGCAACCATACCTGCTACAGTAGGTGAAGCCATGGAGGTTCCCCCATTTCGCCAATGCATGGTGTCTTGACTTATTTTATTTGGATTTGAATTTAATGAACCTCGAATAGTAGCCAGTCTTCCGCTACCAAACATGAAATCGCCCGCAGAACTCACATCAGGTTTTAGGATATTCAGCCTGTTTGGTCCGAGGCTCGAATTCACACTAATTAATCCTGGAGTCACATTCATATTCCTTAATGTTCCTGTAACATCTACGTAGGTAGATCTATTGTAGTGGTTTCCCACGGAGATAACCGAAGGGGAGCAAGTGAAACTACTGACCATGGTTTGCATGCTATCTGGCTTGGCGTAGTTGCTCATGGCCGAATATTGACTAATTGTAGGCAAATTATTGCTGCGCATATTATTGTGCCTGAAAAGAGAGTAGGAGGAGTAAATGTCAATTTTTCCGGTTCCTTTTGTTTCAAAGCGGTATAAAAAATCTACAGAATCAGGCCTCACTATTGCAACCTCTAATTTGTATCTGCCTTGACTTTGTTCTGCATACGTTTCAATGGTTGCCAATTCTACGCCTTGAGTGTTTCTTAAGGTGTCGTAATAAATGGCATTTAATCTATTTCTAATCTTTGAGAATACCGTTCTGCCTTCAAATGAAAAGTTTCCATTTAATTCTTTATCTGCCCCAATTGAAAATTCTAAGTTAGTTGTGTTTGCTGTATCTGCCCAAACTTCAAAATAAAAGCCTCCAAGGCCTGCCCACTGTGCCACACTGTTTTCAAACCAAGTAAATGCTGTGTCATTCGTTATCTCTTGTTGTACATGAAATTTTCGATTTCCGGCATTTCCATTTGCACAAACAAATGATCTTCCCGATTTCTGATTAATTAAACCAGCTATTATTCGAGCACCAATATCTAATCCATCATGAGAGCCGACATACGTTCCAACGCTGGCATTAATGACGCATGGCATGCCTAGTGCATCCGCTTTTTTGAAAATGTAATCAACCGATTCAGCAACTGTTTGTAGCCAATTTATTTTGTTAAAATCGGTCGCTACTGTTATAATATTTACCTCAGGAGCTACTCCTCTATATTGTCCGCTAGCCAAACCGTTAGAAGCTGCTGCTCCGGTCACATTTGAACCATGTCCATACTCACTTGCACGGTCATCGTGAGTAGAAAGTCCGGAGTTGATTGCTGCAGAGTCCCATTCAACTCCGTAATTATAGTTTAAAGCTTGCTGCGACGGGTTAAAGGCTTGTCTCTGATCCCAAACATATAAAACTCTGGTTTTTCCGGTGCTATCCTGAAAATCAGGATGTGCTAATTCAATTCCTGAATCAATTACACCTAAGATAACTCCCTTGCCTGAATATGACTGCTGTAAGGGAGCAGCCATTTGAATAATAGAATCAACATTGGTGTGCACAAGCATGGTATCACTTAACGATTGGCCTGGAGTTATGCTAAATTCGATTAACTCAACTGCTGAGTTTTCTGAAAAGAGGGGAATGTTTTTTGCAGGAATCTCTAATGAAAATAAACGCTGAAATTCAAGTCTAACATTACCTCCCAATTGGTCGGTGATTTGTTTTATTCCTTCTGGGTTTCCCTCTACTAGCAGAGGTACTTGCTCCTCAGGATTGGCTGTCTTTAAATAATTGATTAGTTCAAACCCAAATTTTGCAGGGTTTTGGGAAGTTGCATTGGTGCAAAAAAACAAGGAAAGAATGAAAAGTAGTTTACAATTCAAGTTTATCATAATTTGGAATATCATGTAAAAAGGAGAACTTCTTTGTTTCAAAATTAACCTTTGCGCAATAATGTTCCATACCATTGGTCACTAAAAGGTAAGGAAGTTTAAAAGTAATGTTATATCTCCCAATTTGATCGAGTACTTTTTGATCAATTTTTATTTGTGGGGCTTTGCATTCAACCATAAATAATGGGTGGCCTATTTTTGAATAAACTAAAATATCAGCTCTTTTTTGTAAACCATTTAATTTAAGCCCCTGTTCAACTGCAATTAAGCTTTTTGGAAAACCTTTTTCTTCAATTAAAAACTGAATTACATGTTGACGAACCCATTCTTCAGGTGTAAGTACTAGGAATTTCTTCCGGATGGCATCGAAAATTTTAGTTTTTTTGTTTTCTACAATTAGGTTAAACTGGTAGGAAGGTAGATTTAATGTTTTCATCTGTTATTCACAAAAATAAGGAGTCCCATTGGAATTCGAACAAATCATTCGCGACATAAAAAATAAAGCTTTTAAGCCGATTTACCTTCTAACAGGAGATGAAGAATACTTCATTGATAAAATTAGCGATGCAATTGAAAACTCTGCGCTAAATGATTCTGAAAAGGAGTTCAATCAAACCGTGCTTTATGGAATAGAGACGGACTTGTTGACAATTGAGTCTGAAGCGAAGCGTTTCCCAATGATGTCTGAGTTCAACGTCGTTATTGTAAAGGAAGCTCAAAGTTTAAAGAAATTAGATGGATTGTCGAATTACGCTAAAAATCCATCAACAAGCACAATTCTTGTTATAAATTACAAACATGGCAAGCCAGACGGGCGTTCGGGTTTTGTAAAGGAGGTTAAGAAGTCAGGAGTTTTCTTCGAATCTAAAAAGTTATATGAAAACCAAGTAGGGCCTTGGATTGACTCTTACTTAAAACGAAAGGGCTATACTATAGAGCCTAAAGCAACTTTCTTATTAGTTGATTTTTTAGGAACAGATTTAAGTAAAATTAGCAATGAGTTAGGAAAACTGATAATAAATTTAGCGCAAGGAACTGTTATTTCACCTTCAATTATTGAAGAAAATATTGGCATAAGTAAAGACTTTAATGTTTTTGAACTGAATAAGGCACTAGGTGATAAAAATGTGCTGAAAGCGAACCGCATTATCAATTACATGGGAAAAAATGAAAAAGCCCATCCTATACAAATGGTCCTGCCAAGTGTTTATCGGTATTTCTCACAATTGCTCTTGTATCAAACAGTCAGGAATTGCTCTAGCAGAGAAGTCGCTGCCAAATTAGGAGTAAACCCGTTTTTTGCGAACGATTACATCTCCGCAGGCAGAAACTATAACACTAAAAAGGTAGCTCGCTCCATCGCTGCTTTGAGAAAAGCTGATAATTTATCAAAAGGAATTGGATCAACAGGAATGTCGAATCATGATATCTTGCAAGAATTAGTATTTGAAATTCTACATGCCTAGACAACGTTTTTCTGTTTCATGTTGTCATTTTCAAAACGACGACAATATTAGACGTTTTGAATAATTACATTTGCCGCTTTAAAATTTACTTATGAAAATCTCCAAGATAGTAGTCTTCTTCTCCTTGTTCATTGTTTTTACGGGGTCTATTTTGGCACAAACAGGTTCATTAAAAGGGTTTGTTTATATCAAGAATTCAGGAGAGCCAGCTATTTTTGTTAACGTTTTTTTGAAGGGTACGACAATTGGAATTACAACTGATGAAAATGGATATTATAGTATCTCCAAGGTTCCTTTGGGCGATTACACAATTATATCAACTTCTCTAGGTTATGATACAGCATCTGCTGACATTAGTTTAACCCGAAGTGGTCAGGTTCTTTCAAATAATTTAATAATCGCTGAAACGTCAATTCAAATTGATGCAGTGACGATTACAGCAGAGAGACAGGAAGCTGAGAATACTGTACAGATGTCTGTAACCAAATTAACTCCTAAGCAAATAAAACAGATGCCCTCAATTGGCGGTGATCCTGATTTAGCCCAATATTTGCAAGTGCTACCCGGTGTTGTTTTTACAGGAGATCAAGGGGGGCAATTATACATAAGAGGCGGTTCACCAATTCAGAATAAAGTTTTACTTGATGGGATGGTTGTTTACAATCCATTTCATTCAATTGGTCTATTTTCAGTGTTTGAGACAGAGATAATCAAAACTGCTGACGTCTATACTGGAGGGTTTGGTGCAGAGCACGGTGGACGAGTATCGTCTATTATGGATATCAAAACTAAGGATGGGAATAATCAAAGAATTGCCGGGAGGGTTTCAGCAAGTACCTTTGGTGCAAGTGCCTTTCTTGAAGGACCTTTGAGTAAACCTAAAAAAATTGGTCAAGGGGGAAGTTCATTTATGGTTTCCTACAAAAATTCTTACATCGATCGCACGGCTCCTATTTTGTATGACTATGCCGATACCGCAGGTTTACCTTATAAATTCAATGATTTGTACGCTAAATTATCTTTGAAAGGCTCAAATGGTAGTAAGGCAAGTTTCTTTGGTTTCAGATATGGAGACCAAGTAAACTATCCAAATGTCGCGGGTTTCGAGTGGGAAGAGTATGGAGGTGGAACAAATTTTGTGTTAATCCCTTCGGCTGCTACGACTTTAATTGATGGAACAATAGCATTTAGTAATTATACTATTAAATCAGACGAGAGTATTGAAGGAGCCGATATTTCGGAGAGACAGAGCTCTATCGATGGCTTTAATGCAGGAATGAATTTTACCAATTTTAAAGGAGAAAATCAAACCAAATTTGGTTTTGAAATGTTAGGTTTCAAAACCGATTTCTCTTTTGTAAATAATGTAAATGAAAAAATTCAAAGAGAAGAAAATACAACTGAAATAGCAGCTTATGGTCAGTGGCGAATCAATGTTGGAAAATTTGTACTGGAACCAAGCTTTAGAATACAGATCTATGCCTCATTGACTACAATTTCTCCGGAGCCTAGATTAGGATTTAAATTTAATGCAACAAAAAGGTTAAGAATTAAAGGTGCGGGAGGATTTTACTCTCAGAATTTAATTAGCGCGACTTCCGATCGGGATGTAGTAAACTTATTTTACGGCTTCCTTTCGGGACCCTCTAACTTGCAAGAAGAAATTAGAAATGAAGATGGTTCGTACACAGAAATTAAGGCGCCATTGCAACTAGGTAGACACGCAATTTTAGGCTTCGAATATGACCTAACCAAATACATCAACATAAATGTCGAAGGATACTACAAATGGTTTAATCAGTTAACAAATTTGAACAGGAATAAATTGTTCGATGATAACCCTGAAAATAGCAAAATCCCAGACGCTTTGAAAAAGGAGTTTATCGTGGAAACAGGATCGGCCTATGGTGTTGACTTTTCCGCAAAATATAACAAGAAGCAGTTAAGTGTTTCGTTAGTTTACTCTTGGAGTTATGTTGATCGTTGGGATGGAGCATTGAGATATAATCCAATTTGGGACAGAAGGCACAATATTAATTTCTTGACTTCTTACTTGTTTGGGGAAGACCAAGTTTGGTCGTTTGATGCAAGGTTGAACATCGGGTCTGGTTTCCCATTAACACAGACGACTGGGTTTTATGAAAACATAAACCTTCAAGGTGATATTGGTCAAGATATTACGACACAGAATGGAGACCTAGGAATACAGTACGGTGGGTTGGGAGAGGGCAGGTTACCTTGGTACCACAGATTTGACGTGTCATTGAAGAGAAAGTTCTTTATTTCTGAGAGTTCTGTGCTTCAAACTACCGCAAGCATTACAAACGTTTACAACAGAGAGAATGTTTTTTACGTGAATAGAGTTACGAATGATAGGGTAAATCAATTGCCATTTTTACCATCTGTTGGTGTTAGTCTGACTTTTTAAAAATATAACTTTAGAAGCCCATCATATTATCTTAATTTTGCAAACAGTTCCAACCTAAACTGTGCCCAATACCAATGTCAGATTCTAATACAAAATACATCTTTGTAACAGGTGGAGTTACTTCTTCCCTAGGCAAGGGAATTATCTCTGCCTCGTTGGCTAAACTGCTGCAAGCAAGGGGGCATTCAGTTACCATTCAAAAGCTTGATCCATATATAAATGTGGATCCTGGAACGTTAAATCCTTACGAACACGGAGAGTGTTTTGTAACGGAAGATGGAGCTGAAACAGACTTAGATTTAGGTCACTATGAAAGGTATTTAGATACCAATACTTCGCAGGCCAATAATGTCACTACTGGTAGAATTTACCAGCACGTAATTAATCAAGAGCGTGCAGGAGCATTTCTAGGAAAAACGGTGCAAGTTATTCCTCACATAACGGATGAAATTAAAAGGAGAATTAGGTTACTGGGGAAAACTGGTAGCTACGATTTCGTAATTACAGAAATTGGCGGAACGGTTGGAGATATTGAATCACTGCCTTACATTGAAGCTGTTCGCCAACTTAAGTGGGATCCAGATTTTAGTTGTATTGTTATTCATCTTACTTTGGTACCTTATTTAGCGGCTTCAGGTGAATTAAAAACCAAGCCAACTCAGCATTCAGTAAAACAACTATTAGAAAGTGGAGTGCAGGCTGATGTTCTTGTTCTTCGAACAGAACATTCAATAAATGAAGACATTAGAAGAAAGGTGGCATTGTTTTGTAACATTTCGACAGACGCTGTAATTGAATCGAAAAATGCTTCAACCATATATGAAGTGCCTGTAATGATGCAAGACGAAGGATTGGATCAAGTGGTCCTTCGAAAGTTTGACATGGAGGTAGGTGAAGATCCGGACATAAACCAATGGAAGAGTTTTTTACACAGATTAAAAAATCCAAAGCGAACTCTTAAAGTTGGTTTAATTGGAAAGTATATAGAGTTGAAAGATTCATACATTTCTATTCATGAATCATTAATTCATGCAGGAGCAGTTTCTGAAAGTGCTCTCGACATACATTGGATTCATTCGGAGTCATTAAATGACGAGAATGTTGTTGAGAAGTTAGGCGACTTGGATGGTATTTTAGTAGCGCCAGGTTTTGGAGAAAGAGGTATTGAAGGAAAAATTAGTGCAGTAAAATTTGCAAGAGAAAATAAAATTCCATTCCTAGGAATCTGTTTAGGAATGCAATGTGCAGTAATTGAATTTGCAAGAAATGTAGTAGGCCTGAAAGATGCTCATACAACTGAAATTGATGAGAACACTTCAAATCCTGTTATCTTTTTAATGGAAGATCAAAAAACAGTAACGGAGAAAGGCGGTACTATGCGACTAGGAGCTTATGAATGTTCAATAAATGAAGGGACGAAAGCTCATAAAGCATACGGAAAAGCCCTCATTACCGAGCGTCACCGCCATCGCTTTGAATTTAATAATAAGTATTTAGAAAAATTTGCTTCCGTAGGAATGAATGCTACCGGAATCAATCCAACTGGAAAAATGGTTGAAATTATTGAGGTAGAGGATCACCCGTGGTTTGTGGGTGTTCAATTTCACCCCGAATATAGCAGTACAGTCTTAAATCCTCACCCATTATTTGTGAATTTTTTAGATGCAGTAATAAAAGAAAAAAAATAAAGTAATTATTATTCATGGATAAGAATACATTAGTTGGCTTGCTATTGATTGGAGCCATAGTTATAGGTTTTGGTATATTAAATGGTCCTTCGGACGAAGAAATTGCAGAGCAAAAAAGATTATTAGATTCAATTGAACAAGTTGATGCTATTCAAAAAGAAGTTATTGAAGAGCAAGCGAAGAAAACTGAAAGTAGTTTCTCTGAAGCGATAGATTCTAAGGGAGCTCTAGTTGTATCAATGGCTTCTGATTCGGCACAAATGGCCGATCAAATTCAAGCTTTCGGAGCATTTGCCTCTTCTTCAATTGGCGAGGCTAAAACGTTTGTTGTAGAAACAGATTTAATGAAGTTGACCTTTTCTACAAAAGGAGGAAACATACAGAAAGCGGTATTGAAGGAATATTTTCAATATGCAGAAGACGGTGAAGAAGGAGCAGAGTTAGTTTTATTTGATTCAACCTCAAATTTTAATTTAAATTTCTTTACCCGAGACAGTAAAAATATCACTACTGATGAATTGGTGTTTACTACTGATGCATCAAGTCAGAATATAAATGGTGACGATGAAAGAACCGTATCATTTAAGTTAGACGCAGGGGCTGATCGGTATATAGAATACGTTTACAAAATCAAGGGAAATGATTACATGATCGACTTTGATGTAAACATGGTTGAGATGGATCAAATCGTAGACATGCGAAGTGGAGAGGTCTACGTGAATTGGATGGTAAATGCACCAAGTCAAGAAAAGAGTTTAAAGCCACAACGAGATGCAACTACAATTTTTTATAAGTACAAGAATGAAGATGTAGATGATTTAGGTATTTCTGACGACAGAGAGGAGTTAGAAGCTTCTATGAAATGGGTTTCTTTGAAACAACAATTCTTTAATACAACCTTAATTGCGGATGAGTACTTTGATAAGTCTCGTGCTTTTATGGAAACCATCACTGATGAAGGAGAAACGGAGTATGTAAAGAAATTGACTATTGCCTTAACACTTCCTGTTAGTGGCAGTAAAATAGAGAAGCTAGGAATGTCTATGTATTTGGGTCCAAATAAATACGACATTTTAGAAGGGCACGGGAATGAGTTGCAAAACATCATTAACCTTGGTTGGGGAATTTTTGGTTGGGTAAACCAATTTGCAGTAATTCCTGTATTTCACTTTTTAGAAGATTTTAATTGGAATTATGGAATTATTATTTTGATTTTAACCATCTTATTGAAGTTGATTTTGATGCCTATTACTTATAAGACTTACTTATCAGGTGCTAAAATGAGAGTGCTCAAGCCAGAGATTTCAGAAATTAATGACAAGCATAAGGATGATGCGATGAAGAAGCAGCAAGCTACTATGGCACTGTATCGTCAAACAGGAGTAAATCCACTTAGCGGTTGTATACCGCTGTTGATTCAAATGCCAATTCTGTTTGCTATGTTTAGGTTTTTCCCTGCTTCTATTGAGTTACGCCAGGAGAGTTTTTTGTGGGCAGACGATCTATCTACCTACGATTCCATTTATACTTTCCCTGCAGGTTTTGATATCCCTTTTTATGGTGATCATGTTAGCTTGTTTACAATTTTAATGGCAATTTCGATCGCTTTTTATACTAAAATGAATAGTCAAATGAGTATGGGCGCAATGGCAGAAGGACCAATGGCAGCTCAAATGAAAATTATGACGTACATGATGCCTGTCATGATGTTGTTCTTTTTTAACAACTACTCTTCAGGTTTAAGTTATTATTATTTGCTGGCCAACGTTATATCAATTGGTCAAACGGTATTGATTCGTAAGGTGTTTATCAATGAAGATTCAATTAGAGCAAAAATTGAAATAAATAAGAAAAAGCCAAAGAATCAAAAGAAATCTGGTTTCCAGAAACGATTGGAAGACATGTCAAAGCAACAACAAGCAAAGATAAAAAATAAGAAGTAATTTTTGGTTAGTAGAATTTAAAAGCCCATCCCGATAACTTTGGGGTGGGCTTTTTTTATGTTGTGATGTTAGGTTTAACGGAATTAACTCACTCCAAAAGTATTGCAATTGTCAAGGAACAGTACTTGTCTTATTTATAAATACTTCTCGGATGGTTTGGTAAAAACATTGTAGCAACGTTCTAGCCATGTGTTGTTGTAAACCTCACATGGAGTTCGATCAAATTGAGCTAAAATAAGTGACTCCATTTAACTGCTTTTTATTGTCTAGTGGAACTAGGTCACGTACTTATTATTTGACTTATCTAACTTTATATCAATTAATTATCCTTGCTGAATAATTCTGTATTATCCAGCATATATTCTAGGATTGGTCGACATTTATTTTTACAAGCGGGGTAGAATTCTTTGTGGTTTCTTTCTGTGTTTTCAGAAGGGGTTCCCCACCAGAATTCCGCTAAGGCGATTGGGTTTAATTGGTGCTTAAAAGCATGGTGTAGTAATTTAGGGGCAGCACATTCCCCTGCGGCTGATGGGGGGCTTCCGTGTGATGAATCTTTGAAAATTTCGATCACATTCTTTTCAATTCCAAATAGATTTAAAATTTTATAATTTTTGAAGAGTTGCTCTTGCAGCTTGATTGACTTTTCTTTTCTTCTTTTCTTCAGTGCATAAATCTCAAGTTGACAACTGGATTCTTTAATTTCCTCACTAATTTCAGTTAATTCGGTCATCCCTCTATTAATGAAAAAGTCATCAGCGGAATCATTAAAAATTGAAGGGATTAATTTATCGCACTTAACGTTGTTTGGTAATTTTCCGGAGACAGCAGCTAAGAAGCCATATGTCTCATCTTTTTTCTGGACAACGAGAACACCAAACATCTTCCCTTTTTTGGCGAGAAAATTGTTCTCCCAGCTTTGAGATTCTTGAGCGATGAAGTGTTGAAATTCTTGAGCAGCTATAGCCGCAATCTCAGGAATGTCTTTTTTAAACGGATTGTTGAGTTGTTTGGAGATATTGATTGTTGAAATAGCTTTTTTGAAGCCGAAAATAAGTGGGTTATCCATGTGTTAGTTTACATTGAAGACTTTTGATTTCGAATGTTTAAAGCGAAGTCTTGTGTGCAAATAAGGACGGATCCGACTATAAAATAACATCTTTTTTTTGTCAATTTACTTTTTATTTTTGCGACTGGTCTAATGTGCTTACTCCAATTAAAAATCTATTCACGCTGATTACAAAATAGGTTTAATTTGAAGGACGCAAAGATTTTTTTTCCGATATGTTGTCAAATAATAAATTTCTGCACTAACAATTGAATTTATAGCTAGTAACTTTTCTTGAATTTTTTTTCAACTGAAAAATTAATTAAGTTCATGAAATTATCGTGAACACCAAGTGTAGGGTCTAATTTTAAATGGTTTATTAACTTCAAGATAAGGTCAGGCTGAAATTGTAAATCTGGGATAGAGATGTATTTTTCGAAAAGGCCTCCAATACTTTTGTAATATAACTGTTCGAAAATAGTCAGGTTCTCAGGTCTTTCTTCAATGTACTCATAAGAGCTAATATTGAACGATTCGAGCACATCTCCAACATAATCTTTGTGCAATATTTGCTTTGGATTAACAATGTTAAGTTCTTTAATATCAGGACTTAAAAATGCATAAAGAACTGCTTTAGAAACAAAATCTACTGGTACAATATTTAATCCGCTTTTTTTGTCAATCCAAATTCTAAAATTTTCTTTCGCTTTTTCAGCATACTTGTCTAAAAAGATAGCCCAAGAATAGAAGACATCAAATTTTGGAGTCTCATAAAATGGCATATCAATTAAACGACCACAAATAATACTAGGTCTTAAAATTTGTGCGTCTATATTTTTGGCTTTACATGCTTCTTTAACATATCGTTCGCACTCATATTTAGATTGTTCATAAGGGTTTCTGAAATGTTTGACATCATATTGATCGATAACATCATTTACCTTTTCATTTTGGATTCCAAAAGAATAGGCTGTACTGATATAGAGGAAACGAGTTACATTTTGAGGCAACTCTTGTATAAGTTGCTTCGTTACTAAATAGTTTTGAGTGTGTACTTTCTTTTTTGAATCGCTAGTGTGCAATAAGCTCGTAGACCCTGCGCAATGAACAACGGTGTCGAAATCATACTCATTTATATGTTCTTTAGTTAACGTAGCTAGATCCTGAGTAATTACAGTTACTTTTTCTAAACAGGCTTCCAGTGTATAATCATTTAGAAAGTCCGGCCGAGACTTATCTTTTAAGATATTTAGTAACCGCTGTTTTGCAGATAGTTCATTATCTCGAATAACAACAAAAAGATGATTCACCGTTTTGTCGACAATAGCTTTGTGAATCCATTCAAATATGATGTGGCTTCCAACAATTCCTGTTCCTCCGGTTAATAGACAATTCATAATTAAGACTGGTTAAAAAAGTAGACGGTGAAGTTACTACTATCTAAAACGGTAAGGGTGGAATATGAATATTGTTTCCGAAGATCTCAATGAGGGTTTCAATTTTGAGAAATTAATTGGCTTTAGCGTTTCTGTTTTTTTGGAATAAATTAATTAAGCTGGTGAGTAGATTCCGATCCACATTGAAATGGAGTTTATTAATGTCATTGACGGAGCAGTTGCAAAACACTCTTTGCAGTTAGAATACATCATTAAACAGTCTATAAAATCAGTGAACATATGAAACAGCAGGCCAATTCCAATTATATTCAGGGGTTTTCGAAGGAATAGAAGTAGAATATATATTGCTATAGCTTGATAGGTATGTAAAATATGGAAATTGATACTGCAGCGAGTTGCGTCAAAGATTGGATTCGCTAATAAGTGATCTAGATCAACTAACATGGTTGCGATCAGAATGAGGTACACTTTTTTCCATTCTTTTCTAAAGAATCCAAATGCTATAATAAAAGGAAAGCCAAAGTGTAAAAAGTAATGTATATATGATTGCATCTACTTTCTGAAGGTTTTACTACTTCTTAGTGTTCGTAATGCTCGTATATGAAGAAAGTTGTCAATTAAACCTGCTTAGCATATTATTTATTATTCATAAAACTTATAAAAGGGTTTGTGTTTTTAAGCATATGCGGTGACACTTCTCGGACAATAAGTTAACATCTAGTGAAAAAGTTAAATGCTTTTAACAAAGCTTAAAAAGACTTTTTTATGAAGTTCAAGGTTCATATTGGGTGAAAGCGATACACGGGCAATATAATCTTTGTCACCTTCTTTAGTAGTCCCTTGAGTAGATGTTGCAGGTATAGTCCAATAACATCCATTTAACTGTCCATAGCTCACGCAATATTTACTTTCCGTTGGAATTTCTTTAATCATTAAGTTGATCAATTTATGATTCAACTCTCTTTTGTAAGCTTCCTTTTCTTCATGTGTATTTCCCTTAGTAGGGAGGTCTAAGGAAAATACAGAAGGAGTAAATTCTAGACTTGCTAGTTCTTCTGAAACGAAATTAATTTTTGCTTCTGGTAAAGTCTTGTTGATATAAGTCACAAATTCTCGTGTATTGGTATATGCATCTTTAATTCTTTGGTTCATAGAAGGCAATTGTTTCGCTAATATTTCATATTGAAGTTCGGTCGCTTCATTGTTGCAAAGATTCAGATGTAATTCAATCTTTTCCATCAACGCTTCTGCCTTGTTATTTGCAACGCAATACCCTGCGGTGCACTTTCCACCGCTTGGGAACTTTGATCCACTAGCATATGAAATGGCTCGAACTGTCGAAAGTATTTCCCCTTCACCTAAAAAGAGTACGTTAGGACAGAATGTTTGATCTAAAATAAAGACAGGGTCAATAGCAACTTTACCAGTGGCCGTTTTACGTTCAACGCTTAAAACAGCCTTTAACTGTGCAAGGTTTGGAACTTCAACTCTTGGATTTGTGGGAATTTCAGCGATGATGTAAGGGATAGCATCTTCCATAGCAATTTTAGCTAAGACAGTATCTATGCTTTGTACCATATCGCTGTCTCCATCCACTGCTAAATCTACAATTTCAACAGTATCAAGGCAAGCTGCAACTCTTCTTGCTTGGTCATTTGTTCCACCGTAACAATTTGTAGGTACTATAAATTTAATAGCCTTTCCCGGGTGTTGCTCTATTGCATCGTGAATAAGGCCCTTCATTATTGCGTACTGCATAGAGAGGCCGCTAGAAGCCACTAAAGCAGGTGTTGTGGTACCCGTAATTGTTGCAATTGAATCTAAAACCAGTCCTTTGTTTTTCTCTATCGTACTTTTCTCGATATGCAAAGGAGACTTCTCCGTTAGAGACGTTAAAGCAACCAGAGAATTTATAGGCGTCATCGCAATTGTCTCTCTTCTTCTGACATGTTGTATGTCGGAAATATAGCTCTTGTTTTTCTCGCCATTTACAAGTAGAATACTTCCCAAGGGGGAATAAATAGTGACAAAAAAGTCAACATTTGGAATCAGGTCAATAGTAGATATTTCATCTTGGTGTGAAATGAAGATTGTACTTCCATCAAACTCTGAAATTTCACTTAAGCTTTCAACGATCTCAAGGTTAAAATTATAACCGTAAACACTTTTCAAAACTTCAGCGTCAAAGAAGCGTGGTAATTCCTCGGAATAAACGATTCGGGTGTTTTTATTATTTAGTAAATTTTTTCTCAGAATTGCTAAAATAGGAATCGACTCTGATGCAAAACTGATGATATTTTTTTGATTTATCTGATGCAGATTAGCAATTCCCCATTCTAAAATACAGGATAATGGATGACCTAATCGAATATAGTCATAAGCTGTTGGTAACTCAATCAGTGATGATAATTCAGAATTGTTGTCATTAAATAAGATGTCAAATTGGTCTAAAAACTGGGTTTTGGCCAACTTTTCATCGTAAATATCTAGTCGATGAGTTGTTATGTTTAACCAATCAGTTGGCATATTTTCTAACACATCTTTTATGTAGTCTAGTATTCTATTCTCTTGCATAATATTCACTTTTGATAATGCGGTAATTTACTTTAATTAGACTAATTTTAAAGCTTTAAGTGGTGTTTAGTTATGCCTAAGATGTAGATTGGTTGATCGGCAAAAAACAGGGTTGTATTTAAGTACTTTAAGAAAATGAACAGCTGATTTAGTGCTCTAATTACGAGTTGAAATTGTTCTAAGTAATGAGAAAATAGTAGGGATTCTTGTTGGCGAATTGTAGTGTTTTTTTATTGGAGATAATTTTTTGATTGATTATCAGGTTTATGGGATAAATCTTCTATGCCTTTTTACTTTTTGGACTATGCTTTTCCTTGTTTTTTACAAAAATTAATTTGTTTTTACTCTTTGAATTTTCGCGCTGTTCAACTTCGAAATTTCCTATAGATTTAATTAAAGGTGTCAACTTTTCGAATCCATAATTTCTTGAATCAAAATTGGGCTGCTTTTTTTGAAGCAAGCTACCTACATCGCCGAGAAATGCCCAACCATCTTCATCTGAAGAGTCTGTAATAGTGGAGGATAATAACTTGATTACATTCGGAGTAATTTTATCGATACTCTCTTCAACTTCATTTTTCTTATTTAAGTTTTCTTTCTTATTTGTTTGGCTTCTAAGAATTTCTATGTAAATAAATTTATCGCAAGCGACTATGAAAGGGAGTGGGGTCTTTTTTTCTCCAATTCCAATAACCTGCATTCCTGCTTCTCGCAATCTGGTAGCTAATTTTGTAAAATCACTGTCACTAGAAACCAGACAAAACCCGTTTACTTTTTCAGAATAGAGAATATCCATGGCATCAATAATCATAGCTGAATCAGTAGCATTTTTTCCTGTGGTGTAGGCATACTGTTGAATCGGTGTAATTGCATTTTGTAACAGTAAATTTTTCCATTTCGACAAATGGGGATTTGTCCAATCTCCATAAATTCTTTTAATAGTTGGGTTTCCATACTTGGCAATCTCCTCCATCATTTCTTTCACGTGGGCAGAGGGTATATTGTCTCCGTCTATAAGTACTGCTAAATTCAAATTCATATCCTGGTTTTAAGCTTTATTTATGTTGCGTGAATTAAACGCTAAAGTAAGGTGTTGTTGTTAATATATAAAAATAGGACTTTATACCGATAGCAATAGAAGGTGTTGAAGGAGATCATTATTGCAAAAAAAATGATTCGCTTGAGCTATCTGTTTTGACCCCTATAAAACAAGAGTAATCTTTTAAATTTCGATTATTAATTACGCGGTTAATTTTTTCATCATAATTAGATGTTTATCTGCATTCCATTTTTCCATTGGAGTTATGCGCCCCAATAGTCCGTGAAGTCTTCTATTGTTATAACACTTTACGTAGCGCTTTAGTATCTGTTCTATTTCACTAAAATTTTGATAATCAATTTTTTTAAAGACTTCTTTTTTTAATATTCCGTGGTACGCTTCAATATGTGCGTTCTCCTAAGGTGTTGCAATGTGTGTAAACTCTTGTTGGACTGCGATTACACCTAAATATTCACGTACCTTTCTTGATATAAATGGGCTACCATTATCACTTCTAATAACCACACTTTCAGGGTAATCATAATCTTCAAACAACTCAGATAGTAGTGCTATTACATCGTTCCGTTTAATATTAAATGAAAAATAGTCCTTTAATATTCTACGTGTGCGAACGTCAATAACAGAGATCAAGTAAGCGTTTTTTCCGACACTAGGTATCCAAACCATCTTTATATCCATCTCTAAGCAGTCTAATGGCCTATCAGTATGAACCTTTCTAAACTTTACAAATTTACGCCCAGAATCATTTCCATCTATTCTGTTATCAAGCTTTAACAAACCTTCTTCTTTCATAATTCTATAGTGCTTTTTATGGTTGATAGTGTAACCGCCTCTATTCAAATAGCTAGTCATTAATCGGTATCCACAATCTATAAATACGTGCTCTAAAATCTCCTTTACAGAAGCTATAACCACATCTTGTGACACAAAGCATTCTGTATTATGAAAGGTCTGTTTAGAGGGTTTATTTCCCTTTTTACCACCACTAGGCTTTCTGTAGTAACTACTATATATAATACCAACCATTTTTATAATCCTGGTTTTACTACACTTATGTTTCTTGCAAGGGGCATCTACTAAATCTTTCTTAGATTGGACGTTCCAAACTTTTTTTTAAGAGCTCTCGTTGCTCATCGAGTTCGGTTTCACGATCACTTAGCAACTTTCGCAATACACGATTTTCTTCTTCTGCTGCTTTGAGATCCTAACTCTTAGTGTCATAGGTAACCTTTAATCCAACCTCTCCTTTATGCTCAAACTTATTCTTCCAGCTATAGAAAGTACCAGTGCTAACACTGCATTTATGACAGGTTTCCACGACACCTATTTCTTATGATTTAGAGAGTATTTCTAGCTTCTCCTTTAATGCCCATTTCTTGTAGTTCATATCTCAAATGTATTAGTTTTGAAATTTAAAATATCACTCCGATCTTATTAGGAGCTAAACTATACTCTACCTCCCTGTCAAAATCACCTTCTTTATTTCTACCTTTTCTAAACCTTGAATGATTATAAAGTAAAGTCCATTTGACCGATCACTCAAATTAAACCGTTCATCAATATAAAGTGATTGAGAACTGATTATTCTTACTTCAATTAACCTTCCATCAATATCTAAGACAGAAATTTTAAGTTCTTATGAATTTGAATTTAAACCTTGTAAAACAAATTCACCAACTGTTGGATTTGGGTATAAACGATAGTAATTTGTTTTAGCTGTATTTTTTGAAATAGCAGTTAGCAAAGGGTCGTAAATACTAAAATTATCTATTGCAATATTTCCTTCATCAGAATTACTAGCAGATGATTCTATTGCTGTAAATCGCATTTGATTTATTTCTCCTGAGAACTGATTCAATGAAATCCTTCTCTGACTCCAAGGATCAATGCCTGAGAAATGCTGTTGACCAATTAATGAATCTACTCTTAACCATGTACCATTCAAGTTCACATCTATATAAAGTTCACCTGTTCCTGCACCGTACATATGATAATAATAGCTTAAAGCAATAGAGCTATCTTGTGTTAAATCTAAGCAAGTGCTATAAAGAATAGCAGTATCTATAACCGAATTAAATCCCGGTTCAAAATAAATAAATCCATGTCCATTTGAGGCAATATCTGGTCCTGAATTTAGATTAGGAGTAGCACCGCTGTTACCATAATTACAAATAGAATCGTCACTAACCACCCATTGGTCTCCAACTACCACTTTCTGGTTTTTATTTAAAGGATTGTTATAACTACCACATTGCCACGCTAGGGTAATCAAGTTTTCAAACCCTTCATAATATTCTAACTCATCAGGCTTATTTATAAGATAATAACTCATCGTATCAGTAAAGTTATTGCTATCATTTAAAAGTTGGACCCAAGTTTTGAAAGTGTCCTCCTTAACATGTGATATTCCTGAAATGTTATATTTAAAGATATTATTAGAATCTGGTAAAATTGCAAGTAAATTGCTATCAGTAAAAATTTGACCGCTATTTAATTGATAAAACACTTTTAATTGGTTTTGCTGAATAGTGTCTAATCCTATATTGCTAATTTCAATTTCTAAATTTGCATTATTTGAACTACACACATCTTTGCTAACTTTTAACTTTTCTATTTTAGCATCTTGCGTTACTTGGACTATAAAATTCTACGTCGTCAATTGCAATTTTATTAAATCCTGAACCATTTTCCTTTCTAAACCGAATTTTAATGATTTCACCAGCAAACTGATTAAATTCAATTTTCTTTAATGACCAAGGGAGCAAACGATTAGTTTGTGGCACTCCAATAATACTATCCAACCCTTTTTGCCAAACACCATTTAACAATCCATCAATATATAAAACTCCTGAGCTACTATCATATGGATGATACCAAAATCTTAATCCGGCAGTTAAATCATTCCTTTAATCAATAAATGGTGATTCAAGAATTGCCCTTGGATGTGCAGTTTGACCTGCGTTAAACATAAAATTACCCCTACCTGTCGAATGATCGAAATTTGGTAGATATTGTGTTCCTCCAATATTACAATTTATTGAATTCTGAACATCCCAATAATATGTGCCCTCAGCAGCTTGTATCCACCCGTTTTTTAATTCATCAACAAAGTTTGAGGAATTATAAACACTTGTACCTCCGCTCAGATTGCAACTACCATCAAAAAAAGCATTAAAACCTTCTATATAATTATTTGCAACTTGAATATTATTTTCAATTACAATCCGATTGGTATCGTTCGTACCATTTTTATCACTAGAATTACTTAGCCAAGCTTTGATTTCATAAATTCCATTTGTATTAAAGTTGACATTAGGTTTGAATTTCCTCTGAATCGTTTCACTCTTATCTAGTGGGTTACTTAGTACAATTGAGTTAGATAGAATAGTTCCCCCATTCACTCTATAAGAATAATGAATAGGACCACTTATAAGACTATCTCCAAAATTTGAAATTGAAAGGAATAGAGAATCATCATATACCCCACTGATATTGATAAATTCCAATTTTGTAAATGAAAGGTCAAACGAATCTCTTTTATAAATTTTTATGTCATCAATTGCTATTGTTTGTCTCGTAAAGTTTAGACTTTTAGGAGTATATTCAAATCTTAATTTAGCTACTGAACCTGCAAATTTATATAGATTTAGCTTGTAATAAGACCACGCATCACTCCCATCTTGGTGTTCATCCCCTGTGATTATTGCCGTTCTAATCCAATTTACACAGTTAAAAATATCTATATTCAATTGGCTTATAAATTCACCAAATTGATGATATTTAAACTCTAATTTTTAACCTGTTAGTTCTCTCAAATCTATATACTTACTTTCAAAAAAATCCGTTTTAATTGTATTAAAGTACATAAGATTTTTCTCGGTATATAAATAGGCACTATTATCTCCGTTGAAATCTCTGTTCGGACCTGTATTGGGATCTCTATTCATTATTGAATTTGAAACCCTCCAATTCTACCCTATCAAAACAATAAACATTACCTAAAATTTCAAAATTTTTATTTAATTCTATAATTCCACGATTAAGATTTTTATTCCCATTAAGTAAAACCTCTCCTTCAATTCTAGCTAAAGTTTCTATTATTATAGCACTTTGACTAACATTAGAATTAGCTGCATTGATTTGTAGTGGTATATAGAGTTTGTTATTTGTATTTTCTCTTGAGTTAATAACGTTTCTGATGTGGGCTAAATGAGGGTTGCAATGCCAAGGGAAATTACCAATATTTTCAGCTATATTGTATTTTAGACTATGTGCCGGATGTACAAAATCCAAATCTAATTGGTCTTTGGTCAAACTCTTTAATAGACGGACCCATTTTTTTGTTACGAAATATAGCTAAATTCACCCAAACATCTTCATTATAGGGTCTTCCTGTATGTATTCTCTCTGTTAAAGCAAGCTTGAACCGAATGAAACTATTCATGTGACTATCTGCAAAGTGATGTATCACTTGTTTCACTGTCCAACCATTTGGTCTATAACTCCAATTGAGTTTTTCAACGGAAGCAACTTTTGTTAGTTTTTCAATTTTTTCGGTAAAACTCTGCATGACATTAATCCATTGTTGAATTAGTTTCTCATTTGGATTTTTGTTGGGAGAATGTCGTCCTATTGGAAACGTTAGTTTTTATATATCCATAGTTGTTCGTTACTATACTTGCACTACAAAGTTATAAATTCATGAGTTACACTAAAGTTGGATGAATTTTAATTAATAATATATTATATTGATATTAAATACATTAAGTAGGTAGTCAAATGGACTAGTGAAACTGGATTGTTTTAAATCTACTAAATTGAAAACAGGAGATTATGGTTTTTGTTAGCTACTATGTCTTTAAAAAAAATAGCCAATTAATGTGCTACAACTAATTTTTTATTTGCAAGCACTTGGCCATCAACTATTAAAGAATAGAAATATACGCCTGAGTCGTACTCAGTAAAAGATAGTTCTAGTTTATTTTCAGTATCATCAATATCAATATCTTGAACTATAGATCCTGTCAAATTATAAATTCTAATGCTTGCTTTTTTTGATTGAGTGTTAAACTTGTACGTAATAGTCGATGTTGTTGAAACAGGGTTGGGATAGTTGCTTAGGAATGATTCATTGCTTTTGGGTTCATCAATACCTACAGAAGTTGGGTTGTATGTCAAATTATTTCCTTGTGTAGTTAAATACAATGCATTATTCAACTCATTTGTTTCTGCAATTACATTGTCTTCATCTATAGAAACTAGTAGGCGGTAATTACCGGAAGGTATACCACTTGTATTGTTAAAGTTTATAGTAATGTTTGTGTATTGTAAAAGAGAATTTCCACTTTGGCCAGAAACGTTTATACTATGTACCTCGTATAGATTGCTAAAGTTGTTAGGGTCAACAAGAAATAATGCGATTCTAAATGCACCTGCCGATCCATTTCCATTGTTCAGAGCGTCAAAATAAACTCCTGTAATAATTCCGGTACTTGGAGTGTAGGCATTATAACCTGCACTAATATTCCCTATTGCCAAGTCTATTTGAGCAGTAGAAGTTTGAGCCCCAAAAGAAAGTAAGAAAAAAGATAAAAGTTTGAAGTTTTTCATGATAAATTTTATAAGAATTGGCTTTTTTATATCGCTTTAGCGATTCATTTTAATTTTTAAGTGTTTTGCACAACATCACTATAAATAGAAAATTAATTATTTTTTTTTTAGATACCAAAGAATACATTGCATCGGCTACACTTGAAAGCTACGCTATGGGGCTTTCTTCTGTTCAGGTGAGCAGTAAGGAGGAAAGTCTTACTTCTATATACCCTGAACTGAAAGCTGAATTAAACAATATTCAGCTTTCAGTTGAAATATTATGCCAATTATCTAGCTGTCAACGCATATGAAGTGTCGAAACAAAAGATACTTACGTCCATAAAAGAAATAGAGCAAGAGCCAATATTTACAAATGTTGCTGAAAAGAAGCCCCTTGCGGATGCTTCGCTATAAGAAGATCAGGCTAGGAAAGTAATTAAATTGAAATCTTACTTGAAACTTGCTGTTCCTTCGGCCATTCTGTTGGTCTTTGGGTATGTATTTAATCAATTACAGACCGACTATTCCTCCCCGGAAGGGGAATTGCTTTCTTACCAAAAGCAGACTGACCAACAAATTAATTAAATAGAAGATTCTTTATTAAAAACGATAGAAGAGCGTTCTTTTTTGTTGGCCGAAGGGGCGAAAATCCTATTGTTGGCAGGAACAGAGTTAAGTTCCGATTCAAAAGTGATACTATTTTGGAATCGAGAGAAGAAAAAATACGTTGAGCAATACAATAAGCTGGCAAAAGTAGAAAAGGGAAAACAATATCAGCTGTGGACTATTGCCGACGGAAAGCCTGTTAATAGTGGAGTGTTGAATAAATCGAAGCAGTCAACAGACAAGAAAGTAATTCAATTGGAAAATATCCAGGCATTTGCTATTACATTGGGGAAAGAGGGGAGAAGTGAGGCTCCGACACTTGGCGCGATGTATGTGATAGGAAGTGTTTAACCCAATTGTAAGGTCAGATACCACGAGGCTTTATGACTTCACTATCTGCATCTGTATTTTAAACTATTTAGCTCATCTTACTTTCGGTTGTTGCTTTTGCTTCATACCTTAGACCTATTTCCTCTCTAATTTTATCTAGTAAAGTAGTTAAATCCAAACTGCTCATTAATGGCAATTTCGAGCTTTCAACCTCACGGTTCAAAAGACATTTATTTACTTCCTCTATTTCATGTATATATCCATTTCCATTGTATTTAAGTTCTACAACTTCGCTCTCTCCATTTTGGGAAATTGTTATTTTTTCAGAATGATGAAATCTGCTATGAAGTTCCAAAGATCCTTTACTTCCATAAATAAAAGCTTCTGTCGGAGTATTTGCTTCAATAGTTGATTCAAGAATAGCCTTAGTTCCATTTGCGTAATCAAAAAGCATCGCGCAATAGCCATCAACCTCAGTATCTGTTATGCGGGCCATAACTTTCATGTCAATGGGAATTCCTAAGGTGATAAGACTTAAATAAACAGGATATATTCCTACATCGAGTAAAGAACCTCCTCCTAATTTTTTATTGTAGAGTCTACCTTCTCTGTTAAAGTTTGCTTTGAATCCAAAGTCAGCACGAATAAACAAGATATCGCCTATCACTTTTTTTGCTAATAGATCTAATAATTTTGCGGTTGCAGGAATAAATCGTGTCCAAATTCCCTCCATTAAAAATAGATTCCTCGATCTGGCCTCTCGAACCATGGTCTCTACTTCTTGAAGGTTCATTCCCATAGGCTTTTCGCACAGTACCCCTTTGCCTTTTTTTAAACACATCATCGTGTTTTCAAAATGAAAAGTGTGCGGAGTTGCAATGTAAATCACATCTATTTCAGGATCATCAGCTAATTCTTCATAAGAGGCATAAAATTTAGATGAGTGATGCTGCTCACTAAAAATTGCAGCTTTCTCAGGATTTCTAGAGGCTACAGCGTAAAGCATCGAATTGTCAGATAGCTGTAAATCAGCAGCAAACTTATTTGCTATTTTTCCCAAGCCAATGATTCCCCAATTAATTTTTTTATGCATCCGTTTTTTAATGTCTATTTATATCACCAATTTATATCAATCAAAGTTGTTAGTGCGCTAAAATTAACACATTCTAGGGTCAGGTCACAACTCTATTTTTCGAGCAATTTTAGCACTTCAAGTCTGAGCTATTAAATTCGCAATAGATTAGGGTGACTAATTCAATAGCTGTCGAATTGAATTACTAATTTTACATTTTAAATAAAGATATTTCCACGATAATCTATAGACTATGGCGTATGAAGATTTGTTTGTTCTTTACTGGGAACAGGTAAAAGAAAGTGCACAAGAAGGCCGATTTGCTAAGTTAACAATGGCAAAAACTATCGGTAAGCCTAACTTGAGAAATGTATTTCTGAGGCCAATATATTCGGAAAACGGCTTTACCGTTTTATTAAAATTACGCTACCGTTCTAGAGATACTGCGGATGTAGAAAATGAACTTACATTAGAAGAAGCCTTTGATGTCTTGAAATCATACCTTCAAAAACCATTTTTTTCAGTACTATTGTTTACTACAACAAAGGATGTAACGTTTAAAATAAATAAAAAGGGTGCAGGCAGCATTACTGAGTATGCGCCAACATTTAAACACATTAGACAAGCAGATAGCGACTCGGAGTAGGTTATTTGCTGTTTAAACTTTAGAGGCTACACATAATATTCTTTAGGGAAACGCTTTTTAGGTCTGGGTTAATTAAGCAGTTAAATTGAAAAACAGAAAGGAGCGACTTTACCTCGTGCGTTCCATCGTTATCCTTTCAATCAAATATTTCATGGTATACTAAACCTGCACTGCAATAAAACATGCAGAGGAGGTTCTTTCATCCGTCTGGTAACTTCTATTCTCATATCTGAGAAGGATTCTTTAAAGTATACTCTTCCTAAGTTAAGAACAGAAAATATTCTGCTTTTGATGTAGTTATTATTTTTAAATTAGGCTTGCCATACGATAAGGAGTATAGAGACAAGTTGATTTCAAATTGCTGAAATAATCAATAAAGTATTTGTTTTTTAGCTCATTTCTATGTTGTATGCCGTTTTTCTTTATTTCATATTTAATGCTTGTTGACTTTGAAGTCTCTCTAACATTACTTTTGGCGATACTATTTTTCTGTTGTCAGGCGCAAAATATGATGCCGATTTCCGGCTGTGATTGTACAATTCTCTTCCTCTGTTAACGGTGCTTTTATTGTACATCTTAAGTGATTCGATTATGTTTTCACCTTGTTTAAAAGCAGTTTCTAAAACAACCGCATCTACCATTGCAGAATATGCACCTGCACCAGTTCTCGGACTTGCCATATGTGCAGCATCTCCTAAGAGTAGAACCCGGTTTTGGACTACTTTTTTGGTTACAAATTCCCAAACGGGGTGTGGGGATACTTTACCGCGTTGAATGGCAGTTTTCCAAAATTTTAAAGTGGGCTTGTCAAATAAATGCTCAATGAAAGGCAAAAACCAATCTGGTATTTGTTTAAAATTTTGGGTGCTTATTTGTCTATTTTTTGTTGGTTTTTCCACTTCCTATTCGGGCATTGCCATATAAACACCACAATTCCATAAGGATTCTTGGTTGGCCCCGATAAAAGGAAAACCAAGAGTTTCGTAGCGTATACCATTGATGGTTTTACTTCCATTGGGCGGGTGGCCAATTTTGTCAGTAGAAAGTAATGTTCTCCATAAAGTATAGCCTGCATATTGAGGTACTGCATCCGAAACATATTTTCTAATGGTTGATTTTCCTCCGTCTGCTCCAATTATCAAATCAAATTCTAAAAGTTTTCCTTCTATTTCTACTATTGGTTTTAGACTTTCAGGATTGCGTATTTCTTGTATATCAACACCAAATTTGACCGAATATTTAGGTAATCCCTCATATAGATATTGCCATAAATCGCCATAAAAATGTCCGTGATTACCAATGCGTTTTTGAACAGTTTCGGTGGGCAAAATAGTTTGCAGTAATTGTATATCAACTGAATCCAAAGCACCACCACGATTATGGAACCCTTCTGTAAAGGCTTCAAAAACGGTTACTTCAAAACCAAGGCGATTGAGCACATTCGCTGCACTCAATCCGCCTATAGAGCTTCCAATTACTGCTGCTTTTAGATTTTGAACGTTCACTTTTTAAAGATTGGTAGCGTTATTTAGTTTACCCCAAGATATTCTCGAAATGATAACGAATACAATCACCATAATTGCTGGAACGTATAATTCAAATGGTTCTCCTATCATTAAGTGTGCAATTAAGGCTAATGTTCCATTAAAAAATATACCTGCATAGGTCCATTCTTTCAACCTGTTGGGATTTGCTTTTACATTAAATAGGATGGTCAAAAGCGAAATGACCGCCATAAATTTGGTTACGCCTAAAAGTGGGTGTAACCATCTTGGAAATTGTAAAGTGGTAAATATGTCTGACATTTCTTGAAATTCAAGAAAATACCGAGATCCTCCACCAAGATACATTAAGGCTAAAATACTAGTTGTGATGCTGAAAATTAATTTGGTCTTGTTCATTTTGATTAAGTTTAATTGTTATTAATAATTACTTGGTGCCTTTGTAGGTGCTTTAAGTGCCTTCATATAAAACTTTTCAAATCGTTTTTGAGAAAGGATCGTGTTCATGAACTGCATCAATCTCGGTATAAAACCTACACGATAAATGAACTTTGGTTGTTTAGATTCAATGACTTTTTCTATGGTCTTTGCAACAGTTTCCATGCTACTTGCCATTTTTAAATCACCTCTACCATGAGAAGCTTCAAATGCTGCATTGCTTGCTTTTTCAAAAATAGGATGCCTATTTTTTGAGTGTTGAACGGATATATTGGTAGTTCCACTTGCTACTCCCGCAGGAGAAATCAAGGAAACATTGATTCCCAAAGGCAAAAATTCTCATCTAATTGCTTCCGAATAGCCATGCATTGCAAATTTCCCAGCACTATATGCGCCATTGAACGTCCAACCAAAATCAGAACCAATAGAAGAGATATTGATAATATTCCCAGATTTTTGCTTTAGCATTTGCGGTGTAACAGCTTTCATCATGTGCAATGCACCAAAGAAATTCACTTCAACCTGATCACGAATTTCTTCCACTGTATATTCTTCATGAGCACCCACTAATTCGTAGGCAGCATTATTGATAAGAACATCCAATCGACCTTCTTTCTTTACAATTTCTTCCACCGCACTTTTGCACGATTCAAAATCTGTAACTTCAAGTTGCAATTGATTAATGCTCATGTTGGCTGTTCCTCTCGATGAGCCATAAACAATGTATCCTTTGGTTTTTAAATATTCAGCGGTAGCTTTACCGATTCCTCGACTCGTTCCTGTGATTAATATTACTTATTTATTCATTTTTTATTTTTTAAAATTGAGAGTCCGATTTCATATCCTAAGCCTTCTTTATATCCAAGTGTAATTAATGTTAATCCAACCATTTCAAGTAAACGGCTATTGCGTATACCATTCATTTTTTGCGATTGAAAGCCTAAATCATCTACCAATTCAGCGACTGTATGTAATACCGAGAGATCATCTCCTGCGATAAGCATCATGGATTTTACTCCATTGATTTCAGGCTGCTCCATAACTTTTGCAAAAGCCGAGTTTAGTGCTTTTACTACTTTAGATTTACTTGCCCATTTGGCAATTTGCTCACCACCACTGTTATCTCCATAAAGGAGTAATCCGCTTAAGTCTGGCTTTAAAGGATTTGTGGCATCTATCACTATTTTTGCATCAAGGGTGCTACCCATTTCATTGATTGCTTCTTCCGTGCTTTGCCAGGGAGTCGCCAAAACAATTACATCTCCGAGCATAGCAGCCTGAGATAGCGTTAATACTTGTGCAAATTTTTCAAGTTCAATATTTTTTTCGTCTTGCGGACTTCTTGAACCATATATTATTTCGTGGTTCGATTTTTTCCAATTGGAGCCTAAAGCGGTACCAACATTTCCAGTACCAATTATTGCTATTTTCATTTTTCTTTGCTGTAATTATAACGCAAAGATCAGGTAGAAAGTCAATTTTAAAAATGAAGTGGTTTAGGAAATTAGATTGAACTAGTTCAAGATTTTAATTTGTTATTTCTGATTTTGGAGAGATATTCGGTAGTCATACCAAGATAGGAAGCTATCACGTATTGAGGCATACGTTGTAAAAATTGTGGGTATTCTTTTACGAACTCTTCATAGCGTTGCTCAGCTGTAAGAGTATGACTAGAGGTTATTCTTCGTTGTAAAAAAGTAAGGCCTCTTTCTGCAGCTGTTCTGAAAAATGTTTCAAACTTATGGCTATGCGATTTTAATTTTTGCTCATTTTCAAAATCCAATTGCAAAAGGACACTGTCTTCCAGCGCAATCACAAACATAGTGGCTGGTTTTTGGTAAATAAAACTATTGGAATCGGTAATCCACCAATCGTCTATGGCTAAGTTAATGGTATGTTCTTGTCCGTCATTCCCAATAACGTAAGACCTAAATGCTCCTTTAACAACATAGTTTCTGTGCTTTGCTATGTAGTCAGGTTGAACTATAAATTGCCGCTTTTTCACCTTTTTCTTTGCGAAATGACTCACAAAAAAAGCAGTCTCTTCATCAGACAAATCTAGGTGGCTTTTTATTTTTGAATATAACGGTTTAAATTCTGTCATTTTTTAATTTTCTGTTGTGTTCTCAAATGGCATACGACGTTTTAGCTAAACTGCGTTTTAATGCAGTTTAGGTTTAGTTAGCATTATTTTCACTAATTATTGAGATTAGTTCGTGAACTTTGTCAAGCATAGAAAAGGGTTTTAATATGATTTTATCAATATTATAGTCATCTAAAACTGTATTCGGGGATAATTGTCCGCTACAAACCCAAGTAATAATGTCTAAATTATTTGACTTTATGTATTCTAGGACAAAAAACCCGTCCTTCACGGGCATTTGTAAATCAGTAATAATAACGTCAATAGGGTACTGTTCAATAATTCTTACAGCTTCAAGTCCATTTGCTGCTGTATGAGCAGAAAAATCAAAATGCGATAACATTAGATTCCAAGTTTCTCTAATGCCTGCCTCATCTTCGACGATTAAAATCTTGCTTTTTTTCATATTTCAAATGATTTAAACTCAATTATGAATTGAGTGTTTTTTGAGTTTGAATTGTAGTTAAAGTTACCATTCATTTTTTCTACTGATTTCAATGAAAGAGAAAGTCCAAGGCCTGTTCCCTTTCCAGGTTCTTTTGTACTAAAAAATGGTTGTGTTATTTTATCAATAATTTCGTCCGGGATACCTTTCCCGCTATCAGTGAATTTGATTTTTAGCAGCTTGCCCGAAACATTTGTTTCGATTCGTATCCATTTCTCGTCTAATCTTTCTAAAGCATCAATTGAATTGATTAAGAGGTTTAGTATTACTTGAGAAAGTCCGGCAGAGCTGCAAATTAATTTTATATTTGGATCTACTTTCATAATAATATCTATTCCAGCATTATAACATCTATTTTGACTGATTTTTAAAGCCATGTCAATCACTTCTTCAAGCCGTATTAATTCAAGGTTTTCGAAATCGGCTTTTGACGAGAATGTTTTAAGGTTTTTAATTATATCTGAAGCATGGACTACCGTTTGTTTAATTGTAGCCAAAGAACTTTGGATTAATTCAACATTTTTGCTGTTTTTAATTTCCAGTTGGTTTAATTGTAATGCTAATAATTCAGTCTTTGAATGTATTATGGCTAGAGGGTTATTCACTTCGTGAGCGATTCCTGCAGCAAATTCACCAATAACTGAAAGTCTTTTAGCTTCTTCAAGTTCCTGATCTTTTTTCAATAGTTCTTTTTCAGATTTTATTCTTTCTGTGATTTCGTTTGTAATAGCAAGATGAGCAATTACTCCCGATTCTAATTTATGAGCTCGAGCAAAAGATTCCATTACCCTTTCAGTTCCTTTTAATCCAACGAGTTTAAATATCAAGCTGCCTTCTCCACCACCGCAAATGAATTTATTGAACTTAATAAATGATTCTCGGTCTTGGTCGTGAACAATATCATAAACATTCGCTCTATCGACAATAGCGAAATTTTCAGCCTCAATTAAATCGAGACCAGTTGAATTCATTCTAAGAAGCTCCCCTTTTTCGTTTAATAATTTTACACAAGAAGGAGAAGAGTCAATAATACTTCCAAGATCGATTATTTCCAACTCATTTTTTTTACGCTTACTAATATCTCGAATTATCCCGCATACAAAGGTCTCATTTGTCTCTTTCCAGGAGGAAAGCGATATCTCGATGGGGAAGATTGAACCATCTTTTCTCGAACCATTAAGCTGGACGGTCCGACCCATAATTCTCTTTTCTCCTGTAGCATGCAGGTTAGGTATTTCTTCAGGTATGATAATATTGAGCTGATTTCCCAATGCCTCTTTTGAGGTGAAACCAAAAATTTTTGTTGAAGCTTTATTCCAAGAAACTATCTCTCCTTCTTGATTGGCAACAATTATAGAATCGTGTGAAGATTGAATAATTGAGAGTAAGCTGTTTTTTAAAACAAAATTTTGAGTAATCTTCATTGAATTTATAATTAATCCTGATGTGTTAGTATATGGTCTGTTGCTTAGTTTAAGTACTAAATTTAGCAAATAAAACACAGATAGAAGTCCGTGAGGATTTTCGTAAGTAGGTTAGAACTGGCAATAAATTATATACGGTGTGCGTGTTGCACAAGGTAGTTTTAATAAAAAGAAGTTGAGATGATTGGAATAAATACCTTAAGATGTTGTCTTTAGGTATGCAAGGCACGAAACATTACCAAGAGAAGCTATTTGCTCCCTTTCCTTAGGTAATCGAGTAGCTAAGGAAACTTTTTACCGTCAACTTCTTGGAATACTAAACTTGGACTATTTATATTGTCAAACGGCCACATTTTATCGAACAAGCGGACAAAAGTGTATCGACCCAATTGTATTTTTTAAGCTTTGTTTGGTGGGTTATTTGGAGAACAGAATTAGCGATCGAAAATTGATAACCCATTGCAGTATGCTTTTAGATATTCTTTTCGTTTCAGGGTATGACGTTGATGATTATTTACCTTGGCATTCAACGATAAGTAGAACTCGACAGCTATTTCCTGAAGAGTTGTTTGAAGAAGTGTTCACCGAAGTTCTATAGATGTGTGTAGAAAACGGGATGGTAAGTGTTCATAAGCAGGCGATGTGTATGCCCTTGTAAAGGCAAACACATCGTGGATACCTTTGAGTTGAAAGTTCCTGAAGAGAGTTTAGAAGAACACCTCCATAAAATCCGTCACATTAGCACAGAAGATAGAGAAGAATACTCAGAACGTAAACGTAAGGCTTAGCAAGATAAATATGATGAGGAGCAACGCAGCAATAGCGGAAGTAAAGCAGAATTACAGGCTATAGCAAGTAGGACTTAGAAGTGGTCAAAAGACCAAAACATGCGCCAAGGAGGGAGAAGGAAGAACTCGAAGTATACCAGCAACAAACACATTATAGCCCACAGACCTTGAAGCTAGAGTAATTGTAGAATCTTATAAGGTATTTAATTTAAATTATTTAAGCCAGATGAGTGTAGGTGCGGGGCATCATGTAATCACAGACATTAGAGCGTATCATGCCGATGGGAAGGACAATCAGTATTTGCAGGATATTGTAAACCGCTTAAAACCTCAATTGCATAAGCAAGGCTCGCTATGGCGTAATTGTGAAGCCGATTCAGGTTATGGCAATGGCGAGAATTATGCTTTTTTAGAGGAAATAGGCTTAGAGAGTTATATTGCTCTACATGGCACGAATAAGGGACGTTCGGTTGGTTTTATCGATCATAAAGAAGAAGATTATTACCTGTGTCTGAATGGAGAGAAGATGCCTTTCAAAAAAGTCTTTAAAGTCTCTAAATCAGAAACACTAAAGAAAGAATACCGGGGAACGAGATATCAATGCAAAGCATGCACAATGCGATTAAGTTGTTTAAGCAAAACCCCTACCGAAAAGAAATTTGCAGTAACGGTTTATCGCGTAGAATAAGAATGTCACGCAAAGCGAGTAACGAGTAAATTGGGTAAGTACATGAAAAGGAAGCGACAAAGTACAGTATAGCCTCTGTTTGGCGCACTAACTCAATTTATGGGCATGCGCAAAGTGAATACGGTAAGAATATAATAAGCAAACAATTGTATGATGATGGCGGACATTTCATACAATCTCGATAAATATCTAGAATTTACTCAAAAATGGCAAAAAAGAAAGGCAAAGATACTTGACTTGGCTCGGCTTGTAAAAAGGGTGCTTTTAGAGATTATAAACTCAACTTTAAGCTTAGAAAATTATACTCTAAATAGACTTAAATTAAATTAAACCCTTCATTAAAACGTTTTAATTGAAATTGTTATTATCTAAATTATAGGGTCGTGCAACGATTACCGCTGTTAGCAATTGTTGTTTTTTAGCGGCAAAAAAGTTTCTAATTGAAGCACATGTCTCACAGTCTTCAGTAGGTAAGCCGGAATCTAAAAGGGCTTTGACTTGCTCACCTGTCAACTTCTAATGATTGAGCTTAAGTTTTGTGCCTGTAAATTTACTTGAAGCTTCAAGCTGATACAAGTTTTTGAAGTAGTGATCTATAGTGCTAAATCGTTTTAGATTTAAAAAATAGCTAACATCATTTATTTGAATTAGCCATTTAAGGTCATTTTGACCAAATGAGTATTGAAAGGCTTTGCAGTCATCACGAGTCTCGGCACGATTCTGACAATTGATGTCTGGTAATTCAACAATAATTTTTTCGTCACTTGAAACTAAAGCCTCAAACCGAAAGATTATCTCATAGGTTACTGCTTCCTCAGAACCATATGAGAATATCTTAAAACTTTTTTCATCTAATTATTGCTAACGGTTAGTATGTGGCCAGTAAGGCAGTAGAAATCGATAAGTTTTCCTCTTACCAATTCGCTAAATTTTAATTTGGCGGAGTTTCAAATAGGGATAAACTTTAAATTTAATACTATAGCCCTATTTACTATGCACGATGTTATAGCTTGTGTATTTTACCCAATATTTTTTCGATTTCTTCAGAGTTGTAAGGCTTCATTAATGAACAATTAATATCATTTTTAATTAATTCTTTTTCTTCAATTTTCCATCCACTTGCAGCAATTATTTTTATTGTATCTCCAAACTTCTCTCTAATATTTGTTGCAAATTCCCATCCATTCATTTCCGGCATTCCAATATCTGTAATTACAACATCGTATTGTTTTTTTTCGAGAGTAATTAAGGCATCTTTTGCAGATATCTCTACATCACATTCGTAGCCAAACGATTCAATTGACATTTTGGAATTTAATCCTATTGATACTTCATCATCAACATATAAAATCCTCAAGGAGGAGTCTTTTTTCGGAACAGTTTCGTCAATAGATTTGATTTTTTCAACGGAGTTGATTGGGAAAAATATTTGAATGGTAGAGCCTTCTCCGATTCCGGTTTTTATCACTTTAACGCTACCCTTTGCTTTCTTGAGAAAGTTATAAACACTGCTCATGCCCAAGCCTCTTCCTATTTCATAACCTTTAGTTGAATAATATGGTTGAAATATTCTCAATTGACTTTCTTCACTCATTCCAATCCCTGTATCCCTGCAAGTTAAGAATACGCCCTCGTTTTTAATACCTGTTTTGATTTGGATTGTTCCTCCTTCAGGCATTGCTTCTATGCTGTTTTTAATTAGATTAAAAATAATTGAGCTTAATGATCCTTTATTAAAAAGTATTTTTGGAATATGTCCATAATCGGTTAAGAAATTTATTTTTAATCCATTCTTTTCCATCTGATCTTTCCATATCGGGCGAGACTGGGATATGGTTTCGGCAGCAATTATGTTTAAATCTAAAGTGTCAAGGTCCTCGGTATTATTTCTTTTATCACCAAAAGATTGCAATAATCGAGTCCTGGATGCTAAGTCCTTTATTATGGGCTCTATATTACTAATATGTTCATTGGCAGTTGTAGGTAAATCGCTTTGCATTTTGATTATTTCTAAATTCCCGATCATTAACTGAAGAGAATTATTGAAGTCGTGAGCAACCGAAGCTGCCATTTCACCAATTGCATTAAGACGGTTGGTTTCGATGGATAAATTTTCCGCTTGTTTGCGTTTTGTGATGTCAATTAAACTGATAACTATCTCGGAAATGACACCTGTGCTATCGAATATAGGACAGCCATTAACCGTTGCCCATATGATGTCTTCCATATTCGGACGATAGATACCTATAACTTGGTTTTGGATGGGCTTTTCTTCATTTATTATTCTATTTACCGGATACTCTTCAAGAGGTAGGGCAACATTCGATTCATCTATGAATTTCCATGCAGGATCGATGGCCTCTTTACCTTTCATCTGCTCTTCGCTTAAGCCAAGTAACTCTGTTGCCTTTGAATTAGTCATTAAAATAGAACTATCGGGTGCATGAACAACAATGGCGGATTCAAGATTATTTAACAAGTCACTATATCTTTTTTCGCCTTCTTCTGCTTTTTCTTTGGCTTTAACCAGTTCTTCGTTTCTTTTAATGAGTTTTCTTTCAGCTTTTAATCTCTCCGTTATATCTTCAAAATACATAGTAAATTTGTTGTCTGATAAGGGAAATGCATGAGCATTGTAATGTCTACCGGTATTATGATTGAAGTTTATAAAAGAAACGTGTTCGTTGTTAATTACAGAGGATCCAAACTTCTCAATCCAAGACTGTTCAATGTCAGGAAAAATTTCTTTAATTGTTTTACCAATTGCAGTCTCGAGTTTGATTCCTGATTGTTCCTCAAATGCAGGGTTAACCTTAGTAAATCGATAATCTAAAAGGTTACCCTGATTGTCAACAATAAGTTCGCATAAGGCCATCCCTATTGTGGATTTGTCAAATATTTGTTCGAAATTATTGTTGTCTATTGTATTTTCCATTTAGTTTATTTCTAAAATATATCTTGAATGTTAAATACAGGAGGAGATGAACTGTAATCAATTTGGTCTTTATAATTGTTTGTAGTAGCAAAAATCAATTCATCATTTTTATTTGCTTCTTTAAACCTTAAAATTAATTAATGTATCATTGAAAATTGCGAATGAATTACCGAACGAAATAACTTTAGCATTGTTTGTATCTGCAAAACTAAAAAACTCTGCAACTATAAAAGGTGCTGCCCCTTCTGTCGGCCTAACAGGCATTATTTTGCAATTAGGAGCTATTCCTGAAATACCAACATTATGTTGAGTTGCTGTTATTATAACTGCAAAAGGGTCACCATGAAAATGGTTAGGAGACAAGTCGTTTGTATTATTGCCTGTAAATACTCCTGAAATATTTCCACCTGGCAATCGTACTTACCAACTATTCTGGAGTTTGGGATGGTTTAGAGTAATTCCTTTGATTATTGCTGCAATAATGAAATTACTATCTCCTTTTGTTCTGTTCCAAGTCTCGGGTAGAACCATATCCGCATTTGCAATTCCCGAGCCATTATAATTTATAATTTGACCGCTATGATGAAGGTAGAATTGTTTATTATAATATGGAGCGTTTAGTGTGTAAGCTGGTTTTATTCGAAAAAAGAAGTTCTGTTTTGCATACTCAGATAATCCCGTTAGATAAATATTATTTGCAGTTTCTAGTGGATTGACAACCAATAATCCGGCATATATGTCATTCGGTGAAATTTAATTTAATTTATTTTTAGATTCTAAGCTGTTCATCTCTTTAGTTGAAGTTGTACGTTTATACTTTAAAACAACGTTATGTGATTCAAATATTATATCTTGATTTTTTTTATAAGCTCTAGAAATAGTGTAATTATTATAAAGATTAGATATGTTTATTGTACCGGTAACAATCCAGAACTTTCCCAAGTATTGATAGTTTTCTGATTGAAATCCATTTTCTGGTAAAAAGTATGAATGTACTAATAGATACAAAGTTACCTCAAATTAATAGCTATTTGATTGTTTAAAGAATTAGATTAGTTGGTATAACACAAAATAATACAGACTATTTTATTATGCACCATACTTTTAGAGATGCAGTTAGAATTAGAAAACTTATTTAATAAAGCGACTTAAAAAATAGTCACGTATTTTGGGGGTATGCCGGTTCTCACAGTTAAGTGCTCGAGTCAAGTTCTCAATCTATTTATACTGCAACTAGGCAGCCAATCGAAAATCTCAATATTGCGATTTTGTTTGTTCAAAATCTACCTAACCAAAATTGGCTTGGTCAACTAGTATTGTAAGAAGTCTAACAATTTAGAAATTTGAGACAGGCAAGCAGTCAAATAGATGATTAAATGCTGAGAAATTCGAATTTTGTAGAACATTAAATCCAAAATTTTGAAACCTTCAGCATTCATTACGGTGCGCGTCTGCTAACTTTTTAAGATCAATATTCTCTTTTTTTGACATGTTACTATATCAAGCGATTAGAGAATACATTTTAAAGTATTGAATCAAAATTACTAGAGCTACTAATATTAATGTAGTTCTTATTATTAGGTTGTTTGCTATGCACGCGAACGGTTCAGTGAATGGTTAATTGCGTTAGGTAGTAAGATAGCAAAAAGGAAGTGCGATGAGGAAATTCGGCAGAATTTCCTTGGTAATCATTAAACACTATCAAGCAATTAACTATACACGTTGTTGGCAAATCATTTTTTATTCCATTGCTTTATTAAAAGCGTCTTTTCCAAACTTTTCTTGAATTTCT
>CAJJAT010000017.1 GCA_905182175.1 Flavobacteriales bacterium UBA1494 | reverse complement strand
CGGAGAGACAGGGATTCGAACCCTGGGTACCCTTTTGAGGTACGCTTATTTAGCAAACAAGTCCTTTCGGCCACTCAGGCACCTCTCCAATACGGTCGACAAAAGTAGTAATGTTATTTCATTCAGAAATAAAAAAAATGATTTTATTGAAATATTTTTTTTCCGCTACTCTTCCCTATCTTTAGCGGTAAAAAGTCCCTCAGTGAAAAAAATAATACACAGCCTTTCCTTTTCTCTTTTATTCCTTGCCGTTGCATGTCAACAAGCGCCAGATAGTAATTCACCTAGTAAAATAATAATTAGAGAGAAGAGCGACTTAGCTACCTTAAACCCTGTAGCAACATCAGACCAGCTTTCTGTTTATGCAGGTATGCATATTTTTCAAACATTAACCAATATTGATTTTAAAACCGAAAAAACAGTTGGCGTTCTTGCCATTGCTCCTCCACAAATTGAGTACGGTAGTGGCGGTAAAATGACCGCAACCTATACCTTGCGGGAAAATGCAAGCTTTGGCGCTCTGCAAGAGGTGACCTTCGATGACATCCTGTTTTCGATTAAGATCAATTTTTGTCCACTCGTTTCAAACTCGGAAGGGGCTGCGTATTATAATTTTATAGAAGAAGTCAAAGCAATTAACCAAAAGACATTTACCATTACCTGCAACAGTGCTGCTGTTTTAAACGAATTACGCAGTGGAGATTTTTTTGTGTTGCCAAAAAAGCATTACGATAGCTTAAACCTGCTGCAAAACTTTAGCCTGCAACGGCTCAAAACCGATACTATGCTGAAAGAAAACGATAGTATTTTTCGATTCGCAGAAAGCTTCAATTCAAGCTTGACAAAAACAAATTCAGCCTCATTTATTGGAAGTGGACCATATAAATTGAAGGTATGGCAGAAAGGTGAACGTTTTATTTTAGAACGAAAAAGTAACTGGTGGGGAGCTGCATTGAAAAATGAGAATACCTTTTTTAAGGCTAACACTGACGAGCTTCAATTTGAAATAATTAACGATAACCAAACTGCTATAAATGCGCTAAAATCCGGGGAGATTGACGTGTTAAACTTTGTAAGCCAAAGTGATTATGAAAAAATTAAAAACAGCACAAACATAACAACATTAGAATGTAAACAACACGGCTATAACTACATCGGATTTAATTGCAACAACCCGATTTTAAGAGAGCAACAATTTAGAAAAGCAATAGAAGCTTCCATTCCTTACCAAAAGATTATAGAAGTCGTTTTTCAAAACCAGGCAGAACTAAACCGTTTGCCCCTTGCCATGCAACAAAGCGATTTACGAAATGAAGAAATTGTATTTGAAAATCAAAATTTAGAGAAGGCAAAAAAAATGCTAGCTGAATTGAAATGGAAAGATTCAAACAACAATGGAATTCTTGACAGGATCATTGATGGTCAATTGGTAGAATGTGAATTACAATTTCATTATAATTCCGGTAGTGAACAGCGAAAAGCGGTAGGATATTTACTAAAAAACGAGTTGCGCAAGATTGGAATTTCCCTTAAAGTAAATGAATTAGAATGGATAACATATCTAAAGGCACTTCGAAACAACGAGGTGCAAATATTTATCAGTGGCAAACTAACACTTCCCACAACACCAGATTATACAAGTTCACTTCATTCTTCATCTGCTAACGGTGGTAGAAATTATGCAAATTATCAAAACACTACACTCGACACCATTATTGATTCTATTTTAATGGAACCAAATAAACAGATTAGAACTAAGATGATTAAAAATGTTCAAGAGATAGTAGCAAATGATGCTCCTTACATTTATTTGTTGAGTACAAAAAATCGTTTTGCTCACTCAAATCGATTACAAAATGTTCCTATTTACAGCATTCGCCCTCACTTTTGGGCTGCAGAACTGTATTAAGTCATGTTAAAGTACATCACTAAAAGACTCCTACTCTTTATTCCTACCCTTGGAATCATGAGCTTTCTTGTCTTTTACCTCGCTCAGTTCTCTCAACAAGACCAGCTTTTGCAAAGGGAGGAGAATAGTTATCGATCGCAATCGAGCAATACGATACAAGAATGGGAGGCTAGTTATGCAGCCGCGAAGGAACTTGGATTTCATGAACCTTCATTTTACTTTAGTATTTATCGCAAATCAAGCAGCGATACATTAAACAGAATTCAAGACGAAAGAATTCGAAATGTCTTGACAGATTTAGCGTATCGGACTGGAAATTGGGAAAAAATAAATGCATTTTATACGACTATAAAAGATACTCTCCCTCTTCTCAATTCTAAAAAACAACAAGCCTTAATTCAAGAATTACGAACGTTCTATCTAAACGAAGGAAAGCCTAGCTATTTTATTCAATTTCCACGCATAAGAACTGAATTCTATTCGCTACTAAGTATCAGCAGTACATTCAATAATTATATACCACTATTCAAATGGAATGGTTTCACGAATCAATACCATTTGTGGTTAGGTAATATCCTAAAAGGTAATTTCGGGACATCTTTAATAGACTCTACATCAGTAAATGAAAAGATTAACAATGCTATTTATTGGACCGTTCTAATCAGCTTCATTTCACTAATTATAACATTCTCAATTGCAATACCATCAGCTTTTTACAGCAGTTTTAATCCAGAATCATTCCTCGCGAAAATACTAGACAAACTGTTTTTCCTATTTTATGCCATTCCAAACTTTTGGGTCGCAACTCTATTGATCCTATTCTTCGCTTCCGGAGATTATTTGGGTTGGTTCCCTACCTATGGCCTAGGATTTGTTCAAGATTATTACTCAACTTGGCAAATAATGGTGTTAAGAATAGAACATCTCGTCCTTCCCATTATTGCGTTAAGTTATGGCTCTATCGCTTTCGTATACAAACAATTAAAAAGCTCGATAGAACAAGAGCTCCAAAAAGACTACATGCTTACCGCTCGAGCAAAAGGCCTTTCATCCTCTGCCATAAAGTGGCGCCAACTATTTAAAAACGCGTGCTTTCCATTAATCACCATGTTAGGCGGAATCATTCCTGCATTATTTTCAGGCTCGTTCATTGTTGAATACATTTTCTCTATTCCTGGAATGGGAAAACTGACCATTACATCCATTCTTTCGCGAGATTTTTCTACCATTTACATTCTGCTGCTAGTTGCTACGTTTTTCTCCATGCTCGGCTTATTGATTGCCGATTTACTCTATTATTTTGCTGACCCTAGAGTTCAACTTTCATTCGAAAATAAAGAAGGCAAATGAAAAATTGGAAGAAAAACTGGGCCGTTTACTATTTCCTATTGTGGGCGGCAATTGCACTATTCGCACCAATATTAGCTAACAATTCTAGTCAAAACCTTCTAATTAAACCACTTATACCCTACTCTCAATCTGGTATTGATTACAACAATTCAAATTCTGTTTCTCCTTTTGAATATCAGCAAGTTAAATCCATTTATTACAGACATTGGCTTGGTACAGATAAACTGGGCAGAGATGTTCTTTCCCAATTAATCCACGGAAGTAGAACTGCTTTTATTATTGGTATAGGAGTTGTTTTAATTGCAGGTTTAATTGGAATATTTTTAGGAGGAATTGCTGGTTATTTTGGAGACAATTCGGTGACACTAAAAAAACGGCAATTCATTGCAGCAATTCTACTACTTCCTATTTACTTCGTTTCCATCACAACAGTTATTCCATGGAACATCAGTTCTGTTGGATCTTTTCATAAGTTCGCTTTACTTTTTATATTATCCATCACTTACCTGCTAATACTGTTCTTAATCGGGAAAACCGTGCAACAATCGAAAGCAAAAATTCAGCTCCCATTGGACATGATTATTAGCAGAACAATAGAACTAATTGATGCTATTCCTTTGCTCTTTCTTCTCGTCTGTTTGTCAGCCATAACTAAACCTTCATTTGGGGGTACAATTATCATAATTGCCAGTGTCGCTTGGACCTCTATCGCAAAATATACAAGAGGGGAAATACTTAAGGAGAAAAACGAGAACTACATTCAGAGTGCAAGAGCACTCGCTTTTACAGATTTCCAAATTCTAAGAAAGCACATTTTGCCAAATGCTTTAGGTCCTGTTTTAGTGAGTCTATCTTTTGGTATGGCTGCTGCCATATTATTAGAAGCTAGCTTATCTTTTTTAGGAATGGGAATTGCCTCTGAAGAAGCAAGTTGGGGAAAACTAATCGCATCTGCTAGAAACGACTACCAAGCTTGGTGGCTAGCGATTTTTCCTGGCTTAGCCATTTTTATTACTGTTGTTGCAAGTAATAAGTTGAGTGAGCTGTTTCAAAATAAAAACTAATTCTTTTACACGCATCGGGGGTTCATCCTTTAAAAACAAAATTATAATCCCCTATCGTTCAATTGAAACGCACCAATCTAGATGGCGCATTGTCAATTGTATTATAACTAGCTAATATCTATTCATCACTTCGTCAAACTCAGTGCAACGCACTTCAGCGGGCGCAGTGAAATACATTCTGCATTACGTCAAGCCCAATTCGCAGTTCCTAATTTTCAATCAGGATATTCTACCCTAACATGGTAAATGCTCATCAACTTGCGCTTAAACATTTTCTTAATTTCACTAATGTCCTTAAAAGTAATATCTGCGTTCTCAAATTGAAGTTCTCTTACTTGAGAATCTATAATGTTATTTACTAACTTTTCTATAGACTCGCCATCATATTTAGATAAACTTCTACTTGCTGCCTCAACAGAATCTGCCATCATTAAAACAGCAGTTTCTTTTGAATAAGGCAAAGGTCCAGGGTATTGAAAGAGATTTGCAGCATCCTTCTCATCTGGATTGTCAGCCATGTACTGCTTGTAAAAGAAACGTGTAGTAGTCGTTCCATGATGCGTTCGAATAAAGTCTATAATAATATCTGGCAATTTATTCTTCTTAGCAATTTCAACACCATTAATTACATGCTCGATAATTATAGCTGCACTTTCTTCTGGTGACAACTCAACATGTGCATTGTAATCCGAATTTTGATTTTCGATAAAATAATTTGGCATATTCATTTTACCAATATCGTGATACATGGCACCTGTGCGCATTAACAAAGCATTTCCTCCAATTGCTCGAATTGCTTCTTCTGCTAAATTTGAAACCTGTAAAGAATGCTGAAAAGTTCCGGGGGCTCTCATGTTTAACTGCCTCAATAACTTGTTATTTGAGTCGGCCAATTCCATTAAAGTTACATCAGAAACAAAACCAAACACTTTCTCAAAAATGTAAATTAATGGATAGGCAAACAAAGTGAGCATGGCACTACCAAAAAACCAGCCGAGGAAAATCCAATTTGTTGCTTCAAAACTTCCTTCTTGAATTAAGCCAATGCTGAGATAAACAATACTATATACAGAGAAAACAACAAGTGACGAAATGAATAATTGGGAGCGATTTCTTAAATTAACAATCCCCAATAAAGTTAGCATTCCTGCTATCATTTGAATAATAATAAACTCATAAGGGTTAGGTGCAATAAAACCAACAATAAGTATGGTAACCAAGAAGGTAAAAAGGGAGACTCGAATATCAAAGAAGGTACGAACAACAAGAGGCAATATACAAAAAGGCAACAAATACAAGTTTATGTTTTCAATGGACAGAAAAACCTTTGCACCAAAAACAAATAGCACAATCAGAAATAATAGAAATATTATTTTGGTATCACTTGAAATTATTTCGATTCTAAAAGAATAAAGAAACAACCCTAATGATAAAATTAAAAGAGCAACTAAAATAGTCTGCCCTAATACAATCAAACTTAAACTGCTACTATCGCCCAATTGAGATTCAAATTCCGTTCTAAGTGAATTAATTATTTTAAACCTTTCGTCATTTAATACATCACCCGTACCTACTACTCGCTCTCCTTTCTGAATCATTCCCAACGTAGGTGAGATGCTCTCCAGCTCCTGCTTTAGCACAAATTTGTTGGTTTCAATATCGTATGATACATTTCTTTTCAAGCAATTCTCCAAAGAATTTAATAAGAGTTGTTTTTCCTTTCTTGATGTGTTTAAATTTGCGGAATTTGCAAGTTGAAAGGCTGACTGCAAAGTGTAAAATGATGAAATTGGCTTCACCTCTTCTACATTATTTACCAAAACAGCAACCTCAAAATCCCTATCTTGACCCTCAATAGAAGAATGTAGCTCAATAATTCCTTGTTGGTATATCTTATTTAGCAGCTTTTCCCCTTTTGCAAAAAGTTTCGATTTTGATATTTCAATGTGCTCTTCTTCTATAGAAATGGGAAAGTTAGCCTCTGACCAAGATTTTTCAAATTCAATAGAAAAGCGCTCTATTTCCTCCGATTGAATTCGCTCACTTTTGAAGAAATAAGGTTTTACTTGTTTCGTGACAACTTCCTTTTCTTCATTAACTTCATCAATGGATTTGTAAATCGGAAAATCAAATGGAGCAATTAAATCAACATGCTGCCAAGGCTTCCCTTTCTGAAACTCATATTTAAACTTGCCTTCCCTAGGGAAAATAAACACGATTAAACCAACAGATATACAAAAGAATAAAATCTTTAATATAATAGAATGCCTATTTCTTATAAAACTAATAACTTGATTCATGAAGGTCCCTAATTGAAATACTAAAGTAGTACTATTCTATTGGAGCCTTCAATAAGTAACGATAGATTTTGAACAAGAATTATATAATATATCAAAAATGATCTACCCACTTAGATACAGATCTTAGTACTTCAATATTTTCTCTATGTGTATTTTACCATTACTATCAGTCAGCTTTATTAGATAAGCTCCGCTATTGGAAGGTAATTCAATTCCGTGTAACCAGTTATCAAAATTAGAAATCAAATTTCCATCCAGAGAATAAATAGCAAGCGTTTGGATCTGAACATTCGTTAGCAAAAAAAGCTTCCCTGAACTTGGGTTGGGATACAATTGAAGGTAAAGCGTTGAGTATAATGTTAGGCTAATAGCATATTCAAGTGTCAAAACTGAATGTAATGATACTGCATATGGCAAAGTAAAAGTACTTCCAGACTTTGTAATTGATTACTCTCTATCGTGGACGATGAATGTTCATCTGAGGTGCGCTTCGAAGCATTTTCTAATTATAATAGTTTTGAGGAAGTAATTTATAAGTGAAAATTTGGTAATGATGACAGTTCAAATTTGGCTATTATTGATTATCAATACCAAGAAGGTTGAGAATACAAAATTAATATTGATGGAAGTACATTTTCAGGCTGTACAGATCAAATCAATATAAGATTATAGTAAATGATTTTGTCGATATATATTCCATATGTAATAACACCAAATGGAGATAATATTAATGATGTCTTTTATCTAAATGGAGATATGAGTATGCTAGATTTAATAATTTACAATCGTTGGGGAATTAAACTTTTTCGAAAGTACAGGTCAAACCGCCTGTTATAATAGCAAGTTTGATTGTGAATTAGTCAAAGAAGGAGTCTATTTTTATCATCTTTCAACACAATGCTCTGACAATAAAAGTCAATTTCGAAAGGTAACGATCAACGTAATACATTCAATAAATTAAACATATAATGTATTGAATGTACCTATTTAGTATGAGTAAAGATAAAGTTTTGACTTCCAAAGTGTTTCAGAAATACTCCATATTTAGACTGTCAAACTGATTATTTAAAGAACGAAGACTGGAAGTATATTGAAGGGCTTGAAAGCTTATATCAAATTTCAAATGTAGGAACGGTAAAGTCCCTCAATAGAAGAGTTCCACACCCAAAATTAAAGAGCCAACTCGTAAAAGGTCGAATATTAAAACAGAAAGTAATTATCAATCGGAATTCAATTAGATTCCTTCCAAGTCGCTTTGTCAACAGAAAATCGTATTTCTTATTCTAACGTTCGACGCTTAGTTTTTGGAGCATTTGCTAAGAGAATTAACTTTTCTAATGATGGACTTTATGTAATAAACATCGACTTTGATGGATATGATAATACCGTTAAAAATTTAAAGTTAGTTTCAAATCCTTCACCATCACCAGATGCTCCTTTTTCGTGTATTACTCTCTTTTGATTTACCGCAGTTTTAGTCTGTATTGAAAAACATACATCAGTATATAATTCTTACCTGAATCCATTACTTCTGAGATATCTAATCTTATTAAAATTCACGTTAGCTGAGTGTGGTCCTTAAATGGCAAAGAATAAACCCCCAGATGCAGTCCCTTCAGACTTCTCATCCTTATTGTTAGTTGTTACATCATCGTTACTGCCGTCAAGCGGTCAACTAGCATCAACGATTTAAGAATTTAATCCAATCGTAAGATCTCCTCGTTGCGTTTTTTCAGCATTCCATATTCAATCGTTGCTATCCTCTATATCGATTCCAATGGTAATTCCACTGCAGCAGCTGTCATCATTTGTTGCAGAAATATTTACAGCAGCTGTGCAGGCTTAACATTGGTTTAGTTCTATGCATAGAACAGCGTATTTTTTGTTATTACAATCCGCAATTATGCCCTCAACTTGAGTTTTTCCCCAATAAAAAAGGGGTAACAAAGTGAAGAATTACTCTAGCTTCATAACCCTTCCTGTATTTATCTCACTGCAGAAAAGAACCCCAACACTATCCTTAAACTCCTTCGGTTTCATAAGAAGAATTGGTACCAGAATTTGACAACTAAAGGTGATCTACTAACGTAGTGGATATTTTTTTGAAGTATCTTTTTGTGGAATAAGAAGATACCCAACTAATGCCTTGAATGGAATTACAAAAGAAGATTTCCTCTGCTTGCTCTAGGTCTGATAGTTTAATAGATGCCTGCTCTACTTGATAATTTAGATGGCATAATTTATTGATAACAACCCTTCTCATTACTCCTTCTATTGCGCCATGCTTTAAATCTGGAGTGTAGACTTTTTTGCCTTTTGTAATAAACAGGTTCGACGAAGTTCCTTCAACTACATAACCTTCGGTATCTAACAAAATAAGTTCATCAAATTTAGACTCTTGCTTCTCTTTAGCAGCCATTACATATTGAATAGAATTTAATGTTTTAAGTCCAGAGAATTGAGAAGGATAAATAGTCACGTTTTTAGAAACACCCAACTTGTGACCGTCTCTGTTTAACAGGTAACTATCTTCTGAAACTCGATCTGTTTCCAAATAAAAAAAGACTTGGTTTGATTCAGGCGCATATTTCCCCAATCCAGATCTTTGGGCAATAATTCTTAGAATTGCGCCACTCTCTATCTCATTTTTAATTAATAGTTGTTCAATGCATACTTTCAAGATTTCTAAATCACCTTTAGAACAATTTATTTCCAAAGCGTTTAATCCTTTTTGCATCCTTTCAAGGTGAAATTCAAGATACTTTACCTTTCCTGAAACAATACGAATGGATTCAAAAACCCCATCTCCAAATTTCATAGCGCGGTTTAGCCTAAAAATTGGTTTGTTTTCCTCGTAAAATTTATTGTCGTAACATACGTAATTTGAAAACATGCTTAAAAGTTTAGAAGGTAGGCGATTTGATCAATAAATGAAGAAAGTGACTTTGGGACGGCAATTAGTGTAAACGCGATACCAAAAATTGCTCCAGCGATGTGGGCGTCGTGGTTAATGTTTGAAGTGTTTTTTTTAGACTGGTACTGTTCATAGGCTAAATATGCAATTCCCCAAACGATAGATGGCAGGCCGAAGAAAGGAAAAATTATCAAAGTTAATTCACTTGAAGGACTAAATATAATATAAGAAAAAAGAACAGCAGAAACAGCTCCAGATGCTCCAATAGAATGGTAATTAGGATTATCCTTGTGTTTTTTATAGGTAGGTAGAACTGCAAAAACGATCCCTCCCAAGTACAACAAAACAAAGTAAAAAATACCGGTACTACCAAGGTAAATTTCAAAATAGTTTTGAGTTGCACGACCAAAAGTATACAGCACAAACATATTAAAAAACAGATGCGCCCAATCTGCATGCAAAAAAGCATGCGATAAAAAACGATAATATTCCTTCCGTTCTTGAACTGCAAATGGAGCAAAATCGAATCGATAAAAGAAGTCTTTTTTGCTGAAAGCTGGAATAGATACCAAGCAAGTCGCAACGATAATAATTATAGCTACCATATACTAATTATAAAAACTCATCAAACAAAGATGGAGCATCAGGTTTATCCTTTTTATCCGTTTTTTTAGGGTCAGGTTTAAGCTTAGAAGATTCCTCCTTCGTCTTTTCGCTCTTTGCAGGCTCCTCTACTTTTGGTTTTTCAACAGCAGGCCTTTCAATCTCAAGTGGAATAGTTGTTGGTTCATCCAAATCCTTCATTCCCTTTTCGGTGGTCTCTGCCTTCACCTCGGCAAACTTCTCAGAAATTTCATCTTCTCCTTCATCGTTGTCGTCTGATGCGGTTATTTCTTCTTCCTCTTCTTTCTTTTCCTCTATTGGCTCAGGATAAAAGTCCTTTTCTAGCTCTTCTAGTGAAATTTTCAAATATTCGGCAGCTTCTTCACCGGAGACTCTATCAACGTTTTTGATCTTGTCATAACTCAACTTATTTCCCAGTGCTTTCATTCCTTTTACAGAAATAAAATCCAATAAATTCATCTGCTCGTTCTCCTTTGCATCTTTCCCCCTTGGTTTCGCAAAAGAAATATCAATCACCGTGTGGTGATCTGTTGATACTAATTCCAGTAAACTCTTTTCGTGCTCTGTAATAAACAACGTTTTTTTATCGGTGTCATCTGCTAGGAAACGTTTCACATAAAAATCTTCCTTTTCCCCGTCATAATGAATCGCGGTAATTGGTTTTAGCGGATTCCACTTTTCAATTACAATTAAATCATCGTCGAAATGATTGGTTATTGCAGTGCTGATTAGCTTATAATTACCCGATTGCATAACGGTCAATATCTTATCATCTGCTTTGAACTCTCCCAACACATCTCCCCTACCGTCAGTATTTAGACGCTGTACCGTGTCATCGAACCAAATTTTACGAGCGCTTAATGTCGAGGTGCCTGCTTCTTTCAACTTAATCTTACTTACCAAATTTTTATTCAGAGTATTCCCTTTTGCTGCTCTTCCTTTTATTCCTAAATCAGCAAAGTCAAAATCAAACCTCAACTTTTTCAACTTTGCTTTAGCCCTCAATAAAACCTGTACTACCTCAGCTTCTCCGTTTGCATTTGCCGAGAAATACAAAATCTTTGACCCTGGTGAACCTGCTGTTAAATCGTATTCCTTATCTCTTGTAATTGAGGTTACAGGAAAACGTTTCACCATTGTTTTTCCCGCTTTACCATCTTGGTAAATCAAGTTGTACGTAGTTCGTTTGTCCCCTTTTTTCCAAACAGCAACGTGTATAATATTCTTCCCAACAAACGACTTGGATTGAATTTTTTGAACCATCATTTTACCATCTTCACGGAAAACAATCACATCGTCAATATCAGAACAATCTGCTACAAATTCAGATTCCGTTTTCTTTAATCCATGACCAATAAACCCCTCAGCCATACTTACGTACAACTTCGAATTAGCTACAGCAACCTTCGTTGCATCTATGGTTTCGAACGATTTAATTTCTGTTTTTCGCTCCCTTCCTTTTCCGTGCTTGTTTCTAATTCTTTTGAAGTAATCGATTGCAAATTCAGTCAAATTTGCCAAGTTAATATTGATCTCTTCAATCTCTTCCTCAATTCGTTTAATTAGCTCATCTGCCTTAAAGCTATCGAACTTCGAAATACGCTTGATTCGAATTTCTAGCAATCGATTTACATCGTCCGCTGTTACTTCTCTTAATAAGTGTTTGGTATGTGGTTTTAACCCGTCAAAAACAGCCTTAACTACACCTTCAAGTGTCTCTTGCTCTTCAATGTCTCGGTAAATCTTATTCTCAATAAAAATTTTCTCTAAGGATGAAAAATGCCATTGTTCTTGTAATTCCGCTTTCCGAATCTCCAATTCTCTTTTGAGCAACTCCTTAGTTTCTGCTGTGCAAATTTTCAAGATGTTGTTTACCCCCATAAAGTGAGGCTTGTCATCTTGAATGACGCAAGAGTTAGGAGAAACAGAAAGTTCACAACCCGTAAAAGCATACAACGCGTCAATTGTTTTATCAGGCGATACATTTGGCGGCAGGTGAATTAAAATCTCAACGTTTTCCGAGGTGTTATCTTCAATCTTCTTGATCTTAATTTTACCTTTATCGTTGGCTTTAATAATGGTATCAATTAACGAACTCGTAGTAGAACCAAAAGGCAATTCAGTAACAATTAAAGTCTTTTTATCCAGTTGAGCCACCTTCGCTCTCACTCTAATTCTCCCCCCTCTCAAACCATCGTTGTAGTTCGAAAAGTCAGCCATTCCTCCAGTTAAAAAGTCTGGTAAAATATTGGTTGTTTTACCTTTTAAAATGGCAATGGAAGCATCAATTAATTCTAAAAAATTATGCGGCAATATCTTACACGCCAAACCAACTGCAATACCTTCAACCCCTTGCGTTAGCAACAAGGGAAATTTCATCGGTAAGGTGATTGGCTCTTTTCCACGACTATCGTAAGAGCTTGCCCAATAGGTTGTTTTGGCGTTAAACGCAACGTCTAATGCGAATTTTGATAACCGCACTTCAATATATCTTGGTGCAGCCGCTCTGTCTCCTGTTAAAATATTCCCCCAGTTTCCTTGGCAATCGAGCATCAAATCTTTCTGTCCAATTTGAACCATGGCGTCACCAATGGAAGCATCCCCGTGCGGATGGTACTTCATGGTGTTCCCTATTACATTGGCAACTTTATGGTACCGACCATCATCTAATTCCTTTAGTGAATGAAAAATACGGCGCTGTACCGGCTTTAGTCCATCGTATACATGCGGAACCGCTCGCTCTAAAATAACGTACGACGCGTAGTCCAAAAACCATTCATTGTACATTCCCGAAACCTGAATCACATTGCCCAAGCCTTCAGAAACCTCATTGGTCTCATCAGCTCCTTCCACGTTCTCTGAATCTAGGTTTTGAGCTTCTTCGTTTTTATTTTCGTCTTCGTTTTCTGCCATGCTAATTCTTGTTAGGCTGCTGCCTCTTCTTTCTCTTCTTTCTCTTCTTTCTCTTCTTTCTCTTCATCGTCAATATCCAGCTCTACTTTCAAGTTTTCAATAATAAACTCTTGTCGGTCTGCTGTGTTTTTACCCATATAAAAACTCAACAACTCAGCTATCGATTCTTTTCCTATCACCACAGGCTCCAGTCGCATATCTTCCCCAATAAAGTTTTTAAACTCATCGGGCGATATCTCACCAAGACCCTTAAATCGAGTAATTTCTGCCTTGCCTTTTAACGAATTTATAGCATCATGTTTTTCTTGCTGAGAATAGCAATAAAAGGTCTGTTTCTTATCCCTTACTCGAAACAATGGGGTCGATAAAACCGACAAATGTCCGTTTTTCACCAAGTCAGGAAAAAACTGCAAGAAGAAGGTAATTAACAACAAACGGATGTGCATTCCATCGACATCAGCATCTGTTGCCAACACCACTTTGTTGTAGCGTAAATCGTCTAACCCATCTTCAATGCTTAAGGCTGCTTGCAACAAGTTAAACTCCTCATTTTCATACACAATTTTTTTAGTTAACCCGAAACAATTCAAAGGCTTACCTTTTAAACTAAACACTGCCTGAGTATTCACATCTCTTACCTTGGTAATCGATCCAGAAGCAGAATCTCCCTCGGTAATAAATAAGGTTGTCTCCTCTCTTCTGGCTTTTTTTTCTTCATTGAAATGCACCCTACAGTCTCTCAACTTTCGGTTGTGCAATGAAACCTCTTTCGCTCTTTTACGAGCTAGTTTCTTTATGCCTGCTAAATCCTTTCGCTCCCGCTCAGAAGTCAATATTTTAGCTTGTAACGCGTTAGCTACTTCAGGATTTTTGTGCAGGAAATTGTCCAGATACTTTTTCAAAAAATCCATTACAAAAGCCCGCATGGATGGACCATCAGGCCCAACATCGTTTGAACCTAATTTTGTCTTGGTTTGCGACTCAAATATCGGTTCCATTACCTTCACCGCAATAGCAGCAACAATAGATGATCTTATGTCTACCGCATCGTACTCTTTCTGGAAGTGATCTCGAATCGTTTTTACCACCGCTTCTCTAAACGCTCCTTGATGCGTTCCACCTTGCGTGGTATGCTGTCCGTTTACAAAAGAATAATACTCTTCACCATAAGAATTGGTGTGGGTAATTGCCACCTCAATGTCTTCTCCTTCCAAGTGAATAATTGGATAAAGCGGCATGTCGGTCATGTTCTTTTCCAACAAATCGTACAACCCTCGTTCAGAATGGTATTTCTCTCCGTTGAAAATAATTGTTAGTCCTCTATTGAGGTAAACGTAATTCCACAGCATACGCTCAATGTGCTGTGCCCTAAAATGATACTCTTTAAATATCTCTTCGTCAGGTGTAAAAACTACCTTGGTTCCTTTTCTTCTCGTACTTACCTCAATCGGACCATCGTGCGTTAACTCTCCTCTCGAAAATTCTGCAACTTTTGTTTTGTCGTCTCTGTTCGATTCAATTTTAAAATAAGCAGAAAGTGCATTTACCGCTTTTGTCCCAACTCCGTTTAATCCTACTGACTTTTTAAATGCTTTTGAATCATATTTACCTCCGGTGTTGATTTTAGAAACCACATCTACCACTTTTCCAAGTGGAACTCCTCTCCCGTAATCTCTAACCTTAACTGTTTTGTCTTTAATTGAAACTTCAATTGTTCGTCCGTTTCCCATCACAAATTCATCGATGCAGTTATCGAGAACTTCTTTGATTAAAACGTAAATCCCATCATCGTAAGCTGTTCCGTCGCCCAACTTTCCAATATACATGCCCGGACGCATGCGAATATGCTCCTTCCAATCGAGGGAGCGGATGTTGTCTTCCGTATATTCTACTTCTTCTGCCATAAAATTGAATGAAACCTCTAAAATACTTTGAAATGCAAGCCTTTTTAATGCTTTCTCTAGGGACTTTTAAACATGGTTTTTCACATTATTTTAAATGCTAACGGTAGACTGGAAAAAGAATTGAATTGAACTTATTGAAGCTCGGAATTCTAAGCCTTCTTTCGCCACACTGAACAGATTTTGCTGCTGACCCATAGCATAAGAACGGCATACGCAAGCGCGGTAAAAATTACTTTGTTGCAAGTTACCTTAACCTATTCCTCAAGACCTTGGAAAAGTTAAACCCCTTCAAAAAAGTGACAAGTCAACTGATAATAACAATACATTTGACTACTAAATATCCACTTTTTTTTAAAAAAAATTTGCCGTCTAATTCCGATCAATAAGAGCTTTAAAACAAGCCTCATATGGCGATGATGATAGCAGTGATAGATCAACACCGGTACCTGCAACAAACACAGAAGAAATTACCGAAAAGAATTTTACAATTACTAATTTCTTGTTCACCAATGATTCAGATACTTCGACCACGTTTAATGATTGTGAAGAATGCGGCTAAAGCAATTTTACTCGTTATGAAAAAGATGGAACAGCTATGGATGATGACGAGGCGACAAAATGTGACTGCTAAGACCTTCTCAAAGAGTCCTATTTGCGAAATTCTTAACTAACGAAACTACACCTAGATTATGCAATGAGAGATGTTGAAGTATACGACATCCTAACCAACGGCTGGTCTTCATCTAAACGAAATAATCCCTATGCCAACTGCGGAATTGTAGTAACTGATGAAGAAGAAGATTGGTCGGCCTGTGCAAAATATGACGAAGTAGCAGCGCTCAAGTTTCAAGAAGATGTGGAACATCGAATGTTTCCATCTGTTCTGAAAAATGCGGGCAGCAAGCTCCTGCTCAACGGTTGGTTGACTTTGTGAACAACAGAGCCTCTACAAACTTACCAACGTGTTCTTACCTGTCTGACATTGTTCCAACTCGGTTAGATCAAGTATTGCCTTCCTTCGTCGCGAAACGTTTACAGAGAGCCTTCGATTTGTTCGGAAAATCAATGCAGGGCTATTTAACAAACGAAGCAGTAATTGTGGGTGTTGAAAGCAGAACTTCTTCTCGGGTTTCTATTCCTAGAGACCAAGAAACAGTGCAAATACTCAGTTAAAAAATTTATATCCTGTAAGCGAAGGTGCCGGATATGCGGGCTGAATTGTTTCAGCTGCCATTGACGGCATGAAAGCGGTAGAAAAAATAGCAATAGAAAGCTTTGTATAAACGATTTTTATTTTATTTGACTCACGTTGAGCAACTAGGGCAATTATTTGTTAATTTAGATTGACAATTTTAACTGTGGATAAAGGCACTAGCGTGTTTTATTCTGGTGTTGTAGCACATGAGAGAAGTATTTACACAAACCAATTCAAATATAGTTGTATTATGAAAGTAGTTTCAGCCAAGACTTTATTCATCCTAATTTTAATAATCTCATGTTTTATTAGTGAGGAAGGAATTGCTCAGACCTGCGAGACCAACATAGAACTGAAAATACCAGAAGGCCATGCCCTAATTACCTATTATATATCTGAAGATGGGAAAACATGGGGATATCTTTACGGGAAGCTTCGAGAAAACCCTAATTCCGATTACGAGAAGTATACCGAATATTA
>CAJJAT010000016.1 GCA_905182175.1 Flavobacteriales bacterium UBA1494 | reverse complement strand
GTAAAAGTTGAAGTAAATAATTGCATCGTATCTGACACCATTGTAGTTGATTATATCAATTTACCAGTTAATTTAGGAAATGATACAAGTTTATGTTCTGGTGCTAATTTAATGTTAGATGTAACTTGGCAAAATGCAACTTACTTGTGGCAAGATAATTCTGCAGACCCCACATTTAACGTAACTGAGCCCGGTAAGTATTGGGTAGAGCTTACATTTAATAATTGCACCGCTTCTGATACTATTTTAGTAAATCTTGCGGAATTAAATGTTGCTTTAGGAAATGACACAAGTATTTGTTTCGACGATCTTTTCATACTTAATGCGGCCGCACCAAATGCAACGTATCTGTGGCAAAACAACACAACCAAACCGATTATAAATGTTTACAAAACAGGTATTTACTATGTAGTCGTAACGAACCAATGTGAAACTAAAACTTACAGCATAACTATTAGTTCTAACTTTTGTGGTGAGTGTTATTTATATTTCCCAAATGCCTTTACTCCAAACAACGATAACGTTAATGATACTTTCTTTCCTAAAAGTATATGCACGTTTGTTGATTATGAATTAATGATTTATAACCGATGGGGGGAGACGATTTATAAAACAAATGATTTTGAGAAAGGATGGAATGGGGAAGCTTTTAATTCAGAGGTTAACACTGGTGTCTATGTTTACAACATTTCTTATAAATTTCAGGGTGAAAAGAAAAGTTCAGTTCATGGAAGAATAACTTTAATTCGTTAAAGAATGCGTGTACAAGAAAAAGTATCATCAATATTCCGATGCTGGAATTTCAATCTCCTAATTGATTAAATTTTGGTGTAACAAAAATAGAAGCATTCAGCTTTAAATTATAAAACGTTAAAAAATTAGAACTAGAAAACATAAATCACTTATGTTTGGTGTATCTTTATTATTTTAAGTTTACATTAAAAGTCCAGACAGCTTTACCTTAAATTCAGATATAACATTTAATGAGAGAAAGGTCACAAAATGAGAGAAAGGTGGATTTTTTGGAAACTATCGATCGATTCGGATCAATACTAATGAGCCCCTGCTCGACGGAAGAGACCGCATGGAGTGCTGTGAAGGATGCCGTTGGAGATTTAGGATACATTGATTGCATTATTTACCTGGTCAACAATGAGGGAGAACTTTTTCAATGTGCAGCTCACGGAAATAAAAATCCCACTGGTCAAGATGTTCTAAACCCTATTAAATTGAAAATAGGTCAAGGTATATGCGGGCACGTAGCTCTCACAGGAATAAGTGAGATTATTGCCGACACTTCAAAAGACCCTAGATATATAGTTAATGATCAAAATCGATATTCAGAGATAACAGTCCCTATTCTTTCGGATGGCCATGTGATCGGAATTATCGATTGTGAGCATCCAGAGAGAGATTACTTTTCTAGTCATGACTTAAATATTTTGGCTACAATAGCTTCTGTGCTATCTTTCAAGATTTCTCAAGCAAAAGCAATTGAAGACTTAGACATTATTAACACAAAACTTGCCAATCAAAACGAAGAAAAACAAAAACGTGCAGACGAATTAGCCATTGCAAATAAAGAACTCGCGTTTCAAAACGAAGAAAAACAAAAACGAGCAGACGAATTAGCTATTGCAAATAAAGAACTTGCGTTTCAAAACGAAGAGAAACAAAAACGAGCAGACGAATTAAGTCTTGCTAACCAAGAGAAACAAAAACGAGCGGATGAATTAAGTCTTGCTTTCAAGGAACTTGCATTTCAAAACGAGCTAGCAAAGACCCGTATCGAAACAGAATCTATTGCTAAGGAATTGCGTCAATTTATTGAAACCGCCAATGCTCCAATTTTTGGAATAGACAATAAAGGGCTGATCAACGAATGGAATCAGACTTCTGAAAAGATTACTGGCTTTTTAAAAACAGAGGTACTAGGACAGGATTTGGTAGCCAACTATATAAGCCCAGATTACCAAACCCAAGTAAAAGGAGTATTAGATAACGCCCTAAAAGGAGAAGAAACTGCCAACTTTGAATTTCCTCTGTTTGCCAAGGATGGAAAGCGTTTAATGGTGTTATTAAACTCATCTACACGTCGTGATGTCGATGGTAAAATTATCGGTATGCTTGGTGTAGGGCAAGATATTACCGTTCTTAATGAATACAAGGAAGACTTAGAGTCTAAAGTAAAACTCCGCACGCAAAAACTTGAAGAATCATTAGAACGTGAAAAGGAATTGGGCCAGCTTAAAACCAGTTTTGTTTCAATGGCATCGCATGAATTTAGAACACCACTTACTTCCATAAAAACAACCTCAGATATTGTTTTAAGGTATGGCGATAAATTAAGTAGGGAAGATATTAACGAGCGTTTGAGAAAAATTAAAAGAGAGGTTGAGGACATGACCGTCATGCTGGAGGATATTTTAATTATTGGAAAATCTGATGCTCAAAAATTAAACTATAATCCAGAGCTGTTGAATCTTGTTAGTTTAATAACGGACATTATTACTGAATACCAACTCAATGAATCAGAAAGCAAATCCATAGATTATATTATCTCCTCACCTGTAATAATGGTACATGCTGATAAAAAATGGATTAAACACATAGTCATTAACCTTTTTACCAATGCGACAAAGTATTCTGCTAAGGATAAACCAATTGAAATAACCATAAAACAAGAACGAAGCAGCGTTTCTTTTTGCTTTATGGATTATGGTATTGGAGTTTCTAAAAATGACATTAAACTACTGTTTGAACCTTTTCACCGCGGGAAGAACACACAAAATATTTCTGGTACAGGATTGGGATTATCTGTTGTAAAAAAAGCCGTTGAGTTACACAAGGGAAAAATAGAAGTTGAAAGTAAACTTGGTAAAGGATCAAGTTTCAAGGTAATTTTATTTTCTACTTAAAAAACAATACTGATGAAAAAATATACCATTTTAGTCATCGAGGACACTAAAAGTATTCGGGAAGAACTTAAAGAGATTTTAATATTTGAGGGAATGATTGTGTTTACTGCAAAAAATGGACAAGAAGGTATCTTTAAAGCTATAGAACACCTTCCTGACCTTATATTATGTGACATTATGATGCCCTTTAAAGACGGTTTTGAAGTGTTCAAAGAAATTAAAAACATAGACAACCTCGAGCACACGCCTTTCATTTTCTTGACAGCAAAGTCGACTCTTGAGAATACACGAGAAGGGATGATTCTTGGAGCAGACGATTATATTACAAAACCATTTGACATTGAATTACTTATTAAATCCATTAAAAGTCGTTTGGATAAAGAGAAAAAAAGAAAAAAATCTGAAAAAAAGAAGCTAGAAACCTTACAATACAATATTAGCGCTGCTATCCCACACGAATTACTTACTCCCCTTAACGGCATTATAGGACTATCTAGCTTATTGAAAGACCCTGACAGAGAGTTAGATAAGGAGGAGGTTCGATATTTTGCCTCAGGAGTTTTTGATTCCGGTCATCGACTCTTAAGCACTTTGCAAAAGTTTATTTATTATACCGATGTTGAATTACTACTCAATAATGTCGAAAAAGCAGCTTCATTAAAAGAAGAAATCGCAGAATCAGGTGAATATGAATTAGAAGAACAAAGTCTTATAATTGCCCAAAAATTTAATCGAAACGCAGACATTGAGCTTTTTATTAAGTCTTTTGATGCTAAAATTTCTTCGTTTCACTTCAAAGTAATTGTTACAAATATTGTAGACAATGCTTTCAAATTTTCTAATAAAGGTGAAAAGGTTATCATAGGGGTAGAATTAGACGACTCTCATGTTCATATTACCGTTATTGACAAAGGTTTAGGATTTGATGAAACAACACTAAACGAAATTGATGCTTTCACTCAATTTAATCGAGCACATATGGAGCAGCAGGGTCTAGGGCTTGGATTAGTCACCTGTAAAAAACTCATAAACTTCTATCAAGGAAAATTTGATATAAGCAAAAATAAACCAAAGGGAAGCAGAGTTAAATTATCCTTTTTAATAGCTAAATAAAACCCGTGTGGTAAGTAATCGTCGCACAACCTAAAACTTCAGTCATAGTTGACTTCAATTTAGCCTATTTAAGACTCGCTTAAGTTCAATTGTGATTTATTAAGGGAACAATTTACATTGATTTAATAAATTTTATTAGCGCCTTTTTTAGGTATTGAATTCGGCCAAGGCTAGTTGCATTACTTTTCACCTGTTTCCATGTAAATTTTAAATACTTTTTAGCCGGTAAACAATTACTGACCGATTCATTACCCTATTCGCTTGCCTGGTTCCTATTGTATTTACCATTCTTAATCCCATAAATTAAGTGAGTGTCCCAAAACAGGTTCTTCGATCCTTTGCTATTTTCCTTTCCATATTTACCTCGTTTACTTGCTTCGAATTACGATTTTACTCGGCACGAAAGTATTCTACAGTAAACCTCTTCTCATTCGCTTTTGCACTTATGCAAGCGCTCCTTAGTAGACATCCTCTTCATTGGCGAATTGTTCCTCTATATTCATTTTATAAAGTTGATTTTGCGCAGCTCTAAATTCTTTCGTGAGCGGTATCTTTTCATTGTTCACAAATCGATAGTAATCTTCTTTTTTATAATAAGTAAATATTTAAATACATGATTCTTAAGTCCGTGTGGCGGTATACAACTCGCTAATCTCATTGTTTCTAAAATGCATAATTCTCTCCACTACAATGCCCCGTATCGAAGACGTAATTACGCTACAACAATCCTTGTTTACATAATCGAGGTTTTAGTCGGTGAACAATATCTTGCAAATACTTATTTTCTTTACCATTATAGCGGTAAGACTTTTACTGTCATTACGTTGTGACAAACTATCCACGCGTAATTGACTCCTGTAATTTAACTTCCTTGCTTTACCAGGCTTTACACTTATTATGGAAACAAGATCAATTGCCTTGCAATGGGTTTTATTGCTTGCATATATTGAGTTCTTCCTTCCTGCTCCTTGCCTCTGATTCCGTTCTCTAGACCACTTCTTGGTTCGACTTCTTATAGCTTGTAACGCTGCCTTACTAACGAATTGGTGCTATGACCTTCGTCTAGCTTATCTAGCTGCTCCGCGCGTTTACGTAATGTGTATTCTTCTTTATCCACCTGACTAATGTGTTGTATTTTGACAGTAATCTTTAGTCTAAAATAAATGCAGTTGTAGAATAAAAAATAAAGCATCATAATTAGTTGAATAACAAAGTCAAAAAATAAATCAACACGCAATAATTAACAGTGGATTACGATGTCTTTAATTACTTCTTATTCTCTGCAAAATCTGTTTACAGACTTCGTAAAGGTGGAAACTTTGCCTGCAGTGGATAAAGAGTTTATTCATAACTCTAAATTATTTAAAAACAATTTTATTTGCCTATAATGAGGGTTTTAAAGACCAATAAATGAAATAAATAATTTGATAGATAATTTATAATTCTATAATACCACTAAAAAATAATTTTTTAACCTTTCAGCAAAATATCTGTCCAATACACTTCAATAATCAGTCAGACTATAAATACATCCGTTGTTAACAAAAAAATAAAATCCTCTCCTATCGCGCAGAACCATCGGCAACAACATTTGTTAACATAAAAATAGACCCTTTCGAAAAGATGAAAATTAAAAAAGTGCTTGTTGCAAACAGAGGCGAAATTGCTATTCGAATATTTAGAGCTTGTACAGAAATAAACGTAAAGACAGTTTGTGTATATACCTTTGAAGACAGGTATTCGCTTCACCGTTACAAAGCGGACGAATCATATCAAATTGGCGAAAACAATGCCCCGCTCAAACCGTATTTAGACATTGATGAAATTATTAGGGTTGCCTTAGAAAGCGGCGCAGATGCAATACATCCAGGTTATGGTTTTTTATCTGAGAATCCAACCCTTGCACAAAAATGCGAAGACAATGGAATTATTTTTGTCGGTCCTAAGGTCTCAGTTTTAAAAGATTTAGGAGATAAAATCTCAGCAAAAGCGGTAGCAATCGCAAATGGAATTCCTGTAATTAAGAGCAATGAGAAGCCTTTAACAAACATTGAGGTTGCATTAGATGAAGCTGCCATAATTGGTTATCCTGTAATGCTAAAAGCTGCTTCCGGTGGCGGTGGAAGAGGCATGCGTGTAATCAGAAAATCAGGCGAATTAAAAAGTGCATTCAGTGAAAGTAAAAGAGAAGCATTGAATGCATTTGGAGATGACACTGTTTTTCTTGAAAAGTTTGTAGAAAATCCTAAACACATAGAAATTCAAATAGTTGCCGATAACTATGGCAATACTGTACATCTTTTTGAACGCGATTGCTCCGTACAGCGCCGCTATCAAAAAGTAATTGAATTTGCGCCTTCATTTGATTTAAAACAGGAAATAAAAGACGCACTTTATAAGTATGCTATAGACATTTGTACAGCAGTACATTATAATAATATTGGGACTGTAGAATTTTTAGTAGACGAAGATGGTTCTATTTATTTTATCGAGGTTAACCCACGTATACAGGTGGAACACACTGTTACAGAAGTGGTAACCAATATTGATTTAGTAAAAACACAATTATTTATTGCAGGAGGTTACAAACTTGAAGACCAACAAATAAAGCTTGAAAATCAAGCTGCAGTAAAGGTGAATGGCTACGCGTTGCAGTGCAGAATTACCACAGAGGACCCACAAAATGATTTCAAACCTGATTATGGTGAAATTACCGCATACAGAAGTGCCTCAGGTTTTGGTATTCGTTTAGATGCCGGCAGTGTATATCAAGGGGCAATTATTTCTCCATTCTTTGACTCTATGTTGGTAAAACTTACCGCAAACAGCAGAACGTTAGATGGAGCTTGTCGAAAAGTACGACGTGCCTTAGCAGAATTTAGAATTAGAGGAGTTAAGACGAACATGCCTTTTCTAGACAATATACTAAAGCACGAGACCTTTAGAAAAGGAGCAGTTAAAGTAAACTTTATCAATCAGAATCCTGATTTATTCATTTTTAAAGCTCCTAGAAATAGAGCCACTAAATTGATAACGTATTTAGGAGATGTTACGGTAAACGGAAATCCGGATGTTAAAAAAACAGACCACACTAAAATATTTGTACACCCGATAGTACCTAAATTTGATAAAAAGGCATCTTACCCAAAAGGTACAAAAGATCTGCTTACAGCATTAGGCCCAGATAAATTCTCAGAATGGTTAAAAAATGAAAAGAAAATTCATTTTACAGACACTACGATGCGAGATGCACATCAAAGTTTGTTGGCCACTAGAATGCGAACTTTTGACATGTTGAAAGTTGCCGAAGGATATGCAAAAAACAACCCCAACATTTTTAGTATGGAAGTCTGGGGAGGCGCAACCTTCGATGTTTGCATGCGTTTCTTGCAAGAAAACCCCTGGGAACGCTTACAATTATTACGCAAAGCAATGCCGAATGTATTGCTTCAAATGCTAATTAGAGGATCCAATGGGGTTGGCTACACGGCCTATTCAGACAATCTTATCGAGAAGTTTGTAGAGCAATCTTGGGAAAATGGAGTAGATATTTTTAGAATATTTGATTCTTTAAATTGGATGCAATCTATAGCTCCTTGTATCGAGCATGTGCGCAACCGAACAAACGGTTTAGCCGAAGGCGCCATCTGCTATACGGGTGACATTTTAAATCCTAAAAACACAAAATACAACCTAAAATATTATACCAGCTTAGCCAAAGACATTGAAAACGCAGGAGCACATATTTTGGCTATCAAAGACATGGCGGGATTATTAAAACCATATGCCGCTTTCGAATTGGTTTCAGCTTTAAAACAAACCGTTGATATTCCGATTCATTTGCACACCCACGATACCTCTTCAATTCAATCCGCTACTTATTTAAAAGCGATTGAAGCGGGTATAGATGTCGTCGATGTCGCACTCGGGGGCTTGTCAGGGTTGACATCGCAACCCAATTTTAATTCGGTAGTAGAAATGATGAAATTCAATGAACGAGAAAGTAATTTAAATATCGATTCTTTGAACGAGTATTCTAACTATTGGGAAACAGTTCGGGAGTATTATTATCCGTTTGAGTCTGGATTAAAAGCAGGTTCCGGAGAGGTATTTAAACATGAAATTCCAGGAGGTCAGTATTCTAATTTAAAACCACAAGCGCAGGCCTTGGGATTAGAAGACCGATTTCATGAAATCACACAAATGTATAGCGATGTAAACTTGCTTTTTGGAGACATTGTAAAAGTTACACCGAGCTCCAAAGTAGTGGGTGACATGGCGCAATATTTAGTGAGTAACAATTTAACAACTCGGGATGTGCTAGAACGTGGAGATACCATTTCGTTCCCACAATCTGTAGTAAGCTTCTTTAAAGGTGATTTAGGGCAGCCCGTCGGTGGTTTTCCCAAAGATCTTCAAAAATTAATTTTAAAAGATGAAATACCCTACACAAATAGACCAAATGCACACATTAAACCGTTAGATATTGACGCTGAATACGAAAGCTTTAGAAAAATATTTGAAAATGATTTAAGCAGACCAATTAATTTTACAGATTTTTTATCTTACAAATTATATCCCAAAGTCTTTACAGATGCTTATAACCAGCATTTAAAGTATGATAGTTTAATCAATTTACCGACCAAGAATTTCTTCTATGGAATGGAAAGAGGAGAAGAAATTATGGTTGAGTTAGACAAAGGAAAAAACATACTAATTTCTTTAGATTCTATCGGACGACCAAATGAAGACGCCATGGTGACCGTGTACTTTAAAGTAAACGGACAAGGTAGATTTGTGCAAATAAAAGATGAATCAATTAAAGTCAATAAGGTATCGAATCAAAAAGCAACCAAAAACGATGCAAAAGAAATTGGTGCACCGTTGCAGGGTTTGCTGTCGACTATTTTGGTAAAAAAAGGTGAAAAAGTGACTAAGAATCAGCCCCTTTTTGTTATTGAAGCAATGAAGATGGAATCTACTATTACTGCAATAGAAGATGGTAAAATACAGAAAATCATCCTAAGTTCTGGAACGATGGTAAATTCTGAAGATTTAGTTTTAACATTTGAATGATTCTGCTTTTGCTGGGTCATTTTAATATTGAATTATTCAGGGTATGGATTTAGTGCTTCTTAATCCTATAAACAAATGATCAACATCTTGTTTATTGTACAGATCAGTTTAAGGTCAAACCAAATAACTAAGAAAGGCGATTAAAGGCAGGTAAATCCTGCTTTTAATCATTTTGCCATTTGTAAAGCATCTCAAAATTTAGGTAAGCAATCGATTGACAAATTACCTTAACCGCTAGGAATTAGAAGTTTCTCGCTTGATTTTAAATATAATCGCATTTTATGCATTAGCTAAACATGCCTCACACAAAAAGGATTGTAACCTATTCCAAAAGGTACAGCCGCTCCACGGCTTCTAAAGTGAAACACTAGAGTTGAAGAATAAATTGGTCAAATGCTAGAATTCTATATCCAATCACTCAAAATACCTAAGGCACATGAATTATCGCTAATTATTAACTTTAGTGTTGAGTAACGATCGCTATAACCAATTATGGATATAGCCTTTGGCTTGTATTTCCACTATTTTAAGAAAAACAAAATATTTTCTCTTAATCAGCAGAAAACTTGGTAGCTCAGTTACAAAAAATAGAGCTACAAAAGATAGATTGATATAATTTTCTCTACTAAAAAAAATACTTCATCTATTTTACTGGAAATAATTCCACAATCGGGAATAACTGTCCATTTTTGGGTATAAATTCAAGTAAAGTAAAAGCAGAAAACAAGCAAACAGCGACTTTTAGGTGTATTTCGGGTGAAATGGCATTCCATTTGCAAAGAGCAAAATACACGAACACGATACAATGAAAAAAGTATATCTAATCGCATTAATCTTCTACCTCCTATTTTGGAGTATATTTTCAAATGCTCAGACACTTAACTTAGGAATACTATCTTCTTTCGAGGCTTATACCGGAACAGGAGCGGTCACAAATTCGGGAACACTTGTTACAGGTGATGTTGGTTCGAATAATGGCATAATAAGCGGCTTTGTAGCACCATCTTATATTGACAATATTTACAATGCTAATTCTGTAACTGATCAGTGCAGGTTCGATCTATTTAGGCTGTATATCCACATTAACGATCTTTTTGTCACTTATCCAAGTTCTCATTTACCGGCATTTGGTGGTGGTGAAACGATTACTTCCGGAGTTTATTCTACCGGTGGAGCCGGATCTGTAGGAGGAGCCCTTACTCTTGATGGAGAGGGAGATCCCAATGCTTACTTTGTAATTAAATGTAATGGTGCACTAACAATCGGAGCAGGCGCGACGGTTACTTTAGTTAATGGAGCAAAATCTTGTAATGTTTTTTGGATAGCTGAAGGCGCCATTACCGTTGCCGCTGGAGCAGAGGTAAAAGGGACTTTATTTGCACATATAGGTGCAGTTAGCCTAGGTGCAAATGTTAATCTTGAAGGGAGAATATTTTCCTTGGAAGGAGCAATAACTATTGGTGCAGGTGCAACAGCAATAAAACCTCCTTGTAATAGCACCATTACTATATTTTGTGAAGCAAGTTGCAACGCTGCCGCTGAAGTTGATGTTTTGGGTGTTCTTTCAAATTTTGCGCTTTATTCAAATTTCGGGGCTGTAGCAAATACCTCTACATCTGTAATTTATGGGAACATCGGGACAAATAGTGGTGCTATTAGTGGTTATGGTTCTTCGGTTGTGGTAGGATCATTTCACATCATAAATTCGCTTACAGTGCAAGCGGAAATAGATTTAAATAACGCATATACTTCGCTTATGGCTCTGCCCAATACTGTAACCGGACACACACCTGCTTTTGGATCAGGGGAAATCTTAACAACTGGAGTTTACAATATTGCAGCTGCAGGATCTTTATCTGGAACGTTAACCTTAGACGGTGAAAATAATCCTGATGCAATATTTGTTTTTAAATTTGCAGGAGCGTTCACTGTAGCAGCATCAGCAAAGATAATTTTAACTAATGGCGCACGTGCTTGTAATATTTTTTGGATTGGCGGAGCTGGTGTTGCTACCGGTGCTGTTAGTTTAGGGGCTGCAGCTGTATTAAAAGGAACATTTCTTTCGCATGGCGGAGCATGCAGTTCCGGTGCAGGTGTATTTCTAGAAGGAAGACAACTTTCTACAGCCGGTGCAGTCAATACTTATTCAGGTGCTGTTTATAACAACCCTGTTTGCATTACTTCTACCTCACTGTCACTAGCTGATATTAAAGCAGTAGTGGACACGGTGGGGCAAGTAAATGGGATTACAGGTGGCATTAACGTTATAAATGTATTGGCCAACGATAGTTTTAATGCAAACCCAGTTAGTTTAGCGCAAATTGATTTAACGACAGTTTTATCCAATGTTAATTTGACTTTAAATGCTGATGGTTCTATAGACCTTGAACCAAATACTGCGCTTGGAGTACATACTATGACCTACCAAATTTGTGACAAATTAGATTCTACCAATTGCAAATCTGCCGTTGTAACATTAGAGTCGGTAAGTTGCGTAAAAGGTCCCGAGCCGGCAACTTCCTGCAACACAATTGCTACGTTTAACGATACTACTTGCGCATGGAGTATCGAAACGTCGGTAACTTTTACTCAAAATACAATGGCAGGTCTTTCTAATGATGTATCTAGTACTTGGGGAATGGCATGGGGAGATTATGACAACGATGGGTTTGATGATTTATTTGTGCCTGTAAAAACATTAAGTCAACCCAATATATTATATCATAATAATACTGATGGAACATTTACCAAGATAACCACAGGGGCAATTGTCTCTGATCTGGGCGCATCTGTTTCTGGAACGTGGGGAGACTATGACAACGACGGGTTTATAGACTTGTTTGTGACTAATAACCAGAATTCAGCTAATAAGCTGTATCATAATAATGGAGATGGCACATTTACATCAATTGTATCTGATCCTGTTGTGGATGAGGGAATATATTCTCATTCAGCTGCCTGGGCAGATTATAACAAAGATGGAAACCTAGACATTGTTGTGTCTGATTTTCACCCAACCAATTTTAATTTCTTGTTTTTGGGAGATGGCCAGGGTGGATTCTCCGTCGATGCCTCAAGTGAAGTTTCTTTGTCGGCTACATCTGCTGTTGGTGTAGCTTGGGGCGACTATGATAATGACGGAGACCTAGATTTGTTTGTTGCAAATACAAATGGCGAGAACAACCAATTGTTTAAGAATGTTAACGGAATTTTAATTAAAGAAACAACAGGCTCAGTGGTCAATGATGCAGGCCATTCGGTTGGCGGTACTTGGGGAGATTATGACAACGATGGCGATTTAGATCTATACGTTACTAATTCTAGAGATATTGAGCCCAACTTCTTCTATAACAACAACGGAGATGGAACATTCTTAAAAATTACAAATATTGAGATTGTAAATTATTTATCCAATTCTCATGGAGCAACTTGGATTGACTTTGACAACGATGGAGACTTAGACTTACTGGTAGCAAATGATCAAAATAATCAGAATTTCTTGTTCTCAAATAATGGAGACGGAACATTTGACAAACTAGTTAATTCCATCACTCAAGTTTTAAACAATTCATATGGTTCAGCTTGGTCTGATTATGACAATGACGGTGACTACGACCTTTTTGTAGCGAATATTGGGACAAATACAAATGACTTTTTCGTGAATCAAAAGGATCCATGTACCAATCATATAGTGATCAAGTTAGATGGTTGTAACTCAAATAAATTTGGGGTTGGTGCCATGGTTAAAGTAAAGGCAACAATAGATGGTCAATCTCAATGGCAAACAAGGCACGTTTCAACACAAACATCAGCAACCGGCGGACAAAACTCTTCTAAGCTCCTGTTTGGTTTACTCGATGCACCCGCGATTGATAGTATTGTAATTATATGGCCATCGGGCGTTGTTACTTATGTCATAAGTCCTACCATCAACGACTTATTGACCGTTTATGAAGAGTGTGGTTCAAAGATTTGTGGCACCGTATATTTTGACGTAAATCAAAATAGCATTCAGGATGCTTCAGAACCAGGTATTTCGAATCAAAAAATTACAATTACACCTGGAAATATTCAAGTCTATACCAATCAGGATGGAGAGTATGAGTTTTTTGTAGGTGATGGAAATTATACAGTTAGTCAAGAAGTGACTAGCAGTTGGAGTCAATTTTCTCCACTTACATATCACACTGTCAATGTTATTCAATTTAATTCAGTACAATATTGTGGAAATGATTTTGGCAACACAAATAGCTGTGCCTACCCAAATTTAGAAATTAGCTTAGGCACTACTGCCTTTAGAAGAGGCTTGACAAATAAATTACAAGTGTTAGTAGAAAATTTAGCTCCATACAACACAACAAGTCTAGTTCAAGTTTCTTTAACATTTACCGACAACACGTATTTAATTGGAGACTCTTGGTCTTCAGTTATGGAAAGCAATGGCCTTAGAACTTACATGTATAGTTTAAACCAAATTGAAGCTTTATCTGATACCGTTTTAATACTAACAGATTCAGTAGATAACAATGTACCACTAGGAGAAGTGGTAAGCGTGGCAGGAGATATTATCTACAGTGGACCTGAATGCGCTATTGACAATAATTCCATTACTTTCAATGACGTCGTAGTTGGTTCAATTGATCCAAACGATAAGCTAGTATTTGTTAAAAATAAAGGCATTCAGCAGAACGTTTCTAAAGAAGAAAGATTAACGTACAAGATAAGGTTTCAAAATATTGGAACCTTTGCTGCCAGACGAGTGCTTATAGTTGATCAATTATCAGATTACTTAAACTGGGAGTCTTTTAAGTTCACAAGCTCTTCTCATCCTTTCGAATACTCGTTAAAAGCAGGTTCCCTAGCATTTTTAAATAACCATATTGAACTACCAGATTCTGCCTCTAATAATGAAGGTAGCAATGGATTTATTGAATTTAGTATAGGCATTAACTCCAATGTAGAACCTTTTACAGTGATAGAAAATCAAGCATTCATTCAGTTTGATTACAATGACTTTATCGAAACCAACATAGCGGAGATTGTTGTTATTCCCCGCGGATATAAGGAACGGCTGCATGTGTTTGTTTACCCAAACCCAGTGACGTTAGAAAGTACTGTGCTATTAATTGACGCTAACCAGAAGAAAAAACGAATTCAAAAAGTTGAAGTTCGTAATCTCCATGGAAAAGTATTGAGTTTAATGAGGGTGGCCTCAAATAAAGTCTTGTTAGACTTTTCTACAATAAAACAGGGAATTTACTTAGTCAGTTTGTATGATGTAAATGGCTCAAAATATACCTCTAAAGTCATAAAGCAGTAATAAGTTTTCTTGCTTTTTCACAAAAGTAACGAGCAACAAATACTACTGTGTTGCCTGCTCAAAAAGGCAAACTTTGGTACTTGAAATTCTCGCAACAGTATGGATACTAAAAATACAATAGAGTAGAAATAAATTACTTGAGCAAAATAAAATTTTTACCTGCAAGTAGTAATAAGTTATAAAAACAATTTGAATAGATATACCTTGGAGGATTAAAAACCAACAAGGTCTATTACATTGAAAAAACACAATGAAACGAAGGTATCTGCGATGAACTTAAATAGCTTTAACAACTAACTATACGATGAGTAGGCAGACAAGCAACTTATTTCATGCGTTGGCATGAGGTTTTTGTGCACCTCACAAATCGCTTGACAACAGCAAAATCAACTTAAAATTTATCTAACTCCAGTAAAATTTCAGAAAATCCAAGACGAGACTTTACATTGAAAAGCCTACAATCGTTGATTAATTTTTGCCACCTGCTACGACGTAAATTAGGAGATTCAATTTCACTAACGAGGGTTACTAAATCTTCCAATAAGCACCCATAAGCCCTTACCTCAATTCGTTCTATTTTTGGTGCAAGAACTGAGGTAACACAATAAAAGGAAGCCGCACCAAAATCACCCAAGATGCATTCTGCTGTATTATTTACCAAAATATTGTGTGCATAAAGGTCTCCATGACTGATTCCTTTACTGTGCAACTGAGAACAAACCGAAGCAATACTTTTTGCAATCTTTAGCAGCTGATCTTCATCAAAAACAACCTCATTGTCAAACACATCTCTCGTGCAAGTTACCAAACTTGGAGGGTTCCCCAAATTGATGTAATTAGAAGATATTAACTCCATTATCAAACCATTTTTTCCCTCAGGATGATTTTTTATTTTACCTAAAACTTGAATTAAGTTTTTATGGAATCCCGCTGCTATTGATACTTCCATCTCATCTTCTGGTACCCCATCACTCGTTACGTCTCCTCTAAAGATCTTTATTGCTACATCCTCTTTTCTTGATTTCCAAACTGCTTTATAAATAAGTCCCGAGGCTCCCTCTCCCAGTAAAGCTTTAACATTAAAATCCTCCCATTCAAATGACTCGAAGTCGGTATTTATTTGAATTTGATGTTCTACCGGGTTTCCTCCAAAAGCAATCCATGACAAATGAGGTAACTCAAATAACCAAGTTGGAATCGACTTTATACAGTTGGCAGAGATTCTTAAGAGCTCTAAATTCAAACAGTTCGCCATTTCTACCGGTAATTCTTCAATTCTATTCCCTGCTAGTGCACACTTTTGGAGTAAACTACAACATCCAATACTCTTTGGTATTCTTTTAATCTTGTTGTCAGTTAATATTAACCACTTTAACTTTAGAGGAAATGCATTTTCCGGGACCACTTCAATTTGATTGGATTTAAAGCCAATCATACTCAATGCGGTACATTGCGATAAAACTGTTGGAAATTGAGTAAAGTTATTTCGAGCGAAAAATATAATTCTCAAGTTCTTCAGCTGAGAAATACTACTTGGCAATTCAGTCAACTGATTATCGGACAGATCCAATACTTCCAACGAGTCTGCTAGCGAAAAAATCTCTTCTGGGAACTTCTTTAAATCACATGCGAGTTTTAATCCTGTTAAGCCAATTAATTTTCCTGATTTTAAATCTTCTAGGGAGTGAGTCATGTTCAAAATGTAGTCCGCTAATTTAACTATTATTGACTTTTATTTACAGTTAAATCCTTCAATATATGGCTATCCAATTGAACATAATAATAGATACAATTCAATTCAAGGTTTTATAATCCCTGGAAGAATAAAATGAATCATTGTTCTGAATCCAAGTGTGTACTATTCAGTTTCCAATTAAAAAATTTGAACAATTGATAGGTACACTCCCATTTCAACTTACTTCCTATTTCTATTAATAAAATATTCGAGCGATTTTTTCAGAATATACTTGCAGGTATGCATAGCATAAGAAACTGAATTTCTCTTTTAATTTGACTAACCGAAAGTATTAACTTTGTTATGAATGTCGTCTTATTAAGAAAGTCACAAAAGAATATATGATTTCAATTTGTATTCCTATTTATAATTTTAATGTCGCTACGTTAGTAACCGAATTATCAGCTCAAGCAAAGTTGCTTACTGTACCCAGTGAAATTATATTGATTGATGATTTTTCAAATGAGTCGTTTAGGAAAATAAATGAAACTGTTTGTTTGAAGGAAACCTACGTCAAGCTTGATCGAAATATTGGTCGAGCTGCAATTCGAAATTTGTTTTTAAAATATACCTCCTTCCCGAGCTTAATTTTTCTTGATTGTGACTCAGTAATCACAAACAAATATTTCTTGTACAACTATTTAAATGCAGCAACAAGATTTCCAAATCACCTGATTTGTGGCGGACGAAATTATCCTACTCAAGCTCCTCATAAAAGCAAGTTACTTCGTTGGAAGTACGGCTTTTTTAAAGAAAGTCAATCCGTGGAAAAAAGAAAACAGCATCCAAATAGGTCATTTATGACAAATAACTTTCTGGTAAGTAGGAGAATCTTTGCCACAACTCAATTTGATAGAACTTTAGTGGAGTATGGACATGAAGACACCCTTTTCGGATTAGAGTTAAAAAGGAAAGATATAAATATCATTCACATTGATAATCCTGTTTTAAATGGTTACTTAGAAAATAACGCGCAGTACATGGAAAATACTGAGAAGGCAATCAGAAACTTAATTCACATTCTTAAGTCAGAAAACTACGACAAGCAACTTATTGAAGACGTGAATCTGTTAAAGACTTACTACAAGCTATTCAAACTTCGAAAACTAATAACTACTTCATTTAATGTGCTAAAGCCATTCATTAAGGCCATGCTAGAGAAAGGAATAATCAGTCTCTATGTGTTTGATTTTTATAAACTTGGATTTTTAGCAACCAACATGAAAAAAGTAAGGTAAAGCAATAGAGAACTCTCATAAACCAAAAAAGCATCTATTTCTGTGATGCTTTTTTAATTTTATTCTTTTTGAAATTTCAAACTTAATCCTGATGCTTTAAACTGAATGAAATAAGACCTCCTTTTCAGTTTACTTATATCAACCACTTTTCCGCCTGTTAATCGTGCTTCAATAAACAACCTACCTTTCACATCTACAACCCGATACATTTAATTCTCCGTACCACATTTGTCACAATTTAAGTGCAACTCATTTTGTGCAGGGTTTGGACTTAATGTAATTACTCTATTTCGCATTACTTCATCTAAACCTACCGTTCCGGGATATTCCACGATAAAGCACAAACAATTGTTTTCTTCAACATCATTCCATTGACCTACAGTAACAAAGGGCCTCGAACTTAAAGCAAAACCCAAAGCGTCTTGATTGTTAAAAAGATCTGGTTAATTCCCTCAATTGTTATACAATCCACTAAAAAATGCTGCCTGTTCTTAATCCCAGCAAAGATTGACCAGTTCCGATTGCATACGAATCCCAAATCCAATTCCCTTCAGTTCCTCTATCCATTCCCTCCAAGCCAAACAATCGCAGCTCCGCCGCCATCGGTCGCAGCTTAGCTTGAATTTACAATACCGGAACGATTTAAAATAGCTATAATACTGTCCTGCTTTCTTTGGCTTTCTAGAATTGCTAGGTTTCCCATAAATTGAACTGCATAAGCTCTAGCGGATGACCAAGTTTTAGCTTCTTTAACAACTCCATAGGTTTATTACCAATATTATAAAGAACAACATTTACAGGATTAACAAAGTATTGATTTTGAGATGCAACTGCCATAAATGCAGCAGCAGTAAAAGAAACTAGTATATTTTTGATGGTTCTTGGTGTGTAAGAACAAAATTTATGCATTCTTGTGTTATGCGCTAATTTCCTCAGAGAACTGCAGCTCAAATAGCTTCTTGTAATGCCCATTCAATTCAAGTAACTCTTGATGCGTTCCTTGCTCTAAAATCCTACCGGCCTCTAAAACTATTATTTTATCTGCTTTTTGAATGGTAGACAATCGGTGTGCAATTACAATTGACGTTCTACCTTCTGTTAGAATATCTGTCGCTTTTTGAATTAACAATTCAGATTCCGTATCGATTGAAGAAGTAGCTTCATCCAAAATCAGAATACTTGGATGGTGAACATAAGCCCTAATGAATGAAATTAGCTGTCGTTGACCAACTGAAAGCATGCCTCCCCGTTCTTTTACATCGTAATTATAAGTACCGGGCAGCTTTGAAATAAAATCATGCGCTCCAACTTTTTTAGACGCTTCAATTACTGCTTCTTCCTTAATTGAGGGGCTGTTCAGTGTAATATTATTCATGATTGTATCTGAAAACAAAAACACGTCTTGCAACACTACTCCCATATTCTGTCGAAGATTCTCCAAATCATAATTTCGAATTTCTTCCCCATCTACAAATATTTCACCTTTTTGATATTCATAAAAGCGACCCAACAAATTAATAGTTGATGTTTTACCAGATCCGGTAGCACCTACAAAAGCGACTGTTTCTCCCGGTTTTACAGAAAATGAGACATCTTTTAATACAAAGTCATCATCGATGTATGCAAAAGAAACGTTCTTAAACTCTATAGCTCCATCCAACTTCTCTTTTTTAATACCATCTTGTCTTTCTATCGTGGAATTTGTATCCAATACCCGAAAAACTCTTTCTGAACTTACCATTCCCAATTGCAGCGTATTAAATCGATCAGCTAGTTGACGAATAGGACGATACAACATGTGTATGTATAGAATAAAAGCAATCAAGTCTCCTAGAGAGGTTTGCCCTGCCAAGACTCCTTTTGTTCCCCACCAGACCAACAAACCCAATGAAGACGCTGAAAGCATTTCAACAATAGGAAAGAAAATAGAATAGGCCCAAACAGTTCTAATATGGGCATCCTTATGCTTGTTATTCATTCCTTCAAATTGTGCCGACTCTACTTTTTCTCTATTAAAAATCTGAATGATCTTCATTCCAGTAACTCTTTCTTGAACAAAAGAATTAAGATTAGATACCTGTGTGCGAACATCTTGAAAGGCTTTCTTAATCACTTTCTTAAAAACACTGGTTGCAAAAATTAAGATTGGCATTGGAAGCAACGCAATTAAAGTTAACAACCAATCTGTATAAAACATGACCGTTACAACAGCTATTAACTTCAAAATATCTCCAAAAATCACCAAAATACCTTGCGCAAATATGTTGGATATTGTCTCAATATCAGATACATTCCGAGTAACTAAAGTTCCTATTGGAGTTTGATCGAAATACTTTAATTTAAAAGATAAAATATGACGGTAAAGTTGTACTCGAATGTCTTTTATAATAGTTTGCCCTAACCAATTGGCTAAATACGATTGATAAAACTGAATGATAGCTTCAACAATCATGATTCCAATTAAAAGAAGCGTTATGTTTCTTACACCTATTAAATCAGATGCCGCAACTTTATCATCAATCATATATTGAATCAAATACGGACGAATTGGAGATAAAACCGCCAAAATAACTACTAAAAAAGCTGTAAAATAAAACTGCTTATTGTACGGTTTTACGTATTTAAAAACCCGCTGAAACAACTTTACATCCCATGCCTTTCCACTCACTTCACTCATGCTGCAAAATTATCTAAATAAAACCCTCATCCGGATATTCAATGTTTACTAAAAAAAGCCCTTTCGCAGGAACAGATACGCCTGCATTTGATCGGTTTTTACTTTCTATTAACTCTATTATGCTCTCTATTGTTCGTTTTTCCTCGTTTACTTCTAAAAGAGTCCCAACAATTGCCCGAACCATATTTCGTAAGAAACGGTTCGCCTTCACTTCAAAAATGAAGAGTCCCTCCTTTTCAGTCCATTCTGCTTTTTGTAGGTTACAATTATTGGTAAAGGTTTGCGTTTTGGACTTCGAAAAACATGAGAAATCCATTTCACCTAACATCAATTTAGCTGCCTCGTTCATCTTTTTAAGATCTACTTTGGGAGTATATCGATGAGCCGTATCACTGTGAAAAGGATCTTTCTGAGGAGTAATTACGTATTGGTATGTTCGGGATAGTGCAGCAAATCTTGCATGAAAATCCGGCGTAACTTCTCTTAAACCTTTAATTGAAATAAAAACGCCTAACACATTGTTTAGGTTGTAAATTAATTTACTAATGACGAAATTTTTGTCAGTCTCAAAGTGAGCAATCATTAACCTTGCGTGAACTCCTGTATCAGTTCTACCTGCTCCTATTATAGATATCTTTTCTTGGAAAAGAATTTTCAATGCTTTTTCCAAATCCGCTTGAACGCTGTTACCATTGGGTTGGATTTGCCAACCGTGATAATTCGTTCCATTATAACTTAAATACAAAAAATACCTTCGCTTCATTACAGGCACAAAAATATCGAAGTGCGAAGGATTGAAACTAAAAATCAGGCACTACTCTATTCAAATTTCATACGAACAGAAAATTGTTCAAAAAGACGGATTAAATTAGTCGAAAAAAAGCATCTAAAAGACTACTTTTAAGGTGCAGCAAATAGTACAGATTTACTTTTCACTTAAAGCAAATCAACAACTAAAAAGAACTGATTTAGCATATGTTAAGTGGAATAACCTGAATTTATAAAAGCAAGGTATGTGCTAAGGCTTTAGTAAGTTTACTTGGTTAAACGCAAAAGTGAGGTTGAATGAGAAGAGAGAACATCGTTTTGGAAAAAAATAAAATTGTAGTCAATTAATTCTAGAAAAGAGAACTATGGGGAAAATTATAGCAATAGCCAACCAAAAAGGTGGTGTAGGAAAAACGACAACTGCCATTAATTTGGCAGCTGCTCTTGGGGTGTTAGAAAGAAAAGTATTACTAGTTGACGCTGATCCTCAAGCAAATGCCACATCAGGTGTTGGAGTTGACCCGAAGACAATAAAAACCAGCATTTACGAATGCATTATAAATGAAATAGATCCGAAGGGTATCGTTATTGAAACAAAGTCACCCAATTTAGATTTACTTCCTGCCCACATTGATTTAGTGGGTGCAGAAATTGAGATGATAAACCTACCAAATAGAGAACACATGATGCGTGCTTCTTTAGGAAGAATTAAAGACGACTACGACTTCATCATAATCGATTGCTCCCCTTCCCTTGGATTAATTACTTTAAATTCATTGACAGCAGCAGATTCAGTTATTATTCCTGTTCAATGTGAATACTTTGCGTTAGAAGGTTTAGGTAAATTACTAAACACTATTAAAATAGTTCAGTCAAGGCTAAACCCCGAGTTGGATATTGAAGGTCTTCTTTTGACCATGTATGACATTAGATTGCGACTTTCAAACCAAGTAGTTGAAGAAGTTAAAACACACTTTCAGCAAATGGTTTTTGATACTATTATTCAGCGAAATACGCGTTTAGGTGAAGCTCCAAGTCATGGTGAAACCATTATTATGCACGATGCTAGTTGCAAGGGAGCAATTAACTACTTAAACTTAGCAAGAGAGATATTGCAAAAGAATGAAATGACTCAATTGAAAGAATCAGAAAAAGTAATTAACGTTTAAATATGAGCAAGAGACCGGCATTAGGGCGAGGATTAAGCGCACTTTTAGAAGACAATAAAACAGATTTAACCAGCACAAGGACAGAAGTGCCTATAACTGCTGGTTCTATTGCAGATATTGAGATTTCGAAGATTGAGACCAACCCTTTTCAACCTAGAACAAAATTTGAAGAAGAAGCATTACACGAGTTAGCGCAATCCATAAAGGAACTTGGAATTATACAACCCGTTACGGTCAGAAAATTAGGGTACGATAAGTATCAGTTAATTTCAGGTGAGAGAAGGTTCAGAGCCTCACAACTTGCTGGACTACACCAAATACCTGCGTTTGTCCGCATTGCCAACGACCAAAGCATGTTGGAAATGGCCTTGGTAGAAAATATTCAACGAGCTGAATTAGACGCTATTGAAGTTGCAATTTCATACCAAAGATTAATTGAAGAGTGTAAGTTAACCCAAGAAGAGATGAGCCAACGAGTTGGCAAAAAGCGTTCTACTATTACTAATTATCTCCGATTGTTAAAGCTTCCCGCTGAAATTCAGAATGGAATAATTAACAATCAATTAAGCATGGGGCATGCGAGAGCCCTAGTAAATATTGAAGACCATGAAAGCCAATTGGCTTTATACAAACAAATAGTGTCGGAAACCCTCTCTGTGCGTAAAACAGAAGAATTAGCAAAAGGTAAAAAAGAAAGTGCATTAAGCAACAGTAAAACAAAGCTTTCTCTGTCAGTAGTTGATAAAAGAATTAGAACTGACCTTACGGAGCATTTTAATTTACCAGTTAAGTTTCAACGAAAAGACGAAGAAAAAGGCAGTATTACTATTTCTTTTGAGAATGAGTCAGATCTAGCCAAGATATTGAAAAAGCTTAAAATCAAATAGCTGAAATGAAAAAGCAATTTGTTTTTATTCTAGGACTTTTGATATCTACGGCAGCCATTGCTCAACAACCCGATACTTTAAACATCGATACAGTTCCGTATCATTCTCCTAAAAAAGCAAGCCTGCTTTCCCTTGCAGTTCCCGGCTTAGGACAGGTTTATAATAAAAAGTATTGGAAAGTACCTTTGGTTTATGCCCTTATTGGTACTCCCCTGTATTTTGCTTTAAGTGAAGCAAAACTATACAACGAATTTAAAGATGCCTTCATTGCTGAAAGCTTAAATGAACCACACAAATACACTGACATATACAGCGCTAACCAACTGAATTCAATTCTTGAGAACCATAGAAAAAATAGAGATTTATTTTTTGTTTTAACTGCCGCTGCATATGCAATGAATATATTGGATGCCGCAGTAGATGCTCATTTGTATACATTTGACGTAAGTGATGACTTATCAGGTGTCATTAAACCTAGTTTTCAGTTCGATCAAAGCATAAATAGAATGATTCCGTCTATGACCGTCTCCATAAAATTTGCTAAAAAGACCCATCGAACCGCTTTTTAAGCCACACATGTATTTTACACTAACCCTGCTCTACCCTGCTCTATTTTTGACCTTATGAAAATTGCATTACTCGGATACGGAAAAATGGGCAAGTCCATAGAAATCATTGCTTTAGAACGAGGCCATGAAGTGGTGTTAAAGATAAGCTCATCCAACATATCTGATTTAACAAAAGAGAGTTTGCAAAAAATTGACGTTGCAATTGAGTTCTCAACCCCTGAACAAGTGCTCACTAACATTAAGTTATGCTTGCAAGCAGGAACTCCGGTTGCCGTTGGAACAACAGGGTGGAGTGATTCAAAAGAATTAGTTTACGAACAGGTAAAAAAATCAAATGGGAGCTTTTTAAGCACTTCTAATTTTAGTGTAGGGGTTAATATTTTCTTTGAAATTAACCGTCGACTAGCCGAGTTAATGGGAAATCATAAAAGCTACACTTCAGAAATTCAAGAAATTCACCATACCGAAAAATTAGATTCGCCAAGTGGAACAGCCATTACTTTAGCTGACGAAATTATAAAGAGCAATGATTCATACTCACATTGGGAAAACGAAGCCAATGATAATATGAAAGTTCTTGAAATAATCTCGCACAGAGAATCTGGAGTATCAGGCACGCATACAGTAACCTATGATTCAGACATTGATAGAATCAGCATTAAGCACGAAGCAAAAAACAGAAAAGGGTTCGCCCTTGGAGCCTTGCTAGCTGCAGAATATATTTATACCAAAAAAGGCATATTTACTATGCAAGATGTTTTAAAAAACTAAACCATGACAACAGCAATCATTATTATCTTATTCTACTTCATTGCCTCTCACTTTGGATTATTCTTATTATTTAAAAAAGCAGGAATTGAAGGATGGAAAGCACTTGTGCCCTTTTATAGCATCTACACAGCCATTAAAATCATCCGCAAACCCGTTTGGTGGATGGCAATTTATTACATACCATTTTTAGGCTTTATTGTTTGGGTTGGAATTATTGTTGAGCTGCTAAAGCAGTTTAAAATTTTAAGCTTTTGGGAACATGCGTTAGCCGTAATTTTTACTCCATTCTACCTCGCCTACATCGGACTTTCTGACCAATACAAATTTGCAGGGTATGAATTTGTTGCCAAATACAAGAAGACAAAAATTAGAGAATGGGCTGATGCTATCGCGTTTGCTGTAATTGCAGCAACACTAATCAGAGCCATTTACATTGAAGCGTTTACCATTCCAACTTCATCTATGGAAAAATCATTGCTGGTAGGTGATTTTCTATTTGTAAGTAAGGTGAGCTACGGTTCCCGTATTCCAAACACTCCTATTTTCTTTCCTTTCGCTCACCATACATTGCCTGGAACTGATAATGTAAAGTCCTATTCAGAATTAATTAAACTTCCCTATAAACGCCTCTTTAAACTTCAAAACGTAAAACGAAACGAAGCAGTGGTATTTAATTTCCCCGCAGGAGATACCGTGGCTGTGGAGCAACAAGCAAGAACATACTATGCTCTATTGAGAGAGTACGATGCTATTTTTGGAAAGGAAAACGGAAGGAAATACTTTACAAAAGGAATGCCTAAGAAATATCAGAAAAACTTCATTGACAGGTATTTTCAACCCAATAGAAATGCCACCGATGAAATGACGTATACTCGAGCTCAAAAAATTGTTTCTGAAGGCTTTGGCATTAGAGCAAGACCTGTAGACAAAAGAGAAAATTACATTAAACGCTGTGTTGCCTTACCTGGCGATGAATTAAAAATAATTGATGGGAAGTTATTTATAGACGATAAAGAGGCATATCAATCAGAAGGATTACAAACTAGCTACAGTGTTGAGTGTGTAACGCAACAAAACCCTAACTCTCCTCCCATACGAATGCAAACCTTAATTGACAACGAAATCACAGATATCAACTGGTCTCCAGGATATGGAAGCACGATGGATATGCACCTAACCAAAGAGGCATTAGAATATGTGCGCTCCTTAAGTAACGTGGTTTCCATCACTAAAGTTAATAAGGAAAAAGGCCATTATCAAAACTCAGAATTAAAGAGTTACCCCATTTTCCCAAATACAGCAGATTACAATTGGACGGAAGACAACTTTGGACCAATAACAATTCCTTACAAAGGACAAATTTTAGAATTAACAGCCAAGAATTTACCGATGTATGTTCGATTAATTCAGATTTATGAAGGAAATGAATTAAAAACAGAAAACGGAAAAATCTATATTAATGGCCAAGAGACAACTACTTATGAAGTACAAATGGACTATTACTGGATGATGGGTGACAACCGCCACAACTCTCAAGATAGTAGGTTTTGGGGATTTGTTCCAGAAGATCATGTGGTTGGTAAAGCAGTATTTATTTGGATGTCACTGGACCCTAACAAGTCTTTATTTAGCAAGATACGTTGGGACAGAGTTTTCAATTTAGTTCATAAAGATGATGATGCTTATCAGGAACGAAAAGAAATGGTGCAATAAATGAACATTTTTTGTAGTGTACGCTTACTTTTGCACAAGTAAATAGTATTATGGCAGAAACAGTAACTCCTTACAAAGAAAAGAACAGTTCTAAAAAAGAGCAGGTAGCAGAAATGTTTGATAACATTTCTCATCGTTACGACTTCTTAAATCATTTTTTATCACTTGGTATTGATAAGCTTTGGAGAAAAAAAGCCGTCAAAATTTTGAGCGAAATTCAACCCAAGGTAATTTTAGATGTTGCCACAGGGACCGGAGACTTTGCAATAGAAAGCCTAAGTCTAAAACCAACAAAGGTTATTGGAATTGACATTAGCCAAGGAATGTTAGATAAAGGTGTTATTAAAGTTAAAAAAAATGGCCAAGAAAGTATTATTGAATTAAAGTACGGCGACTCTGAAGATATTCCTTTTGAAGACAACTACTTTGATGCAATTACTGTTGCGTTTGGTGTTCGAAATTTTGAGGATTTAGAAAAAGGTCTTTCAGAAATGAAAAGGGTTTTAAAGACAGGTGGAATGGTAGTGGTTTTGGAGTTTTCAAAGCCAAAGGGATTTCCAATAAAGCAGGTCTACAACCTTTACTTTCACAAAGTGCTGCCAAGCATTGGAAAATTAGTTTCGAAAGACGCGTCTGCTTACACCTATTTACCCGAGTCTGTTGAAGCTTTTCCTGAAGGAAAGGAATTTGAAGCAATTTTAAAGAAAGTAGGATTTAAATTTAAAAAGACCCTTCCCCTATTCTTTGGCATTTCATCTATCTATGTCGTTCAAAAATAAAACTACACTAACACCGTTGATCGAAGTATGAGATACATCTTAAGCTTTATTCTAATTTGTGGTAGTCTGCTTGCAATGGCACAAAAGCCTAAGGTCAACAATTTGCAAAAATTTGATCAAAAGATCATCCATTTTGGATTTGCTCTTGGAATAAATTCTGGTGGTTTTGCACTGCAAAGAAATGCGTATAATTTAACTACCGATAGCCTTCAAAACTTAAACGTTATCAATCAGAGTGGGTTTAATCTTGGAATTGTAAGTGACCTGCACATTGGAAAGTTGTTAAACTTAAGGTTTATACCAACGCTTGTATTTGGTCAACGGAATTTAGAATACAACTTCATCAATTTTAAAGGTGAACGCTACACTGTTACGAAAGAAATTGAATCTACTTATTTAGACTTCCCTTTACTGCTGAAATATCGCTCGGCTAGAGTAAACAACTTTGCTGCCTATTTTATAGGTGGAGGAAAATACTCTTTAGATTTAGCTTCAAATGAAGCAGTTGACAACAACACCATTGATGAAACTGTCGTAAAATTGAAACGAAGTACCTACTCTGCTGAAATCGGAATTGGCACTGATTTTTTTATGCAATATTTTAAGTTAGGACTTGAAATTAAAATGTCCTACAGCTTAGAGAATGCTCTAATAAGAGACAACACCGAATTTTCAAATCCAATTGAAGAGATGAGACCTAAAATGTTCTTCTTTACCATTTTATTTGAGGGTTAAAATGAGACTATTTTGTTCATTTCTAATTATTACCTCCGTAATTGCTTGCACTAGCAGCAGCAAATTAAGCAACAAGAATGAAGGCATATTATTAGAGGGTGAAAATAGCATTGCCTATTTGGCCTTAGGTGATTCGTATACTATCGGAGAAATGATTGCAGCAGAACAATCTTTTCCTTTTCAATTGGTCAAAAAAATCAATGAAAATTCAGAAATAAAAATCAGTAAACCAACAATTATTGCGAAAACAGGTTGGAGAACTGACGATTTACTAGAATCTATAAAAGAAGTTGAAGAGCAATACGACTTGGTTTCTGTTTTAATTGGTGCGAATAACCAACGTCAAGGAAGAGACTTCGGTCAATTTACAGTGGAGTTTAAACTTATTCTTGAAAAAGCTATCTCTTTATCTAAAAATGGAGCAAAAAGTATTTTTGTATTTAGTATTCCTGATTACAGTATTATGCCATTTGTAGGCGGAAAGGACCACAACAAAATTGCTTCTGAAGTAAAGCAGTACAACTCTATTTGCAAAGATGTTGCACAAAGCTTAAACATCGTTTTTTACGACAATACTCCAATCTCCCAAAAAGCTCAGTTTGACAGTAGTTTAGTTGCGGACGACAAACTTCATCCAAGTGGAAGAATGTATAATTTTTGGGTAAACGATACCTTCAAGAATATTATTTTTGACCAACTAAAGTAGAACATTACGGCCACTTGACTTTCTTTGCTTAAATGCCTACTTTCGCAAATCTTATGCAGCATACTTCGACCATTTCGTTTTATACCCTTGGCTGTAAACTTAACTTTTCAGAAACCTCAGGCATAGCAAGGCTTTTTGAAGAAAATGGGTATGCTAAAGTTGACTTTAAATCAGGAGCTGATATTGTAGTAATTAATACGTGCTCGGTTACAGAACAAGCTGATAAAAAATGCAGACAGATCGTAAAACAAGCTAGAAACCTTTCTGCTAATTCTTTTATTGCAGTAATTGGTTGTTACGCTCAATTAAAACCAGCTGAAATTGCAGGTATTAATGGAGTAAACATTGTTTTAGGGGCTCAGGAGAAATTCAATTTATTGCACCATGTGCAAGAATGGGAAAAAGAAGCGTATTTCAACAAAATTGTAACCTCTGAAATTAAATACGTTAAAGAGTTCGTTCCATCCTTCTCTTTGGGAGACAGGACAAGATCGTTTTTGAAAGTACAAGATGGCTGTGATTATTTTTGTTCCTTTTGCACGATTCCCCTAGCAAGAGGAAGGAGTAGAAGCAATACAATCGCTGAGACGATGAAAACTGCGCGTGAACTAGAAGCCACAGCAGTTAAAGAAGTTGTATTGACGGGAGTTAATATTGGAGATTTTGGAAAAGGAACAGACGAAAGCTTTTTTGACCTCGTTCAAGAATTAGATAATCTTGAAGGCATTGATCGATTTAGAATATCTTCCATCGAGCCAAACTTGTTGTCAAACGAAATTATTGACTTCGTTGGCCAATCGAGGCGTTTTGCACCACACTTTCACATTCCTTTGCAATCAGGGTCAAACGAGATATTAGAAGCCATGAGACGTCGCTATCGCAAGGAATTATATGTTGATAGAGTAGAGCGTATTAAAGCAAAGATGCCCAATGCCTGCATCGGTGTGGATGTAATTGTTGGTTACCCGGGAGAAACAGAGGAGCTTTTTAACGAAACTGTCGAATTTTTAAAGTCATTAGATGTATCATACCTGCACGTTTTCTCTTATTCAGAGCGAAACAATACGGTGGCAGTTCGAAGAACAGATATGGTGCCTGTGGAAGTTAGAAGAGCCAGAAGTAAATTTTTACAACAGTTTTCAGAAAAAAAGAAAAGATTTTTCTACGAAAGCCAATTAAACAAGGAATTTACTGTACTTTTCGAGGAACAGGAACAAAGTGGTGAGATGTATGGTTTCACTGAAAATTATTTAAAGATAAAATCTGCGTATAACCCAGAATGGATTAACCAACTAAAAAGGGTGATTCCAACACATGTAAATGCTGATGGAACAATTAGAGCAGAAATATTAGTTGATAAATTAGCGCCGGTGATGGCGTAAAAAACGAAAAATTATGGGAAGACCTTCCACGAAACCAAAGAAATTAAAAGACGGATTTTACTTAGAGGTAAAAAATCAAGGCGCAAAATCCGGAATAAAGATTAGAAGAGATACACTAGAAGAAATGATGGTGGCAAAGAAAAACTTTGAAAGAACAAAAGAGGTAAAAGTTCTTGGAGAAGTTATTGACGATTCATTCGTTAACGATAAAAAGAAAAAAAGAAAAAAGAAAGCAGACAGCTGATTTCTAAAAAAAGCCTCGCAATTGTGAGGCTTTTTTTTGCTTAAATTTTAATTATTTGCTTCTGTAAAAACACTCAATCAGGTAAACCGATTTGTTATTTGCCGATCAATTATTAGCTTAGGCCACTCTTTTTAGTTCGATAATAGCTATTTTTAAATTAACCGCCCTTTTTTTATTTTCTTTAAAATTTCAAAACATCGACTTCAACAAGCTTCTTGCGAAATATTTACTCAATAAACGTTCTTAAAGATCTCATCCACTAAAGCTACAACATCCTGCAAGTGATAACGATCCATTCCAGCACCATAGCTATTTGCTCTAGATTTTGCCAGGCTTTGGATTGCGTTCAATTCTGCTCTAGCTACCGATTGAATATCAGAACGTAATTTGCTTTCATCTTTCATCAATTCTCCTAATCGAATCACATGAGCTCTTTGAATGTTTCTTCGATAAGCATCCGTTTTACTACTCGACATCGCTTCACTCCAAACCCCTGTTCTTAAATCACTAAGCATAGAAGCTAAGTCATATGCATCACTTCCATTAAACGATTCATTATCTATCATTCGTTGCAAACGACTTCTACTCAATAAATACCTTAGTTGCCGAGTTTGCATTTTCTGAATTTGCTCTACACTTCCACTCGGACTAATGTTTTTAACTATGTCTGATTGAATTAACCAATCCGGCGAAACAAATACATTATCATTCAACCATTTTACTGCAGCTCGCTGCTCTACTTTTGTCAAATGAGTATATACTTGCCCTTCTTGGTTTGTCGTCAGTAACTCTTCGTAAACTCCTCCTACATTCGTTACTACATGTCCGCAATACCGAGACCATACACTGATCAATTCTCCGTATAACTCTTCCAAGTCTTCATAGCCTTCATCAGCTGTTGCCGTCCATTTATTTAAATTTTTCGCAACTATTTTCAAGTTGTTTAATCCATAAGAACTTGCCTTTATTGGGTCATCTCCTACTGATTCCGTCTGCGAGCTAGGATCGAAACGATTACGACCACCAAATAAATAAACAGGGTCGCCTGCCTTTTCATTAATCCATGTATTTAACGTTGCCCTTTCATCTTGTGCTGAATTTACATTCGGAATAACTCTATATCCCCAATTTATAGCATAAGAATCATAAGGTCCTAACATGCGCACCCATCGCACTTCTCCATCTCCAGGTTGAGCTACGTAATTATATCTTGTATAATCCATTAAAGTAGATGCCAGCCCCCATTTATTGGTAAAGCTAGGCGAGCGCAACGAATCTGTCGGGTATGCAAAACTTGCCTTCATGTTATGCGGAAGTCCCAACGCATGGCCAATTTCATGCGAAATAACCATGCGCATCATTTCTCCAATTTCCTCCTCAGGTGTATTCAATGTCCTAGCCTTTGGGTTTGCAGCTCCAGTTTCTAATAAGTACCTATTTCTATACGAACGTAGATGGTTGTGATACCAAACTATATCACTTTCGATAATTTCCCCAGAACGAGGGTCACTTACACTCGGTCCCATTGCGTTTCTCGTGGAAGTCGCCACATAACGAACTGTGGAGTACCGAGCATCTTCAGGACTCCAATCTGGATCTTCCTCTTTAGTTGGGGCGTCTTTTGCCAAGATTGCATTTTTGAAACCTGCCGCCTCAAACGCTGTTTGCCAATCTTCTATTCCTTGTCTAAAATGAGGTCTCCACTTTTTCGGAGTCGCAGGGTCTAAATAGTAAACAATTGGTTTAATGGGCTCTACTAGTTCCCCCCTGGCATACGCTTCAGCGTCTTTTGGCTCTAATCGCCATCTTCTCAGGTAAGTTTTTTCATCTGCCTTTAACGCTTCTGATCCGTAATCTATTTGACTTACGGTAAACCAGCCTACTCTTTTATCAAACAACCGTGGTTGCATTGCCTGCTCCGGCAATAAATACAAAGACTGGCTCATTTGCATGGAAATTGTTCCTGATCGGTAATCACTTGGTGGCTCAGAAGCTGAATAGGTCATATCATGACGTATTTCTATATTCTCAGGGTAACTCTGCATTCGGTTAATAAAACTTCGTGCTTTATCTAGCCCTTTCACTTTATACTTTTTCCTTAACGAATTATTTAGTCCGCTAAGTGCAGGAATGTCCTTCAAAAAAAATTCGTTCACTTCAATTACAGCGGTAGTTGAGTCTTTGTTAAAGGCTTTAATTTTAAATGCAGCCAATACAGGAGCGTAGTTGTTATCAACTACAGATTTAAAAATTGGCAATTCTTCGTCTGCCACACTGTTAAATGATATCGACTTTAAATGAATGCTGTTGTTTACTCTGGACCAGCGAACAACTTGTTCGTTCGTTTTAGAACCCGCATTTAAGTACCCTCCACCTAGTCCTGCAGGAATTTTAGCAATTCTACTCACCAACAACATGTCTTTTTCTAGCTGGCGAAATGGTATTTCGAAATAGTAGTACTCTCCTACCTGATGAACGTGAAAAATCCCATCGTCACTTTTGGCCTTGGCGGTTATAATTTCTTTATACGCCTTAATTTCAGATTTCTTTTCTGGTTTACTTGAGGAGGTATTTTGTTTTCCTTTTTTACCTTTCCTTTTTTGTGCTTTTACAGAGAAGGAAATAGAGCTGATTAAAAGTAAGGCGAAAAGTAGCTTTAGTGATTTCATAGTGCTTTCATTTGGATAGGAAACAATATTAAGCACAGAAAAATCAATCAGCCCACTTGGCTTAATTCAAGTATTCTGTAATTTAAAATACTTTAATATCACTAAGTAAAACAAGAAAGCTCTCATTTACTACAGCTTTCTGTACCACTGAATGGTAGGAATTGGAAATGGTGAAACACCATCTGCTGTAACTGCAGTAAAACCAATCTGGAATGCTTTCCTCGCACTTTGGTGCCATCTTAACCCAGGTATAATTAACGCAAAACCACGCTGTCTATCTTGATATGATTCTGTTATTATCTGGGACTCATATAAACCAGTTGTAGGATTTATAAAACCTGAATCATACGTTCTTGTTTCTGTTGTGGTTTGACCAGGAAGTAAAATAAATGAATCAAAAACGATGCTGATTTTATTCGACAATTTAATCATTCCTGCAACGCTTGTCATTGCCCTGCCAGTAACTTCACCGTCTATAAAAATAGCTCCATAACCAGCAGAAAATGCTATGTTCTTCGATCTATCACCAAAAGAGATTGAGCCAAATGGCAGAACCCCTGCAAAAGATGGAACAGCCCAAGAACCTGTCCCGACTAAAGCTCCTAATGCAACGTGTGTCTTCTCTTTCAGTTGCCAAGATTTTTTTATGTTTCCAATAATTGGAATTCCAACCCATGAGGTGGTAAACCCTATACTTAAATCGTCTCTTACTGCAAAATGAAAATCGGGGCCATATAAATTCCATTGCACATAGTGCTCTCCTTTTTTTATTGGCAACCCATTGGTTGTAATAAAATAGCGTGTCGCAAAAGCATCTTCTCCTACAAACGTACCTTGACTGTTGAAGTCTGATGATTTTAATAAAACAATTTCCTTTATTACATACTGAGGAATATAAATTTTTCTATCGTCTATTGTTAAGACATATACTTCTCGCTCATCTTGTCTTAAAATTTTCCCTATAATCTCAGTCCCATCTGTTTGTATAATTAGATATGTAGAGGTATTACCTTCTAAGGAATCGGAGGCTTGAGCGAATGCACCTATAGCTAACATGCACAAAAACAACACTAAAGTCAATATTTTCATAGGTCTCAATTTTCTCAAATGTAGATAAAAATTTCCTTTCATCGCTATTTTTATGAGCTAACGACTTGCTAAATGGTCAACAAAAAAAATAATCCTAAAATAATTTTCTTCAAATTAAATTGCAGGAGGAACTAAAAAGTAAAATAAGTTACTTTATTCAGCAAATTAAAAAATAGAATTTTAGATTCTAAAATATTGTTGTTCAATTAAAATAAATCGTCTATCATAAATTACTTACAATTAATTGAAAGCTAATTTATTTTTAAGCCTTGCAATTCTAAAAAAATTGGAGATTTAAAATTAAACTATTAAAGTTAATCGAATGATTCTAAATAACTAAAATTCAGTCTGACCTGCAAATTCTAACAGGGCAATTCCAGCGGTTGGCAAAAAGTGTTTTATTATCCTTTATTGGAAAACATTAATTCTTAAAAGTCACATTGATTCTATAAATCAAAACAGAAACAGTCGTGTTATTAATTAATCCCGACTTAAAAATTCATTTGAAACCCTTTCTCTTGTCACACCAAATGGTATTCATGGAGAACCTTTCTTCTCATCCTGATTAGCATTTATGGAGAGCCTTTCATGTTATCATGAGAAATTTTAATGCAGAATCTTTCTTCTTCTCCTGATTATTTTTTTTGTAGAACACTCAATACAGTACTTATTATAAGCTATGTATTACCTTTCTTTATATCCTAGCGAAATCAATTGTAGAAATTTTCTTGTCATCCTGAGCGGTGCAGATTATACTGAACTTGAGTATATGCTGAGCGATAGCCGCAGTAACGTGAAGGGTAGGCAAGAAATACAGGCAAAGTGTAAAGTAAAAAAACATCCAGTAAATTAAAATCACCTAGTCTTCACGTTGAAACATAATCAGCACTTTAGTAATATTTTATCTATACTTTCAATAAGACTGCACCGAGCTTGTCGAAGTGCTCAGTGTAACAAACTTAAGATAACCCTTTGCTGAGTTTTTCGATGTACTCAGTTTGACAAAATTTAGCTCTCTCCCCTATTTATAAAATATTCTAAAAGGTTAAAGTTGTCATTGCCTATTCTTAATTTAGAAAAAGAATCTTTCCTGACATTTTTACTTTTTGATTAATCAATCGGAATTATTAATTTCATTTTAAATTGTGAAGTGCTTCACAAGCCATTATTTAAATATCTACTGCTATGAAAAAGCTATATTTTCTTTTTACCCTATGCGCAGCAATACTTTTAATAAGCTGCGTCACTAAAAGTAAATCAGAAACAACGATAGATAATTCTCAAATTGAAGAATTATCGACTCTTGCAACTGCTGTAGATACGCCTATTTTTAGTTTTGCATTTGTTGGCTGTAACAGAGTAAACTGGAAAGATCAAATTGCTGCTGTTCCTTCTGCAGCAAATTTACCAGTACTGCAAAGAATTTTCGATGACTTAGATTCAATTGCACCTCACCCTAAGCTGTTGTTCTTTTTAGGTGACATGGTAGAGGGAGAAAATACTATCCGCGATTTAAGAACTCAATTAGATGCTTGGGTAAAAAGATATGAAGACTCATTAAAAATTAGCGGAATTGAATTAGTCGCTATTCCAGGTAATCATGAAATGTTACACTATGGCGACCCTGAATACCCGCTAAAAGGCGCTACCAATACTTGGATGAAACACATGACACCATACATGCCAATAGACCGCGATATTATTACAACTGACAGCCTTAATAATCGAGCGACCTTCTCTTTTGTAAGACACAACACAGCCTTTGTGGTAATGAATACCGATACATACAATGAAGATTCTCTTGGAAACCATGGCGTAGAAGGAATGATTGCTTTTAAATGGATAAAAAAGAAAATTGAACATTACAGGGGAGTTGATACTGTAGACCATATATTTGTTTTGGGTCACAAACCGGCTTATTTTGATGGATCATTTCATACACTACATGCAGGTTTTCCTGACAGCGAAAAATTATGGAGTGTGCTGCGAAAAAACGAAGTTTCGGCCCTACTTTCTGCACACAAACATTGTTATTACCGGGGACAACCTTATGGAGATTCTACCTACCAAATTATAGCTGGAAATGGTGGAAGTTCTTTTAATGGAGCAAAAGAGCCGCCTCTGTTTTTTGGTTATTCCGTAATACATGTGTACGCCAACCAACCTCCAAGATTAGAATCGATTGGATTTAAATCTGGACAAAACTACAACGATCCAGTGCCAACTATTAACAATGCCAGCTTACCGAGAGATACAGCTATTTTACGAATGGATGCTAACCCTAATAAAGGCTTTGGTTCTGTATGTGAGTAAAACAGGCATCCGTTATCCGCAGTAAAAAAGACTGCACAAACAATAGCGTTTGTGCAGTACTCGACTTGTTATAAGCCCCCTTTCAAAGATTAGACCTGGGACTCTTATTTTATACGCCTCAAAACCATAGAGCACAGCAGATATATGAGGTAAATTAACACCCCGTAAAGCGTGGTAATTAAAGATACTTTGAGCCCTCCTGCCAAAATGCCCAATGACATCCCGTTGGAAGCTTCTATTACTGAAAAGGCGCTAAAAAGTCCTATTAACTGACCTAAAATGCCGACTACCAGCCCTAAGGTTCCTATTGCCTTCAACCATTGCACTGATTTACTCAATTGTTTCTCATCTCCTTTTTTTACAATTGCCCGTACAAACAAAGCTAAAAGAGACAGTAAAATAAGTGTTAGAATTCCCATAAATAATGGACCACCTTGCGAAAATAAATTATACATACTTCTAAAATTTTGCAGAGATTATTTCATCTCCAAGTTATTAAATAAATGAACACCTCAAACCTATGGTGTAACTCTTCTATAATGCAAGGTAGAATCCATTTCGCAAGCTGTATTCTACCGACAAACAACCTTACAAGTACTTAAATAGGTTAGATTTGCTGTATGGTTATGAAAATTATTGACTTTTTAAAAACAACGTGGTATTGGTTTTTTACCACCCTATTGTTACTTGTTTTCTTTGTAAGTAAAGGCCATTCCTTTAGTCAAGTCTTTTACTTTATTACCTTCCTTTTACCCGTTGTAATCGGTACCGCTTATTATTTAAATAATAGATTAATTCCTGAATTTCTGATAAGAAAAAAGACTGGATTATTTGTTTTATACAGTGTCTACACCATTATCATTTCTCTTTACTTGCAGTACCTCATTACTTTTCTTGCCCTGTTTGTCTTTTCTTCTTTCCAAATGGGGCAACAATCGTTGCTTACCCTAAATATTGATAACCTGAGTTTAATCTTATACCTACTCGTATTACTTAAAGTTGTTATCGAGATTATTCAAAAATTAAATCAAAAAGAAATCATTATACAAGGCTTGGAAAATAAGAAGGAGCAGATTGCCACAGCTCCTTCCAATAAAATTACAATTCGATACAACCGAACAAACCATCCGATAAATCTATCGAGTATACGTTACATCGAAAGCCTCTCAGATTACCTTAAAGTAGTAACGGAGGACGGTGAAATCGTAACCAAAGAAAAGGTTAGCAAAATAATTAAGCGACTTCCTCCCAACTTTAAGAGAACACACCGTTCTTTCATTGTTAACACGAGTAAAATTAGCAGCTACAACAGAGAGTTTATGACACTTGGTAAGATCCAAATTCCTATAAGCAGAACCTACAAAACGGCTATTCTTGGCTATTTAGAGCAACAAAAGCACTTTATGAGGGCTACAATTTAATAACGTGGCGCAGTTCGCTTCTTTTCATCCCCTTCACTATGCCTCAAATGCCGGTCAGCAGATACTCAAATTCAGTATGAATATCCCCGCTCAAAAAGACAAGAAAGCTTTTGGATGTAAGCTTCTCTGGGCAATAACAAAAAGAGAATTCAAATCACCCTTTTATTAAAACGAAAAGCAAACAATATTTTGCAATAAATTCTGAACAAAGAGGCTCAAAATAAAACGTTGTCGTTTCAATCTCCCAAAATAAGAATCACCTATCTAACCACGATTTAAATTCTGCAGCTTTATCTCTTGCTACAATCATCATATCGTCATCATGGTTTTTAACTAAAATCTTTAATCGAGAATTCTTCCAACTATAAATTTCTGCAATAGAGTCAATATTTATAATGTACTTGCGATTTATTCGAAAAAATTTATTTGGATCGATCATTGGATAAATCGAATCCAAACTGCTGTCTATCAAATGTCTTGAATTTTTATTATCTATCAAGTAAGTTCCTTTATCTACACTAAGTATGACAGAAATATCAGATACATAAACAGTTTTAATTCGTTCACCCACCTTTATCATAAACCTGGTTTTATAATCATTTTCCTGTACTTTCAGCAAATCAACCAATTTTGACAAGTCTGCCAATTGATCATTTTTTGAGAATGATTTAAACTTGATGATGGACCGTTTTAACTCTTCCGGATCAATTGGTTTAAGGAGGTAATCAATGCTATTTACTTTAAAAGCTCGAATAGCATATTCGTCATAAGCGGTTGTAAAAATAATTGGAACATCAATTTTTACTTTTTCAAAAATCTCAAAGCTCAATCCATCAGATAACTGAATATCAGAAAAGACCAACTCGACCTTATGGCCTTTTTGAAAAAAAGAAAGAGCACTTCTTACTGAATCTATCGTTTGTATAATTTCAATGGTTGGGTTTATTTCCAACAGTAATTTCCTCAATCGATTTGCAGACCGATTTTCATCTTCAATAATTAAAACCCTCATGATACCTCGCTTTTTAAAATTGGAACCTCAACAACAAATGAATCCTTCGTTTCCTCAACTCGAACTTTCTTTTCTGATAAGTATTTGTAGCGTTTAATAATGTTTTGCAAACCAGTTTTTGTGCTAAATTCGGGATTGGATTTCTTCTTCAACGTATTTTTAACTTGAATTGAATCTGCATTTCGATGAATCTCCACTTTTAAGGGAAACTCATTGGATATTTCATTGTGCTTTACAGCGTTTTCTAGCAATAGCTGTAACGACATAGGAACGATTAATTCATCGTGATCTGCTTCTACTTGGATATCAATTTCTAGGTTATCTTCAAATCGAGTTTGCAATAAAAAACTAAACTTTTTTATAAAGTCAATTTCATCTTGAAGTGGAACTAATTCCAAATCCATACTTACAAGCACATACCGATAAATATCACCTAACTGTCGAATAAATTTAACAGCAAGGTCTTGATCCTCATAGACCAGTTCGCTTAATACGCTAAAACTATTGAAAAGGAAATGTGGGTTTATTTGATTGCGTAATGCATCATACTGATACGTTTTCATTTCAGCTCGCAATTTCTCTGCCTCTATCTGTGATTCTTTCCAATATCTAAAAAATTCAACAACATGCAGCGCTGATGCTATTGAAAATGAGATTATTAAAACAAATTTAAAGGTCTGAGCATGTAACCATTCAAGAGACTTCAGAAACGTAACGTCGTAGACCATATAACTTATAAGAACATGCACGATGACAAAAGCGGAAATAGAATACACAACTAGTGCAACTATGCCGGTAACAGCGCGTAAAAGTGTTTTTTGTATCCAAGGTATTTTAATGTTTAACCAATCGGCTATGTACCCATTTCCAAACCAAAGAGTTGTCCATATTATTAAATTCCAGATGAAGCCGATTAAGAATTCTTTTGAAAAAATCACAACATTGGAATTGAAAAAATAATTACAGATAAGAGCACCTACAATTGATATCAACAATACTTTAAAATTTTTCTTAAGCCAATTCATTTTAGTGGTTCTTGTTAATTACTACCGGTTAGAATTAATTACTGGTTCCCGAAAACAAGGGTTAGTTATATTCGAGAACCAGCAACGTCAAATCTTCCTCAACGTGAATCGATTCGTTAATTTCTTACACCAAGGATTAAAGATATACTTTAGTTTACAGTTTTCATTTCTAACGCCAAATCCTCTTTCAACTCAAAAATCATATCTCCAAAATCAGGTGGACCCATAAAGCCACGAGCATCGTTTGAAGAACCATAACCTTCTTCGGGAATTCCAAATGCTCCAGTATCCAATTTACCGTTGCTATTTATATCATGATAATATTGAATAGCATACGTTCCCGATGGAAGAGAATCTATCTTTATTACAGCTATTTTATCGACAATTTTAACTTTTGTCCTTGCTATTTGATTCTTATTTTCATCTACTAGACCTAGAAACACAAATCCATCATCGCTTTTTAATTTTTTTACCGTGAGGGTTAGTGTATGGGGTCCTGTTTCTGCTGTGTTAAAGAACACGTCATTCCGCACGATTTGCTTTTCTTTTTTTGTTGAAGACTCTTGTGCAAATGCAATGCTGTTCATACTCATTAATAGTGCTAAAAAGCCCATTTTTATTGTTTTTCTATTTTTCATGATGGTTGAATTTAAAAGTGAATAATTAATTTAAAGTGTTTAATTGGTTGGCTGTGCCCTTCTTTGTAAAGGTTAAAAAGCAACCTATAAAAATGAATCGTTTTGCAGAAGGTAAAATATCAGATTGCGCATAAGTTCCGTTGCTATCAGCTTGACTAGAAAATCGAGAACCGAACTTATTTTCAAAACCTAATACATTGGTTATTGCAGTATAAAAAATGATGTGTTTTTTAGGCAGAAAACTCCAGCTTAAATCCAATGTTCGAAATGGTTCTGTGCGACTATCGTTGAATTTCGACTGATTAGGATCGTTGAAAGTTCGTGGTGTCGAATACCTAACACTAATTGATATCATTGATTTCAAATCGCTAACCCAATGCTTGTACACAACTGATAAACTGTGCTTACTAGCAAATGTTGGAATAACTTGTTCCGGGTAATCCTTGTACTTCCTTTCTGTATTTAAATAAGAGTAGGAAACCCAAAATTGTGCATTTTTAATGGTTCTCCAATCTTTGTAGAAAACATCTAATCCATACGCATAGGCTTTACCCTGGTTGCCGATTTCTGAAAAATCACTTTTATATGAGATCAGGTTTTTGTAATTTTTATAATACGGTTCAACTCTCAACAATCGTTTATTTTTGTTGACTTGGTAGTTCAATATATAATGATTCGATTGTTGCTCCTCTACATTGCTGGTTTTAAGCAATACATTCTTTGGTGCTTGTTGGTAGAATTGCCCATATGCCAACGATACTTGACTGTTTTCATTCAACTTGTAGGCAGATGAGAATCTAGGAGCAAACAGTAATTGATCGTTAATATCTGAATGCTCTAATCGGCCACCAACTTGCATTGCTACTCTTGTAGAAAGGTAAATCTCTGCTTCACCAAACCCTGAGAATCTATTTTCAGTGTAGTTATTTGTTTGTCTAAAAGACTCTACCTCTATTTTTTCGGAAAAGGTTTGAATCAAAGCCTCACCTCCAAATTTTATACTGACTTTATCGCTGGTGTAATTTTTCATTACCAATTTAAAGAAACCTGCTTCTAGATTCTCGGTCACATCGGCGTCCGACAAATTTATATCGTCCACATTTTTGGTATATGAGGCTCCAGTTTTTATTCTCCACTTATCGCCTAACGTTCTTCTCCAATTGCTATTTAAATATATATTATCATTTTGCAAGTCAAAAGATCGAGACCCCTCTTCGGCATCTAAATCAATTGTATTTAATTTCAACTTATTACGTCCAAACTTTCCATACAACTTAAACATGCCATTTCCATTCGTTTTTTGTCTAAAGCTCAACTCTCCACCAATAGATTCTGGCGGCTTAATCCAATCTACATTTTGCGAAATAATTCCTGTGTATGTAGCTAAATTGTTATAATCTAAGGTTGCTGTTAAAGCTCTGTTCTTCCCTAATCGTGTTACGGCTCCACTGCCGCCAACGGTCATTAAACTCACATCAGTCTTATTCTCCCGAGGTAAATCTTTTGTGTTTAATTGCAAGACAGAAGACAAAGCCTGTCCATATTCTGCAGAGTAAGCACCAACACTAAAAATAGTACCACTAAATATGAATGGATTAAACCGACCTCGAACTGCTAAGTTGGGTGCACTTGTAGTATAAGGATTTGCTACCAATAGTCCATCAATAAAGGTTTGTGTTTCTGTATCGTCGCCCCCCCGAACAAATAGCCTGCCTGATTCCCCCACCGTTGTTGTTCCCGGTAAAGTTTGCAATGCACCTGAAATATCACCTAAAGCTCCCGCCGTTGTTACAATGTCTAAAGATCTTAATTCCACAGATTTCATTTTATCACTTGCTTCAAATGCTCCTGCCGAAATGGTAACTGCTTCTATCTGATTGAATGATTCTTTAAGAATTACATTCATAAAAATGCTATCCCCATTAAATGAGATGGTTTGTACAAATGATTTATATCCTATAAAATCAACATGTAAACTTGCTTTTCCTATTAAGCTTGTCGTGAATTTAAACGTACCGTCTATATTAGATGTCGTTCCAATTTGAGTTTGATCAAAGTAAATATTAGCACCGGGAAGTTTCTCTCCACCTGCCTCCTTAACAACACCATGTATTGTTGTTTGCGCCTTGGCACTTAATGCTGTATTTAAGATAATGAAGAATAAGATCAGATGTTTCATACTTGTTGCTTGTTGCTGTTCGCTCTTCAAATATGATCCCTTACCCAGCCTTTAATCGAATTAGATTTACTGAACTGTCGGATTATATAGATGGACTGTCGTTACAGCTGAAATTAAACCTGTTTGGTAACCGAAATCTTAATTATCTGAAAGATCAGCGTTGTGTTTTGTCATACTATAGATGGCTTCGTTTTGTCATGCTGAGTATCTCAACAAGCTCAATGCAGGTTTAGTGGAGGTTTTATCGTACTAACGGAAATTCCCGTAGTGAGGAAAGCCGAGGTTTTGTCATACTGAGCGAAGTAGAAGTGTAGATAAAACTTTATTCCTCCTTATTTAAATTACAGGTCGCTTCCTTACAAGTTGGCACTATTTTTAATTGTTCCTAATTATCATCAATTATAACTTTTTCCTGCTCCAACCCTCAACTTGTTTTTCAAAAGCAATTGCCTGATCAACGTACATGAGCTCATTCATAAAAACTGAATTAACTGGACGCCCATTAAAATTATATGACTTATTATCAATAAATTATTTTTCTGGAATCGTAGTTCAATATTGTGTGTTACACCTGTAGTTTGCAAGTGGAATTAGAATAAGAAACAATCGTAGTTATGTTACTAATTTCAGATTTGCATCTTACGACTCCGCTTCGTTTGCCAATAGAAAACCTAGCAAGCTTTATGACTGCAGTAATATTTAAGCAGCTTTGTGTGCCCTTGTAATAGAATCTGCGAGCGGTCAACCTTTTCAGTAATTTACGGCAGAACATATATTTCAACCTTTAAGAATGGAGTATACCGGTTGGTTTTTCAATGAGATAAACAGCAATAGATACTCAAAATTGTATTTTCAAGATCAACAATTGCCTTACTACACCATCCTCTCCTACCCTTATGGAGACCTTATCACTTCTTGTAACGATTTGGATTACTTTTTAGTAGAATGAATTAAAGGTTACTTGGGTAAAGGAACCATATTAAATAATGAGAGTTACCATTAGCTTTTCAAATCTCAGTTCCTTGAAACTGCCCTTGGTGGAAAAGAGAGCTTTAACGTTGGTATTTTCACATACAAGCAACTAGCTTACAATGTCATTGGCCACACCGGAGTAGATCCGAGCACCAACACCATGATGTTCTTTGATACTGAAACAAGACAAGGAAGAATTTTATTGCCACTACAGATTCTCATTTAGAAAACGCTGAGGCAGTATTTTGGGATGTTTGAGATAAGTTAGGAGAGTATTAACTTGAAAATTCATTTCCTGTGTGTTTAACAAAACGAGTCAACTGCAGATTCACCGTTATCTGAGTTAAAGAAATTTTAATGCAAAGGATATTCCATGGTAAGGTAAAATTTCAAAATTATAGTTTTAACTGAACGTTTTGCGGGATATTACTTTTGCCCGATTTCATGTGTTTGCAAACCAGTTCAAAACAAAAATGGAAGTTGTCTCTCTAAATTATCTTTAACAAATTTATTGTTTCGATTCCTTTCTAAACCTTGGACAAGTTATTACTTTGTAGGATTGCATCTAAATGTTTCAATTCCCATAGAATTACCTGCAAACCCTATTTAGTTTATTTCACAAAAAAGTTTCTATAATTACTGAGCATTACCCTGCATAAACTCCGTTTGTGTTCACCTCAACAGTATAATCTAATGCAGGCGAGCTATCACTTTTATACCTTCGAGACGTTTAATAATAGGTAAATTTTACTGCTGTAACATTCATTCGTTTCACAGAAAAAATGTTGGTGTACTACAACGCTTCAATACTCCCATTTGCATCTAGACCGTCGGCTGAAATTGAGCTAACGTAGATTTTAAGGTTTTTACTAAAAAGAATTCCAAAAGCCTGCAACAGGCCTCCTCTTAAATGTTCGTAGTACTCATCCTTATAAAGTTTGGTTAGGTGATCCACTCCAATTACTAATCGAATGGACATTTCATTATTTAGTGAAACCAAGTAGTCTACAAATGAGTAATCTTCTTTGTAGTTGGTTAGCATAACTGAATACCCTTTATAACATAACTCATCCGCTCTACTTAAGAAATCTTCGTAATTAATAACTCCATTTATACTAAGGTTACACAATGACAATTCGCACAATATCAACACCTTATTTCCTTCATTCAACCCATTTAAATGTTTAACTTTAGCCGCGGAAAGAATGTCTTCGTGCTCTTTGGTAATCGGGTTAAATTGCCCTCTCAAAATAAGCAATGGCTTTTTACGGCAAGCACCAGAAGGTTGTAAAATTTCTTTGTCTGGACCAAAAACAGTGGCTTTTGCTAAACCATTTTTGACTAGCTTCAAACTCAATAGGCGATTATCTGCCTTTCTAAAATGAGGTCCAATAACACTCAAGAAATCAATCTCTTCGCGGTGTATATCTATACCATTCAACAAAGAAAGAATAGCTTCGCTAGGAGAAGTAGTTAAAAAGTAACACGCATAAATTAGATTAACTCCAATCATGCCCAATACTTGTCTTTGGCGACTTGCCGACTTATCAGAAAGGTTAATGTGGATTATACAGTGATTCGTATCCCCTTCAGGCTGCAATTGAAAACTAACTCCCAGCCAACCATGACCTTTATTGGTTTCCTTAAAATTTAAAGTCTCTATCGTGCTCGCAAATACAAATAATCTCTTTTCATTTTTCTTAGTCTTTAATCGGTCATTTAACAATTCAAATTCTATCGATAGCATTTTTTGCAAGCGCTCCTTACTCACATATCTTTTAGACTTCCCGTAATTTGCATCACTCACATCCATATCATATGCTGACATGCATTTAGCGATTGTTCCAGAGGCTCCTCCTGCGCTAAAAACGTGATTTGCTGTTTCCTGACCGGCTCCAATTTCTGCAAAGGTTCCATAGATAGATGGATCCAAATTAATTTGTAACGCCTTTCCCTTAGTCGTAGTTTTTCTTAGCTGAATTGACTTCTCCTCCATGATTAATTTCTGTTGTGTAATAACTGATTCCTGTAAAAATAACTTATTTGTCAGCATGTAAACACATCAATAATATAGCCTTATGATAAATTAAGAAATAATTTTATCGGGCTATCTGACTTGGAAAAGATAAAAATTAATTTATAAAATTTGAACAATCAGCTGTAATAGCAATAAATAAGCGGTGATGTGAAGCAGTATATTGTTTTGTCGTATTGAGAGAAATACTTACACTGAACACTTCAAAAAATTCACCAACAGCTTAGCTGAATTGCAATAGGTCCTCTTTAGGTAATCGATGCAAATTTTAAGAAGTAATACATTTAGATTCGATTAGGTATTTTAGAGAAGTTAATAATGCTTCCTGATTATTCTTAAGACTTATGAAAACTAACTCAACAGTTGTCTAGGTCCTTAAATAGGTTCTCGTTATAATTTACTTTTTTGGCTTACTAACCAGTATTAAAAAATTTCTAGCGATTTCTGAACGTACCCCCTCACAACTAAAGAAAAGGTTTTCAACGTTGTTAGAATTGTCCTTTCTATGTTCCTCATTTTAGGTGTTCATGAGTTGGGTTATTCAATAACAAGGCTTTGGCTTGGTTTTAGGTTTGATTTGTCGTTGGACCATTTGGCACAAAACAGGAAAACGATACAATAAAGATATACATTAACAAGAATATTGGATTTTATGGAGGAGTAACGGGAACTTCACCAAAAGAAACCTTTCTTGATAATGCACAAAAGTTTGCTCAAATTTTATTGGCAGGTCGGATCACTTCGCTTTTATTTGGTTTACTCTGCTTTTTGCTTTTGATTCCACTCGGAAAACCTTCAGGAATTACCCTTTTAAAAGGTGGAGCCATTTCCTACGGTATCTTTATTGATACCATGATACCTTCAAAAGCAGGCATGTTTTTTACCGATAAAAATGCTATCATAGACTGGTAAAGCTTGAGAATGAAAAAGATGCAGAGCTAGCAATTTTAGCACTATAGGAGATTTTCCCAAAGACAACTCTTTTAAGAAGATTACCAAAACTGATATCGAAACGTTAATTTCTTCCGACCTACCCTTCTTCAAGTTTTATGAAGTATTTAATTTGTTTTTAAATGTTCGTTATATCCATATATAAGCTACTAATAATAACATTTTGAGTAATGGTAAAAACTCGAATAGAACTCCTAATTTTGAGTTCCTAATAAATTGATTTTCAATAAAAATATGAATAAAACCCTTCTAAACGAATTAAAGCTAAAATCAATCAAATTCATTATAGAAATAGGACCACAATTGATTTATTCGCTTATTGCTTTAATTGTAGGCATTTTTACTATTAAACTTCTGATGCGTTTGATAAGCAAAACGATGGAGAAGTCAAAGGTTGAATTATCCCTTAAAACCTTTATCGAAAGCACAAGTGTCTTTGTTTTATATGGTCTATTGTTTTTTGCAGTTGGGTCAATTATTGGAATTAAATCGACCTCTTTCTTAGCGGTTTTCGGAGCAGCTAGTATTGCTGTCGGCTTAGCTTTACAAGGTAGCTTGTCAAATTTTGCGGGTGGTCTACTAATTTTAATTTTCAAACCATTTAAAGTTGGAGACTTAATATATGTAAATAAAAATGAAGGGTTTGTGGAAAAAATAGATATTCTTTATACCCGAATTAAGACATTTGACGGCAGAGTAATTACCATGCCAAACGGCAATGTTTCAAATAGTGATGTGGATAATCGCACTATGGAGAAATACAGAAGAATTGACCTGAAATTGAAGTTCGCTTTCAATTCAGATGTTGAACACTTAAGAAAAATAATAATTCGGGCACTAAGGAAAAATTCGCAATTAGCGCCTAACCTGCCCGTTGATGTGTGGCTAGATGAAATTGGAGAATATGAGCTAAAAGTTGTTGCGCGCTGTTGGGTGAATTCTGTTAATTATTGGCCATTATTTTGGGAACAATTAGAGGCGGTAAAAAAAGAGTTAGACCTTGAAGGAATTGAAATTCCGGTACCAAGTAGAACGATTTACCAAGGAGATCTGCCATAGGTTGGCAATTGCACACCTATTTCTAGATTATTAATTTAGCAAAAAAAAACAACTAGTAAATTGCAACCGATGTGCTAGATAAAATTACCTGTATGGCCCGCAGACGTTCATATTTTTAGTGTTTTTTTTATCGTTTCCATGCACATTCAGTGAAGTTTCAAAATAGTCAATTTGTCTCAACCATCCTATTTTATACAAAGAAGCCATCCCATTCTTGCTAACCTTAAATGGTATTTTTGACAACCTGCATCAAAGTTAGAGAGTACAAAAACAGGAACTACTAGCCTTAAGCGTTTCTTATCAAGGCATTTTTCTCAAATATCTCCTCTCAATTATTAATTATAATTCGTTGTTTGGTATTTTGCTAGTTTACTGTTCCTAGCCTCAACCTAGAATTGTATATCAGTTACAATCCATAATCAGAAGGCTTTCTCTACCTCCAATTCTTACACAACCTCGTCAGCAGTTTTTACTATGAAAGGAGTGCATTGAAAGCTATTTGGTCTATTGGCTTCCAAGAGCAGTTTTATTGGTATCTGTTGCTATTCATAAATTTCAAAATGAACCACTTGCCGTCTTTTTTAATTGTATTTTTTGTAGCAGTAAGTATTTGCAACGCCTGCAACCTTTTTAGAGTTTCACAAGAAATAAAAATCCTTTAGTCACTCCTTCCATTTCCACTTCATGGCCGTTGGTTAATTGTTATACTTCTATTTAGTTAACCACAAAGAGCGTTTGCCAAACGTTTAGATCTTTTTTAAAAAATAACAGCTATTGCTCCGTTTTATAGCACTAATTAGCTATTACAGTTATAAGACAGATAGCACCTTCATGGAAAACGCCATTACTCTGTGACCTTCCATTAATCTGTTATTGAATTATTATCAAGTTTGATGCAAAGCCTAGAAACATGATAAGACACGGCAATGTAATCCTGAATTGATTTAGCCGGTGCACTTTTGGAAGTGACCCCATGGATATGTTCGTGGTATATCCTATAGCTTTTCTATGCTTCTAATCCAGCATATTCGTGACGAATTGTGTGCTCTGCATCGTTAGTTTTTGCGTACTTTTTTATTGTACGACTATCTGGCTACCGCAAGTTTACTTTAAGTATTTCGAGCAGCTAATTATAGCGATGCACGGAAAGTCACAGCAGCTAAAAGAAGAATTGCTATTGATTTAGACCAAAACCAAGGTGCATAATTTAAAAACACACTACAATTCCCAATTCCATATATTGGAAAATAATCCAAAACACGGAATTAGACACAATTCATATGGAATTAATATTATTGATAATCAACATTTTAATTCAATTAAATGCTTTGGCATATAGATGGTGTTACCGTTTTCAAATAACACAATTATGAAATCAGATATAATCAAAACAACAATGATTTTTATCGTCGATGATGATCAATTGACTTCTAATATTTATGCCCAACACCTTAAAAATTTGGGATACGTGGACGTAAGTATTTTCGACAACGGACAAGATTGTTTAAATGCTTTAATTGAAGAACCAACCGTCATTTTGTTGGATCATTACATGAAGAATCTAACCGGCATGGAAGTACTTCAGAAAGTAAAACGTTTCGATCCAAACATCTATGTGGTTTTCATTTCGGGACAAGAAGACATTTCTACAGCGGTAGAGGCTCTAAAATTTGGAGCTTTCGATTACATCATTAAAGGTCAGGACGATATAAGGTCTATTGAAAAAGTAATGATAAAGATCAAAAATGTAAACGAAATGCTAAATCAGAAAGAGCCAAGCTTTTTCCAAAAAATCATCTCTTTAGTAGTCTAATTATGAAAATGACCTACCTCATTTTAGAAATCGTTTTAGTCTGGCTTAGCTTTAGTTCTTGTGCCAATCAAACGTTGTTGTCAACTGACAACGAAGGCAATTTACAAGACCTTCAACGATTTGACAGCTCTTTTCAGCATAACATCCGTCCTGACGATAAACTGAGTTTAAGCATTTGGAACCACGATGACATTAGCCTAGGTTCTGTTTTTAGCGTTTACAGTTCAAACGAATCACACGGTAAATGGGTGTTGGTTGATCAAAACGGTTTTGCGCAGTTACCAAAAATTGGCAAAGTAAAACTGGGCGGTTTAGGCTGCACTCAAGCAGCAGACACATTATTAGAGTTGTACAAGCTGGATATTAAGGAACCCATTATAGTCGTTAAAATTCTAAACCGTAAAGTGACGATTTTAGGAGAAGTAAGAAGCCCCGGGAATTATATTTTAGAAGAAGAGCAAGTAACACTTATCGAACTTATTGGAAGAGCACAAGGCTTTACCTGCTATGCAAACATGAAAGACTTAAAGTTAATACGAGACAATAGAAGCTATTGTTTGGATTTACAGAAGATGAATGCACTAAAGCTACATGGCCTTATGTTACAATCAGACGATATATTAGTAGTAACCGCAACTAGAGGAAAAACAATTGATCAGATGGCGCCTCGTCTCATTCCAATCGCAAGTTCCCTCACAGCCTTAGCTATAGTTGCATCATTTATCCTTTCAAGATGAGCGGATTTCAAACCACAAAACGACAATTACTACCTTTAATAAGGGGCTTGCCAATTATAGCAATATTCTTTTTCACGGCACTTTACATTGCACTTCAAGTGGTAAATTATACACCTAACACCTATCAGACTATTGCAAAAATTAAGCTCGATAATCAGAAAATTGGGTTAAGCAGCAATCAATTATATAGTGACTTTGATGTATTTAGTACCGAGAGTACAATTCAAGCGGAGGCAGCAGTTTTAAACTCTCCTCTTTTAATAGGAATGGCTTTGGATAGTTTAGATTTTTCAGTTGCGCTTTACCGCAAAGGAAAAGTAAAAAATACCCTATTGTATAACGATAGTCCTATCCTAATACACTACGCCTTTGTGAATCCTCAGCTGTTCGATAAAGATTACTTCATTTACATCACTAAAACTAATTTCTTTCAATTGGTAAATGAAGACGGCGTCGCACTAGACACTATTAAGACAGCCCTTGGTGAAAGCTTGTTACTAGATGGTGGTGTTTTAAAACTGGAGAAGAACAAAGAACTGTTCAAACAACAAGAATTCCAATTAGCAGGAAATTACATCGTTCACATTTTTTCTAGAGATGGCTTAATAGCCGATGTAACAGAACGCCTTGACATTGTTGAAGTAGACAAAGATATTCCAATTATAAGAGTTGTATACAAAGATGCGCATCCACAGAAAGCAGCTGACTTAGCCAATGAGCTTTGCAAAACTTACATAGAAGATTACGTTAATGTAAAAAGTCAAGCAGCAGGGCAAACGGTGAAGTTTATCGACCAAAAGCTAGTTGAAATTGAAGCTGAATTACACAAAACAGAAATTGCATTGGAAGAATACAAGGCAACGCACAGAGTCGTAAATACTCGGCAAGAAACAGAAACAGGATTGCGTCAGATTTCAAATCTACAAGTACAGCTAATAAACCTTGAAATGAATGAAAAAGCAGTTCATGAATTGGAAGAATACATTTCGGGTGGCGATTACTTCCGCAACCGCTCAATCAATTTTGGTTTTGGTGATTTGCTAATGACGGAACTGGTAAAGAAGCTAAAGCTATGGCAAGATCAGCGGATTGATTTATTGATAAAATACACAGAAGAAAGCAATGAAGTTAGAGCAGTAAATCAAAAAATAGAAGAGCTAAAAAACTATATCGTTGAAGCCATCAAAAGAAACAAGGTGGAGATTGTAACTAAAAAGGATGAGATTACAAAGTCATTGGCTGTCGTTTCTAATCAATTCGAAGGTTTATCTACCAGAGAAAAGGAAATGAGAATTTTAGAACGAAATTTCCAAATTCAAGAGCAAGTATATAATTTTCTTTCACAGAAAAAAATTGAAGCATCTATCGCTTCTTCAGCAAACTTAGCATTTCACAGAATTATTCAAACTGCAACTGTCCCTCGCAAGCCAATTGCTCCTAACAAAACACTGATCACGTTTGTAACAGGTTTATTTGGTTTAATCCTAGCGATTACCTTCATTTATTTGCGCAAATATGCCAGGGCAAAAGTTACAGGTCGCCAAGACATTGAAAGACATTCTGCTCTTCCTCTATTGGGTCTAATTCGCTCAGGAAACTCTGCTCAAGACTTTATAGGCCTGGTAAAAACCATGAAGCTAAAAAATAAGCTAAACAACCATACTGTTATTGCAATAAATTCTACAGTAGACGGTGAAGGCAAAAGCTACATTGCTCTAAACTTAGCAGAATGCCTCTCCGTTATTGGTAAAAAAGTTGCGCTATTAAGCACTCAAAGTCCATTGCCGAATTCGATTGCTCTTAATGTTATTCTTTCGAATGAAAACAAAATAGAAAATCAACTTACTTTTCTGCACCAAACCGATGACAAGCAACTTCATTTTGAAGAGGAGCTAGAAAAATTAAAGCTACAATTTGACGTTGTAATTATAGACACCATTGCATCTGGTGTGGGTGTGGAAGGTATCGAGGCTATGAAGTATGCTGATGTAAATCTTTACATCATCCGTTCAAACATAACGAGTATTGATTATTTAGACCATGCAGATCGTTTAGTAGAAGAGTACAAAATTAAAAATGTAATGCTGGTATTAAACCATGCACATAAGGCATCTAACTACAGTGGAAATTTTGTAGGCACTCGTTTTAGTCAGCAAGTTATTCCAACAAGCTTAATGTTAAAAGTAAGAACCTACCTGAACACCTACTTACGATGAAAACACGGCTATTGACATTCGTTCAAAACAACAAAGAAAAAGGGTTTGTGCTAACTGATCAAGGATTGGTTAGTGGCATCAACTTCTTACTGAGTATCCTGCTCGCTCGTTTTTTAGGCGTGGAATTATTTGGAATTTTCTCATTAACCTGGATGGTAATAATATTCAGTTCAAGTGTGCAACAAGCTTTTTTAACCGCTCCGCTGTTTGCGTTAACTGCAAAAAAGAAAAACACGGCCTGTTGGTTTGCTCAATTGTTAAGCATTCAAACCATACTGAGCATGTTCAGTTTTATTTTAGTATTTGTGGTACTGGAGATCACATGCTACTTTCAACCCCATTGGGAATATACAGGCGTCAATCTGACGTTAAGTTTGTTAGTGGCAGTTTACTTGTTCAATGACTTTAACCGCAGGATTTTATTTGTGCAACATGTCCCAGAAAAGGTTTTGGCAATCGACTTCTTTGGTTACGCACTTCAACCACTCTTTATTGTTGGCTTGTACATGTTTGATACGTTGAATTTGGTTTCTGTTTTGGCAAGTATTCTTTCAGCGCACTGCATTTCATTGGGCTACATTATTCTCGTTATTCGGCCTAAGTTTCAGTTAAAAGGAATTGGTAGCACCACAAAAAAATTGTGGACATATAGTCGGTTTCTAGTGGCTACTTCTTTACTTCAATGGTCTTCTGCTAACTACATTATACTATTTGCAGCATCTGTTCTAGGCCCTGCTGCCATTGGAGCCATTAGAGTATCTCAAAATTTAATGGGTGTACTCAATGTACTTTTTCAAGCAATGGAAAATATTATTCCTGCCCGTTCCGCGGAAGCTTTGCATCAAGGCGGTTTAACTGAATTAGGAAATTACATGCAAAGGATTACCCTGCAATTAACTTTACCGGTGGTGGTGTTTTTAGGAGGTATTGCTATTTTCCATCGACAAATTATGACCGTTGTTTATGGCGTCGAATATTTACCCTACAGTTTCATTTTATTGGCTTTCTGCGGAATCTACGTCTTCGTATTTCTAGGCACTTTATTGCGTTTCGTCATTCGTACCTTAGAATACAATCAACTTATTTTCATCAGTTATGTACTAACAACTGTGTTTAGTTTGATAGCAGGAAAAGCTCTAGCCTCATACTACGGGCTTGCGGGTGTTATGTCAGGTATCGCAGGTACTCAACTCATCAGTTTTATATCATTTATCACCCTTTTAAAAATGAAAGTAAAATGGAACTTCAAGTTATTCATGTTCTTTTAGGCAAAGCAAATCCCAATCGCATGAATGGGGTTAACAAAATGGTCAATAGTTTAGCTGAGCATCAGTCGATTATAGGTAAAGATGTTACCGTTTGGGGAATTACGAAAAACCCTGTTCACAACTATCCACGACGAATTTACAAAACCAAACTTTTTAAAGATACAGGTAAGTTTAGTCGTAGCATAGAACTAACAATTGCGATTGAATTGTTAGCAAATGAAAGTGTTATTTTTCATTTACACGGGGGATTTATTCCTCAATTCTTTCTCATTGCAAAATTACTTGTCAAACACCAAATTAGCTATGTATTCACTCCTCACGGAGCGTTCAACACAGTAGCACTGCAGCGCAGTCAATTCAAAAAGAAAATCTACATTAAACTTCTAGAAATTTACTTGGTAAAGCATGCCAAACACCTTCATTTAATAGGAGAAAGTGAAATTGCTGGCACAAAAAGAGTATTTGGAGATGTCCCCTATCAATTAATTCCAAACGGTCAAGATTCAATGCCAGAGTCTTCTCTACCTAATTCCAAAAATGGAAATAGTATCCCTGTATTTGGAGCTGTTCCCGATCAGTTAATTGCAAATGGTCAAGATTCAGTAGCAGAATCTTCTGTACCTAATTCCAAAAATGGGAACCGCGTTCCTATATTTGGATTTATTGGTCGTTTAGACCTGCATACAAAGGGCCTTGATACCCTTTTAAAAGGCTTCGCTGCACAGATACATAAAACAAATAAAACCAGTGAATTATGGCTTATAGGCGATGGACCTGATAAAGCTAAGTTGGAAAAATTGGCACAGAACTTACATATAGCAAAACAGATGAAATTTTTAGGCGCACAATACGGAGCAGAAAAAGATGAGTTGTTAAATCAACTTGACTTCCTATGCTTGGTTTCAAGAAACGAAGGGTTACCTGGAGTGGTACTGGAAGCAGCAAGTGCAGGTATTCCGGCAATTGTGAGTAGAGAAACAAACTTAGAGAGCTACATCATAAAAAACAACGCAGGTTTTGTAACTGAAAATAACACTACCGAAGGCGTTTCAGCAGCATTAATAGCCGCTACTAAATGTATTGAAGAAAAAAATAATTTCCGATTAGGTCAAAATGCCATTCAAATGGTAAAAAAAGATTTCAATTGGTCCGTCATCGCAAAAGAACATTTATTTACGTATGAAATCGCATAAAGCCCCTTACATTATTCGAAATATGGAAGCTGTTCTGACGATTATTTTATTCGTCATGATAGCAGGATATTTCAGTATTGTAGAGGAACAACGTGTGAACCAAGTCTTCAAAACCGTGAGCAGGATCGGTATGGCAGTTGCTATTCTTTATGTGCTTTCCGTTTTAAAGAAATTAGGGCATGTAAGCGCCTTGCAATTTAAGCATACCCTTGCTCCTGCTTTCTACGTAATGTATTTAATTTTAGGCTTCGCCTCTTTTATGTGGAGTTCAAAGTGGCAGCATTCAGCTTTGCAATGGTTTATGACCGCAGAAAGCTTTGTTTTTGCATTCCTGTTTATAAAGGCTGTAGTAATTTACAATATTCACTACAAAGAAAATAGCATCAACATGATTCGAGTATTTGCTTGGGCAATTTTCCCAATCATAGCAACCTTCGTTATTGGCTCATTACTAGATGAAGAAACCTTTTACCGAGGTATGCGGGGTGGCAAAGAACTACGCTTGGGCGGATACATTATGAATCCAAATGAATTAGGAATGCTATCGAGTATTAGCGGAGCACTGAGTTACATTTACTTACAAAGTACAAAACACAAATTTTGGGGCTTTCTAATGATGCTTGCAGCCATCTTAGTTTTGGTGTGGACTTCTTCTAGATCAAGTGCTATTGGGTTCTTGTTAATTATGGGAATTCTGGTATTAATATCAGACAACAAGAAAGTAAAAATTATTATGTTCAGTGGAATTGCAGTTGCAATTCCACTGCTAGTGCGTTATGTTGTTTTTAAGGACAATGGTGGTGTTGAGGAAGTACTCAGTATGACAGGAAGGATTCCCTTTTGGACTGCTTTATTAAACGAAGGAATTGTAAAAGAACCCATTTTAGGATTCGGGTTTATGCGAATTAATTATACAGACTATTTCCAAGGCCTAAACACCTACCCAGCAAAAATGACGCACAATACATTTATTCAAATTTTAATGAACCTAGGTTTTGTTGGCTTCTTTATTGGTTTTTGGAACGTGGCACTTACTCTTAGAAATTTCATCACCCACAAAAAACACAGGTATGCTAAATTTTTCATAGCGCTATTTATACCTGTAATCATCAACTCTTTTACTGAATTTGGAATTTTTGGAGACGCCAATTTTGGAATTCTTTTCTGGCAGTTCCTCACCCTACTCTTCATTATAAAACCCGCAAAAAGGCTGCGAATAGATGAACAATTGAAACTCATGAAATTTAAACAAAAATATAAAATTGACTATACCATCTACCCTAATCCAGTTTAGCAGTAGATGCAAAATAATGTAACCTATTTAAACGATCACTAATCCACTCTAATTATGAAAAATCAAGAACACAGACCAAAAATAATAGTAACCGGAGGCGCTGGGTTTATCGGATCACACACTGTTGTAGAATTGTGGAATGTTGGCTACGAGCCAATCATTGTAGATAACTTTTCAAATTCCCAACCTTGGATTTTTGACCGCATAAAACGATTGACTTCAAAAGGTTTACAATGTTTTCATATTGATTGTTGCGATGAAGAAAAGATGGAGCAACTATTTTTGAAGCTCGGTCAAATCATTGGTATAATTCATTTTGCAGCTTTAAAATCAGTGAATGAGTCCATAGAACAACCAGAGATGTATTACAAAAACAACTTAAATTCCTTACAAACCATCATCAACCTTAAAGAGAAATTCAACATTCCTGATTTGGTCTTTTCATCTTCAGCAACAGTTTATGGCGCTGCCGAACAGCTACCGGTAACGGAGGACTGCAATTTAAAGCCAGCTACTTCCCCCTATGGTGAAACAAAACAATTGGGAGAGAAAATGATTAGAGAACAGCTAGAAACAGGCGCCATAATACTTCGCTACTTTAATCCCGTTGGTGCTCACCCAAGCGGTCTCATTGGTGAATTACCAATTGGTGTACCTCAGAATTTAATTCCGTATTTAACGCAAACAGCAATTGGTCAACGAGATTCTTTGAAGGTATTTGGCACGGATTATAATACGCAAGATGGCACTTGTATCCGAGACTATATTCATGTTTTAGACCTAGCAAAAGCACATATTGCGGCACTAACCAGACTTTTGTCTAATCGTAAAACAGATGTGTACAACATTGGCACAGGAGAAGGACACAGTGTACTAGAAGTGATTAACACTTTTGAAAAAGTAAGTGGAATCGATCTCCGTGTAAAATATACAAACAGAAGAGCCGGGGATATTGAATCTATTTATGCCGATTGCAGCAAAGCTTCTTTAACCTTGAAGTGGGATTTAAAATACACCCTTGGAGATGCTCTAAAGCACGCTTGGCAATGGGAAAAAGGTCTGCACGAAACAAAAGCCGAAGCTGCCTAGACAAAAAATATTTCAAAAAAAGGTGGGTCAATTGACCCACTTTTTTTTTGCACTTTTTACATCCATTACAAGGTAGAGAAGCAAGCCAGAATAAACTACAAGGTTTAGAGAATTTCATTTAATTGCGGATGAAGTTAGCAGAAAGGCCAATTCCATATTTTGGAATTCATGTTTGCTATCTGGAAAATAAGATCTATAACACCAGACAAATACGCAACTAAGAAACTAAAATACAAATAATTAATCTACAAAAACAGACATGGCACGAGTTTCACATATGGATAGGTAACCGATAAATATTCACTATCATGAAAAAAAACTCAATCCGTTATAGCGACATCGAACAACTGATTAAACTATTTATCGAAAAGCCGGTAGTCCCTTATTTTTTTGACCCTTACAATAAACTAAAATACAAGAAGGGAGAAGAAACATTAACCAATGGCGAAAATCAAATTTTAGTGAACCTTGGCGGGAAACTAATTGAGTACAAAGGAATGCCTTTAGAGACATTTGATTTAATACTTGACTTTGGAAAAGCGGAAGTAACGAGAGAATTCAATTATAAATCTTTAAACTACATTAATCAGCCGAAAGGACATATGCGTTGGTTGTATCAAGGGGCCAACCTTAAAAGTGTCTTGTCTTTTTACAATGCTTCCGGCAGAAGAGGTAAACTAATCGCCAAAGCAATACGACTTTGTTCTCAACTAGGGTTGCAAAAATTAGTGACATCAGGTTCAATAAAAATTTACAGCAAAAAGTCAATTAAGCTAGATAATTCAATAGCTAATTTGTGCACAGATTACAGTATTTTTATGGGAACTCCTGGCTTACAACGCTCTATTTTAGTAGCCCTTATTGTAAAAAATGAAGTTACTCAATTCTTAAAAATTCCTACCAATAAAGCTTCTGCTCAATTAATAAAACACGAGAAGGAAGCTATTTTAAGTTTACGTTCTATCTCCACACCTCTTTTAAAGGTTCCTGATTTTTTTTTAACAAAAAACAGAGATACACTACTCATGGAGAATTTACAGAAGAACAATTCCATTAGAACAGATGAATTTAAAACAATTCATGCACAATTTATTGCCGACAATTTTACAAAAAACATAAAAAAGACTAAGCTTATGAATTGCGAATTTTGGTTCAAAACTAAAACGTCATTTGAGTTGAGTAGGTTTTATGCAAACCCTCAACTCTCAAAATTGGGTCAATTAGGTAGAAAAGTAATTAAGTTGATAGACGAACGAATTGATATTTGCACGCATTGGGCACATGGCGATTTCACTCCTTGGAACATGGTAATTACCGATAATAAAATTGCCTTGTACGATTGGGAGTTATTTAAAGATCAAGCTCCGGCATTATTTGATCTTTTCCACTTTCATTATCAGAAAGGAATTTTAATGGATTACTCCTCCTTAGATACCATTCAAATGCAGTTGGATAGTACCTTTCAAATAACAGTATTGCGTCATTTAATTTTAGAAACAGAACTTGACATTCAACTTTACAATAGATTGTATCTGCTCAGCATTATTAGTTATTTTATTGAAGTTTTCGAACAGCAAGAAATCAGCAGTCAGAATCAATGGCAGATTAATACTTGGTCCGGTGCGCTAAACAAGGAATTTCATTTATTGAGAACCGGGAAAGATTGCAGACAGCACTTCATGTTAGATTTAAATAATGCGTTAGAGAAAATTCCTCATGCTTATTTAAAGTTTGATTACAACAATTTAATTGAGGTTCCTGAAACTTCTGACCTAGACATTGCAATCGATAAAACAGGAGTGCAAGAAGTAATTGATTTCTGTGAGAAAAGTCCTCTGGTAAGGAGATTAAACTTTCGAAAGAAAAGCTTCATGAGCATTTTCGAAATTCATTTGATAAATGATGGTTTCTTAAGTGTTGATTTAATTCATCAATTCAAAAGGAAAGATAAAACCATGTTATCAATCAAAGAATTGTTGACCGGCAGACGTAACTCTAAAAAAGGAGTTGTGGTTCCTAATTTAAAGCACGATTTAGCTTACACTTACGCCTTTTACACCTTGAATGATTCCGCCATCCCCATTAGATACCACAAACATTTTTCTAAAGACAAGATACAAGAAGCTATAAATTATTTGAATACAACTTTTGGCACAACATTTATTAGTCTTGAAAAAGTATTTACAGAGGGAAAAGAGGGAAAGAAAGCACTTAAAGCTACTCTGCAGTCAACTGCTAATTCAGAAAAATTAAAGGGCAAGTTGAATTATATAAAAGATACAATAAATGACATTATTTATAACCGAGGTTTCATGGTAACTTTTAGCGGAGTTGATGGTGCAGGGAAGTCTACGATTATAGGTATTGTAAAGAAAACTATTGAGAAGAAATATAGAAAAGAAGTCGTTGTTTTGAGACACAGACCAGGTATTTTACCTATCCTTAGCGCTATTAAACATGGCAAAGTTAAAGCGGAAAAAATTGCTGGTAAAGTTCTTCCTCGGAAAGGGAAGAATAAAAGCTACATTTCTTCTGCTTTGCGATTTGCGTATTACTATTTAGACTATTTAATAGGCCAAGTATATGTGTACGTAAAATACATTTTGAGAGGTAAAATTGTAGTATACGATCGTTACTATTTCGACTTCATAAACGACGCAAAGCGAACTAATATTAAAGTCAATAAAAAAGTAGCCACTGCTCTTTACTGTTTTGTAATGAAGCCAAAATTGAACATATTCTTATACGCTACCGTAGAAACAATTTTAACTAGAAAGCAAGAATTAAATGCAGCAGACATTTACGAAATGAACAGAAGTTATACCTCTCTTTTTGATGCGTTAAAGCTAAATTCTAAAAAGTCGAGATACACTTGTATTGAAAATAATAAACTCGACAACACCGTTGCTGCAGTATTAAAAGAAGTAGCCATTGTGGCTTAAAAAATCTTCAAAAAACTAAAATCCATGTCAATTAGTACGGTACTTATTTCAGCTTACGCAGTAAATCCATACAAAGGATCTGAAGATGGAACAGGATGGAACATTAGCAGAGAAATTGCAAAAGATAACCATGCGATTGTAATTACACGAAAAAACAACATTCCACACATAGAGAAGTATTTACAAAATTTTTCTGAGGACATTCATGCCAGCACTGTTTTTATTGGATATGATTTACCGGCTTGGGCCATGTGGTTGAAAAAAAGAAGTGGCGAACGAGGATACGTACTTTATTATTATTTCTGGCAATTATTTTTACCCTTATTTGTTAAGAGTAAAAAATTGAAATTTGACATTGCTCATGCATTGAATTTTCACAGCGACAGCGTTCCTACCTTTTTATGGACTTTGGGAAAGCCAACCATGTGGGGCCCAGTTGGTCATCATGCAAAAGTTTCGAAACAATTTATACTCCCTTTTTATGGAAAAAAAACATTCCTAAAAGATCGTACTTACAATTTATTCAAATGGTTACTAAGAAATGTAGACCCATTTTTTAAATTAGCAGTGAGGAATGTTGATACCATATTTGTTATTAATTCTAGCATAGCTGAGGCGATGAAAGCTCCTCAAAACAAAGTAGTAATTGTCCCTTCTGTTGCAACCGAAACCCCAACTTCAACAGTAAAGCAAAATGCTGAATCGTTTATTGTATTGTCTGTTGGCAGATTCAATTACTTGAAAGGTTTCGATTTAACCATTCGTGCTTTTGCAAGTTATTATCATTCCCTTAAAAATAGAGTTCAAAAGAACGCTCAACTCTTATTGGTGGGAAGTGGAGAGGAAAAAAGTCGTTTGACACAATTGGCCATTGACTTAAAAATTAACCACAAAATAAAATGGATAGAATGGGTAGATCGTTCTGAAATGAAGCAATTGTATTTAGAAGCAAATGCATTTCTTTTCCCTTCGCATGAAGGTGCTGGAATGGTAATACCTGAGGCGATGAGTTATGGCTTACCGGTAATTACTTTAAACAATTTTGGACCGGGCGAATTGGCGGGAACTGCAGGATTGAAAGTTGACGCAACCGATTACTCTACAACAGTATCGTTGTTAGCAGAAAAACTTAAATCTATTTCTGAAGATAAAGGAGCTTTTCAAGCATTTTCTGATGCATCAAAAAAACATTTTAAAGAAAATTTTACGTGGGAGATTAAGGGAACCCAAATAAAAACTGCTTACAAGAAGGTACAGAAATCCGTAGCAATTTTTCACCCCTCTTCAGAATTGTATGGTGCAGATCGCATTTTGGTAAATGCCATTAATGCCTTTCCAATTGAAACACAAAAGGTAGTGTATTTGAAATTTAAAGGTCCTTTGCTCAACTATATTAAAAAGAATACAACGAATACAAAAGTGAAGGTAGTTTCATTTTTGCCAATTATTTATCGCGGTATATTTAACCCAAAAGGCATCTTTACTTTTATAACTGAATTAATTCGTTTTGCCCTATTTCTTCGCAAACAGAATAAACAGCAGAAATTCAGTTCAGCCTATGTCAATACTTTGAGTACTTCGTTTATCCTTATCTTTTTGAAGGGTCTTAAAGTTTCATCGTATTTACATGTGCATGAAATCATCGATTCGCCAAAAGCCATTGGATGGTTAACCTCCAATTTGGCTAACTTATTTGCTAAAAAAGTAGTGTGTGTTTCTGCTGCAGTGGAAAAAGGGCTTATGAAATACTCGATAACAATTCAAGAAAAAACAATAGTCATTCACAATGGTATTGATCAAATAGTAGTTCAACCTAAAAAAACTAGTGAGCAAATAAACTTCTATTTATTTGGAAGAATTATGGCAAAAAAAGGGCAATGGTACTTGCTAGATGCTCTGAAAACGATTCCGATTGCGCAACTTAAAAATGCACATTTCACCCTAATGGGAGGCGCTGTTCCGGGTAAAGAAGATTCGTTAAAAGTTTTGGAAAAAGAAATCCGTATGGCAGGATTAGAAGACGTAATAACCATTAAAAAATTCACTGCTAACATAACTGATGCGATGGAAGATGCGGATGTTTGTTTGGTACCTTCTATGATGAAAGATCCTTTTCCAACAACAGTTTTAGAGGCTATGAGCGCAGGAAAACCGGTAATTGCAACAAACCATGGTGGAGCAAAAGAAGCACTTGGCGATAGTAACGGTGGACTATTAGTAGACCCGGGGAAACCAGCTCAATTAGCAGCTAGTATTTTGAAATTTATTCAAGAAAAAACGTTGATTCATACTATGGGACAATTGGCGCAAAAACAATACTTATCTGCCTTCACAAAAGCACATTTCAATCGCAATTGGAAGTTGTTTTTGTCACGAAATGAGTTTGTATAAGGACAATTTATCTTTCCAAATTTCGGAATATCGCTCTTGTATCTAGAAAACAAAAAATATACCTTAAAATTAAATTATTGATTTATAATTAATTAAAAACAAACCAAATCAAGGCATGACCTTAGCATATTATCTATAAATTGGAATAGAATGAAAAATAAATTAGCCATTATAGGAACCGTTGGTTTACCTGCTTGCTACGGTGGGTTTGAAACGCTTGCAGAACGCCTGGTAGAACACACGACTGATGATTACGAAATAACCGTTTATTGCTCTGGAAAAAAGTATGCGAAATCAGAAAGAAAAGCAACTTACAAGGGCGCTAAACTTACTTACTTACCTTTCAAGGCGAATGGCATTCAAAGCATTATTTACGATGCAATTTCTATCGTTCATGCACTATTTAAATCTGACGTATTGTTGGTTTTAGGCGTTGCAGGAGCTTGGCTTTTTCCATTTATTCGTTTGTTCACATCTACAAGAATAATCGTTTCTATTGACGGCATTGAATGGAAGCGTGACAAATGGAATAAATTAGCTAAATGGTATTTATGGTGGGCAGAGGGCCTAGCAGTTAAATACTCGCACATTGATATTTCCGATAATGAAAGCATACAAAACTATACCGCCCAACGATACGGAAGTTTAAGTCAGATTATTGAATATGGTGCCGACCATACCTTAAAAATTAAACCAACTGTTGAGGATAAAAAACAATACTCCTTTTTAAAAAAATCTTACGCTTTTAAAGTGTGTAGAATTGAACCCGAAAACAACGTTCATGTAATTTTAGAAGCTTTCTCAGAGATGCAGAAATACACCCTTGTAATAGTTGGTAATTGGAACAGCAGTGATTACGGTAGAGAATTAAAAGACAAATTTTTGGATTACACCAACCTTATTCTATTAGACCCTATTTATGACCAAAAAAAGTTAGACGTTTTACGCTCAAATGCTATGGTATATGTTCACGGTCATAGTGCTGGCGGAACGAATCCTTCTTTAGTAGAAGCAATGTATTTAGGATTACCGGTAATTGCCTTCGGTGTTTCTTACAACAGAACAACAACTGAGCACAGAGCTTTGTATTTTAGCACTAGAAATGAACTCATAAAATTAATTGAAAAGACTTCTGTAAGAGAATTAAAAAACGTCAGCACAGCAATGAAGAAAATTGCAGATAAGCGATATACTTGGAAAACTATTGCTAATAAATATGACTATTTAGTTCAAAAATCGTTGCGCACGACTAAGAAACAAACGGTAAAAGCTCGTCTCAGTAAAACGCCTAATTCAAAATTAATCAACTACGAAGTATCTCATTTGCAGAACCAAAAGTTTTTCTACGAAAAGTAAGAACCTTTCAACCTTAAGATAAAATATTATGGAAACAAGACACATTCAATCGGCTGTATTTATTTTGGGATGCGTAATCATGACTAATTTATTTATAAAATACTTTTCTAAACTTAGCCGATCAGTTGGATTGGTAGATCATCCGAACCATCGCAAAATACACCAACGTTCTATTCCACTTGTAGGAGGACTAAGCATACTAAGCGCAATTACCCTTGCCTCATTTCTAAGTCCATTACTTCGTGAATCTCTTCAAACTTTTGTAATTCCATTTACCGCTGCGCTCTTAGTTTTTATTGTGTCTGTTTTGGACGACCGATTTGACATTTCTGTGAAGTTGCGTTTGACTGCGCAAATAACTGCTGCAATAGCTGTTTCTGCTTCAGGAGTTAGAATTGAATCCATGTTTGGAATGTTTGGTATTTATGAAATATCATTAAGTTTTCAACATGTCATTACTGTAGTTGTATTGGTCGGATCAACTAATGCATTTAACCTTATTGACGGCGTTGACGGCTTGGCAGGAACACTTGGATTTGTTACGTCTACCTTGCTAGGTTTAATTGCCCTTAGCTTGGGTCTAGATGGCATTTCAATCTTTTGCTTTGGTGTTTCTGCTGCGTTACTTGCCTTTTTAAAACACAACCTATTCCCGGCAAAAATTTTTATGGGTGACGCGGGCTCTATGACACTAGGTTTTCTATTTACTTTCGTGAGTATAATTCTACTCCAAGGAACAGATGGAATGGCTAACTCGCAATTTATATTCACCTTCATTACCTGCGTGTTAATGGTACCTGTAATCGATGCCATTCGAGTATTTATAAAACGATATTCCAAGGGAAATTCGATTTTAAAAGCAGACAGAACTCATATGCATCATTTATTTTTAAATGCAGGCCAAAATCACAATAAGGTTGTCACTAAAATTGTGATTTTACAGTTTAGCTTGCTCGTTGCAGGTGTTATTTTAGCTTCAATCACCTCTGTAACAGTAACAATTTTGATATTAATCCTAAGTCAAATCTTAATTTCGAAAGTGCTTGTAATGAATAAAATACTGGCAGAATGGCAGAAACAGTTGAATAAAAATGAAAAACTGGTTCAGTTGTAACATATTTAAAATTTTTCTTTACATTGGAAAATAATCTAAAAAAAAGAAAAATTGAGTGCATATAAAATATTTGTTGTTGATGACGATCCTTGGTATTCTCAAATATTAGAATATCACCTATCGTTAAATCCCGATTACGAAGTGACTTGTTTTGCATCAGGTAAGGAGTGTTTAAAAAATTTACATTTAAACCCACAGCTCATCACAGTAGATTACAGCATGGACGACATGACAGGTGATGAACTACTCGAAAAAATCAGAAATTGGAATACTCAAATTCCTGTAGTTGTAATTAGTGGACAAGAAGAGATTAGTGTTGCCCTTGAGTTGCTAAAAAAAGGCGCTTACGACTACTTGATTAAAGACGATAATACAAAGGATCTACTCTGGAATTCTGTTATTCGAGCAAGAGAAATCCAAGCTTTAAGAGATGAAGTAAATCATTTACAAGAGCAATTAGGGGAAAAGTTTACTTTCGAGAAAACTATAATTGGGCAAAGTGCTGCTATAAAAAAGACCTTTAAAATGATGGAAAAGGCTTGTAAATCTAACATCAATGTTTCGGTAACTGGAGAAACTGGAACGGGAAAAGAGGTTGTTGCCAAGGCCATACATTTCAATTCAGATCGAAGCAAAAAACCATTTATTGCAGTAAACATGGCAGCTATACCAGCAGAGCTAATTGAAAGTGAATTGTTTGGACATGAAAAGGGAGCCTTTACAGGAGCTATAGCTCGCAAAAAAGGAAAGTTTGAAGAAGCACAAGGCGGGACTGTTTTTTTAGATGAAATTGCGGAGTTAGACCTGAACCTGCAAAGTAAAATCCTTCGAGTTATACAAGAGCGAGAGATCACAAGAGTCGGCGGCTCAGAATTGGTAAAATTAAACGTTAGAGTAATTGTTGCAACCCACAAAGACTTGCAGAAAGAAGTTCAAGATAAAAATTTTAGAGAAGATTTATTTTATCGTGTAATGGGTCTGCCAATTGAACTACCACCTTTAAGAGAAAGGGGAAACGATGTACTAATTTTGGCCAATCATTTTATTTCAGCCTATGCTAAAGAGAACAAGCAGCCCAAAGCCAAAATGACAAAAGAAGCCAAGGAGAAGTTGTTGAAGTACAACTTCCCTGGAAATGTTCGCGAACTAAAGGCCATGATTGATTTAGCAGCTGTATTGTGCGATGAAAACACAATTACGGACAACGACATAAATTATACATATATAAAATCAGGCCAAGTGTTTTTGGCAGAGGAAAAATCATTGAGAGAATACACGTGCGACATTGTAAAGTACTTCTTAACGAAATACAACAACGATGTGGTGAATGTTTCAAAACGACTGAACGTAGGTAAATCGACAATATACAAAATGATATCTGACAAAGAAATTACCTTAAGTTAAGAGCTATGGAGAGATTAATTTTTAAAGAATTTTTAGAAATGGTAGAAGAAAAATTTAATGACAAAATGATGGATT